>NZ_CBDIHQ010000016.1:132500-494256 GCF_965279295.1 Aquabacter sp. | reverse complement strand
CACGCGCTCCTCGGGGATCACCAGCAGCCCCATCTTGCGGAACGCCGTGCCGAGGCTGCGCTTGGCGGTGAGGGCGGCGAGCGGCACCGAAAGAACGAGGCCAAGGATCACCGGGCTCATCCACCAGAACAGCGGCGCCGCGATCAGATAGGCCACCACGCCGAGGAAGAGCCCCAGCAATCCCTGCCCGCCGTAGCGCCGCAGAATATCGCCGAACGGCACGCTGCCATCGTCACGCTGCTGCGGCTGCCATCCGGAATCGCGGCCAAGCAGAATGCCGATCACTCCGCCCGACTGCACCAGCATCATGACCGGGGCCAATAGGCCGGAGATCACCGTCTCCACCAGCATGCTGAAGAAGGCGCCGACCACCCCGAAGCCGCGACGACGCCGCGCATCGAACAGCATGATGACGTAGGAAATCAGCTTCGGCGCCAGCAAGATGCCCATTGTTCCGACGAACACCCAGGCGGCGCGCACCGGGTCCTGCGCCGGCCAGCTCGGGAACAGGGCGAAGCCATCGGGGAAATAGTCCGGCGGCACGAACCGCCCCTGGATCGAGATCATCAGGCCCACCAGCAGAAGGGCGAGCCAGAGCGGCGCGGTGATGTAGCAGCCGATGCCGGTGAGGAGATGCAGCCGGCTGATCAAATTCAGCCCCCGCGCCGGCAGCACGGCGGCGTGCTGGAGGTTGCCCTGGCACCAGCGCCGGTCGCGCACCGCAAGGTCCGTCAGGGAGGGCGGTCCTTCCTCGTAGCTGCCCTCCAGCCACGGCACCATATGCACCGCCCAGCCGCCGCGCCGGATCAGCGCCGCCTCGATGAAATCATGGCTCATGATATGGCCGCCGAACGGCTTGCGGCCCTTCAGGTGCGGCAGTCCCGCCTCTTCTGCGAAGGCGCGGGTGCGGATGATGGCATTATGCCCCCAGTAATTCCCCTCCGACCCATGCCACCAGGCAAGGCCGTGGGCGAGCAGCGGGCCATAGAGCCGGCCGGCGAACTGCTGGGTGCGGGCAAACAGCGTGCGCCCGCCGATGATCGCCGGCAAAGTCTGGATCAGCCCGACGCCGGGATGGCGCTCCATAGCGGCGGCGAGGCGCACCACGGTATCGCCGGTCATCAAGCTGTCGGCGTCCAGCACCAGCATGAACTCATAGGCGCCGCCGAACCGCGTCACCCATTCCCCGATATTGCCGGCCTTGCGGTCGATGTTTTTGGCGCGGCGGCGATAGAAGATGCGGCCATGACCGGCGGTGCGCTCGCGCAGGGCGAGGAACCCGGCTTCCTCTCGCACCCAGACGTCGGCGTCCGTGGTGTCGGAAAGGATGAACACATCGAAATGGGCGATCGCGCCCGCCTGTTCGATGGATTCGTAGATTGCCTCCAGCCCAGCCAGCACCCGTTCCGGCGCCTCGTTATAGGTCGGCATCAGCAAGGCGGTGCGCGCGGTGAGGCTGGGAAGCGGGTCAGCAGGGTCGATGCCGAGCGGCCCGCCGCCATGACGCAACAGCGAGAAGACGCCGCCCACCGCGCTGGTGAAAGAAAAGGCGATCCAGGCGGAGAGCATGACGAACAGTGCCAGCACCACTCCTTCCGGCCAGGACAGGCCGCCGACCGAAAGCACAAGATACATCTCGCGGGCCGCGAACAGCGCGAGCGCAGCAGCCCCTCCAATGACGAACGCGCGGCGCGCGAACAGCCCCGCCGGCGCGGTGGCCGGCCGGCACGTCTTCTCCGGAGCCACCCGCAGCGACTGAACAGGCATCTGCAACGGCGTTTCAGACGGCAAGGCCGCCGGCACCGCGACACGCCCCGCATCAGCGGGATCGGCGGATGTCTGGAAGGTGGGCACCCCGGCTATGCCTTCCATCGATAGACCCACACCTCGGAGATCACCTGGTCATCGCGGGTCAGTTGCGCCCGCAATTCAGCCGCCGTGTCGCCCTGGGGCGGTTCCAGCACGAAGGAGAGGCGCGCGCCCTGGATTTCCGGATTGGGCTGCAACACCACGTCGCGCACGGTGCCGCCGGTGCTGGTCACTTCGGCCTTGAGCTTCGCGGGGTCGAAGTTTTTGAGGGCATCCCCCACCACATCCACCACGAACAAGCGCCCCTGCGCGGCGCCGCCGGTGCGGGTGGTACCGAAGCGGGCAAGCTTGTTGCCGTCCGGCTGGTCCCAGCCCCAATGCAGGCGGTAGGTGTAGGAATATTCCCCGCCCTTGCGCAGCGGCTCCTTGGGGCGCCAGAAGGCGACGATATTGTCGTGGATCTCCTCGCGGGTGGGGATCTCGATGAGATGCACCGCCCCCTGCCCCCAGTCGCCGATTGGCTCGACCCAGACGCTGGGGCGCTTCTCATAGCGCGCTTCCAGGTCCTGATAGTCGAAGAACGATCGCTGGCGCTGCATCAGGCCGAAGCCGCGCGTGTTGGTGTCGCTGAAGATCGAGAATTCCAGGTGGCGCGGGTTCTGCAGCGGCCGCCAGAGCCGCTCGCCCCGCCCGTTAACGATGGACAGCGCATCCGCGTCGCACACCATGGGGCGGAAATCGTCCACGTTGTCGCGGTCGTTGGGGCCGAAGAAGAACATGGAGGTCAGCGTGCCGATGCCCGCCTCCTCGATATCCACCCGGGGATAGAGCGACATCTCCACCGCCATGTTGGTGGTCTCGCCAGGGCGGATCGTAAAACGGAACGAGGCGGTGGCGCTCTGGCTATCGAGCAGCGCATGCAGTACCACCGAATCCCCGCCCGGCGGCGGACGCTCGATCCAATAGGCGACGAACAGCGGGAATTCCTCGCCCGCCGGATTCCCGGTCTTCACCGACAGCCCGCGCGCCGAGGAGCCATAGACCTGCCCCTTGGCCACCGCGCGGAAATAGCTCGCGCCCTGGAAGGCCGCGACTTCGTCGTAATAGTCCGGCCGGTTCATGGGGGCGTGAAGGCGAAAACCGGAGAAGCCGAGATTCTCCTTCGGGTCGGGCGCCACCACCCCATGCTCAAAGCGGAACATGTCGGGGTTGTAGACCAGCGGCCGCGCCAGCCCGTCCGCCACCACCGAGATGTCCACTTTGTCGCGAAACAGGAAGCCGCGAGAGAGAAGCTGCATCTCGAACGGCAGCTTGTCGCCGCGCCAGATCGCCTTGTCCGGATTGAAGCGGATGTTGCGATATTCGTCGTAGCTCAGCTTGTCGAGCTGCGCCGGCAGCTTCTGGTCCGGCGCCTTGAAGGGTTTCTGCGCCCGCTCGCGCGCCATCTGGCGCACGGTGTAGGCATCGAACGGCACACCGGCCGCCTTGTCCTGTGCGGCGGGCTTGTCCTGCGCCTGCGCGGTCGCAATCAAGCCGCTCCAGAACGAATGGCCGAGTGCCGCCACGGCGGGAACCAAGGCCGCAGCCTGTACGAATTCGCGACGGCGCATGCATGACTCTTCTGAAAGGAGAAACCGTGCGGCGCAACCCGACACGCGACGACTTTCGCGCTGCACCAGAGCTTAACTGTGGCGTTGGGGATCGGTTCCCATCGGGAACCTGGGCGGGACGTCGCACGCGCGGTCGCATCCGCGAGCCCGAAGGACGCTTCAGAAGTGGCTGTAGCTGCCGGCGCCGAAATCGAGCGTGCCGCCGAATCCATCCAGCAGATCCAGCCCGCTGCCGGGGCGGGTCTGGCCGACGATCGTGGCCGGGACACCGGCTGCGGCGGCATCGATGAGGAACGCCGACACCCGCTCCAGCGGAACAGTGGCGGCGATTTCGTAATCGTCTCCCCCCGTCAGCGCGATACGCAGCAGGGTCGGATCGCCAGCAATGGCGGCAGCGGCGGCAAGGGAGAGCGGAACACGGCCGGCATCGATCCAGCCAGCGCAGCCGGAGGCATCCAGCATCTTTGCGACATCGCCGACCAAACCGTCCGAAATGTCCATGGCGGCACTGGCATACGAGCGCAAGATGGACGCGAGGGCGAGGCGCGGCTGCGGATGCAGATACCGGTCCGCGAGATGCGCCCGCTGCATCTCCACCAATCCGAGAAAGCCCGCAAGACCCGGCTCAAGCCGCAGCTTTAGGCCGAGTGCGGCATCGCCGATCGAGCCGGTGACGACGATGGCCTGTCCCGCCGCCGCCCGCGTGCGCGGCACGAAGCGGCCCTTCGGCACCGTGCCGAACGCGGTGATCGAAAGCGTCAGCGGACCGGGTGTGGTGACCGTATCGCCCCCCAGGATCGGGCAGGCGTAAAGCGCGGTATCCGCGCCGAGGCCGATGGTGAACGCCTTCATCCAGCCTTCGCTCGTCCCGCGCGGGATCGCAAGCGCCAGCAGCGCGCCGAGCGGGACCGCGCCCTTGGCCGCGAGATCGGAGAGGTTCACCCGCAGCGCCTTGCGCGCGATGGAGGCGGGCGGATCATCGGGAAAGAAATGCACCCCGGCAACCAGCGCATCCTTGGTGAGGACGAGGTCCATACCAGGCGGCGGCGACAGCAGCGCCGCATCGTCCATGAGACCCAATGCGGAAGGATCCGTGGCGAGCGGACGGAGATAGCGGGCGATGAAACGGTCTTCGCCGGTCCCGCCCGCGTCCATCTCAGGCCGCTCCCGGCCGTGAGAACTCGTCCGCGCGCAGGTCCCGCGCCAACGAATCCAGCACCGCGTTGACCATGCCGGTCTCGTCCTTGTCGAGGAAGGCACCCGCGACGTTGACATATTCCGCGATCACCACCCGCGCCGGCACATCCGGGCGGCTGAGCAGTTCATAGGCGCCGGCCCGGAGCGAGGCGCGCAGCACGGTCTCGACCCGGCGCAGCGGCCAGCCCTGGGAGAGGGCGTTGTCGACCATGGGGTCGATCTGCATCTGCTCGCGCAGCACCCCTTCCACGACATCGCGGAACAGCCTGAGGTCGGCGTCCGGATACTGCGTGCCCTCGACTTCCTGGCCCAGCCAATGGCTCTCGAACTGGGCGAGGATTTCGTTCACCGGCGTGGCGGCGACATCCATCTGGTAGAGCGCCTGCACCGCACCGAGGCGGGCCGCGCTCTTCTTCATGGGTTTCGGGACATCGCTCATGCCATCACCCGCCGCTTGAGGCGCAGCAGCGCCAGCGCCGCATGAGCGGCACCGCCGCCCTTATCGCCTTCGCCGACGCGCGCCCGTTCCCAGGCCTGCGCCTCGGTGTCCACGGTGAGAATGCCGTTGCCGAGCGGAATGCCGTGACCCAGCGCCAGATCCATCAGGCCGCGCGCGGATTCCCCCGCGACGATCTCGAAATGGTAGGTCTCGCCACGGATCACGCAACCAAGGCCGACCACCGCCTCGAACGGCCGGCCGTTGAGGTCGGCGCCTTCGAGTGCGATCTCCACCGCAACCGGCACCTCGAGGGCGCCCGGCACGGTCACGACCTCGACCTCGGCGCCGGCCGCTTCCAGCACGGCCCGGGCGCCGGCCAGCAATTCATCGGCGAGCGCCTCGTAATAGCGCCCCTCCACGATCAGCACGCGGGCGCCGGATACCGTCTCGGCCGCCACGTCCACGCGATCGTTGCGTGTGATAACCATCACATATGTCTCCTGAACTCGGCGCGAGGGGTACTAGGCCCGGGGGAACTCTGCAAGCCGCGCGGCGTAGCGCGCCATCAGATCGACCTCCAGATTGACCCGATCCCCCGCACCGACATCGCCCCAGGTGGTCACTGCGAGGGTATGGGGAATGAGTAGGCAGGAGAAGGTATTCCCTTCGACCACATTGACCGTCAGCGACGTGCCGTCGAGGCACACGGAGCCTTTGGCGGCGATGAAGCGCGCCAGCGGATCGGGCGCCTCGAACAGGAAGCGGCTGGTCTCTCCCAGGTCCTCGCGCGACACCACGATAATGGCGGCATCGACGTGCCCCGTGACGAGATGTCCCCCCAATTCCGCGCCCATGGCAAGCGCCCGCTCCAGGTTCAGCCGCCGGCCAGGTGTCCACACGGCGGCGGTGGTGATCGATAGGGTTTCCGGGGCCGCGTCCACCGTGAACAGTGTGCCGAACGGTCCACCCTCCTCCACCGCCGTCACGGTGAGGCAGACGCCGGAACACGAGATGGACGCGCCGATATCGATGGTGGCCGCGTCATAGCGCGTGGCGATGGTGAGGGTACGGACATCGTTATGCGCCTTGATGGCGGTGATCTGTCCGAGGTCGGTGACGATGCCCGTGAACATGGTGCCTGCCGATCGCGCGATCCGGCGCTGTGTTCTCGCCACGGCCGGATCGGATTGGGGTCGAAGATGCTGGCCTGTACTAGGCCGATGCCCCCGCCTTTGTCGATGCACCCTCAGCCGGGCTGGTGTCCCTGCCGCGCATTGGAGCCATGCACAATATGCGTCCCGACCGAGCGCGTTGAAATCGTCAAAATGAAATCTGCGGTTTCTCAGCCCCGTCAGCGCGTCGGTCTCGGCTTGATGTCTCAGGTCGGAGATCAGGTCATTGTCGAAGCTGCGGAAGGTCGCAAAACGTGACACTTAACGACGCCACAACCTCAGTATCTGGTCATCCCCAGCCTCGCTCGCTTCCACCACGGCAAAACCCACCGGCGCCGTCAGGCGATGAAGCGGCCGCCCGGCAAGGGCATCGACCGCCCCCTCCCCCAGGACCAGCTGGCTCTGGAACACCGCCACCTCATCCACCAGCTCAGTGTCCAGCAGCGCGGCGGCAAGGTGCGGTCCGCCTTCCACCATCAGGCGCGTGACCCCGAGCAGGCCGAGCAGCTTCATCACCGCATCGAGATCGAGCCGGCCATTGGCCGCACGCGGCGTCCGCAGCACCTCGACGCCGAGGTCCACCAGGGCGCGCTCGCGATGAACCGGCGCATCCTCGGCGCAGATTACCCACAGCGGCATCTCGGCGGCGGTGCGCACCACTTGAGAACTCAAAGACAGCCGCAAATCCCCGTCGAGGACGATGCGCACCGGCGAGCGGCCCTCCAGGCCCGGCAGCCGGCAGGTCAGCAGCGGATCATCGGCCAGCGCCGTCCCGATGCCGACCAATATGGCATCGGATGAGGCGCGCATCAGGTGCACCCGCTCGCGCGCCTGCGGCCCGGTGATTGCGGCGGGGCGCGGGCCTGAGAGGCCTGCCTTCCCATCGGCGGAAACCGCCATCTTCAACAGCACATGCGGCCGGCCGCGCGTGACCCGGCTGATATGGCCGGCATGGTCCACGCGCGCCTGCTCGGCGCCGACGCCCACCGTCACCCAGATGCCCGCCGCACGCAGCCGCGCGACGCCGCGCCCGCGCACCCGGTGATCCGGGTCCTCAATCGCCGCCACCACCCGCCGGATGCCGGATGCAATGACCGCATCGGCGCAGGGCGGCGTTCGCCCGTGATGCGAGCAGGGTTCCAACGTGACATAGAGCGTCGCGCCGCGCGCCTCATCGCCCGCCTGGGCCAGCGCCAGCGGCTCGGCATGGGGGCGGCCAGTGGCGGCCGTGCCGGCGGCGCCAAGAATGCGCGGGCCGGAGGGGCTGTGCGCCACCACGACGGCGCCGACGGAGGGGTTTGGCCAGGTGCGTCCCAGCCCCGCCTGCCCGGTCTCCAGCGCGCGCGCCATCAGGCGCTCGTCCTCGTGCGGCGTCATGACGGCGGGGGAAAGGGACACGCTCACTCCGGGATGCGCGGCGTGTCGCCGGGCTCGGCCTGCGGCTCGGACGGCTTGCCGGCCGCCAGTTCGTCGAGCACGCTTTCAAAGTCCTTGGCTTCGCGGAAATTGCGGTAGACCGAGGCGAAGCGCACATAGGCCACGTCGTCGATCCGCTTCAGCTCCCGCATCACCATCTCGCCGATGAATTCGGTGGGAATGTCGGTGTCGATCTTTTCCAGATTGCGCACCACACGGGAGATCAGGGCTTCCACCGTGTCAGGCTCCGCCACCCGCTTGCGCACCGCGATCTGCACCGAGCGCGCCAGCTTCTCCCGGTCGAACCGCTCGCGCCGGCCGGACCGCTTCACGACGGTTAATTCACGCAGTTGCACCCGCTCGAACGTGGTGAAGCGGCCATTGCAGTTTGGGCACACCCGCCTGCGGCGGATGGCCGTGTCCTCCTCGGTGGGGCGGCTGTCCCTGACCTGGGTGTCTTCGTGCCCGCAATAGGGACAGCGCATGCTTGTCGCCCTTCCGACGCCCCGCTCAGCCGTAAATGGGGAAGCGGGCGAGAAGGCTCGAAACCTTCTCCCGAACCGCCTGCTCAACCAGACTATCTTCGTCGACGCCCTTTTGCGAGAGCACGTCCAGCACCTCGGCGATCATGTCGCCGACCTGCTGGAACTCCTTCACGCCAAACCCGCGCGTGGTGCAGGCGGGCGTGCCGAGGCGAACGCCAGAGGTGATCGCGGGCTTCGCCGGGTCGAACGGGATGCCGTTCTTGTTGGTGGTGATGTGTGCGCGCCCAAGCGCGATCTCCGACACCTTGCCGGTGAGGTTCTTGGGGCGCAGGTCCACAAGCATCACATGGGTGTCGGTGCCGCCCGAGACGATGGCGAAGCCGTGGCCGCGCAGGGTCTCGGCCAATGCCTTGGCATTCTCCACCACGTTCTTCGCATAGAGCTTGAACTCGGGCTGCAACGCCTCGCCGAACGCCACCGCCTTGGCGGCGATGACATGCATCAGCGGGCCGCCCTGGATGCCAGGGAAGATCGCCGAATTGATCTTCTTGGCGAGATCCTCGTCATTGGTGAGGATCATGCCGCCGCGCGGGCCGCGCAGGGTCTTGTGGGTGGTGGTGGTAACCACATGGGCATGCGGGAACGGGCTCGGGTGCGCCCCGCCCGCCACCAGGCCGGCGAAGTGCGCCATGTCCACCATGAGCTTGGCGCCCACGCTGTCGGCGATCGCGCGCATCTTGGCGAAGTCGATGATGCGCGGATAGGCGGACCCGCCGGCGACGATCACCTTCGGCTTATGCTGGTCGGCGAGCTTAGCCACCTCGTCATAATCGATGCGCTGGTCGTCCTCGCGCACGCCGTAGGAGACGGGGTTGAACCACTTGCCGGACATGTTCACCGGCGAGCCGTGGGTCAGATGTCCGCCGGCCGCGAGGTTGAGCCCGAGGAAGGTGTCGCCCGGCTGCATCAGTGCGAAAAACACACCCTGGTTCGCCTGACTGCCGGAATTGGGCTGCACATTTGCGAAGCCGCAGTTGAACAGCGTCTTGGCGCGCTCGATGGCGAGCGTCTCGGCCACGTCCACGAACTGGCAGCCGCCGTAATAGCGCCGGCCCGGATAGCCTTCGGCATATTTGTTGGTGAGCACCGAGCCCTGGGCTTCCAGCACCGCGCGGGAAACGATGTTCTCCGAGGCGATCAACTCGATCTCGTCGCGCTGGCGACCCAGCTCCGCCTTTATGGCGGCTGCGATCTCGGCGTCCGTCTCGCTGAGCGAGGCGGAGAAGAAGCGGCTGTTTTCCTCGACGGTGGAGGAAAGGCTTGCATCGTGCGATGCCATGGACGGTCTCCGAAAGTTCCGGCGCGGGGGCCACCGCACTGCGGCACAGGCCCCGGCAGGCGGCTCGCTTATCACAGGGCAGCGCCCAAGTCCAAAGTGGTGAGCCTCTCAAAGGTGAGTGTGAACGAGACGTAAGGTTCCCTCTGGACTCTGCGCTCCCGCGCCGCAATATCGATGGGTCAGGGCATTGCCATGCCGGCTTCGGCCGGCGTTTACGCGCATATTTCGCGCTTAAATTGCTGTAATGGAGTTTTGCGTGGTGGATGCACCCTCGGCTTTCGAGCCCGAAATCTCATTTTTTGCCGGTATCGACGCAAGCGGGGCGGTCGCCCCCATCACGTACGCAACCTGGCGCAGCGACCTGGATTATCCCTCTAACCCCGCGAGCTATGGTTCCACCGCCGAAGTTGTGAAGTGGGGCGCGCCCACTGCCGGCACCCCGGCCACGATCAGCTATTGGTTCGACCCGCAATCCGGCTGGTCCGACATGGAGAAGACCGCCTTTGTCGGCTCCATGGCGGTGTGGTCGGCCGTGGCGAACGTGACCTTCGTTGAAGCCCCGAGCGAAGAGGTCTCCAATTTCCAGATCGTTCGCGGCACCGATGGCCAAGCTTACTGGCTCAGCGGCGTGGATGAGGTCGTCCCGGTGGGCAGCACCACGCTCATTTCGCAGCCGGATCATCATCCGGACAGCGTCACCCGCATTTCAATCGACACCACCGTGCCAGGTTTCGGCCCCATCACCACCGACCTTGCGGTGCGCGGCGGCTTCCCCATCGCGACACTTGTTCATGAGCTCGGGCATGCGCTGGGGCTGGGACATGGCGGGCCCTATGACGGCACCTATGACGCGCTGACGCAGCAGTTCAGCGCCTACGACACCAAGCAGTGGACCATCATGTCCTACATCCTGCCTTGGATACCGGGGAAATATAACCCGACGTACACCGAGACCTTCTGGGGCATCGTCAACAATCCCGACGGCACCCAGTCCAGCGGCATGCCCGTCACGCCGATGATCCTCGATATTATTGCGGTCCAGCGGCTCTACGGCGCGCCGGTCAGCGGCCCGCTCACCTCCGGCGGCCAGATATTCGGCTACAACACCAATATCGAGGGCACGCTGCGGCCCTATTTCGATTTCACGTCCAACCTGACCCCCATCGTCACCCTCTGGGATGGCGGGGTGGGCAACACGCTCGACCTCTCCGGCTATGAGCACGGCAGCAAGATCAGCCTTCAGCCGGGCACGTTTTCCAGCACGGCCGGCATCACCAACAATATCGGCATCGCCTTTGGCACCATCATCGAGACCGCCATCGGCGGCGACGGCAATGACTGGATCATCGGCTCCGACATCGCCAACGTCCTGCGCGGCAATGGCGGCAACGACCTGTTCACCGGCGGCGCCGGGGCGGACCAGATCTATTTCGGCTCCGGCCACAACCGCGTTGTCGACCCATTGGCCGACATGAACGGCGACAGCATCTTCGGCGTGAAGGTCGGAGATTTGTTTGAAATCGGCGGCGGGTGGCTGGGCCGCTCCAGCCTCACACTGGCAAGCACCGGGGACAGCGCCACCTTCGCGTGGGGCAGCAACGCGTTCCATGTGGAAGGCAATCTCACCGGCGGCGCCTTCATGTTCACGCTGCGCGGCACCGAGGCCAGCGCCCACACCGCCATTAATTTCGTGCCGATCCTGCCCACGCTGCACGAGGGGGTGGCCGTGACCCCCGCCAGCATCAATGGGATCGCCAATGAGGCCTTCCTCACCGGCGATGGGCTGACCGCCTTCTCCGTGGAACTCAACGCCGCGATCTCGGCCTACGCGAACATGCTGGGCGTCTACGTCATCTCGGCGGAGGGCGTCGTATCCAATGTCCATATCGTGTTCGAGAACACCTTGTCCGCGAGCATCGGGCAGAACATCACCATCGGCATGCCGGGCGATGGTGATCACTTCGGCTTCTTCCTCATCCAGAACGGCGCAAGCCTCTACGGGAATTTGGCGGACGACCTCTCGTTCCAGGACCCTTACGACCATTCCGCGTACGATGTGCGCTCCGGCGACATACCGCTGCTGTTCAGCCAGAGCGGGGGCTATCTGACGGCGGCGCCGGTGTTCCATTCACTCGCAGACCTCAACACCGACAAGGCCGCCCAAGTGCTCTCCGGCACCGACGCCGCCGGCAACACGCTGTTCATCGGCTTCGAGGACATCCACAACGGCAGCGGCGACAATGACTTTCAGGACGTGGTCATTGCCGTCCACGCCACGGTTGACGGGCTTTTCGTGATTTAGCGCGCCGCCTCCCGCGCCCTCCCCCGCAGGCGGAAGAGCGGCCACCACACGCAACGGGCCCGCTCCGCCTCACTTGGCGTTGAAGTTCACCGGCACGGTCAGGGTAATCACGCCGCCGCCCACTTCAGGCGGCGGGGCCGGGACAGGGGATGCCCGGCGGATCAGATCCATCACTTCGGCATCGAGCGCGGCGGAACCGGCGGAACCGGCGAGGCTCGCGCCCACCACCTTGCCGGAGCGGTCGATGGAGAAGCGCAGACGCGCGGTCCCCTCCTCGTGCCGCGCCCTTGCTTCGGCGGGATAGCGTTTGTGCCGGTTGAGATGCGCCACCAGCATGTTGCGCCAGGTCGCGGGCGCGGCGGAATTGCTGGTGGATGCCCCGGCGTTCGGCGCCGCCGTCGCGGCGGACGGCGCGGCGTCGGAGCGCGGTGCGGCGCTGGTCATCGGCGCCGGCGGCTTGCGCGGCGCGGCCTTCGGCTTGGGCTGCGGCTTCTCCACCGGCTTGGGCGGCGGCGGCTGCTCCACCACCGGCTCGACCGGGCGCGGGGGAGGAAGCAGAGCCTCGGCCAGCGGCGGCGGCGGGGGAAGGTCCGGCAATTCAAGCAAAGGATCGACGATGGGCTGCGGCGGGGGCGTTGTGTCTTCCAACTCCTCCGGCAGATCGGGCACTTCAGGTGCCTGAACCATCTGCGGCCCCGGCGCCACATCCTCAAGCTCGGAGGGCGGCGCGACCGGCAGCGGCGCAAGGTCGATCATCATGGCGGCCGCGGGCGCATCGGTATCTGTTGCGTGGGGCCAGTGAAGCCCGGCATATACCGCTGCCAGATGGGCGAACAGGATGATGGCGCCGGCCGCGAGCCAGCGCGTCATCAACGCGCCGTAGCTGCGGTGATGCGCGTCCTGCTGCGGTGCGTGGTGCCAATCCATCGTGGTCAACGGGGTGCTCCCGCAGCCGGGGCGATGCCTGGCGCGGCCGGTATAGCGCCTGCCGCCGGTGCCGGCGCGGTCGCGCCTTCGAGACCCACGAGCGCGACCTTGAGATAGCCGGCATTACGCAGAAGGTTCATCACCTCCATCACATCGCCATAGGTCACGGCCTTGTCGGCGCGCACGAAAATGCGCTGCTGCCGATCATTATTGGTGGCGGCGTCCAGCACGCGGCCGATGCCGTCGCGGGGCACGGCGTCATTGCCCAGCGCAAGCGTGAGGTCCGTGCTCACGCTCAGGAATATCGGCTTGTCGGGCCGGGGCTGCTGCTGGGCCGTGGAGGTCGGCAGCTCCACCTGGATGTCCACGGTTGCGAGCGGGGCGGCCACCATGAAGATGATCAGCAGAACCAGGATCACGTCGATGAAGGGCGTGACGTTGATCTCGTGGGTTTCGACGAGTTCATCGCCGCCGTGGTCGAGCTTGGCCGACATGCCCTACTCCGCCGCTGCCCGGAGGCGGCCACCGCCGCTCGCCTGCTCGCGGTCGAGATCCCGCGAGAGGTGGCGCATCACTTCCGCCGAGGCGTCGGCGAGCGAAGCCTTGTAGTTGGCGATGGCGCGCGCGAACACGTTGTAGATGATGACAGCCGGAATGGCCGCCACGAGGCCGATGGCGGTGGCGAGCAGCGCCTCGGCGATGCCGGGGGCCACCACCGCGAGATTGGTGGTCTGCGCTTTCGAGATGCCGATGAAGCTGTTCATGATGCCCCACACCGTGCCGAACAGGCCGACGAAGGGCGCGGTCGAGCCGATGGTCGCGAGCAGGCCGGTGCCGAGCACCATGCGCCGGGCGGCGGCGGCCTCGATGCGGTTGATCGAGATTGCGACGCGCTCCTTGATGCCTTCGGCGGCCAGCGAACGGGACACCTCCACCTCTGCGAGCGCGGCGCGGGCGACCACGCCGGCGGCGCCCCCCTGCTTCACCGGAATGGCTTTCACCGCACTGGCGAGGGTGGGCGCCTGGCGCAGGATCTTCAGGCTGTGCCGAACCGCGCGATTGGCCGCGATCAACTCGAAGGTCTTCACCAGCCAGACGGTCCAGGTGACGACGGAGGCGAAGGCGAGGCCGACCATCACCGCCTTCACCACCAAGGCGGCCGCCATGAACATGCCCCACGGCGACAGATCGTGCGGCAGCATCCCATTTGCCGAGGGGGGCAAGGCTTCAGGCAGCGCCGGCATAGGCGCGGCATCAGTGGGTGCCGGCACCGCAGGCGGGACGGGCGCAGGAGCGGCGGTTGGCGTAGCGGTGCCCTGGGCGGGAGCCACCGCCGCGGGCAGAGCCGGCGTCGTCATGGTGGGCGCAGAGGAGAAGGAGGACGCCGTCGGCGCCGGTGCAGCAGCTGGTCTCGCAGGAGCGGCAACCGGAGGTGCGGCGACCGGTTGTGAGGCGGAAGGCGCAGGCGGCGCTACGGCGGGTGTCTGTGCCGGCTGCTGCGCGAAAGCCGCTCCCCCGAGGGCCATGCTCGCAATCAGAACCAGGGCAGGCAGAACCCCGGCAGCCTTGGAAATCCTGCGCGGACATACCAGCGGCATGTCCAAAGTCTCGCGTATCGTCATCGCGCTTCACCGGCGTCAAAAGTAGGGAGCTGGCTTGGCTGGCGATCCGCGCTGCGGAATGGCTGGCTGATCCGCTTATAACGCCGATGCCGTCCCGAGGTTAAGTCTTTTTGCACTGCACGAGACAACGCGCCGCCATGACGCAACGACAACATGACGCAACAGCGCCAACGGATACTCCCGCTCCGTGTGGTGTCCGCATGAGGGCTCGGCGTTAAGCGCAGCCGCTCCCTCCCCCGCAATTGGGAGAGGGACTCATCGCAGCGATCCCTAGGCGGAACCGCGCGGCGCTTTAGGCGGCCTTGGCCAGGGGCGCGAGGGCGCGGAAGGGTTTTCCCGCCTTCAGGTGCGCTTCGATTTCCTCGAGCGTCAGCCCCGCCGTCTCCGGGACATAGCGCGCGGTGAAGACCAGACCGAGCACGCAGACTAAGGCATAGATCGAGAACACGCCGGCCAGCCCGAGCGTGTCGAGCAGCACCGGGAAGGTGAGGACGACGATGAAATTAAACGCCCAATTGGTGATGGAGGCGGCACTCATCCCGAGACCGCGCAGGTGCAGCGGGAAGATTTCCGACATCATCACCCAGGGCAGCGGGCCGATCGCGATGGCGAACGAGGCGATATAGAGCACGAGGCCGATCAGCGAGAGTGCTTGGAGGTCAGGTGATCCCGTGCCCGCCGCCACCGCGATCAGGCCCAGGCTTAACGCCGCCCCGGCGAAGCCGATGAACATCAGCTTGCGCCGGCCGATCCGGTCGATCAGCGCCATCGCCACCAGGGTCATCAGCACATTCACCGCACCGATGCCCAAGGTGGCGAGCAGCTGGGTGCCGCTGCTGCTGAAGCCGGCGTGGGCGAACACGGTGGGCGCGAAATAGATCACGGCATTGATGCCGGAAAGCTGCTGGAGGAAGAACAGGCCCGTCCCCACCACCAGCGCGGGGCGGGCCAGCGGCCCGAGCAGATCCGCCCAGGTCCCGGCTTTTTCCTCCGAACGGGCGGCCGAAGTGATGGCCGCCAGTTCGCTGGTGACGCGCGGGTCGCTCACGCCGCAGCCCTGGATCGAGGCGATGACGCGCCCCGCCTCCGCGTGCCGGCCGCGCTGCACCAGCCAGCGCGGCGTGTCGGAGAGGCGCCACACGCCCACCAGCAGCATCAGCCCCGGCACCACGGCGGTGGCGAACATGACGCGCCAGGAATCATGCAGCGCGAAGCCGACGAGATAGGCGCCGAAAATGCCGAGCGTAATGGCGAGCTGATAGATCGAGACCAGCATGCCGCGCTGCGACGCCGGGGCGGTCTCCGAGATGTAGAGCGGGGCGACCATGGCCGCGACACCGATGGCGATGCCCAGGAACAGGCGGCCGAGGGACAAGACCCAGATGCTGGGCGCGAAGGCGCAGACCAGCGCCCCGGCGATGAACAGCAGCGCCGCCGCCATGAGAAGGCTGCGCCGGCCCCAGGGCGCGGCCAGCATGCCGGCGATGACGGCGCCGACCAGGGCGCCGAGCGGCACTGTGGCGGTCATCAGCCCCTCTTCCAGGGGGCTGATGTCAAATTCGGTATGAAGCGGCCGCAGCGCCCCGGCGATGATGCCCTCGTCGAACCCGAACAGCAGGCCGGCAATGGCCGCAACGCAGGCGATCACATAAATCATGACGCTTCCTCAAGCTCTTCACAGCTTCTGAGGTGTAGACAACGCCCCCTCCGGATGAACGCAACAGAAAACTTCACTCTCCGAAACTTGATGCACCGCGGCATTCAAAGAGGCGCGCGGGATTGACGCGCGGGCCAGCCTCCCGTAACGCCCTGGAACTTCTCAAATGAAATGACAGTCAGCCCCACCGGCATGGTCGAACTCGCGCCTAAAGCCTCGTCCAAGGATGCGCCCCGCATCTCGTTCGTCTCCCTCGGCTGCCCCAAGGCGCTGGTGGACAGCGAGCGCATCATCACGCGCCTGCGGGCCGAGGGTTACGAACTCTCGCGCAACCACGACGGGGCCGACCTCGTCATCGTCAACACCTGCGGCTTCCTCGACAGCGCCAAGGCGGAAAGCCTGGCTGCCATCGGCGATGCGCTGGCAGAGAACGGCAAGGTGGTCGTCACCGGCTGCATGGGCGCCGAGCCCGACCAGATCCGCAAGGTGCATCCCGGCGTGCTCGCCGTCACCGGGCCGCAGCAATATGAGAGCGTGCTCGCCGCCGTCCACGAGGCGGTGCCGCCCCAGCACGATCCGTTCCTCGATCTGGTGCCCGAACACGGCATCAAGCTGACGCCGCGCCACTACGCGTATTTGAAGATTTCCGAGGGCTGCAACAACCGCTGCACCTTCTGCATCATCCCCAAGCTGCGCGGCGATCTCGTCTCGCGCCCTCTCAACGAGGTGATGCGCGAGGCTGAGCGTCTCGTGAACGCGGGGGTGAAGGAACTGCTGGTGATCTCGCAGGACACCTCGGCCTATGGCGTAGACATCAAATACGCCGCCAGCACATGGCGCGAGCGCGAGCGGCAGGCGCGATTCTATGATCTCGCCGAGGCGCTGGGCGAACTCGGCGCGTGGGTGCGGCTGCACTATGTCTACCCCTATCCCCACGTCGACAAGGTCATGGAGCTGATGTCGGCGGGCAAGGTGCTGCCCTATCTCGATATCCCGTTCCAGCACGCGAGCCCCGAGGTGTTGCGGCGCATGAAGCGCCCGGCCTCGCAGGAGAAGACCCTGGCACGCGTCCAGGCGTGGCGCGCCGCCGTGCCGGACCTCACCTTGCGCTCGACCTTCATCGTCGGATTCCCCGGCGAGACCGAGAGCGAATTCCAGGAGCTGTTGTCGTTCCTGGAGGAGGCGGAACTGGACCGCGTGGGCTGCTTCAAGTTCGAGCCCGTGGCCGGCGCGCCCGCCAACATCCTGGCCGATCCGGTGCCGGAAGAGATCAAGACCGAGCGTTACGACCGCCTTATGCGCACCCAGCAGGCGATCTCGGCCCGGCGGCTGAAGCGCAAGGTCGGCACGCGCCAGCAGGTGATTATCGACAGCGTCACCTCAACGGGTGCCATCGGCCGCACCAAGGGCGATGCGCCGGAGATCGACGGGCGGGTGCATGTCGCCTCGCGCCGCCCGCTGCGGGTCGGCGAGATCGCCAGCGTCAAGATCGACGGCGCCGACGCCTACGATCTGCGCGGCACCGCCGTCGGCTTCTGAACACAGGTCGATCCCCGGAGCGTCTCCGGGGATCAACTGAAGGCGTCAGAACGACCAGACGAAGCTGCCCTTCACCGCATTTTCCATCACATCGCTGGAAAGCTGCCCGCCGTAGGCGATGCTGAGGCTCAGGTTGGCGCTGACCTGCGCGGAGAGGCCGAGCGCCGCGATCACCGCGTCCGACGCCAAGGGTGCGCCATAGGCCGTGAACGGCGTGGAGCCGCTGGTGAATGCCAAAGTGGTGGTCGGCGTCAGGTTGCCATAGGCGTGCTGCCAGCCGAGCGTTCCGTTCAGCATCACTGGAATGCCCCCCATAAGGGCGAGCGGCACCTGCCCTCTCACGCCAAGCGTGGTGGAGAGGGTGTCGAAATTGCTCGACGCACCGGTAAGCGCCGCGCCGCCGCCGGCTTCCGTGAACCCGTCGGTGGACAGCGCCACATAGGACAGGCCGGCGAACGGCTCGATGCCTGCCCCGGCCACGCCCGGCACCTGGAAGGCATAGCCCACCTCGCCGAACAACTGCGCGGTGCGCCCGTCGTAGCCGGTGCCATAGGATTGCACGAAGCTGGGAAGCGCCACGGTGCGCTGCGATGAGAGATCGTGCCAGGAATAGGCGGCGCCGAACCGCAAGCTCAGTGCGCCGAAGCTGCGCCCGGCATAGAGCGAGAGATCGTAAGTGTCGCTGGAGCCGCTGGAGAGCCCACTATCCAGGTCGAATTGCGACTGGCCGAAGCCGGCGGCAAGGCCGACCCGCCAACCGGCCAGTGCGGTGTCCAGCCCCATGATGAACCCGCCCACCGAGCTGGAATAGCCCGAAGCATTGGCGTTGCCATCGTTCGATCCCCACCCCGCATAGGCCTGCCCCCACAAGGTGGCGCCGGCGATGCCGGGCATCTCCACCGCGCGCGGACCGGCACCAGCCGGCACGCCCGCCGTCGCCTGAAGCAGGCGGCCGGTCACGGCGTTGCGCAGATAAGCGGACTGGGTCTGGAGCACGCTCTGCGCCGACGCGTAGATTTCGCCGTCCAGCGACGCGAAGGCGGCGGGAGCGGCGAACGCGGAGACGCTTGCAAGCGCCGCTGCAACCGGTGAAGTCGACGACAGCGAGCCCACGGCAGAGGCCGCACCGGCCTGGTTCGAGGTGGTCGCCAGCGCAGCGAACGGCACCGCGCTGCGCTCCATTTCGATGCTGACCCCACCCGAGCCGATGGATAGCCCCGGTGCGAGGAAGGGATAGAGCGCCGACACCGAGCCAAAGGCCGGCGCACTCACCAGGAAGCTGCCGGTGACGCCCGCTCCGGCGGTGATCACCACATAGGTGCCGCCGAGCACCGGATTATAGTCCGCCAGCGGCACGAGCTGGATGGTGGAGCCGTTGGAGACGATCTCCCCGTCGGCGTGGAACAGGTCGGCGGTTCCGCCACCTCCCAGTTCCGCGACATAGACCGCGCTGCTGGTGAGAAGGACGTCGCCCTGCACATTGATCTGCCCGACCGAATGGCCCGGCGAAAGGCGGCCATCGACTTCCAGGTCCCCCCGGATCGTGCCGTTGCCGCCGAGAACGCCATGGTTTGAAACGCTCCCGGTGACGACGCCGTCATTGTAGAAGGTCCCGGTGTTCGCGACATTCCCCTGGATCGTGCCGAAATTCTCGGCGCTGCCGGAATTGGTGAGAAGGCCGACCAGCGTGCCGAGATTGGCGAACGTCCCGGCATTGGTGACCGTGCCGGTCAGGGTGCCGCCGGCCGTCAGCCAGCCGCCCGAACCCACTGAAATGTCCGCTGTCGCGAGGGCGGACAGCGCAAGGCCGCCGGACGAGACGACGATGCCCGCCGGCAGCGTGACATTGCCCGACAAAGTGATGCTGCCCAGCCCGGAGATGGTGAGCTGGCCGGGGCCACCCACGTCGCCGGAGAAAGTGGCCGTGGAGGCCGCCGAGAGCGTGGAGGCGGCGCTGACATAAACTGGCAGATTGCTGGCGAAGCTATCAGGCAGCGCCAGGGTGCCTGTGATGGCCAGGGACGGCGTGAAGGAGGTGTCGGTATCCATTCCCTCGATCCGCCGCAGGCCGACGAAGCCGCCGACCGCGTCGAAGAAATAATAGAAACCGGCATAAGGGTGGATGCCGGTGTTCACTTCCCCGTTTTCAAAGTTCACCCGTGTGAACGAGGGGGCCAGTTCGGTGTTCGAGGTGCCATCCACCACATAGGCATAGCCGATCTGGTTGGGATTTCCCGGCGCGCCCAGGGCGATGCGGATATCGGTGCCGGACGGCGGGCAATAATAATTATCTGCGGGCCTGGGATGGCAGACCACATGCTCAGCATCACCCACGCTGGTCCAGACATAGCTGATGCCGGTATCCATCAGCACTGTGGAGTTGCGCGTGTCCTGGGTGCCGTTGATGTAGATCTGCCCCGGCATGGTCTCCCAGTTCGGCTTGTCGCCGATCACCTTCGGCGTGAGCTGGATGAGGGCGTAATTGGAGCTGGCATTGTCCGAAGTCAGGCCAGCCTGGATGCCGGTCGGCGTGATGACATAGCCGGCGCGCACCGTCGGCGGGGCGCCGCCCGTGGCGTCCATGCCCTGCAGGTGCAGCAGCGCGTTATTGGTCAGCGTGATGGGCGGCACATCGCTGCCGCCGGGCCGGCCATATGCCACGCCCATCATGCGGAAGCAGTTCAGTTCAGCCTCGGTCGTCTTGGTGCGGCAGTCGAACACCGTCCCATGCGAGTCGGTGACGCTTGCGACCACGAACACCGGAACGCTTGAGGTCGGCAATTGGCCGTTCACAGCCGTGCCCTGATTGAACACCACCGAGGCGTCGACCCACTGCCCGTGCCCGACATTGCCGCTGGAGGAATATCCGAAGGTCTGGCTGCTGCCGCCGCTATAGCCCGGAATGTCATAAGCCGGCAGCGCGACACCGGTGGAGCCGGTATCGATCTGGAACGGGATCGCCGTGCCCTGGATCGAGCCGATCTTCACATAGGCGGAGACTTCCATCTCGGTGGTGCCGTTGGCGAAGTTCGGCGTGGTCGAGAATGGGATGGAATAGGAGGTGTAGTAGTTGCTGTACATGGACCAGCTGGTGTCGGCCGCGCGCGCAGGGCCCGCAGCAGCGAGAGCCACGCCTAAGGCCGCAGCCACCGCAACAATTCGCCAAAGCCCCACACGGCCGGACGCTGCGCGCCCAAGGCCCATTCCCCGCTCAACCATCTTTCAGCCCCCACTCTCCCTCCGTAACACGAGGGTTTGGGGCACGCCAAGATGCCGGGCGAAAAGATGCGAAGACAAAGTTAAACCAATGGCATAGCTCATGTTTATAAAAAACTGGCTACGAGCCGGCACAAACAAAAACGCGGCCGGGGGATGCCGGCCGCGTTCGGTATTCTAAAATCGGAGAGATAAGGGCTCAGCCCTCGTCGTCGTCCGAATGCTCCGGGGGCACGAGGCCCTGGAGGCCGGCGAGGAGTTCTTCCTCGGTCATCCGGTCCATCACCACGTCGGCATCATCAACCGAGCGGGGAGAGGAGGACGCGATCATGGGGACCGTCTCCGGCTCCGGCTCGTCCACCTCGGTGTACTTCTGGAGGGAATGGATCAGATCTTCCTTGAGATCCTCGGGGCTCACCGTCTCGTCTGCGATTTCGCGCAGGGCGACCACGGGGTTCTTGTCGTTGTCGCGATCGATGGTGATCGGCGAACCAGACGAAATCATGCGGGCGCGATGGCCGGCGAGGAGAACCAGCTCGAAGCGGTTGTCCACCTTGTCGATGCAGTCCTCAACGGTGACACGGGCCATTGACTCGGCACTCCCTCGTGCAGGGTAAATACGGTGGTGAATTCGGAAGCCGGCCTTACTACCTGAAAAAACTTTGCCTGACAACCCCGCAATTCTCCTTTTCTCTTGCGCTTTGAATTAGAAAGAGTGAGAAAGGCGCGCCGGGGGCGGCACTTTAAAGTCTTTCCACACAATGAACAGCTTCCAGTTGCGGGCCGGGTGAATGATCGGAACTGAAAAAATTGCGCTCCTCATAGATGGAGCGAATCTGTACTCGGCCACGAAGGCCCTAGGATTTGATATCGACTACAAGAGACTGCTGAAGGAATTCCAGTCTCGCGGATATCTTCTTCGCGCCTTCTACTACACAACCTTGATCGAAGATCAGGAATATTCGTCCATCCGGCCGCTTCTCGACTGGCTGGATTATAATGGTTACTCGGTAGTGACCAAGCTTGCCCGCGAATTCACCGACTCCCAGGGGCGTCGGCGCGTGAGGGGCAATATGGACATCGAGATTGCCGTGGACGCCATGGAATTGGCGGGGCATGTGGACCATATCGTCCTGTTCTCGGGCGATGGCGACTTCCGCTGCGTGGTCGAGGCGCTCCAGCGCAAGGGCATGCGCGTCAGCGTTGTTTCCACCATCTCCACGCAACCGCCGCTGATCTCCGACGACCTGCGCCGGCAAGCGGACGTGTTCATCGACCTCGTGGAATTGCAGGGCAAGATCGGCCGCGACCCCTCCGAGCGCGCCGGCCGCATGTCCGAGACCCCGCGCTTCCTGGAGCGGCGTGGAGCGCCCGATACCACCCCCGAAGCCTGAACCCGTGGAGCATGAACCCGGGTCGCAATGCCCGCTCTGCCCGCGTCTCGCCGACTTCCGCGACGCTTGGCGCGCCGCGGAGCCGGGCTGGTTCAACGCGCCGGTACCCGGCTTCGGCCCGCGCGACGCGCGGCTGTTGATCGTCGGGCTGGCGCCGGGGTTGCGAGGCGCCAACCGCACCGGGCGTCCGTTCACCGGCGATTATGCCGGCGACCTGCTCTACGCCACCCTCATCGAATACGGCTTCGCCGAAGGCCGGTATGAAGCGCGGCCCGACGACGGGCTGACGCTACGGGATACGCGCATCGTCAATGCGGTGCGCTGCGTGCCGCCGGAGAACAAGCCGACACCGCTGGAAATCCGCACGTGTCGGGGCTTCCTCTCCTCGGCCATTGCCGCCATGCCGAATCTGCGCGCCATCGTGACACTCGGCAAGATCGGCCATGATTCGACCGTCACGGCGCTGGGCGCGCGGCCGGCCCATGTGAAATTCGGACACGGCGCGCGCGCCTCGGTTGGGCCTTACGAGGTGTTTTCGAGCTATCACTGCTCCCGCTACAACACCAACACCGGCGTTCTCACGCCGCAGATGTTCCGGTCGGTGTTCGCCTCGGTCCGCGCCTATCTGGCGGCGTGACGCTGAACGAAGCTCAGCACGTTGGCCGCGTTCTCGTGCGGCGGGAAGACGGGATAGAAGACGTGGCTGACGCAGCCGTCCTCGATGACCAGCGTCAGGCGCTTCAGGAGCACCATGCCATCCACCGTGAAGGTCGGCAGGCCGATCATGTTGGCGAAGTTCAGCGCGTGATCGGACAGAAGCGGGAACGGCAGATGCAGCCGGTCAGCCAGTTCTTTCTGATACTCGGTTGTCTGGGTGGAGACGCCGAACACATGGGACACGCCGTGCGCGGTGAGGTCGGCATGATGGTCGCGGAAGGCGCAGGATTGCGGGGTGCAGCCGCGCGCGCCGGGAATCTCATCCCACCCATCGGGATTGGGCACGCCGGGCTCGCCCGAACGGGGATAGCAATAGACCACCACACGCCCGGAGAGCGCGGACAGGTCCACCATATGCCCCTCGGTCGACGGAAGCCGGACGATAGGCAGTTCGAGGCCCGGCAGATGGGCGCACGCGCCATCGTCCTGCGGGATCGGGAGATCGTCGGGCAACTGCGTCCAGTCGTTCACGGCTTGGCTTCCAATCGACATTTGTGTGCGCCAACTGTGCCCGATACCCCCCTGCCCGGCAACGCCCGATGTCTCACGCCACGTCGAGCACGATGTTTCCAAGCACCGCCGCCTGCTCGATCAGTTCGTGGGCCTGCGCAATCTCAGCCAGGGGCATGCGGCGGGCGATGGTGTGGGTCAGCGCGTCCGCCTTCAGAAGCTCGGTGATTTCCGCAAGGCCGGCGGCGCGATCGGCTGGGGTGAGTTCGTAGATGAACATGAAGATCAGGCGGATGTTCAGGCTCATCAGCGCGAGGCTCGGCAGCGTGCTCTGGTTCGCCGACATGCCGTAGACCGCGCAGGTGGCGTGCGGCTTGAGGATGCGCGGGTAGTAGGCGACGTTGCGGGTGAGATCCATCTCGATCACGCCATCCACCCCGTCCGGGGCCAGTTCGCGGACCCGCTCGCCGACATCTTCGGTGCGGTAATTGATGACGGCATCCGCACCGGCGGAAAGCGCATGCGCCGCCTTCTCCTCGCCGCTCACAGTGGTCAGCACCCGCGCGCCGCGGCGCTTGGCGAGTTGGATCGCATAATGGCCGACAGAGCCGGCGCCGGCGGCGATAAGCACCGTGTCGCCGGCATGGGGATTGGCCGTGCGCACCGCCTGGAGCGCCGTGAAGACGGGAATGCCGAGGCAGGCGCCTACCTCGAAGCTCACATCGTCAGGCAACGCCACTGCCTGGGCGGACGGGAGGGCGATGAATTCGGCGGCGGTGCCAAAGGCCCGCTTCCATTGGGCGTTCCAGGTCCAAACCCGCTCGCCCAGGCGCGTCGGCGACACGCCGGAGCCGATGGCGTCGATCACGCCGGCGCCGTCGCTATGGGGAATGATCAGCGGCGCCGGCATCGCGCGGAAGCCGCCCTTGCGCTGTTTCCAGTCGGAGGGATTGGCGCCGCTCACTGCGAGCCTGACGCGCACCTCGCCGGGACCGGGCTGAGGGCTCGGCAATTCGCCGATCTGAAGCACATCCCGAGCCGCACCCTGGCTGGTATAGAACGCCGCGCGCATGGTTTCCTCCACCGGTCTTGTTGCTACCGGTAGAGCACTCCCCGCTTAGCTGCGCAACGCTGTGAAGGCCTATCCGCGATCCCGCATCAACCGCGCCTTGTCGCGCGACCAGTCGCGTTCCTTCACGGCCTCGCGCTTGTCGTGGCTCTTGCGGCCCTTGCCGATGGCGAGTTCGACCTTGGCGCGGCCCTGCTCGTTGAAATAGATCTTGGTTGCGACCAGGGTCATGCCCTCGCGCTCTACCGCGTTCGCGAGCTTGCCGATCTGGCGCTTCTTGAGCAGCAGTTTGCGCGGCCGGCGGGTCTCGTGGTTGAAGCGGTTGGCTTCGAGATATTCCGGGATGAAGGCGTTGTAGAGCCACATCTCCCCGGATTTGGCGGCGGCATAGCTTTCGCCCACCGTCGCCCGCCCGGAACGCAGGCTTTTCACCTCCGTCCCGGTCAGGACGATGCCGGCCTCGAATATCTCGCCCAACTCATAGTCGAACCGCGCCCGCCGATTGTCGGCGACCACTTTGCGCGGCAGTTCCTTTTTCTTTTTCTCGGTCATCTCTCACCGGCAGGGCGAAGCCGCCCCGCATGCCTTCAGTTGATGAGGCCCGCATGCACCATGGCGCGCCGCACCACGGCGCGCGTGGTTTCGGAGACGGGCACCATGGGCAGGCGCGCGTCCTCGGCGATCTTGCCGAGGGTCGCAAGGGCAAACTTGGTGGGAACCGGATTGGTTTCCACGAACAGCGAGGTGTGCAGCGGCAGCAGCTTTTCCTGGAGCTTCAGCGCGGTGACATAGTCCCCGGCGAGGCACGCGGTCTGGAACTCCGAGCACAGGCGCGGCGCAACATTCGCCGTCACCGAGATGCAGCCGATGCCGCCATGGGCGTTGAACCCGAGCGCGGTGGCATCCTCGCCCGAAAGCTGGATGAAATCCGACCCCAGCGCCTGACGCTGAAGCGAAACCCGTGCGAGGTTCGCGGTCGCATCCTTCACGCCGACGATATTGTCCAGTTCATAGAGCCGGGACATGGTCTCCACCGACATATCGATCACCGAGCGGCTCGGGATGTTGTAGATGAAGATCGGCAGGCTCATGGCCTCGGAAATCGCCTTGAAGTGCTGGTAGAGCCCTTCCTGGGTCGGCTTGTTGTAATAGGGCGTCACCACCAGCACGGCGTCGGCGCCGACGCGCTCGGCGTGCTTAGCGAAGCCCACCGCCTCGGCGGTATTGTTCGAGCCGGCGCCGGCGATGACAGGTACACGGCCCGCCGCCTGATCGACGCACCACTCGATCACCTGGTGGTGCTCGTCATGGCTCAGCGTCGGGCTTTCACCGGTGGTGCCAACCGGAACCAGCCCGTGCGTGCCTTCAGCGATCTGCCAGTCCACCAGGCCACGAAAGGCTTTCTCATCCAGCGCCCCGTCGCGGAAGGGCGTGACGAGGGCAGTGAAGGAGCCCCGAAAGCGGTCCAGGGACGTGGGGGTGGACATGACCTATGCCTTGCTTTGATTCGCGTTGCGCCGGAACGATGACACCCCGGCGGACCGCATCAAATAAACTGTTGCGGCCCCGGCGGGAAGAGTGCCGCTTTGCAAAGATAGGAAGCCGGCCCTGCTTTCGCCCGTTTTGGATGTGATCGCTCAATAGAGCGTGATCGTACGGGAAACCAAGGCCACGCTTGAGTTAAGGGCGCGCGGCGTCCACCAGAAAACAGTAAAAATACCTTGCGCGAGAGATAAACGGCGGTGCCGTTCTCAGCTGAATTCGACCGGCCTTAGGGTTTCGTCAATTCAGGTGAACGACAAATAGCAACGAACCAGCTTCCCATTGGCACGAGGACCCGGAATGCCGTCTGCCACCAGCCTGATCTCCCGCACCGCATTGGCGATTGCCCTTGCCTGCGCCGTACCGGCTTCGGCGGCCACCGATACCGCCGATAGCAAGGCGAAGACGGCATCCTCCTCCAAGCCCGCAAATGCCAAGGCCACCGACAGCAAGTCGAAGACACCGGACAAGAAGGCGGCTGCCAAGCCCGCCGCCAAGCCGGCGCCCAAAGCTGTCTCCAAGGGCCCTGCCCCGACACTTTCCGCCGCTCCCGGCCCGGCGCTCACCGGCGACCTGTCCGCGCTGCGCTCCGCCGTCTCGCTGGCCAAGAGCGGCAAGGGCCGGGACGCCCTCTCCGCGGCCCAGCAGTTGGACGACCCGGTGGCGCGCTCGCTCGTGACCTGGCTGGTGATCCGCAACGCGGCCAATGATCTGGGCTTCGACGGCATCGTCGCCTTCATGCGCGACAAGCCCGGCTGGCCGACCCAGACGACCCTTCGCAAGAAGGCCGAGGCGGTGCTGTTTGCGGAGAACCGTTCGCCCTCCGTGGTGCGCGACTTCTTCGGCGACCAGGCCCCGTTGACCGGCCCCGGCAAGATCGCGCTAGCGCGCGCTTTCGCCGCCTCCGGCGACCGCGAGATGACTGCCGCTCTGGTGCGCGACGCCTGGCGCAGCGACGACCTGTCCGAGAGCACCGAACAGGCGGTGATGACCCAGTTCGGCACGCTGCTCTCGCGCGCCGACCACAAGGCGCGGGCCGACAAGTTCAGCTACAAGCCGGATACCGACCGCGCCATGCGTGCCGCAGCGCGCGCCGGCTCGGACGTGGTCGCTCTGACCCGCGCGCGTCTCGCCATCGCCCGCAAGGACCCAGACGGGCAGAAGCTGCTGGCCGATGTCCCGTTCGCGCTCAACAATGACCCAGCCTATCTGTTCGCCAAGTCGCAGTTGCTGCGGCGGGCCAACAAGCCGGCGGAGGCCGCGCAGGCCCTGCTTTCAGCCTCCGACAAGCCGGCCGCGCAGGTGGACACCGACGAATGGTGGATCGAGCGTCGCCTGGTGGCGCGTGAACTGATCGACGATGGCAATGGCCGGCTGGCCTATAAGGTGGCGGCCGACGCGGCGACGCCGACGGCGGACAATTACCGGGCCGAGTCCCATTTCACCGCCGGCTGGATCGCGCTGCGCTTCCTCAACGAGCCGCGCACTGCCATGGCTCATTTCGCCCATATCGCGGACGAACAGACCAACCCCATCACCCTGTCGCGCGCCGGCTATTGGCAGGGCCGCGCCGCGGAAGCCATGGGCGACACCGGGACCGCCCGCGCCCGCTATGAATCGGCGGGGCGCTTCTCCACCACCTATTACGGCCAACTCGCCCGCGTCCGCATGGGCCAGTCGCCCGTCGCGCTGCGCCGGGCACCCGACACGGCCAGCCAGCGCGGCACGTTCGACCGGATCGAGGCGGTTCGCGCCATCAAGCTGCTCTATGCCATCGGCGACCGCGACACCACGATGACCATCTATTACGACATGGCGTGGCGCATGGAGGACAGCGGGCACCTTGCCTTGCTGGCACAACTCGCGGAAGCCAACAGTGATGCACGCGGCGCGCTGGTGGTGGGCAAGGAAAGCGTGTTCGAGGGCCATCCCCTTGATGCCGCCGCTTTCCCCACGTTCGGGCTTCCCAGCTACACCTCCATCGGCAACCCGGTGGATAAGGCGATGATCTATGCGGTGGCCCGGCAGGAAAGCCAGTTCAATCCGCGCACCCTGTCCAGCGCTCAGGCGATGGGGTTGATGCAGGTGACACCGGCGGCAGGCCGCGAGGTCGCCAAGCAGACCGGCGCCACCTACAGCGAATCCCGTCTCATGACGGACCAGTCCTATAATGTGCAGTTCGGTGCTGCCGAGCTTGGCGAACTGGTGGAAAACTACGGCGGCAACCCCGTCCTCGTGTTCGCCGCTTACAACGCCGGGCGCGGCAGCGTCCGCAAATGGTTCGCCCGCTACGGCGACCCGCGCGACAAGGACGTGGATCCGGTGGACTGGGTGGAGTGCATCCCGTTCTCCGAGACCCGCAATTACGTCCAGCGGGTGGTCGAGAACTACAACGTCTACCAGGTCCGCTTCGGTATCAACCGCCCCACCCCGGTGGCTGCGCGCTGAGGTTGACGTTCGGGCGTTGTTCCCTGGCGCGGCTTTCCTGGCCGTTCCCTGGCGGGTTCCCTGATCGCCTTTCCCCGGCCAAGCGACGGTGCAGCCGGAGCGCCGAGCCGGGGTCCAACGCAAGGGACCGCCGAAGGCGCTTCAACCCATCCGCGATGCCGGCTTGAACACGGCGGTGCATCGACGAGACAGCGCACTCCGCCCCCCTCGCCCGCTTGCTCGCGCTATGCACTCTTATGCTCGAGACAAGCCTCTCCCCAGGACAGACCTCACCCAAAGACATCGCGCGGTGCCGGCAAATTGAGGCGCTGCGGCGGTGAAGGGCCTTCAAATCTCGGGATGCAGGGTCTAGAAGGCGGGGACGTTTCCGGCCCGCCGCCGCGCGCGGGCGTCTTTGAGCTTTCACTCATGATCTTCAAAAATCGGTCCGGGCAGACGGCAGCCGCCGCGCCGGGCTTTACGGAATTTGTCGCCATCATTGCCCTGATGATGGGCATCACGGCCTTTTCTATCGATAATCTGCTGCCCGCCTTCAGTCACATCGGCGCGTATTTCCGCGTCGCCGAGCCCAACAACCTCCAGCTTGTCGTCACCGCCTACATGGTCGGCTTCGGCGTGATGCAGATCGTGTTCGGAACGATCTCCGATGTCATCGGCCGCAAGAAGGCGCTGATGGCAGGCCTCGTCATCTATGCCGCCGGCTGCGTGATCGCGATGCTGGCGGACAGCTTCACAATGCTGCTCGTGGCGCGGGCGATCCAAGGTCTCGGCTCCGCCGCCGCACGCGTGCTTGCGGTCGCCATCGTGCGCGACCGCTTCCAGGGGCGCGACATGGCGCGGGTCATGTCCTTCAGCATGATGGTGTTCCTGATCATCCCGGTGATCGCGCCCAGCATCGGCAGCGGCATCCTCTTCCTCGGCGAATGGCACATGATCTTCGGCGCCATGCTGACGCTGTGCCTGATCCTTTCCATCTGGTTTGGTCTGCGCATGCCGGAGACCCTGCACCCGGAATTCCGCGTGCCGTTTTCCATGAAGGCCATCTTCGCCGCTATGCGCCTGACGGTCACAAACCGCCGGGCATTCGGCTATTCCACCGCCGTCGGGCTCATGATGAGCTGCCTGATGGCCTATATCGCCGTGTGCCAGCAGACCTTCGAGAACGGCATCTACCATCTCGGCCTGCTGTTTCCGGTGGTGTTCGCCGTAGTGGCTGGCGTGATGGCGCTGGCGTCCTTCATCAATGCCAAGCTGGTGCGGCGCGTCGGCATGCGCCGGCTGTCGCATTTCGGCATGATCGGCTTCACGCTTATGGGCCTCGCCCAGGTGGTGGCGGCGCTGGCGTTCGACGGGCCGCCGCCGATCGTCCTCTACTGCGGGCTTCTGGCCCTGTCCCAGGCGCTGTTCGCGCTCACGGTGCCCAACTTTAACTCCATAGCCATGGAGCCGCTGGGCGCGGTGGCAGGCACCGCATCGTCCTTCATCGGCTTCTACACCACCCTGCTGGCCGCAGGGCTCGGCATGCTGGTGGGGCGGACGTTCGACGGCACGGTCCTGCCCCTCAGCATGGGCTATTTCGTGCTGGGGGCGTTGGCCATCCTTATCGTGCTGTGGTCGGAGAAGGGCCGCCTGTTCGCGGCCTGAAGCGGCACCCGCCGGAGATGGCGCGGCGCTGCTCCATCCTCAGATGCCGAGTTCTTTGACGCAGCCGGCGATCGCCTTGGAGACCCGCATGGACGAGGCGCCGTCCTCGGTGGTTTGGCGCAGGGTGCAGGCGTCAAGGTTCTCAAACACCGTGGCGTTCTTCATCGACTTTCCGGTGAAGGCTTCCAGTGTCGCGCGGCGGTCCTGGGTCACCAGCGCCTGATATTTCATGAGCGATCCGGCCTTCTCCTGGGCCGGGACGATGGGATCGGCCACGGCACCTGAGAGCGTCGCGAGAAGGCTGGCAAGCACCAGGAGATGGGTCCGCACGGGGGCCTCCGGAAGATGATGAGAAGCGGCGCTGATCGCCGCCCCTGTCGATGGCGCAACCACCGGGAAAATCAACTGAAGAAGGGCCTACGCGGCCTTTTCGCGCAGGGTGACGAGTTCTTCCGCCGAGGTCGGATGCACCGCCACCGTGCGGTCGAAGTCCGCCTTGGTCGCGCCCATTCCCACCGCCACGGCGGCAAGCTGGATCATCTCGCCGGCATCCGGCCCGACGATGTGGACCCCGAGCACCTTATCGGTGACCTGCTCCACCACCAGCTTCATGAACACCCGCGACTGACGGCCCGAGAGCGTCGCCTTGAGCGGCCGGAACGAGGTCTTGTAGATATCCAGCGCCCGACCCTGCTTGCGCGCGGCCGCCTCCGAGAGACCCACCACCCCGACCTCAGGTTCGGAGAATACCGCCGTCGCGATCAGCGAATGGTCGACGACCCACGGCTTGCCGCCGAACAGGGTGTCGGCCACCGCATGACCTTCACGTATCGCGACCGGGGTCAGATTAACCCGGTTGGTGACGTCGCCAACCGCGTAGATCGAGGGCACATTGGTGCGCGAATCCACACTCACCTTGACCGCGCCGATCTCGTCCAGTTCCACACCGGCTGCCTCGAGCCCGAGGTCGCGGGTGTTGGGAATCCGGCCGATGGCGAGCAGCACCTCGTCCACCTCAAGCTCGGTGCCGTCGGACAAGACCACCCGCTTGCCGCCAGCCACCTCCTCGATCGAGGAGAGCGTCCGACCGCATAACATCTTGATTCCAGAGCGTTCCATCTCAGCCGCGAGATGGCTGCGCACCTCGTCGTCGAAGCCGCGCAGGATCACGTCCGCCCGCTGCACCAGCGCCACCTCGCAGCCGAGCGCGCGGAACATTCCGGCAAATTCCACCGCGATGTATCCGCCGCCCTGGACCAGGACGCGCTTGGGTAAAGCATTGAGATGAAAGGCTTCGTTGGAGGTAATCGCCAGCCGACAACCGGGAATGTCCGGCCCCAGCGCAGGATGGGCGCCGGTCGCGACCAGGATGTATTTCGCCTTCACCACCTCGCCGGTGGCAAGGATTCGAACGGAATTGGGACCCTCGACGACCGCGCGGGAATTGACGATCTGCGCCCCCGCCGCCTGGGCGTTGGCGCGGTAGATGGATTCCAGTCGGGCGATTTCCCGGTCCTTATTGGCGATCAAGGTCGGCCAGTCGAACGAGGCGCCCTCCACGCTCCAGCCGAATCCCGCCATGTCTTCAAGGTCATGGGCGAAGCGGGAGGCGTAGACAAACAGCTTCTTCGGCACGCAGCCGCGGATCACGCAGGTGCCGCCGACCCGGTATTCCTCCGCCATCATCACCTTCGCCCCATGCCGCGCCGCGATGCGCGAAGCACGAACGCCGGCGGAGCCGCCACCGATCACGAACAGATCCACCTCGGTTTCGGACATAACATCGCCTCACGCGTCTACGGGTCGCACAGGTTCAAGCGCCGTAGATGGCCCGCGTCAAGCGCGCCGAGCGCCTTGCGTTGCCGCGACTTGCGGGATGCAGCCGGGAATGCTTCAACGCGAGCATGGCCCGAGGCACCAGGACCGACACCCCGCCCCCCCAGGATGCGCAGTTTCCGCCCTGGGAGATCTCCCCGTTCTGGCTGCGGGATGGCACGCCGGTGGACGGCGCACCACGCTTTCACCTGCCTCTTCTGCTGAAACTCAGGCTCGCCTGGGAGGGCTATCTCCTGCCCATGGAACTGGTGCAGGCCGACGGTTCGCCCGGCGACAGCCCGCTTCATGCGACACTTCAATGCCTCAGCCACGGCGGGCGCGTTCTCAGCCAGAGCGATGTAACCGGCCCGCTGATCGCCGCCTTCATTCCACGCGGCACCGCCGCCATTGCGGTGCGCGCACCGGGGCGGCTGAGGGTGGGCATTTTCCCGCGCAGCAAGGTCGGGCTGAAGTTGCACGCTTTCCTGAGCGGTGCTTTTCCCGGCCTGCCACTCCATCGCCGCTGGTCGGTTGCGGGGGCGGCGGCCCGCGAACTCCGGGGGATCCATGCGGTCGCCCTGGAGGGCTCAAGCGCCCGCAACGAAGAACAGGCGATCGAATACCGTCGCTACCGCGCGTCCTATGTCGAGGATTTCCGAACCGTCATCGCCCCGCGGGCAGACCTCGCGCTGACGTTTCTGAGCCTCCTTGAAGGTCCAGCGCAGGACGCAGAGGCGCGCCTCGCGGCGCTCAAAGGCCAAACCGATCCCGAGTGGCTCTGGATCATCGCCCTGCCGCCCGACGCCCCCACACCCCTCGCCACATGGGCGCGCGCGCATCTCGCCACTGAGGCCCGCGTCCGCCTGCTGGCGACGGACGCATCAGGCGCCGCCGCGTTGAACGCGGTCCTGGGGGCTGTGGACGGGGGGGCTGTGGACGGCGGACTGGTCGCTTACCTGCCAACCACAGGGCGCCCGACCCGCGATGCGGTGGCGATGATCCGCGCCGCTTTCGACGCTCACCCGGATTGCAAGGTTGTCTATACCGACGAGGAGCGGTGCGACGCGGGTGGCCTGCCCATGGGCGGGGTGTTCAAGCCGGCCTTCAATCGCCATCTGCTGCGAGCGGGCGATTATCTCGGCGATATCGTCGCCTTCCGCGCTGGCTTCCTGAATAGCCTGGGTGGCCTGCGCCCCGCGTTTGGCGCCGCCGCCGGCTATGATCTGCGCCTGCGGGCGCTGGAGAGTGGGCCTTCGACCATCGTGCGCCATATCCCCCGGATTGCCTTCAGCGCCACGGAGACCGGGCAAATTCCCGGCACAACGCCTGACGCCGAGCAAGCGGCGCGCGCTCTGGAGGAGGTCCTGGGCCAGCCCGTGGAGATCCGGCCCGACGGGCGGCTTCGTCCGCACGTTCCGATGCTGGAACCGGCGCCGCTAGTGTCGATCGTGATCCCGACCCGCGACCGGGCGGATCTGATGGGAATGGCGCTGCGCTCGCTGATCGGCGTAACCCATTATCGCAACTTCGAGATCGTCATCGTCGACAACGGCTCGGTCGAGCCGGAGACGCAGGCATTGTTCGAGGAGATCAAAGCGAGTTGGCCAGAAACCCGTGTGGTTCGGGACGATGGTCCGTTCAACTACCCGCGCATCTGCAATGCCGGCGTCGCGGCCTCAAGGGGCGCGCTGATCTGCCTTCTGAACAACGATATCGAGGTGGTGGAAGGCGAGTGGCTGGACGAGATGGTGGCGCTGGCGATGCAGCCGCGCACCGGCATCGTCGGTGCCAAGCTGCTGTTTCCCAACCGCACCATCCAGCATGCGGGCGTGCTGGTCGGCCTGTTCCGCTATGCCGCCCACGGGTTCGCCCATGCGGCCGAGGATGCGCCAGGGCCGTTCGGACGCCTTGTCTGCCGTAACAATGTCAGCGCGGTCACCGGGGCCTGCCTGATGATCCGCCGCTCTTGCTGGAACGAGATCGGCCGGCTGGATGCCGAGCGGTTCGCTGAGGACTGCAACGATATCGACCTGTGCCTGAGAGCCCGCAGCGCCGGCTATGAGGTGGTCTGGACGCCATTTGCTCTGCTGGTGCATCACGAATCAGCCTCGCGCGGCCGACGCCGCAGGCGTTCGCATCGCAATCGGCTGAAGGCGCAGCGGCGACGGATGGAGGATTTGTGGGGCGTGAGGGAATTGGTTGACCCCCACTATAATCCCAACCTCTCCCGAACCAGCCTCTACGCGGCGCTGGCCCAGGCCCCCGATGGCGACCGTGAGCCGCGCACCGACGAGGTGGTGCACGGCGGCACTCACCCCTGAAATTTCAAGGGGTGAGCCGCGCAAGCGAACGCCTCAGATGTCGTAGCCCTTCTTCTTCATTTCGGCGCGGATGCGCTCCATGGCCTCGGCGTTAATCCGGGCGCCCCACTGCTGCATCGTCTGCACGGCCTGCTGGACGATGGCCGGACGGTCGGCGACAAGCTTCTGGCCCACAGGCGATTTGAAGAAGACCAGAGCCTGCTTCAACTCGTCCTCGGTGAAATGGCCGGCATAGGCATTCGCCAGGATGTCGATGATTTCGCTCTGCTTCTTCTCGAATTCGGGACGAAGGGCGACGGCGACATCGCGAAGCTGCGGGGCAAGGTCAGGGTTGGTCTGGAGAAAGCCCATGGCCGCGCCATCCACCACATTCTGCAGAACGCCGTTGAAGGCGCCGGCCTCGCCATTGGCGAGCACCAAGTCGCGCGCAGCCTGCACGGCAGCGGCGCTGGGGGCGGCAATCACCGGCGCGGGTGCGGCCATGGCCGGCGGCTGCTGGGCAGAGGCGGGAGCGAAAGCGAGCATCAGGAAGACGCTCCCGAGTGCAAGGCGGCTGGCGGTCGAGCGGCGCATGGCGTTCTCCATTTTGGATGGTTCTAGATCGAGATGCGGCCGGTGGGAAGCCTCAGCCGGCCCGCTCAAGGATCCGGATGCCGCTGGGATCGGCAAGAACCACCCGCCGGGCAAAACCCAGGAACAGGCCGTGCTCCACGACACCCACCACCGCGTCCAGCGCAGTTGCAAGACGGATCGGATCGGGAATGCGCCCGAGGCGCGCATCGAGAATGAGATTTCCCTGGTCGGTCACATAAGGCGCACCGGCCGCGTCGCGGCGCAGCGCCAGCGGGCCGACGCATCCCGCCTGGGCGATGGCCGCTTCGATGCGGGGCAGCATGGCAGGCAGGCCGAAATCCACCACCTCGATCGGCAGCGGGAAGCGGCCAAGCACATCAACATGCTTGCTGGAATCGGCGATGACGATCATCTCCCGCGCGGCGCTGGCCACCAGCTTCTCGCGCAAAAGCGCCCCGCCGCCGCCCTTTACCAGGGCGAGATCCGGCCCGACTTCGTCGGCGCCATCAATGCACAGGTCGAGCGCGGGAACGTCGTCCAGCGTCGCCAGCGGCACACCCAGAGACAGGGCCTGATCGCGCGTGCGAACCGAGGTCGGCACGCCCACCACCTTGAGGCCGCCGGCCACCCGCTCGGCCAGCAGATCCACGAAATGTTTCGCGGTCGAGCCGGTGCCGAGACCGAGCCGCATGCCGTCGGTCACGAATTCGAGCGCACGGGCGGCAGCCTGCCGCTTCAGGGCTTCAGCGTCTGACATGGACATCCCGCGCAGAGGAAAAGGTGAGGGTTGCTAACGTCCTTCGGGGCGCCCGGCAAGGCGGGCAGGCCTCACTTGCCCGGAGGGGTGCAAAGGATCTTGGCTTCATTGCCGCCCGCCGCCGGTCTTCGGCACGTTCGCGCACATAGCAGATGCTCATCTCGCCGGTGTCGATATTGACCCGGAAAATACCGGTCTCGCCGCCATATTGCGTCGGGGACAAGCTGGTAGTTCCCAGCAGACACAGCGCCCGCACCCTCGCCGCGCGTGAAGCAGCGGGTGACGCCGACTTGGCTGCTATCGGGCCGCTCGAACTGGCAGGCATTCATCTCGCCGGTCTTGCGGTTGACCGAATAGACGCGATTGGCCTGGGCGGACGGCGGTGCGCTGAACATATAGGCGCCCTGCGATGCGTCCTGTGCCGCCGCGAGCACAGGAAACAAGACACCCGCCACGGCCGCCGACCCAACCATACATCGCATCAGACCCGACCCGTTGACCATGAGCATGCTCCCGTGAGGTTCAACCCGTTAGAAACAGGCTGGACAGAAAAAGCGGCAGGATTGTAGGCATCTGGGCGCAGGGCATATATCGGCGCCCACGCCTAAACGCGCCAGACCGTGAAAAAGGATGATCCGCATGCCCACGTCTCCGCTCGTGATCGTCTTCGACCTCGACGGCACCCTGGTGGACAGTGCCCCGGACCTGCTCAACACGCTGGATTTCATCCTCAATGAATACAATGTTGCGCCGGTGGACCGGGACGCCACGCGCAACATGATCGGTGGGGGCGCGCGCCAGTTGCTGGTGCGGGCGCTGGAGCGGGCCGGCGTTGTGCCGTCCCAGGCCGAGATGGACGCCATGACCAAGCGTTTCATCGAGCATTACGCAGCCCACATCGCCGACGTCTCCCGCCCCTTTCCCGGCCTGGACCGGGCGCTGGATGCTCTGGAGGCGCGCGGCATGCGCCTGGCCGTGTGCACCAACAAGACCGAGCGCCTCGCACGCCTTCTGCTGGACCGGCTCGATCTCACCCGCCGTTTCGCCGCGATCACGGGCGCGGACACCTATGGGGTGGCCAAGCCCAATCCCCGACCTCTCTTTTCCACCATCTCGGCCAGCGGTGGCGTCGCGCCACGCGCGGTGATGGTTGGCGACAGCGCCACCGACATCGCGACAGCCAAGGCCGCGGGCGTGCCGTCCGTCGCGGTGACGTTCGGCTACACCGAGACCCCCGCGCAGCAACTCGGCGCCGACCGGGTGATCGACCATTTCGACGCCCTGGAAGCGGCGGTGGATGCGGTGCTTGCGGCCCAGGCCGTTTCGTGAGGGATTGAGTCGGTGCAAGGGTTTGCGGCGTTAACCTTTCGCTAACCCTATTGGCGCACGAGTCCATATCGAACCTCCTTGCGGCGAGACTCACTCGCCGCTGGGGGCGCGGAAGCTGAGGGCCATGACGTATCCCCTCCACTCTGGCGCACCCGGTGTCCCGTCCGTTTCCACGGCGGCGGCACTTGAGAGCGGATTCCGGGTGGGTTGGCTCCGCAACGCCGGCCTCTTCGCATTGGCAGGCGCAGCCGCATTGGGCGGCACGGCGTTGGCACTGTCCTTACCTGCCCTGGGTCTCCTGGCCGGCATCGCGGCCGGCGCAGGCGGGGCCGTCCTCGCTTTGCTGCCGCTGCTCCACAAGATGGATCGGACGGCAGAAGACGAAAGCCGCCATGCCCGCACGGTGGTCGCCAGAAGCGAGGCGGAAAGCGCGGCAAAATCGCGTTTCCTCGCGGAAATGAGCCATGAACTGCGCACCCCGCTCAACGCCGTCATCGGATTCTCGGAGATGATGAGCCACGAGGTGTTCGGGCCCCATTCGGTACCGACCTATGGTGACTATGCCCGCGACATCCACGCCTCGGGGCGGCATCTGCTGGCGCTGGCGGACGATATCCTGGACCTGGCCCGCATCGAGACCGGGCATCGTGCCCTGCTCGAAACCGCGGTTCCGCTTGCCGATCTCGCAAAGGATTGCGCGCACATGATGCGCCTCGCGGCGGCTGGGCGCGCGATCAATCTTGTGTGTGCCCCACAAAGCGATGCGCCGCGTGTGTGGGCGGACGAGCGGGCGTTGCGCCAGATGGTGCTGAACCTCTTGACCAACGCGGTGAAATTCACGCCCCAGGGCGGCGAGGTTCGCCTCATTGTCGGCGCCGACGAATATGGCGCGCCGTTCATGGCCGTCGAGGATACCGGGCCGGGTCTGGGCGAGGCGGAACTGCCGCTGGACCTATCGGCGCGGCATCGGGAAAGCACCCTGGACCCCACCACCGGCCGGGGCGCCGGGCTGGGACTTACCATCGTTCAGGGATTGGCCCATCTGCATGAGGCCTGCCTGACGCTCGCCTCGCGGCCCGGCGGCGGCACACGGGCCAGCATTGTCTTCCCGATCACACGGGTATTGGCGCCGGCAGAGGCACGCGCGAGCGCGACCAGCGAAGACTCAGTCCGCGCCTGAAACGCCGGCTTCCGCGAAGGTCGCCATGCCCTTGTGGCAGGCCACGGCCGCTTTGATGATGCCGATGGCCAGTGCGCCGCCCGAGCCTTCGCCGAGCCGCATCCCAAGATCGAGCAGCGGGTTCAGGCCGAGCCGCTCCAGCAGCTTTCCATGCGCCTGTTCGGCAGAGACATGGCCGGCGAGACAATGGTCGAGGGCGGACGGCTCAAGGGCGTGCAGCACGGCGGCGGCCGCCGTCACCACATAGCCGTCGAGAATGACCGGGACACGCTCATGGCGTGCCGAGAGGATGGCGCCGGCGATGGCGGCGAATTCCCGGCCACCGAGACGGCGCAGCACTTCCAGCGGATCGGACAGGCCGGTCCGGTGGAACGCCACCGCGTCGCGCACGGCTGCGATCTTGCGCGCCAGGACATCACCGGAGGCGCCGGTGCCCGCGCCCACCCAGTCCTCAGCGACCCCGCCATAGAGCCCATGGCAGAGGGCAGCGGCGACCGTGGTGTTGCCGATGCCCATCTCGCCGAGCACCAGCACATCGGCCCCGCCGGCGATCGCCTGCATGCCGAACGCCATGGTGGCGGCACAGGCGCGCTCGTCCAGCGCCGCCTCGCATGTGATGTCGCCGGTGGGAATGTCGAGGGCGAGATCGAACACCCGCAACCCGGCATCGAAGGTGGCGCAGATCTGGTTGACCGCCGCGCGGCCGGCGGTGAAGGCCGCCAGCATCTCCTTGGTCACGGAGGCGGGATAGGGCGAGACGCCGCGCTCGGTCACGCCATGGGTGCCGGCGAACACCGCCACCATCGGCCGGTCGACGGTGGGCAAGGACTGGCCCTGCCATGCCGCGAGGTGGAGCGCGATCTCCTCCAGCCGTCCCAGCGCGCCGGGCGGCTTGAGCAACTGGCCCTGCCGGTGAAGCGCCGCGTCCCGCGCCACATCATGCGGACCTGGCATGGTGGAGATGAGATGGCGGATGTCGTCGAACGGAAGGCCGGTGGCGGTGGGCTGCATGGGTCGCTGTCTCGGAAAATGCCAACGACCGCCATCGCCGGAAATGTCCGGCCATGACGGTCGTGTTTTGGAGCGCCCTACTCCGCCGGCGCCGGATGGTTGCCGGAGGGCGTGTGGTCGTCGCCCGCGGCGGCGTCACGCCGTGCCCGTCGCTTTTCCCCGAACGAGGCGAGCCAGCGGGCGAAGACGTAGAACACCGGTGTGAAAATCAGGCCGAACAGCGTCACGCCGATCATGCCTGAGAACACCGTGGTACCGAGCGACTGGCGCAATTCCGCGCCGGCGCCGATCGCCCACACCAGTGGCGCCACGCCGAGGATGAAGGCGAGCGAGGTCATGATGATAGGCCGAAGGCGCAGCCGCGATGCCTCCACCGCCGCCGCCTGCCTGCCCTGCCCCTGGTCTTCCAGTTGCTTGGCGAACTCGACGATCAGGATGGCGTTTTTGGCGGCCAGGCCAATGAGCACGATGAAGCCCACCTGGGTCAGGATGTTGTTATCCTGACCTCGCATCAGCACGCCGACAAGCGCCGCGACCAGGCACATCGGCACGATGAGGATGACCGCCAGAGGCAGCGTCAAACTCTCATATTGTGCCGCCAGCACGAGGAACACGAACACCACGCCAAGCACGAAGGCGAAGATGGCGGTGTTGCCGGCCCGCTGCTGCTGATAGGCGAGCGCGGTCCATTCATAGGCGAAGCCCTGTGGCAGAATGCGTGCGGCAAGACCCTGCATGATCTGCATTGCCTGCCCCTGCGAGTAACCGGCGGCCGGGCTACCGTCCAATTCGGCGGCGGGATACAGGTTGTAGCGCGGCACGCGGTAGGGGCCGGTGAGGTCCTTGATCGTCGCGAAGGAGCCGATCGGCACCGTCTCGCCGGTGGAATTGCGCACCCGGATTTGCAGGATATCGTTCGGGTCCATGCGGAACGCGGCATCAGCCTGCACCTGCACACGGAATGTGCGGGTGAACAGGTTGAAATCGTTCACATAGCTTGAGCCGATATAGGTCTGTAGCGCGCCGAAGACATTCGCCATGTCCACCTTGAGCAACTGCGCCTTGGCACGGTCGATATCGAGAAACATCTGCGGCGTCGAGGTCTCGAACAGGGAGTAGACCTGCATCAGCCCCGGGGTCTGCGCGGCGGCGCCCATCATGGCGTAAACCGCGCCCTGGAGCGCGGGATATCCCGCCCCTCCCCGATCTTCCACCATCATGCGGAAGCCGCCGGCATTGCCGATGCCGTTCACCGGCGGCGGCTGCACGACGATCAGCAGAGCCTCCTGGATCGAGGCGAGCTTGCGGAACAACTGGCCCTGCACGGCGGTCGCGGTCCGGGTGGGATCGCCGCCGCGCTCGCTGAACGGTTCAAGGATGACGAACATCGCGCCGGCATTGGGCGCATTGGTGAAGGTTGCACCAGAAAAGCCGGCGATATTGACGATATGACCGACGCCGGGCGTGCCCAAAACCTGGTCGGCGGCGCGCTGCATCACCGCTTCCGTGCGCTGCATCGAGGCGCCGGGCGGCAATTGGGCAACGACGATGAGGTAGCCGCGATCCTGCTGCGGAATGAAGCCCTGTGGCGTGGTCACGAACAGATAGCCGCCGAAAGCCACCACGCCCGCATACACGATCAGCATCAAGGCGACGATGCGCACGAGACGGCCGGTGAGCCAGGCATAGCCGTTGCCCAGCCCCTCGAAGCCCCGGTTGAAAAGCCGGAAGAAGCCGGTAACCGGCCGGGCATACCACGGCACCTTGTGGCCGGTGCGATGGGGCTTCAACAGCAGCGCGCACATGGCGGGCGACAGCGTCAGCGACACCAGCAGGGAGATGATGGTGGAACCGGCGATGGTGAGCGCGAACTGCCGGTAGAACTGGCCCGAAATGCCGGTGATGAAGGCGCTCGGGATGAACACCGACGCCAGCACGAGCGAGATGGCGATCAGCGCCCCGCCCACCTCGTCCATGGTTCGGTAAGCGGCATCGCGCGGCGACATGCCCGCCTCGATGTTTCGCTCCACGTTCTCAACCACGACGATAGCGTCGTCGACCACGATGCCGATGGCGAGCACGAGTCCGAACAACGACAGGTTGTTCAGCGAGAAGCCGAACAGCGACATGAAGAAGAAGGTACCCACCAGCGAGATCGGGATCGCGACGATGGGAATGATCGCGGCGCGCCAGGTCTGGAGGAACAGGATCACCACGATCACCACCAGGATGACGGCTTCGAAGATGGTGTGAATGACCGCTTCGACCGACTGCTGGATGAATTGCGTGGGGTTGTAATAGATCGCGTACTTCACGCCCGGCGGCAGTTCCTTGCCGAGTTGCTCCATGGCAGCCACCACCGCGTTGCCGGTGGCGAGCGCGTTCGAGCCCGGACGCTGGAACACGCCCAGAGAAATCGACAGGTCCTTGTCGAGATAGGAGGTGGAGGAATAGTCCTGCGCCGAGATTTCAACGCGCGCCACGTCCTTCAGCCGCACCAGCGCCGTCTCGGTCTGCTTGATGACGACATTCTCGAACTGCGCGGGATCGCTAAGACGCCCCAGGGTGCGCACCGCCACCTGGAACGCGCGCTGGTCCTTCACGGGTGGCTGGTTGAGGATGCCGGACGCCACCTGGACGTTCTGCGCCTTCAGCGCTGCGATCACGTCTCCGGCCGTCAGGTTCAGGGTCTGGAGCCGCGTCGGGTCGAGCCAGACCTGCATGGCATAGTCGCGGCCGCCGAACACGGTGATCGAGCCGACGCCATCGATGCGGGACAGCACATCCTTGATCTGGACGTTGGCCACATTGGAGATGAACAGCGGATCGCGCGAGCCGTCCGGCGAATAGAGGCTCACCACCATCATCAGATCGGGTGAGGACTTCGCGGTGACGACGCCGACCTGCTGGACTTCCTGCGGCAGGCGCGGCTGCGCTGTGGCCACACGGTTCTGCACCTGCACCTGGGCGATATCCAGATTGGTGCCGAGGTCGAAGGTGACGGCGATCGAGAACCGGCCGTCGGCGGTGGAGTTCGAGGATACATAAAGCATCCCCTCCACGCCGTTGATCTGCTGCTCGATGGGCGCGACCACGGTGTCGGCGACCGTCTCGGCGCTGGCGCCGGGATACTGGCCGGTCACGTTGATGACCGGCGGCGCGATCTCAGGATACTGCGCGACCGGCAGGCGGAGATAAGAAATGCCGCCGAGGATCAGGATGACGATGGAGACAACCCAGGCGAAGATCGGGCGGTCGATGAAGAAATGAGAGAGACGCATGGTGCTGCCTCCCCCTACTTAGCCGGAGCCGCTGCGGCCCCTGGTGTCGCGGCAGGTGGCGATGCCGCGGGGGTTGCGGCAGGCGCTGTTGCGGGAGCCGGGGCCGGCGGCTTCTCTTCCTGCGGGTTCACCTTGACGCCGGGACGCACGCGCATCAGGCCGTTGACCACCACCACATCGTCGGCGGTGAGGCCGGATTTGATCACGCGCCGGTCGCCGTCCAGAGGGCCGAGAACCACTGGGCGAATCTGCACGGTATTTTCAGGGCCGATCAGATAGACGAACTTCTGCAACTGCTCGCTGCCGATGGCGGTGTCGGGGAGCGTGAGCGCCTGGTAGGGCGCGGAGGAGGCGAGCCTGATGCGCCCGAACATGCCCGGCCGGAACAGATCGCTCTTATTGTCGAAGATGGCGCGGCCACGGATCGTGCCGGTCTCGCGGTCGACGACATTGTTCAGGAAGTCCATCTTCCCCTGGTTGGGAAAGCCCTTGTCATCGATAAGCTTCAGGCTCACCGGCGCGCCGGCGACATCCGCGCCGACGGTGGCCCGCTTGTAGCGCAGCAGCGAGGCTTCATCGAAAGTGAACTCGAAATAGATCGGGTCCTGGGAAATGATCACGCCCAGCAGGGTGGGCGAGGCGCCGGTACCGCCGATGACGTAATTGCCGATCGAAGCGCGGCGGTCGCCAATGCGGCCTGATATGGGGGCACGAAGCTCGGTGAACTGAAGGTCGAGCTTTGCCTGCTCGACAGCCGCCGTCTGCGCCTGCACGGTCGCCGCATTGGTCTTCTGGCTTTGCGTGCGCTGGTCGAACGCCTGCTTGGATATGGCGTTGGAGGTCTTGTCCTCGATCAGGGTGCGGGCGCGCTCGAGATCGGTGGTGGCGAATTCGAGGTTCGCCTTCGCGAGAGCAAGGTTCGCCTGCGCCTGATCGAGCGCAATCTTGTAGGGCCGCTGGTCCAGCGTGAAGAGAAGGTCGCCTTCCTTCACCATCTGGCCGTCGGTGAAGGAAATCTTTTCGAGATAGCCCGAAACGCGGGCATTCACCGCGACGCTGTTGATGGCAACGAAGCGCCCGACATATTCGTCGTATTCGGTGATGGTACGGGTCTGCGGCTTCGCGACCGTCACGGTCGGCGGCGGCGGGGCTGCCTGCTGCTGCTGAGGCTGCCCGCAAGCGGCTAGAAGAAGAGGTCCGACAAGGACGAGGGCGGCGGACAGGCGCGGGGTGACCAACATTTTTTGGCTCCGATCGGGCACCCAAAAGGGCACCGCGAGGGGTGTCAGGTACGAAAACGACGTCACCCGCAACTGACGCGCCGCTTCCGCAACGGGTCGCATAGCACAGCTTATCGCAATGCAAAATGGCCGGTTGATCAATTCGGCGGGGCTGGGGGGCGTTTGGATGCACGGCCACGCAGCAACGGCGCCAGAACATTGCGGCCAAGAAGTGCCGCAACGGCAATCATATAGACCAGTCCGCCCGACAAGACCACGATCAGGAACACCAGTTCCTCCCGGGCAAAACCGAGCCGGGCAGTGATGATCCGCGCGGCGGGCTCGGCCGCAAGAAGCGTGGCGGCCAGCGCGAGGGCGCACACGAGCAGACGGACAATGCGCCCCGCCAGGAGCGGATCGCCCAATGGCAGGCCCCTGCGATAGGCGAACAAGATGAGCAGGCCGAGATTGATCCAGCCGCCGATGGCGGTGGCAAGCGCGAGGCCGACTTGGGCGAGCGTGCCCATGAGGGCGAACTTGAGAGCAACGTTCACCGCCACCGCGCTCAGCGAGGCGATCATCGGCGTGGTCGTGTCGCTGCGGGCATGAAACGGCGCGATGAAGGCGCGCAGCACCACGAAGGCGATGAGACCAATCCCATAGGCCCGCAACGTCGCGGCGGCCTCGCTGGCATCCGCCACCGTGAACGCGCCGCGTGCGAACAGGGCACGCATGGTGAGATCGGGGATCAGCAGCGCCGCAACCACGAAAGGGGCGGCCAGCAGGACTGCGAATTCCACCGCTCGCGCCTGCGCCTGGGCCGCGCCCGCATCGTCCCCGGCCGCCAGCCGCCGCGACATCTCCGGCAGCAGCACGGTGCCCACCGCGATGCCCACCACACCGATGGGAAGCTGATTGATGCGGTCGGCGTAATACAGCGCGGACAGCGCGCCGATCGGCAGGAACGTGGCGATGATCGTGTCGGCGAACAGCGCGATCTGCACGCCTGCGGAGCCGATGATCGCCGGCCCCAACGCCTTCAGGAACCGCTTGGTACCGGGGTCGAGGCGCGGACGGCCGAACCTCAGGCCGATGCCGGAGCGTTCCGAATCCCAAAGTAGCAGGATCACCTGTGCGACGCCGGAGATCAGCACGCCCCATGCGGCGGCATGCCCTGCCGTCGGGAACAGCGCCGCACACAGAAGCGTGCTGATCATGCAGACATTGAGCAGGATCGGCGATGCCGCAGCCATGGCGAAGCGATCGGAGGCATTGAGCGCCCCCGAAATCAGCGTCGCCACCGAAATCAGCGCGAGATAGGGGAAGGTGATGCGGGTGAGTGTGACCGCCAGCGAGAAGCGCTCCGGGTCATCCGCCAGGCCCGGCGCCAAAAGGCCGACGAATTGCGGCGTAAACGCCAGCGCCAGCGCCAGCAGCACCCCATGGACCAGCGCCATCCCGGTGAGGATTTCGTCCGCAAACGCGCGGGCGGAGGACGTTCCGCCCTGTTCCTTCAAGCGAGCATAGGTCGGCACGAAGGCCGCGTTGAAGGCCCCCTCGGCGAAGATCGCGCGAAAATGGTTCGGCAGGCGAAATGCGATCAGGAACGCGTCCGCCACCGGGCCGGCACCCAGCACAGCCGCCATCACCACGTCCCGCACGAAGCCGGCGAGGCGCGAGAGCAGCGTCAATCCACCAACGGATAGTATCGAGCGGAACATGGGTGCAACGATTCGCGAGGGTCCGCGCGAGGCTAGAGCCGGATCGCGCGCGGCGCAAAGCGCGCCGGACAAAAGCCCGGCGCCGCCTCAGGATCCATGCGAACGGTCTTCAGTTCGCCAGTGAACGGCGAACGGCGTCGACGATGCGGTCCTGGGTGACATCATCGAGATAGGCGTGCATGGGCAGGCTGATGACCTCGGCGCACAGCGCCTCGGAGACCGGCGCCGCGTCGCCCGGGAAATGGCGATAGGCGGGCTGCTTGTGCATCGGAATTCGGTAATAGACCGCCGTGGGCACGCCTTCCTGCTTCAGCGCCTCCGCGAGCGGGTCGCGGCGGCCGGGCGCCAGGCGGATGGTGTATTGCGCCCAGACGGACGTCGCGCCCTCCGCCACCAGCGGCACCGTCGCAACATCCGCGAGAAGCGCGTTGTAACGCTCCGCGATGCGCCCGCGCGCGGCAATCTCGTCCTCGAAAATGTCGAGCTTTTCCAGCAGCACAGCCGCCTGGATGGTGTCGAGCCGGCCCGTCATGCCGATGCGGACGTTCTCGTACTTGTCGACCCCCTGCCCGTGCTCGCGCACGCTCTTGAGGATCGGCACGAGGTCGTCGTCCTCGGTGAAGACCGCGCCGCCGTCGCCATAGCAGCCCAGCGGCTTGGCCGGGAAGAAAGAGGTCGCGGACGCATCGCCAATGCTGCCGGTGCGCTGGCCGCGCCACGCGGAGCCGAACCCCTGAGCGGTATCACACAGCACCTTCAGGCCATGCTTGCGGGACACCGCGAGAATGGCGTCATAGTCCGCCGCCTGCCCGAACAGGTCGACGGGGATGACCGCCTTGGGCGTCAGGCCGGCGGCCTTGGCCACAGCCACTGCGCGGTCCAGGCTTTCCGCGTCCATATTAAAGGTGTCAGCCTTCACGTCGACGAACACCGGCGTCGCCCCGACCCAAGGCACCACCTCGGCGGTGGCGCAGAAGGTGAAGGCGGGGCAGAATACCGCGTCTCCCGCCTTTACGCCCCAGGCCATGAGAATCATTGCAAGCGCGTCGGTGCCGCTGGCGCAGGAGATGGCGTGCTTGGCGCCGGCGAAGGCGGCCAGTTGCTCCTCGAGGATCGCGACTTCCGGCCCGTTCACGAAACGGCAGCTATCCAGGACCGAGCCCACCGCACGGTCGATTCGCGTGCCGAGCCGGGCGCGCTGGGTCGCCACGTCGATGAAGGGAATCGGCGTCATGGGAGTCTTCACATGGGTGGTCATTCAGGTGCCTTGGGCAAATGGAAGGTCAGCCCGCCGCGCGCTTGCGGTCGGCGGAGCTGCGGTGGCTGCCTTCGGAGCGTCCGGTCAGGCAGGCGATGGCGATTTCGAGGCTTGCAACGCCTTCATCACCCGTGACCGCCGGTGGCTTGCCGGTGCGAACGGCGCTCAGAAACTGTTCAAGCTCGGCGCGCAGCGGCTCCGCATAGGCCACCGGAAGGTGGCGCATGGAATAGGAACCGTCCGGGCGGTAATCGAAGCATTCTGTCACCTGCCGGGTCAGCAGATCGCCGATCACGTACTTCTTGCGGGTCGCCACATGCACCGTGCGCGCCTTGAAGGGCGTCAGCCAGTTGGTGTTGATGTGCGCCAGGACGCCGGAGGCGGTGCGGAACTGAAGCAGCGCGATGTCTTCCCGCTCGGCCATGGCTGAGGAGGTCTGCGGCTGCACTTCGGTGATATCGGAGCCGGTGAACCAGCGAATCAGGTCGATGTCGTGCACCGCGAGATCGATGACCACGCCGACATTGGACATGCGCGGCGGGAACGGGCCGACGCGGGTAATGGCGATGGAGAGCAGTTCCTCCCCAGCGATCGCATCTTTTACCGCCTGCACGGCGGGATTGAAACGCTCGACATGGCCGACCATCAGCGTGACGTTCTTGGCACGGGCGGCAGCGACGATTTCGCGGCCCTCGGCCACCGTCGACGCCACCGGCTTTTCGACCAGAACCGAGGTGCCGGAATTGATCACATCAAGCGCGATGGAATGGTGCAGATGGGTCGGCGCCGCGACGATGACTGCATCGAGCCCGAGATCGAGAAGCGCGCGGTGGTCGGTCACCGCCCCGCAACCGAGGAAACCCGCGACCCGCTCGGCCTGGGCCTGGTCGGGATCGGCGATAGCCACAAGCTCGGCACCGGCCAGCTCGGCGAGCACGCGGGCATGGTTCGAACCCATGATCCCGATTCCCGTGACACCCACCCGCACCGGGCGCCCGGCCGTCGTGGCCGTTTGAAGAGCCATGCGAATCCTCGCTTCTGCAATTTTCAGAGACGGCTCTATCACGGGCAAAGTGCAGGGGCGAGACGCACAGCCCCGTCTGGTTGCACCGGAACGTTCAACAATTGCGTCGGCATATTACGCGTGACGGGTAATTCCCCGGTCGCTCGCCCCGCCGGATTCGCTGCACAGCCCAAGAAAAAGGGCGCGCTCCGAGGAAAGCGCGCCCGCATACCGATGTCCTGATCTTTAGAACTTATAGTTCACGCCAAGCCGCGCGGTGGACGCCGTCACGCCGGCATCAGTGCCTATGTTGTCGTAGGCCTTGGAACCAAGATCCGTGTAAAGATACTCCGCCCTGGCGGTCCAATTATTGGTCATCGCATACTCAAGCCCGGCACCCGCCGTCCAGCCCACATGGGTGTTCGAGGAATCCAGACCATAGGCGTTGATGGTGTTTCGGCCATAGGCCATGCCGCCGGTCACATAAGGCAGCACGCGATCGAACGCATATCCAAGGCGCGCGCGCACGGTGCCGAAATAGTCCAGCTTGCTCGTGAGGCCGTTGCCGCCGCCGGTCATGTCGCCGCCCTGGATGTCGGTTTCCAGGCCCACAAGCACGTTGTTCTGGAACTGGTAGTTGTAGCCGACCTGGCCACCGGCGAACCAGCCGTCGGTCTGTATCCCGTATGACTCAGTCGCGCCGCTGCCGCTGCCCCAGGCATAGCCGGTGTTGCCACCGATATAGAAGCCGGTCCACGAAAAGGCCGGAGGAGCCGCCGTCACCGGCGCCTTCACCGGCATGGCGGAAGCGCGGGCGAGGTCCGCCGCGAATGCGGGGGCCGACACCAACGCGCCGATCGCAATGCCCGCAAGAAGAACCGATTTCATCAACACACCTCACTGATCGTCCAGCGACACCTTTGCCGGAGCACCCTGGCGGTGGGGTGACTCCGAAAAGGCAAACCCGTGGCAAGGCCAAGGTCACTCCATGACACATGGGAATGGACGCCTTGTATGCTCGGATTGTTCCCGCCGGGCAGGAGGTAGGCAAAGAAAAACCCCGGGCTTTCGCCCGGGGTTCGCTTCAGTCCGGAAGGACTAAAGATCAGAACTTGTAGTTCAGGCCGACCTTGAGGACGCTCATGTCCGTGTCGGTGTTGATCGAGCCGCCAGTGCTGGGGATCGTGTAGTCGGAGCCGGTGAGGTCGACATACAGGTATTCGAGCTTGGCGGTGATGTTGTTGGTGAAGGCGTATTCCACGCCAGCGCCGACCGTGTAGCCCCAATTGGTGGACGAGGTGCCCATGCCGTAGAGGGTGCCGAAGTTGGTCTGGCCCCAGGCAGCGCCGGCCGTGATGTACGGCAGGACGCGATCGAAGGCGTAGCCGACGCGAGCGCGGATCGTGCCGAAATAGTCGAGCTGGCCGGAAGCGAGGCCGCCGGGGCCGGAGATCACGACGCTGTTGCCGCCAAGGTCGGTCCAGTCGATGTCGGCTTCGACACCCAGAACCACGTTGTTGGCGAACTGCCAGTTGTAACCAGCCTGGAAGCCGCCGAGGAACCCGTTGGCGCTGCCAACGTTAACACCGGTAGCAGGCGCGCCGAAGAAGGGCGAGATGTTCAGGTCGGTGTTCAACCAGCCCCAGCCGATGTTGCCGCCGATGTAGAAGCCGGTCCAAGAGAACACGGGAACCACGACAGCAGCCTTGACGGGGTACTTGGTGGCGAGATCAGCCGCAGAGGCCGCACCGCCGAGGAGAGCCAGGGCGGAGACCCCGGCGAGAGCGCGCTTCAACATGGGTACTTCCTTCATTGAGATACGAAACAGATGACACGGATATACACCGTGTCGGCTTGGACGTCTGTCACCCGCTTGCAACACCTCGCCTCAGAAAACGAGGCAGGAATGTGGTTAACAGTCTATATCTGAACACAAAACCGTTCAAGACTGGTCACAAATCCTTTGCAAGCATGGCAATTCGCACAGTTTGCAGCTTAACGGTTCAGAAACGATAGTTCACACCTCCTCGGAGAATGTTCCCGTCAAAACCTAAAGAGGCCGGGCCGGTCAAAGAATTGTAGTTGGAACTACCAAGATCAACGTACGCGTATTCCCCGCGCACGCTCCAATTCCGATCCAACGCGAACTCTGCTCCGAGCCCGATCGTCCACCCGGTCTGGGTTTGACTGTTGCTCAACCCAAAGACTTCGTACTGGCCGGAGCCATAAGCGAAGCCGAGCGTCCCGTAGGCAAGAATACGCTCGAAGGCGAAGCCCACACGCGCCCGGATCATGCCGAGATAGCTCAGCGTGTAGGGACCATCGCTGATTCCGCCCCAATCGAAGTCGCTTTCGATTCCCACCACGAAGGGCGAGCCGGCGAACTGCCAGTTATATCCGGCCTGCAAGCCGCCCAGGAATCCGCCGGGCGAATAAGCCCCCGCCGTGCCCCAGCTATAGCCGGCGTTGGCGCCGATGAAGAATCCGGTCCAGGACATCGGCGTCGCGGCTGCGGGCGCGTACCCGTAGCCGTAATTGGCGTTAACGTCGGCGGCGGCCGCCGGAAGCGCAAGCGCGCCGGCCGTGACCAGGCCCGCCAGAAGGCGGTACTTCATCCTCAACTCCTTTACCAAGGCCGGGTTGCGGCATCAGCAGCGGTTCAAGCCCGCTTGAGCCAAGGGTTAGGGCCAAATGGCAAATGAAGTCTGGCCACCAAGAGCAGTTCTGCGGCAATGCGTTGGCATGGTGAACCGAACGTGTGCAGGCGTGGTGAAGCAAAGGTAAAGGTGGCCCTGAGCCACTGGTCCTTGGCGGCGCGACACCCTATTTTCCGCCCATGAGCCCCCGCCTCCCCCATCTCCCCACGTCCGACGTCCCGACGCAGAACGTCCCAACGCAGGATCTCCCCGCAGAGGATATCGCCGTCGACGATATCGAGGCGGGCGAGGATGAGGCGACGCTGATTCTCGTTTCGGAGGATGAGGGGGCGGTGCCCGAGGGCCGGCTCGCGACCGGCCGTGCCGCCATTACCCAGGCGGCGCGCCATGCGCCCACGGGGCCTGGCGTGTACCGCATGATCGCGGCGGACGGGGCCGTGCTCTATGTCGGCAAAGCCAAGAGCATCAAGAAGCGCATCCTCAGCTATACGCGCCCGGTCGGCCACACCAACCGCATCGCCCGGATGATCGCGGCGACCACCGCCATGGAGTTCGTCTCCACCCGCACAGAATCGGAGGCATTGCTGCTTGAGGCCAACCTCATCAAGCAGCTTAAGCCGCGCTTTAACGTGCTGCTGCGCGACGACAAATCCTTTCCCTACATCCTCATCACCGCCGACCACGCCTCGCCGCAGATTCTCAAGCATCGCGGCGCACGCACCCGCACGGGCCATTTCTACGGGCCGTTCGCCAGCGTCTGGGCGGTGGATCGCACCATCAACGCCCTCCAGCGCGCATTCCTGCTGCGCTCCTGCACCGATTCTTATTATGAGAATCGCACCCGCCCCTGCCTGCTGTTCCAGATCAAGCGGTGCTCAGGCCCCTGCACCGGCGAGGTGAACCACACCGACTATGCCGAACTGGTGCGCGAGGCGCGGGCCTTTCTCTCCGGGCGGTCACGCGCAGTGAAAGAAGAATTGGCCGGTGAAATGGAGGCGGCATCGGAGGCGCTGGAGTTCGAGCGCGCCGGGCGGCTGCGCGATCGCCTCGCGGCGCTCTCAGCGGTGCAGGGTAGTCAGGGAATCAATCCGCGCGGTGTGGAGGAGGCGGACGTCTTCGCCTGCACCCAGCAGGGCGGGGCCACTTGCATCGAGGTGTTCTTCTTCCGCACCGGGCAGAACTGGGGAAACCGCGCCTATTACCCGCGCGCGGACCGCTCGCTGGACGAGGCCGAGGTGCTGGGCGCGTTTATCTCGCAATTCTACGAGGACAAGCCATGCCCACGGCTGGTGCTTCTCAGCCACGCGGTGGAGGAACAGGATCTGATCGCCCAGGCGTTGTCGGAGCGCTCCGGTTATAAGGTCGAGATCGCCGCGCCCCAACGGGGCGAGAAGCGCGACCTGGTGGACCACGCGTTGCAGAACGCGCGCGAGGCGCTGGGACGCCAACTCGCGGAGAGCGCCACCCAGACGCGGCTGCTGGACGGTGTGGCGAAGACGCTCGGCCTGTCCGCTCCCCCCCGCCGCATCGAGGTTTATGACAATTCCCACATCATGGGCAGCAATGCGGTGGGCGGCATGATCGTGGCCGGGCCGGAAGGCTTCTTAAAAAGCCAGTATCGCAAGTTCAACATCAAATCCGCCGACCTGACGCCGGGCGACGACTACGGAATGATGCGCGAGGTGCTGCGCCGCCGTTTCGCGCGCCTGCTGAAGGAGGCGCCCCGCGCCCAGCCGGCCCCTGAAGCAACACCAGATGCCGTGGAGGAGGCCTTGCCTGACGCGGCGCAGCCCTGGCCGGACCTCGTGCTGATCGACGGCGGCCTCGGGCAACTCAATGCCGCGCGCGAGATCGCTGAGGAACTCGGCATCACCGATCTCCCGCTGGTGGGCATCGCGAAGGGGATGGACCGCGAGGCGGGCCGCGAACTGTTCCATATTCCCGGACGCCAGCCATTCCGGCTTGAGCCGCGCGACCCCGTGCTTTATTTCATCCAAAGATTGCGCGACGAGGCCCACCGCTTCGCCATCGGCTCGCATCGGGCCCGGCGCAAGAAAGATATTACGGAGGCCGGATTGCAGGCGATCCCAGGGGTGGGCCCCGCGCGAAAGCGCGCTTTGCTCCGCCATTTCGGCACGCTGAAGGCCATCGAGCGGGCGTCGCTGGCGGATTTGGAGCAGGTCGATGGAATCAATGCCTCGACGGCGCTGGCCATATACGGTTATTTCCACGAGCGGCCGGCGAACTGAACCGGAATGACGAGCGCGCCTCGACCTCGCCAGGTTCGGGGTGCATTGTTGAACCGACCTCCCCGCCCGGATCTCATCCGAGCCAAGAGCAAGACCGTATGGACATGGTAGACGCCGCGACCCGCCCCGCCTCCGAGACCCCCGCCGGAAGCGGCCGTGGGAACGCCCTGTCGCTGCCTAATATCCTCACATATTCGCGCTGCGCTGCGGTGCCGCTGGTGGCGGCCTGCCTGTTCTGGGCCGATATCCTGCACGGCGGCACCTGGCTGCGGTGGGTTGCGCTCGGCCTGTTCATCGCCGCCGCGGTCACCGATTTCTTCGACGGGTATCTGGCCCGGGTCTGGTCCCAGCAATCGGCGATCGGCCGCATGCTGGACCCCATCGCCGACAAGCTGCTTGTTTCCACCAGCCTGCTCATGCTCGCCTCCGACGGCACCATCCGCGGCTGGTCGCTCTGGGCGGCCGTCGTCATCCTCTGCCGCGAGATCCTGGTCTCCGGGCTGCGGGAATTCCTGGCGGAACTGCGTGTCAGCGTCCCGGTCTCGCGGCTGGCGAAGTGGAAGACGACGCTGCAATTGATCGCCGTCGCCTTCCTGCTGGCGGGGCCGGCGGGCGATCGCATCGTTCCCGGCATCAGCTTCGCGGGGCTGAGCCTGCTCTGGGTCTCGGCGGTCCTCACGCTTTATACCGGCTATGATTATTTCCGCGCGGGCGGGCGGCATCTGGTCGGGAGCGCCTGATGAGGGTGCTCTATTTCGCCTGGCTGCGCGAACGCGTCGGGCTTGCCGAGGAAGAGGTGGACCTGCCGGGCGAGGTTGCGACCATCGCCGATCTGACCACCTGGCTCGCCACCCGCGATGCCGCCCATGCCCACGCCTTCGCCGATCCCAAGATCGTCCGCGCCGCGCTGGACCGTCGGCATGTCAAACCTGACACGCCGCTTGCCGGGGCACGCGAGGTCGCGTTCTTTCCGCCCATGACCGGGGGCTAGGCCGTGAGCCTCGCCCTGCCCTTCGACGTCCGCGTCCAGGCCGAACCGTTCGATGTCGCCACGGAAATCGCGGCCCTGTCGGGCGATGGGGATGTCGGCGCCGTGGTGTCCTTCTCCGGCCTCTGCCGCGCGGACAAGCACGCCGGTGCGGCGGACGGGGAGCCGCTCGCGGCCCTGGTTCTGGAACATTATCCCGGCATGGCTGAAGCCGAGATGGAGCGGCTATTGGATGAGGCGCGCGGGCGCTGGCCCCTCATGGGCGCGCGGATCATTCACCGCTTCGGCCGCATCGTCCCAGGCGAGCAGATCGTGCTCGTCGTCACCGCATCGGCCCATCGCGACGCCGCATTCGCGGCCGCTGCCTTCCTGATGGATTGGCTGAAAACCAGCGCGCCCTTCTGGAAAAAGGAGGAGCGCGGCGTCTCCGGGGGCTGGGTGGCGGCCAAGGACACCGACGATCAGGCCGCGGAACGCTGGACGCGCGGCTGACGCTTCGCTGCTCGCTGCCGTTGCCCGCATAGCCGGGATGGGCTGCCCCATTCCCCGCCACGCGTGCTGGACATCACGAGATCGGATTACGCCGCGAGACGAACCGGCGCGTCGATGTCGATCTTACGGTCGAGCACCGCGTTCAGGCGTTCGAGGTCGAGTTCGCCCTCCCACCGCGCCACCACCAGCGTCGCCACCGTGTTGCCGATGAAGTTGGTCAGCGAGCGGCACTCGGACATGAAGCGGTCGATGCCGAGGATCAGCGCCATGCCCGCGATCGGGATCTGCGGCACCACCGCGAGGGTCGCCGCCAGCGTGATGAAGCCGCTGCCGGTCACACCCGCCGCGCCCTTGGAGGTGAGCATGGCCACCGCGAGGATCATCAGCTCGTGCTCGAGGGTGATCGGCGTATTGGTCGCCTGGGCGATGAACAAGGTCGCCAGCGTCATATAGATGTTGGTGCCGTCGAGGTTGAAGGAATAGCCGGTGGGCACCACCAGCGAGACCACCGATTTCGAGGCCCCCGCCGCCTCCAGCTTGCGCATCAAGGCCGGCAGGGCGCTCTCCGAGGAGGAGGTGCCGAGCACGATCAGCAATTCCTCGCGGATAAATCCGAGCAGCTTGAAGATGTTGAAGCCGACGAACTTGGCGATGAGGCCAAGCACGACGATCACGAACAACAGCGCAGTCACGTAAAAGGTGACAATCAAATACAGAAGATTGCCGATGGCGGAGAGGCCATAGGCGCCGATGGTGAAGGCCATGGCACCGAACGCACCAACCGGCGCCGCCTTCATGACGATGGCGACGATGGCAAACACCAGCTTTTCAATGGTGCGGATGGCGTTGAGCACCGGCTCGCCCGAAGCTCCGAGCGCGCTCAGCGCAAAGCCGGTGATGATGGCGATGAACAGCACCTGGAGGATTTCACCATTCGCCAGCGCGCCGACCAGCGTGTCGGGAACGATATGCAGGGCGAAATCGACGATCGAGGAATGCGCGGCCTGGCTGGTGTAATTCGCAATCGCCTTGCCGTTGAGCGTCGCGGGATCGACGTTGAAGCCCGCGCCGGGCTGAAGCGTGCGGCCGACCAGAAGGCCGATAATCAGGGCCAGGGTGGAGACCACCTCGAAATAAAGCAGCGCCTTGCCGCCGACTCGCCCCACCTTCTTGATGTCGCCCATGGCGGCGATGCCGACCACGACGGTGCAGAAAATCACCGGCGCGATAATCATCTTCACCAATTTGATGAAGGCATCACCCAGCGGCTTCATGGATTCCCCGACGTGAGGGAAGATGGCGCCGAGCAGCACGCCAAGTGCCACGGCGGCCAGGACCTGGACGTAAAGAATCTTATGAAGGGGACGACGCATAGGCTTCACTCGCCGGTGCAAAAAGTGGTCACGATGCTTCTATGACGCGAGCGTAGCCGATGTGCAACAGCTGAAAGACAGGTCGAACACCTTCCCTTAGGCAAGTAATACCTTAGTTTTCAGACCGTCGCCTTTTCGACTGACCTTTCGTAAGCGCCCACCTCTTCAGGGTTTCTGTCGACGCCATGTCGGCGCGGGCGCTACTCATTCGTTCTAGGGAAAGACAAGGAGCGACCCGGCATGCAGTACGCCATACTTTGCTACCACTCCGAGGATGTCGTCTGCGCCTGGAGCAAGGAAGAGGACGATGCCGTCATGGCGCGGCTGGGCGTGGTTCAGGAAAAGCTCATCCGCACCGGCAAGCTCGGGCCGGTGGCGCGGCTGCTGCCCACCACGGCGGCCACCACGCTGCGCAAGGACAGGGAACCCGCTTTGGTGCTCGACGGGCCGTTCGCCGAGACCAAGGAGCAGCTTCTCGGCTTCTACGTGGTGAACGTGCTCGACCTGGAAGAGGCGCTCGACATCGCCCGCGAGCTTGGCCGCGCCAATCCCGGTGGCTCCTACGAGCTGCGCCCCATCGACCTGTTCTATCCTGGGCCGGGTGCGGCGTGACCGACATCGACTGGATCAACGCAGCCCTCACATCCGCCCGTCCCCAGGTGGTGGCGGCGCTGCTGCGCTATTTCCGCGATCTCGACACCGCCGAGGAGGCGTATCAGGACGCCTGCCTGCGCGCGCTCGGCAATTGGCCTAAGAACGGCCCGCCGCGCGACCCCGCCGCATGGCTGATCCTGGTGGGCCGAAACGCCGCGCTCGACGGAGTGCGCAAGCGCGCCCGGCAAGTGGAGCTTCCCGACGAGGAGAAGGTCTCGGACCTGGACGACCAGGAAGAACGCATCGCCGAGCGGCTGGACGATGCCCATTACCGCGACGACATCCTGCGGCTGCTGTTCGTCTGCTGCCACCCGCAACTGCCGGCGACCCAGCAGATCGCCCTCGCCTTGCGCATCGTCTGCGGCCTCTCGGTCAAGCAGATCGCCCGTGCCTTCCTGGTGGGCGAGAGCGCGATGGAGCAGCGCATCACCCGCGCCAAGGCGCGCATCGCCGCCGCCGAAGTGCCGTTCGAGACGCCGGGCGCCATTGAGCGCGCGGAACGGCTCGCGGCGGTGGCAGCCGTGGTCTACCTGATCTTCAACGAGGGCTATTCCGCCGGCAGCGCGGAGAGCGATGCCCGTGCGCCGTTGTGCGACGAGGCGATCCGGCTGGCGCGCCTGCTGCTGCGCCTGTTTCCCGCCGAGCCCGAAATCCTCGGCCTTGCCGCCCTCATGCTGCTCCAGCATGCCCGTCTGCCCGCCCGGTTCGACGCGGCGGGGAATGTCGTGCTGCTGGATGACCAGGACCGGGGGCTGTGGAACCGCAAGATGATCCTCGAAGGTCTGGCGCTGATCGACAAGGCGCTGCGCCATCGCCAACCCGCTCCCTACCAGATCCAGGCCGCCATCGCCGCGCTGCACGCCCGCGCCACGACGCCCGAGGAGACCGACTGGGAGCAGATCGATCTGCTTTACGGCGCACTGGAGCGGTTTCAGCCCTCGCCGGTGGTGACGCTCAACCGGGCGGTGGCGGTCTCCAAGGGGCGCGGGCCGGAAGCCGCGCTCGCCATGGTGGAGCCGCTGGCGCCGCAACTCTCAGGCTATTTTCACTTTTTCGGTCTGAAGGGCGGACTGCTGCTTCAGCTTGGCCGCCGCGAGGAGGCGCGGATCGCTTTCGACCGGGCCATCGCCCTGGCGAACACGGCCGCCGAAGCCGCCCACATCCGCAGCCATCTCGATCGCCTGCTGAGCGCGAGCGAGGAAAAGGCGCTGACCTTAAGTTAGCGCGTCACGCACCCGATTATTATCCCCCGACACCGGCGGAGCGGGCACCGGAGAGAAGCCACACCAGGGCAAGCGCACCTATGGCACCGAAGATGATGCCGATGACCATTGCAGCGACGATGCCGCCTGCCCGATCCCTTTGGCGCATTTTCATGATCGATGCCCCCTGATCTCACTATAGGTAACGCCGCCAGGACGAATAAGGCTCCGTCCACTGCCCTCTATTGCGCCCAAGGGCCTTAATGCTTCCCAAGCTCTGCATTCACGGATAGCGTTTTTCTTCTGTAGAAAACCATCGTGAGGCAAGCGTGGCTGACCGCAAGACAAAGGCGGCGGGCGAGACGGGTGATCCGGCGGACTATATCACCGGCTCCGGCGCTCCGGCCGCGACGCCGGGCACTCTGGAAGACGCGTTGGGCGTCCAGGTGCGCTCCATCCGGCGTCAGCTTGACCTGACGGTGTCCGATCTCGCGGGCGCCGCCGGCATTTCCGTGGGCATGCTCTCGAAGATCGAGAACGGGCAGATCTCCCCCTCGCTGGCGACCCTGCAAGCCATTGCCAAGGCGCTCAATGTGCCGATCACCACCTTGTTCTCGGCGTTCGAGGAGCGGCGCGACTGCTCCTTCGTGCGCTCCGGCCAGGGCGTGATCATTGAGCGGCGCGGCACCAAAGTCGGCCACCAATACGAACTGCTGGGCCATGGCCTGGGCGGCGACATCGTGGTCGAGCCCTATCTCATCACCCTGTCCGAAGAAGCAGCGCCGTACACCGAGTTTCGCCATGCCGGGGTGGAGTTCCTCTACATGCTCAGTGGTGAGGTGCTCTATCGCCACGCCGACCGGGCCTATCACTTGCGACCGGGCGATTCTCTGATGTTCGATTCCGGTGCGGCCCATGGGCCGGAGCATCTGATCGTGCGGCCCATGACATATCTCTCGGTGATCGTGTATGCCCGTGACGGGCGCTGAACAGAGCAGATTGGTTTCTTCAGAAGAAAATTTTATTCGCGGAATATTGACGAGTTCACGCAAGCGGCGTACCTATCGGGCAGAATTCAGCCCGCTCCGGAGCGCGTGAATGTGCGGCATTGTCGGAATATTCCTGAAGGACCCCAAGCTTGAGCCGGAGCTTGGCGCCATGCTCTCGTCCATGCTGTGCGTGATGACCGACCGGGGGCCTGATAGCGCTGGCTTCGCGATCTACGGCAACGGCGACAAGGGGCATGTGAAGCTCTCGCTCCGTGCCGCAGAGGGCTATGACTTCCAGCGCCTCGCCAATTCCATCCCGCTCGCGTCCGGCGGCACGCCGAGCGTTTCCGTCCGCGCCAGCCACGCCATCCTCGAAGTGCCGGCCGTTCACGAGGCCGAGGTGCGCGTCGCGCTGGCCCGCCACCCTGAGGTCGCCATCGTCGGCAGCGGCACGCGCATGGAGATCTTCAAGGAGGTCGGCCTGCCGAGCGACGTGGCCGTGCGTTTCGACCTGCCCCGGATGAGCGGCACCCACGGCATCGGCCACACCCGTATGGCAACCGAGAGCGCCGTGACCACCGCCGGCGCCCACCCCTTCTCCACCGGGCGCGACCAGTGCCTCGTGCACAACGGCTCGCTCTCCAACCACAACGACCTGCGGCGTGGGCTGAAGCGCGAGGGCATCTCGTTCGCCACTGACAACGACAGCGAAGTCGCCGCCGGCTATCTCACCTGGCGCATGCGCCAGGGGGCATCGTTGGGCGAGGCGCTGGAAGCGGGGCTGAAGGACCTGGACGGCTTCTTCACCTTCGTCGTAGGCACCGAAAGCGGCTTCGGCGTGCTGCGCGATCCCATCGCCTGCAAGCCCGCCGTGATGGCCGAGACCGAGCAATATGTCGCCTTCGGCTCGGAATACCGCGCGCTGGTGGACCTGCCGGGCATCGCCAAGGCCAAGGTCTTCGAGCCGGAACCTGCCACCGTCTATTTCTGGGACCGTGCCGCATGAACGCCGTCAGCCCAGATATCACCTTCGATCTGGCCGAGGCGCCGCTGCGTGAACTGAACGGCGCGCTCCACAAGGCCACCGCCGAGAGCAACACCCGCCGCTGGCGCGTGCTCAATCCCAACGGCCGCCACGCGCTGGCGGCGGGGGTGAACGCCCCGCTCACCATCGAGGTGGAGGGGCATGTCGGCTATTACTGCGCCGGCATGAACCAGCAAGCCAGCATCATCGTCCACGGCAATGCCGGGGTCGGCGTTGCCGAGAACATGATGAGCGGCTTTGTCCATGTGCGCGGCGATGCCAGCCAGGCGGCCGGCGCCACCGCCCACGGCGGCCTGCTGCTGGTGGACGGCAACGCCTCCGCCCGCTGCGGCATCTCCATGAAGGGCGTGGATATCATCGTGAAGGGCTCGGTGGGCCATATGAGCGCGTTCATGGGGCAGGCGGGAAACCTCATCGTATTCGGCGACGCGGGCGAGGCGCTGGGCGACAGCCTCTACGAGGCCCGCCTGTTCGTGCGCGGCAGCGTGGCAAGCCTCGGCGCGGACTGCATCGAGAAAGACATGCGCGACGAGCACAGGCGCATCATCGCCGAGAAGCTGGAAGCGGCGGGCGTCGCCGGCACCGTCGATATCGGCGAATTCCGACGCTACGGCTCGGCGCGCAAACTCTACAATTTCCATATCGACAATGCCGATGCGTATTGAGTTTCGTTCCCTCTCCCGCTTGCGGGGGAGGGTTAGGGAGGGGGAAATGGTGCCTATCCAGACGGCGCCCCTGTTCACCAGCCCGGACAGCCCCCTCCCCAGCCCTCCCCCGCAAGCGGGAGAGGGAGTGTCCCCGGTTTCGCTTCAAGCTTCTCCTCGCGTGAGGATCACATGACCGCCCCTTCCACCCCCCCGCGCACCCTGCCCCGCTTTTCCTCCACCTTCGACCCGCATACGCTAGCGGAAATCCGCCGCGCGGCGGCGACCGGGATCTATGACATCCGGGGCGGCGGCACGAAGCGCAAGCTGCCGCATTTCGACGACCTGCTGTTCCTCGGCGCCTCGGTCTCGCGCTATCCGCTGGAGGGCTACCGGGAGAAGTGCGGCACCGACGTGGTGCTGGGAACCCGCTTCGCCAAGAAGCCGATCCACCTGAAGACCCCCGTGACCATCGCCGGCATGAGCTTTGGCGCGCTCTCGGCGCCGGCCAAGGAGGCGCTGGGGCGCGGTGCGTCCGCCATGGGCACGTCCACCACGACGGGGGATGGCGGCATGACGAGCGAGGAGCGCAGGCATTCCTCGATCCTGGTCTACCAGTATCTCCCCTCCCGCTACGGCATGAACCCGGACGATCTGCGCAAGGCGGATGCCATCGAGGTGGTGATCGGCCAGGGCGCCAAGCCGGGCGGCGGCGGCATGCTCCTGGGCCAGAAGATTTCCGACCGCGTCGCCGCCATGCGCACCCTGCCCAAGGGCATCGACCAGCGTTCCGCCTGCCGCCACCCCGACTGGACCGGCCCCGATGATCTCGAAATCAAGATCGAGGAATTGCGCGAGATCACCGACTGGGAAAAGCCGATCTATGTGAAGGTCGGCGCCTCCCGCCCCTATTACGACATCTCGCTCGCCGTGAAGGCCGGCGCGGACGTGGTGGTGCTAGACGGCATGCAGGGCGGCACCGCCGCGACCCAGGACGTGTTCATCGAGAATGTGGGCATCCCCATCCTCTCGGCCATCCGCCCCGCCGTTCAGGCGCTCCAGGACCTCGGAATGCACCGCGAGGTGCAGCTCATCGTCTCCGGCGGCATCCGCTCCGGTGCGGATGTGGCGAAGGCGCTGGCGATGGGCGCCGACGCGGTGGCCATCGGCACCGCAGCTCTGGTGGCGCTGGGCGACAACGACCCGCAATATGAGGCGGAATATGAAGCCCTCGGCTCCACCGCCGGTGCCTACGACGACTGGCACGAAGGCCGCGACCCCGCCGGCATCACCACGCAGGACCCGGACCTCTGGTCCCGCCTTGATCCGGTGAAGGCGGGGCGTCGCCTCGCCAATTATCTCGGCGTGCTGACGCTGGAAGCCCAGACCATCGCCCGCGCCTGCGGCAAGAGCCACCTGCACAATCTGGAGCCGGAGGATCTCGTGGCCCTCACCATCGAGGCCGCTGCCATGGCCGGCGTGCCGCTCGCGGGCACCAATTGGATACCCGGCCAGCCCGGCAGCTACTGACACAGTTTTAACACCGCGCCCGCAGAGGCGCGGCTTTTCAAAAATACCCGAACCGACCAGACCAGATACTTCAGGGGACGTGACGATGATCCGTTTGCCAGAGCCCGCGCGGGCGGCCGAGGGCCGCGCCGATGCAGCCACCGCGATCGACCTTGAGAAGGTCGCGCAAGAAAAAGGCATCAAATATTTCCTGATCTCCTATGTCGATCTGTTCGGCAGCTTGCGCGCCAAGCTGGTGCCGGCCCAAGCCATCGCCGAAATGCAGAAGGCGGGCGCGGGCTTCGCCGGGTTCGCCACCTGGCTGGACATGACCCCGGCCGATCCGGACCTGTTCGCCGTGCCCGACGCCTCCTCGCTGATCCAGCTTCCCTGGAAGCCGGAGATCGGCTGGCTGGCCTCTGACCTCTATATGGAGGGCAAGCTGGTGGAGCAGGCGCCGCGCTCCGTGTTGCAGAAGCAGCTCGCCACCGCCGCCGCGCTCGGCTTCGACATGAAGACCGGCGTCGAATGCGAATATTTCCTGATCTCGCCGGACGGCAAGGCGATCTCGGATGCGTCCGACAATGCCGAAAAGCCCTGCTACGACCAGTCCGCCTTGATGCGCCGCTACGAGGTCATCAAGGAGATCTGCGACAGCATGCTGTCCCTGGGCTGGGGCGCCTACCAGAACGACCACGAGGACGCGAACGGCCAGTTCGAGATGAACTGGAACTACGACACCGCCCTGCTCACCGCCGACCGGCATGTCTTCTTCAAGTTCATGGTCAAGAGCATCGCCGAGAAGCACGGCCTGCGCGCCACCTTCATGCCGAAGCCTTTCATCAACCTCACCGGCTCCGGCTGCCATGTCCACGTCTCGCTATGGAAGAAGGGCAAGAACGCCTTTTCCGATCCGAAGGGCGAACTGGGCGTCTCGGCGCTGGGCTACAATTTCATCGGCGGGCTGATCCACAATGCCGACGCGCTCTGCGCCCTCACCAATCCCACGGTGAATTCCTACAAGCGCATCAACGCCCCGCGCACCCTGTCAGGCGCCACCTGGGCGCCCAATAGCGTCACCTATACCGGCAACAACCGCACTCACATGATCCGCATTCCCGATGCCGGCCGGTTCGAGTTCCGCCTCGCGGATGGCGCGGCGAACCCCTATCTGCTCCAGGCGGGTGTGTTGGCGGCGGGCCTCGACGGCATCAACAACTCGCGCGACCCCGGCAAGCGCCTCGACATCAACATGTACACCGACGGCCACAAGGTGAAGGGCGCCAAGCTGCTGCCGCTGAACCTGCTGGATGCGCTGCGCGCCCTGGAGAAGTCCAAGGTTCTCAAGAGCACCATGGGCGAGAGCTTCGTCTCCGGCTATCTCAAGCTGAAGGGCGAGGAATGGAACGCCTATTCCCGGCATCTCACCCAGTGGGAGCGTGACAACACGCTGGATATCTAAACGCCCGGCGGCGCCATTGCCTGGGCGTTACCGCGCGACGCCCAGAATGCCGCCGATCAGGCGCAGCGGACGCACCTTGGTCCAGATTTCCGCCGGGCCGAAGCTGGGCCGCGCCTGCATCTCCCGCCAGTAGCGGGCCAGCGCCGGGCGCTTGGGGATCTCGCCGCCCAGGCCGGCGAATTCCATGCGCCCGAGAAACACCGTCCACACCACATCGGCGGGGCCGTAGCCTGAAGACACCAGTGTAGGGCGGCTATCGCTGAGCGTCGCGTCGAGACGATCCATGAAGCCGAACGCCTCGGCCCGCCGCCGCTCCGAGAGACGGATGACGGTCGAGGGCTCGAACGTCCGCACACGCTCGGCGAACACCTCCGCGCGGGCCTTGTAGACATCGGCGAGATCGGGGTTCTTGGCAGCGCGCGCGAGGAGGTCGCGGCGGATGGAGTCGAGGTGCCTCGGCACCATGACGCGCGCGATGGGGTTCTTTGACAGCAGGGCCCCGAACGTCAGCTCCTCGATGGGATAGGCATAGTGCAGGTCGAGCCACGCCTTGGTCTCGGGATCGAGCGTGGCGTCGCTGACGCGCAGCGCGTATTCGGCGATGTCCCGGCTCTGAACGAGGGTACGATCGGGAAGCACCAGGGTCGGCACCGTCATGCCGGGGTTGATCCGAACATAATCCGGATCCTGTTGGGCCCTGTGATAGTGAATGTCGACGAAGACCTTCTCATAAGCGATGGCGCCTTCTGCAAGCGCGAGGCGTGCGATCATCGAATAATAGGAAGAAAACGTGTGGTAGAGGCGAGGCGTGAGATCGGAGGATTTCGCGTCCGTCATCAACCGAACTCCGCAGGGGAAAGACGCCTGACTTTGTGCGACCTTTGGGCCGCACGCAACCGGGATTGCCTCATTCCGCGATCGAGCGAATGATCCTCGCGGGATTTCCCCCAACCAGAGTATTCGCGGGAACGTCTCGCGTGACGATGGATCCCGCCGCGACGACAGAATTCTCGCCGATCGTCACACCGCCGATGACGATCACGCCGGCAGCGATCCAGACGTTTCTCCCGATCACGATTGGCTTTGCGGTCACGCCCGCGCGCCGCTGAGACGGCTCGATGGGATGGCCGGAGGTGATCAGGCTCACATTCGGGCCGATCATCACGTCGTCGCCGATTTCGACCCCGCCGAGATCGTAAATGGTGCAGTTCTGGTTGATGAAGACATTACGCCCGACGACCAGTCCGGCCCCACCGGTCGCGTAGAACGGCGGGATCAGACAAAAGCTCTCGTCCACCGTCTTGCCGATGAGTTCGCTGAACAACGCCCGGACCTTGTCCGCATCCTCGAACGTCAAACGGTTGAGAGCTGCCGTAATCCGCATCGCGCGCTTGACCTCGGCAGCCATGGCCGCCGATTCCGGCGTCCCCCTGGCGATCAGCTTGATGCGGTCATCGTGCGGTCCCACGTCATCCACCTCCCTCACACCTCCACCCGCAAGCTCGCCTCAAGCCAGGGCATCGCCTCCACCAAGGCGGGACGCACCTCCGTAGCCAGCGCGGCGCGGCAGAACGCGGCCAGTTCCCGTGGCAGACGACCCAGTTCCTGCCGCCGCGCTACCAGCACGACGTTTCGCAGCACCGCAGGGCCGGGCAGAGGCCAGCAGGCCATGCCTTCGTGCGAGACTCGCGACTCGAACCAGCAGAGCGGCGTCGAGATGGCGAAGCCTTCGCCGCGCATCACGACGGAGGTGACACCCTGCGGGGTATCGAACTCCAGCCGGCGTGGCAGGTCGAGCTTCATGCGCCTCAGGTGCCGCTCCACCTCGATGCCGGTCTTCGAGCGCGCGGAATAGCGCACGAACGGCATGGTGCCGGCGAGCGCGCGCACATCCTCCATCCGCTCCGGGCGCGGCGTGCCGCGCGGGGTGAGCAGGATATAGGGCTCAGTGAGGACGCCGAACCGCTCCAGCCCTTCAACATCCTCCAGTTCGTCGACGCCAAGCAGGATATCGAGCTGCCGCGTCAGCAGCGCGGTGGCGTGGGAGGCGGTGAGGCCGGCGAGCACCGAAACCTCGTCCGCGAGCGCCATCAAATGGGCGCCCAATGGCGCGGCAAGAGCGCGGGAGAGGGAATCAACCAGCCCCACCCGCAGCAGGGGCAATCGGCTCTTCTGGGTCTCGCGCAGCATGGGCGCGATCTGCCGCGCTTCGGTGATGAGCGCGCTCGCCCGCTGGCGCAGCACGCCGCCCGCCGGCGTGAGGCCGAGCGGCCGCTGGGAACGGTCGAACAGCACCGTACCGGTCCGCCCCTCCAGTTCCGCCACAGCCTGGGAGACCGCCGGCTGGGTCAAACCAAGCTGGCGCGCCGCCCCCGCCATGGAGCCCACGTCGCAGACCGAGAGGAAGACCTCCAGGGTTCTGAGATCGAACGGGATTGCCTCGCTGCGCGCCATGGGAAGGGTCCCTCTCTACTATAAGAAAGATTTATATCATGGCTTCTTTCGCGGTGAGCTATGCATTGAGGATAGGTGTGGTCATCCAGGCTTTCCAATCCCCGCTTGGGGAGAATGCCCCGTGCCGCACCGCCTGAAAGGGTCGAGCAACCAACGATGCCCAGCCGCTATTCGCTCTTCAGCATTATCGCCAAGGCCTTCTCCGGGCCCAACGCATGGACGCCCGCCTGGCGCGACGCACAGCCCAAGCCGGCCTACGACGTCTTGGTGATCGGCGGCGGCGGACATGGGCTCGCGACCGCCTATTACCTTGCCAAGGAACACGGCATCCGCAACGTCGCGGTGATCGAGAAGGGGCATATCGGCTCCGGCAATGCCGGGCGGAACACCACCATCATCCGCTCGAATTATCTCCTGCCCGGCAACCAGCCGTTCTACGAATGGTCGATGAAGCTGTGGGAGGGCCTGGAGCAGGACCTCAATTATAACGCCATGGTCAGCCAGCGCGGCGTGCTGAACCTGTACCATTCCGATGCCCAGCGCGACGCCTTCGCGCGGCGCGGCAATGCCATGCGGCTCTCGGGCGCCGATTCCGAACTGCTGGACCGGGACCAGGTGCGGGCAATCGCGCCATTCCTGAATTATAGCAACGCCCGCTTCCCCATCCACGGCGCGCTTTACCAGAAGCGCGGCGGCACGGCCCGGCATGACGCGGTGGTGTGGGGCTATGCCCGCGCCGCCGACCAGTTGGGCGTAGATATCATCCAGAATTGCGAGGTCATCGGCTTCATCCGCGAGGGCGACGCGGTGGTCGGCGTCGAGACCACGCGCGGGCCGATCCGCGCGGGCAAGGTGGGGCTGGCGGTCGCCGGCTCAACCTCTCGGCTAGCCAAGCACCTCGACATGCGCCTGCCGATCGAGAGCCATGTGCTGACCGCCTTCGTCTCCGAGGGGCTGAAGCCCATGGTGCCCGGCGTCGTAACCTTCGGCATGGGACACTTCTATGTCAGCCAGTCGGACAAGGGCGGTCTGGTCTTCGGCGGCGACATCGACGGCTACAATTCCTACGCCCAGCGCGGCAACCTGCCGGTGGTGGAAGATGTGTGCGAGGCCGGCATGGCCCTCATGCCGCAGGTCGGGCGGCTGCGCACCCTGCGCTCCTGGGGCGGCGTCATGGATATGTCCATGGACGGCTCGCCGATCATCGATCTCACGCCCATTCCCGGCCTCTACCTGAATTGCGGTTGGAACTACGGGGGGTTCAAGGCGACGCCCGCCTCCGGCTGGTGCTTCGCCTGGACGCTGGCGAAGGATGCGCCCCACGCGCTCAACGCCGGCTACCGGCTGGACCGCTTCCGCACCGGCCATGCCATCGATGAAAAAGGCGTCGGCGCACAGCCGAACCTGCACTGAGTTAAGGCCAGAACCATGCGCCTCCCCTGCCCCTATTGCGGCCTCCGCGATGCCCACGAATTCTCTTATCTGGGAGACGCGACCCCCGTGCGCCCCGACCCAGCCGCGCCGGACGCGGCCGACCAGTTCCACGATTATGTCTATCTGCGCGACAACCCGGCGGGGACGTTTCGCGAGCTTTGGTATCATGGCGCGGGATGCCGCCGCTGGCTGGTGGTGACGCGCGACACCCGCACCCACCAAATCGCAGGCGCAGAATTCACGCAGGGAGCGCAGCCATGAGCCGCCTGCTGGAAGGTGGCCAGATCGACCGCCGCAAGCCCCTCGCCTTCTCGTTCGACGGGCGCCCCTACACCGGATACGCCGGCGATACGCTGGCGTCCGCCTTGCTCGCCAACGGCGTCCGGCTGATGGGCCGCTCGTTCAAATACCATCGCCCGCGCGGGGTGTTCTCCGCCGGTTCGGAGGAGCCAAACGCCATCGTCGAACTGCGCTCCGGCGCGCGGCGCGAGCCCAACACCCGCGCCACCACGGTGGAGCTTTACGACGGCCTCGACGCCACCAGCCAGAACCGCTGGCCCTCGCTCGCGTTCGATCTCCAGGCCGTCAACGGCCTAGTCTCGCCGTTCCTGGGCGCTGGCTTCTACTACAAGACCTTCATGTGGCCGGCCGCCCTGTGGGAAAAGCTCTACGAGCCGGTGATCCGCCGCGCGGCGGGGCTCGGGCGCGCGGCGGATGCGCCGGACCCGGACAGCTACGAAAAGGCATTCGCGTTCTGCGATCTCCTGGTCATCGGCTCGGGTCCCACCGGGCTCATGGCGGCGCTGGTGGCGGGGCGCAGCGGCGCGCGGGTGATCCTGGCCGACGAGGACTTCCGCCTGGGCGGGCGGCTCAATTCCGAGAATCGCTCCATCGACGATTTGCCGGGCCTCGACTTCGTGGCCAAGACGCAGGCGGAGTTAGCTTCGCTCCCCAATGTCACCCTCATGCCCCGTACCACGATTTTCGGGGCCTATGACGGCGGCACATACGGCGCGATCGAGCGGGTGGGAGATCATCTCGCCGTGCCCGCCGCGTTCACGCCGCGCCAGCGTTTCTGGAAGATCGTCGCGAAGCGCGCGATCCTCTGCGCCGGCTCCACCGATCGCCCCATCGTGTTCGGCGGCAACGACCGGCCGGGCGTGATGTCGGTGCAGGCCCTGCGGACCTATGCGGTGCGCTACGGCGTGGCGGCGGGCACACCGGCGGTGGTGTTCGCGAACAACGGCTATGCCTGGTCCGCCGCCATGGACATCTCGGATGCCGGCGTGACGATCGCCGCCATCGTCGATACCCGCCCCGAGGTGCCGGCGATCCAGTTGGAGCGGGCGCAGAAGCGCGGCATCCGGGTGATCCTGGGCAGCCAGGTGATCTCCACATCCGGCAAGCTGTTGTCCGCGATCGTGGTGCGCACCGGAAACGCGACGCAGACCATTTCGACGCAGATCCTCGCCATCTCCGGCGGGTCGAGCCCCAATCTTGGCCTCACCAGCCATTTCGGGGGAAAGCCGGTTTACGATGCCAAGATCGCCGGCTTCGTGCCGGGCGCCCCGCCCCCCGGCATGAGCGTGGCCGGTGCCGCGTCCGGTGAATTCTCGCTGGCGCGCTGCCTTGCCGATGGCGCCGCGCGCGCCGCCGAGGCTGCCACCGATCTCGGCTTCACCGCGTATGCGACACCCGTGCCGCAGGGCCGTGACAACCCCGTCACCATCACGCCGTTCTGGCATGTGGAGGGCTCGAAGGGCGCGGCGTTCGTCGATTTCCAGAACGACGTCACCGCCAAGGACATCGCCATCGCCCATGCCGAGGGCTTCCGCGCGGTGGAATTGCTGAAGCGCTACACCACGCTCGGCATGGCGACCGACCAGGGCCGCACCTCGAACGTGACCGGCCTTGCGATCATGGCCGCCCTCACCGGCCAGGACGTGGGGCAGACCGGGACCACTTTGTTCCGCCCGCCCTACACGCCCGTCGCCATCGGCGCCATCGCCGGCCACCATCGCGGCAAGGACTTCCGCGCCACCCGCCCGACGCCGACCCATGCCTGGGCGCGCGAAAACGGCGCAGTCTTCGTCGAGACCGGCCTGTGGCTGCGCGCGCAGTATTTCCCGCAACCGGGCGAAACTGACTGGCTGGAGACCGTGAACCGCGAGGTGCAAGCCACCCGCGAAGGCGTGGGGCTGATCGACGTTTCCACCTTCGGCAAGATCGACTTGCAGGGCCCGGATGTCGGCGCCTTCCTCGACCGGGTCTATATCAACACCTTCTCCACCCTCGCGGTGGGCAAGGCGCGCTATGGGGTGATGCTGCGCGAGGACGGCATCGTCATGGACGATGGCACCGTCTCGCGCCTTGGCGCCAGCCACTATCTGATGACCACCACCACCGCGAACGCGGCGAAGGTCTATCAGCATCTGGAATTCTGCCTTCAGGTGCTGTGGCCCGAACTCGACGTGCAGATGGCCTCGGTCTCCGAGCAATGGGCGCAGATTTCCATCGCCGGCCCGCGCGCTCGCGACGTGCTGGCGGGCGTCGTGGAGAGCCTGGACATCTCCAACGCCGCCCTGCCCTACATGGGCGTTGCCCAAGGGCATGTGATCGGCGGCGTCAAGGCGCGCATCTTCCGCGTCTCTTTCTCCGGCGAACTGGGGTACGAAATCGCGGTGCCCGCCCGCCACGGCGTGGCACTGACGCGGGCCTTGATGAAGGCGGGCGCGCCCTATGGCATCACGCCCTATGGCACCGAGGCGCTGGGCGTCATGCGGATCGAGAAGGGCCACGTCTCGGGCAATGAGTTGAACGGGCAGACCTCGGCGCGCGATCTCGGCCTCGGCCGCATGGCCTCCACCAAGAAGGACTTCATCGGCCGGGTCCTTGCCCAGCGGCCCGGCTTTCTCGAAGCGGACCGGCCCATTCTCGTCGGCTTCAAGCCAGTGGACCCGAGCGACCGGCTGCGGGCGGGGGCGCATTTCCTGCCTCACGGGCACAGTGCCACCACCGCCAATGACGAGGGCTACATGACCTCGGTCGCCTACTCGCCGGTGCTCGGCCATTGGATCGGCCTCGGGCTCATTGCCAGGGGGCGCGCGCGGATCGGCGAGACGGTGCGCGCCTATGACCCGGTGCGGGGCGGCGACATTCCCGTGGAAATCTGCGATCCCGCCTTCGTCGATCCGGAAGGGGAGCGGCTGCGTGTCTGAGATCTTGTCTGAAATCGAAGTCACCGACCTGGTGCCGGAAGGCCGCCACGGGCGGCACGACGGCGCACCTGGCGTGACGGCACAGGTGCTGACCGGCCTTGCGCTCGCCACTGTCGTCGCCCGCAAGGGCGCCGTTGGGCGCATCAGCGCAGGGGCGATGGGAAGCTTCGGCATCGCGCTGGCCGATGCGCCCAAAGTGAGCTTCCTGGGCGATCTCTCCTTCATCGGCACCGGCCCCGGCCGCTGGCTGGCCGCGAAGGGTGGGTCCTCCGACTTTTTGCTCACCCACCTTCACGAGGCATTCGGCGACAGCGCCGCCATCGCCGACCAGAGCGATGGCAACCTCGTGCTCGACATCTTCGGCCCACGCGTCGTCGACACGCTGATCAAGCTCGTCTCGGTGGATCTGCACCCGAGCGTGTTCGGGCCGGGCGACGCGGCGACGACTTCGGTGGCGCTGATTCCGCTGCTGTTCTGGCAATTGAACGACAGCCCCGCCTATCGCTTCGCGGTGCCGCGCTCGTTCGGCCCCGCCTTCCTGCGCGCGCTCACGGCCAGCGCCGCCGAGTTCGGCTGCGAGATCAGGGGCACCGGGCGAGGTTGACGGCGGCGTGCCGCGCGCTTTCTCCCGTTACCTGAGCTTTCCTCCATTGCCCGAGCCCTTCATGACCGCGCCCACCGACCAGTTCATTCTCACCCTTTCCTGCCCGAACCGCCCCGGCATCGTCGCGGGCGTCTCGACGTTCCTGTTCGAGAAGGGATGCAACATCCTCGAGGCCCAGCAGTTCGACGACACTGAAAGCGGCCGCTTCTTCATGCGTGTCATGTTCAACGTCGTGCAGGGTGAGGCGAGCGCCAAGGACATCCGCAGCGGCTTCAGCGCGGTCGCGCAGTCGCTCTCCCTCACCTGGAGCCTGCGCGACAAGGCCGAGAAGCGTCGCGTCTTGCTGCTCGCCTCCAAGTTCGACCATTGCCTGGCCGACCTGCTCTATCGCTGGCGGATCGGCGAAATCCCCATGGAAATCGCGGGCATCGTCTCCAACCACGACCGAGAGACTTACGCGCACCTGGATTTTGAAGGCATCCCGTTCCATCACCTGCCGGTCACGAAGGCCACCAAGATGGAGCAGGAAGCGGAAGTGTGGCGCGTCTTCCAGGCATCCGGCGCGGAAGTCGCCGTGCTCGCGCGCTACATGCAGGTGCTCTCGGACGGGCTGTCGGCGAAGCTCTCGGGCAAGTGCATCAACATCCACCACTCGTTCCTGCCCGGCTTCAAGGGTGCGAAGCCCTATCACCAGGCCCATGCGCGCGGCGTGAAGCTGATGGGCGCCACCGCCCACTACGTCACCTCCGACCTCGATGAAGGCCCGATCATCGAGCAGGACGTGGAGCGCATCAGCCACCAGGACAGCCCGGACGATCTGGTGCGCAAGGGACGCGACATCGAGCGCCGCGTGCTCGCCCGCGCCCTCTCCTGGCACCTGGAAGACCGGGTGCTGCTGAACGGCCATAAGACCGTCGTCTTCCGCGACTGAAGTCCAGCGATGCGGCCAGCGGGCCAGTCCGGGCGCCGACCGGCTGGCAGAATGCCTTCCCCTGCGTTACATTACGTTAGGTAATGAACAAAGAGGAAGCGCCATGAGCCTGTCGCCCACCCCCTCACCCAACCGGTCGTTCAACCTGATGATCGGCGCGGTCATTTTCGCCGCCGCGCTCGGCGCGGCGGTCATGTTCTCCGGTCGTGGCACCCCTCAGCCATCGGAGAGCGCCGCCTCCAATCTCCCCGCATCGGCCACCCCCGGGCGATAGTAGCGCGGGGTGGCCGCCATCGTTCACACACGCCATCATATGCATGCAACACGTCTATATGTGCATATATATTAATCACATGATGATAATTTATCCATAATTCCGGGCATGCTGACGGCGGCGGATGAGCAGCAGCGCTCCGCTCCACACGCTTGAATCAAGCGCTCACAGGATATCTTGCCGCTTTCAGGCCGCGTCTCTCATTGGCGCGGTTCGTGCTTAGGGAAGGGAAACGCCACTTGGCGGCTGCTAAGCCGCCGAACGCCCCTCAGGAGCCGCCATGGACACGCTCGCAACGCTTCTCGCCGCCCATCGTGAGGGCCGGCGCACGCCGAGCGATACCGTGCGCGAGACCTATCGGCGGATCGCGGTCCACGCCGACCCTGCCATCTTCATCACCCTGCGCCCCGAGGCCGACGTGCTGGCAGACGCCGCCACCCTCGAAGCGGCCGCCGACACGTCTTTGCCGCTCTACGGCATCCCGGTGGCCGTGAAGGACAATATCGACGTCGCCGGCCTGCCCACCACCGCCGCCTGCCCGGCTTTCGCCTATGACGCCACCGCCGACGCCACCGTCGTGGCCCGTCTGAAGGCGGCCGGCGCGCTGATCATCGGCAAGACCAATCTCGACCAGTTTGCCACCGGCCTCGTCGGCACCCGCTCGCCCTACGGCATTCCGCGCAACGCCTTTAATGCGGACCTCGTGCCGGGCGGCTCCTCCTCAGGCTCCGCGAGCGCGGTGTCGGCCGGTCTCGTCCCGATCGCGCTCGGCACCGATACCGCCGGCTCGGGCCGCGTGCCCGCCATGCTTCAGAACATCGTCGGCATAAAGCCTAGCCTCGGCCTCGTGCCCAACACCGGCCTCGTGCCCGCCTGCAAGTCGCTGGACTGCATCTCGGTGTTTGCCCTCACCGTGGACGACGCCATGGCTGTGCTGGATGTGATAGCCGGCTTCGACGCCGCCGATGCCTTCTCCCGCGATCTGCCGCTGAGCCAACTCACCACGCTCGCCACCAAGCCGCGCCTCGGCTTCCTGCCGCCGGATCAGCGGGAATTCTTCGGCGATACCGACGCCGCCGCAGCGTATGAGGGCGCCCTCGCCCGCTTCAAGACGATGGGTGCCGACCTCGTGCCCTTCGATTACGCCCCCTTCGCCGAAACCGCCCGCCTGCTCTACGAAGGCCCCTGGGTGGCGGAGCGCTGGATCGTCGCGGAGAAGCTGCTGACCAGCGACCCCGACAGCGTCCACCCCGTCACCCGCGCCATCACCGAGCCGGGCGCCAAGGCGAGCGCCGCCGATGCGTTCCGCGCCATGTACCGGCTGCGCGAATTGCGGGCCAAGGCGGCGCCGATCCTCGCCGACCTCGACGCCATCATCCTGCCCACCGCCCCCACGGCCTATACGCTGGAGGCGGTTCTGGCGGACAACATCCGCCTCAATTCGCGCAACGGCACCTACACCAACTTCGTCAATCTGATGGACCTGTGCGGCACCGCCGTGCCAGCCGCCATCGCCGCATCCGGCATTCCCTATGGCATCACCTTGCTCGCCCCCTTCGGGCGCGACGCCGAGGTCGCCTCCATCGCCCGTGCCTTCGTCGCCGCCGGCGACCTGCCGCTCGGCGCCAGCGGTGAAGCGGCTCCGCCAGCCCCGGCTTTGCCAGCCCCTTCAAGCGAAGGGCGGCTCGACGTATGCGTGTTCGGCGCGCATCTCTCAGGCATGGGCCTCAACCGCGAGCTTCTGGAACTCGGCGGCCGCCTCGTGGCGCCCGTGAAGACGGCGCCGATCTACCGCATGTCGCTGCTCAAGGGCGCGGTGGCACGGCCGGGCGTGGTGCGCGTCGCCAGCGGCGGCGCGGCTCTTGCGGCGGAGGTGTGGTCCCTGCCCTTCGCCGGCGTCGGCCGCCTCCTCGCCCGCATCCCCGCCCCCCTCGGCCTCGGCAGCGTAACGCTGGCGGACGGCAGCGACGTCACCGGCTTCCTCTGCGAAGCCGCCGGCATCGACGGCTGCGAGGACATCACCAGCTATGGCGGGTTCCGGGCGTTTGCGGAGGGTGGGTGAGGAAAAGCGCGCGCGGCAAAGTTCCCGGCAACACATTACGCCTCAACCAAAACCAAAAATTATCCTGTCTGGCTCAACAGGCGTATTGACCCACACTCGAACGCGCGTCCTCACCGCCTGAACATCGTACCGAAGTATATTCTCGTCCCGCGCAGTAGAAATCCCCACGACCAAGCTCGGCGTATCGAGGACGCCGTCGAACGCTGGCGAGTAACCAGCATTAACCTTATTCGCTGCGCCGATAGTTAAATCGGTCTCCCCATCGACATTCGAAAGACACCGAACCATTATAGTCGAATTATTATATAGTATAAATTTTCCATCTACATATTCTGGAACTTCACCTCCGCGAATATCAGATATAAAGAACATCGAATTTTGAGGTGCCATTTTAATATTCTGAATAGTCATTTATTTCTATCCTTATTTTGGCGAATCCACCCTCCTTGGCGTGCACTGCATGCGGCGCACTGAGGGTATACCCTTTGCTCTTTTCCCAATATATTAAGGGATGTAGGGTCTTGGTGATCGTGAATCCAGTTTCTATTTTTCGTTCCCGGCTCCCGAACACCGCAAGTGTGACACCCTCCTTCATATCCATTTCTGTTATTTATATTTATTTCTTCCACCGAATAATTATACCCAGGACGGCGCACTATGTAATAGCCATCAGCATATCGCCCTGGTCCAATTCCAATATCTTGAAGAAGTCTTAGATAAGATTCCGCCTCAGCGGCCATCGCCCGATTAGCGGAAACTGCACCGTTAATTGTCTCATAAAAACTAGGTGTTGGTTGCCAATTCGGCAGGCGCTCTCGCACCCGCGCAATAGCCGCATCAGCCCGTGCTTGGGCAGCAACCAATTCCGCTTGTTGGCCGGGCGTTGCATTGGGCCATCGAGCAGCGGTGTTTCCGGGCCGGGGGCCACGCGGCGTATTCTGCGCGAGCAGGATATAATTCCCACCCTCGCCGCTCCACCTTCCGCCACCTGGGGTTCCGACAGGAATCCGCGGTTGATTGGGATCATAGCCGGCCTTCCGCCTGATATGAGCGCGGAGAAGCCTGAACTCGGTGGTTACTTTATCGAGCTCCCACCTTGCTCGTCTGAAAAACTCGAGGTCGTCAGATGTCCACGACATGAAATGCGTCCGGTGATGACAAAGCCGGACAGCAGAGTATCAGAAATAAATCCTAGGTCAATATTCCTAATTAATCCTCACCCCTTCCTCACCCGCCCCTTCGCGCCTTTCGGCCATTTCACCGGCCAGGAGACGATCTGGTCCACCAGCTCAAACAGGCCGAACGCCCCTTCGAGCCCGGCCACCCGTCCGCGCACCGAGATGCCGGCGGTATGGACGGTTTCGGGGGAGCCGGAGACCAGGGGGTGCCACCAGGGCAGGTCCTTGCCGTCCGCGACCAGGCGATAGCCGCAGGTCGGGGGAAGCCAGGAGATGGTGTCGACGGCCTCAGGGGTGAGGCGCACGCAGTCCGGCACCTTCGCTTGACGGTTCTCGTAATCGCCGCAGCGGCAGGCCCCCACGTCGAGCAGGCGGCAGGCGACGTCGGTGTAGGCGATGGCGCTGGTGTCTTCGTCCTCCAGCTTCACGAGGCAGCAGCGCCCGCAGCCGTCGCACAGGCTCTCCCATTCCGGGGCGGTCATCTCGGACAGGGTCTTGCGACGCCAGAAGGGAAGGTCGGACATAAGCTTTCCTAAACCGCGATCACGATGGCGGGAAGTGCGCCCTCTCGCCGGGTGACGTGTGACAGGCTATATGTGGACCTGAACCGGCCCTGCCGCGTTTTTGCCCCGGTGCGCGTCCATGGACATGCCCGGCTTCCGAAGCATGAGACCGGCCGGCACTGTGAGCGAGAGCGAGCCCCCCCTGTCCGAGGCACCCCGGCCTAAAAGCCGGCTGCGCAATGCGTGGCTGGACGCGGACGCACGCATCGACAGCACCCTGTACCGGGCCGGCACCTTCATCGCCCGCGTGGCGTCGTCCTATTCCGCCTTCATGGAACGCTTCTCGCTCTCCGGCTGGCGGCGCTTTCTGGTGGGCATGGGCTCGGAGGGCTTCACCCTCGGCACGGTGGGCGCCATCGCTTTGCTCGCCCTCGCCCTGCCGGCGTTCCGCGAGACCTCGGACGATTGGCTGAAGCGCACCGAACTCGCCGTCACTTTCCTGGACCGCTACGGCAATGTGCTGGGCGAGCGCGGGGTGAAGCAGAACGACACGGTGCCGCTGGAGGACTTCCCCGATTATCTCTTGAAGGCCGTTCTCGCCACCGAGGACCGGCGCTTCTACGAGCATTTCGGCATCGACGTCGCAGGCACCATGCGCGCAGTGGTGACCAATGCGCGGGCCGGCGGGGTGCGCCAGGGCGGTTCTTCGCTCTCCCAGCAGTTGGCCAAGAACCTGTTCCTCTCCAATGAGCGGACCATCGAGCGCAAGGTCAAGGAAGCCTTCCTCGCGCTCTGGCTGGAAAGCCGGCTGACCAAGAGCCAGATCTTCAAGCTCTATCTCGACCGCGCCTACCTCGGCGGCGGCGCCTACGGGGTCGATGCGGCGGCGAAATATTATTTCGGCAAGTCGGTGCGGGAAGTGAACCTCGCAGAAGCCGCCATGCTGGCGGGCCTGTTCAAGGCGCCGACCAAATTCGCGCCCCACGTCAACCTGCCGGCCGCCCGCTCGCGCGCCTCCACGGTGCTCGACAATCTGGTGGATGCCGGCTTCATGACCGAGGGTCAGGTGTTCGGCGCGCGGCGCAATCCCGCCACCCCGATCGACCGGCGCGACATGGCGGTGCCGGACTATTATCTCGACTACGCCTTCTTGGAGGTTCGCAAGCTGGTCGAGAACCTGCCCAAAAGCGTCAGCGAGCGCAGCTTCCTGGTGCGCACCGGCCTTGATCCCAACATCCAGAAGGTGGCGGAGGCGGCGCTCGACCAGTCGCTGCGCCAGTTCGGCAAGGATTATAAGGCGAGCCAGGGCGCCATCGTCATCATGGAACCCAACGGTACGGTGCGCGCCATGGTGGGCGGGCGCGACTATGGCGAGAGCCAGTTCAACCGCGCCACCGATGCGCTGCGCCAGCCCGGGTCCTCCTTCAAGCCGTTCGTCTACACGGTCGCCCTGATGAACGGCTACAAGCCCAACACCATCGTCCAGGACGCGCCGATTTGCCTCGGCAACTGGTGCCCGCAGAATTACGGCCGCAGCTACATGGGCTCCATTACCCTCACGACCGCCCTTCAGCATTCGCTGAACACGGTGGCGGTGCGGCTGGCGGAGCGGTTCGGCCGCGCCAAGATCATCGAGCTGGCCCACAAGATGGGCATCTCCTCCACCCTCACCCCCAGCGCGCCCCTGCCGCTCGGCGCCGCCGAGGTGACGGTGGTGGATATGGTCACGGCCTATTCGGTGTTCGCGAACGGCGGCAAGAGCGTCTATCCCCATGCGGTGGTGGAAATGCGCATCGCCAACGGCGATGTGCTCTGGCGGTTCGACCGCGACGCACCCCGCCCGGTGCAGGTGATCCCGCCCTCGGTCATCGACATGATCAACCCCATGCTGAACAACGTGATCGAGAACGGCACCGGGCGCCGGGCGCGGCTGCCCAACGTCAAGGTCGCAGGCAAGACCGGCACCACGAATGCCTATCGTGACGCCTGGTTCATGGCGTTCACCGGCAATTATGTCGGCGGCGTCTGGTTCGGCAACGACGACTATACCTCGCTCAATCGCATGACCGGCGGCACCCTGCCGGCGATGACGTGGCAGAAGGTGATGGCCTATGCCCACCAGGGCATCGAGCCGAAATACATCCCCGGCATCGGCAACCAGCCCGCGCCCAAGCTGGACGAGGCCCCCGCCCCCCTCGATGTTCCCGGTCTCGAATCCACCGAGCGGCCCATCACCCTGTCTCCCCGCGCCGCCGACCGGCTGGGACGCCTGGAGCGCCTGTTCAAGGAGGCCGCGCCCATGCCCGCCACACCGACAGGGCCGACCGCCGCGATTTCCGCCCCTCTCCAGGCAAATTGACCGCAAGCCGTGCGCCTCCTGCCCCTCGCCTTCACGCTTGCGTCCGCCGCCGCCCTCGGTCTCGGCGCGACCTATTTCGCCGTCACCCACTCGCGCGGCATGGATGCGGTGCGGTCGGGCGCGTGGCAAGGCTGGCCCCGCTCCGGCACACCGCAGGCCGACCCCTACGCGCGCGCCGCCTTCAGCCGATCCGGCGAACTGCCGCTGGAACTGGCGGACGGGCTTCTCTTCCTCGCCGCCCAGGACAGTGCCGGCGCCCCGCTGGACGGGCGCTGCGACATCCGTATTGCAGGCAGCCTGCCCCAGGCCCGGATCTGGACCATCACGCTCACCGATGAAGACGGCCACCTCATTCCAAACGAAGCGGAACGGCACGGCTTCACCAGCAACGAACTGGTCTACCGGCCGGACGGGGACATCGACGTGGTGTTCGCCCCGCGCGCGCAGCCGGGCAATTGGGTGCCCTCGGGCGGACGCGGCCGGGTGAAGGTGGCGCTGCGGCTCTATGATGCGCCGTTCAGCTTCTCCTCGGCCACGGGCGAGAGTTCGCAGCTTCCGCGCATCGTCACGGAGCGGTGCCCATGAGCGTTCGCACCAACAGCCCAGGCCGCACGCAACGCGCGTCTTCGCGCTCCCCGTTCTCTTGGTCACGCGTCTCTTGGGGGCCCTTCTTTTGGCGCCGCCGCTCCACGCTGCCCCGCACCGGGCGGGCCCCTGTGTGGCGGCGGCTGCGGCGCGCGATCAGCCGCCTGCCCGCCGCCATGCCGGAGGCGGTGCTGCTGCCGCTCGCCTGCATCGTCGTACTCGCAGGCATCACCCATCTGGTGTCCATACTCGCGATGCCGGATCTGGCGCAGCGCAGCGCCTATCTCCGCCTGTCCGAGATCGCCAAGCCGAACCAGCTCACGCTGCTCCCGGATGCCACGCCCACGGACATGATTTTGCCCATGACCGACCCGGCATTCGTCAGTGCGGTTTGTCTGTATGATCTCTCGGAGCGTCCGCTGCGGGTGCGGGTGCCGGCGACGGCGGACTATACGTCCGTCTCGTTCTACACGGCGGGCGGCGTGCCCTTCTATGCGCTGAGCGATCAGGCGGCGGGGCGCGTGATCGAGTTGGACTTGCTCTCTCCCAACCAGCGGGCGGCTTTGCCCGAGGATGAAGAAATCACCGCAGCCGATCGGCTCGTGGTGGAATCGCCCAAGGAAAAGGGCATCGTCCTGATCCGCGCCTACGCGCGATATGGCGACACGCGGACAACCATCCGCCGCCAACTGGAAGCAGCAAGCTGCACACCCTCCACCTGATAATCAGGGGAGAAGGCGCCGCGGCGTACCCGTCACTGGGCGATTGGTGGCAACAGGCGCCGCTGATACCGCACCGGCCACCGAAGCGCCCGCAACCTCATGCCGCTCGATGCGGATCACTGGAAGAATGAAAATTCGCGCGCAGATCCCTTCCGGTGGCATGCCAGCCGGACGTGAGAACCGCTCAACGGGAAAAGCAACAACCGTGCCCATCACCCTCTCCCTCATATGAGAGCCGTGCGATAAGAACGCTAATGGCACGAATATAGTTTCCTAGAGCTTAAGCCTCGTTTGCGGTGCGGCAATTTAGTCCGCGATCAGATCGATGAAGTGGCGACCCTGGCGGTCCTCGATCTCCACGAACCACAGGTCGGGATCGAACCGCATCTCCTTGACCATGCGCGCCTCGCAGTCCGCCTCGGTGCTTCCGGTGGCGACCAGGACGCGGAAACGGCGGTCGGATGGAAAGGATTCATCGAAATCGCTTTGCGGGGCCGGTCCGTAAAGCGTCGCGAGACCGTCCTGCGTGCTCACCTTGATGAAGACTGTGCCGGCCTCCTCTGCGCCGCGCCGGCGCACGGCCGCGAACGCGCCTGCCCCATTGGCGGTCCGCACGATGGCCGAGACGAAGATCGCGCTCTTGAGCCGCATCAGTTGATCGGCGTCCCGGAAACGGTCGCCAACTCCTGCACCATGCGGTCGCTGAGATCGCCGGTAATGGGCAGGTTGCGATCGCGCTCGAACCGCTGGATGGCGAGGCGGGTCTCCGTGCCCGGCTGTCCGTCAAGCTTGATGGGGCCGTAGCCGAGGCGGGCCAGGGACTTCTGCACCGAAAGCAGCCGCGTGGACGGTGCGGCGGCCTGGACCGTGCCCGGCGGACGCACCGATCCGGTCACGCCTGCATCACCGGGAACATTGGCGGGTGGCGCCATGATCGCCCGCGCCGCAGCGGCGGAGGGCGAGACCGGCACGGCGGGCGCAGCCGCAACCTGAGCAGGCGCCGGGGCGCGGCGAAGCTGCGCCAGCACCGCGTCCGTCGGCTCGCCGGTGGTGGTCTTGAGATGCGCCGCCTGCTCGAACGCGCGGATCGCTGCTTCGGTCTTGGGACCGGTGAGGCCGTCGGCCGTGCCGTCATAAAACCCGCGCCGCGCGAGTTCGCGCTGGATATCGGCGACCATGGGAACCGGGACGCGCGGCGTCGGCAGGGAGGCCGGCGGGACGGGCACGCCCGGTGGCGGCGATACGGCAACGGCCGCTGATTTCTGCGGCGCGGGCGCGGGTTGCGCGGCGGGCGCCGAAGCGCCGACCGAGGCCGGTGCGAAGACCATTGACGGGTTCGCTGGGGCGGACGGCTTGGCCTTGGGCTCCACCGAGACCGAGGTTGCGCCCTTGGTGGCTTGCCGCACGCCGCCGGTCTGGAACATGAAGACGTTGACCAGAACCGCACCGGTGATGGCTACCGCCGCCGCCGCCGCGAACCAGTCTCCGACACGATGCATGGCGTGCGCGGTCGGTGCTTCCACAGGATGGTCCTGCATGCGCGAATAGGCGCGCTGATCGAACTCGATGCTCATGCGCTCCTCCGTCCCGGACCAAAACCGCCGGTCGCCCGCGGCTGGTGGCGGGTGAATGGGGCCACCACGCCGTCCGGCCCGCACAACGGCAGGCCGAGCGTCACCGTCGTGCCGACCCCGAGCACGCTCGCGACCTGGAATTCACCCCGGTGCAGATCCACAAGGCCACGCACCACAGCGAGGCCGAGGCCGCTGCCGGTGCGCCGGCTGTCGATGTCGCCGGCCTGGAAGAAAGGCTCGCCCAGGCGCGCGAGATCGGCCGAGCACATGCCGACGCCGGTGTCGCGCACCTTCAAGACCAGCAAGCCGCCGGAGATGTGGCCCGACACCTCGACCCGCCCGCTGGGCGGCGTGAACTTGACGGCGTTCGACAGCAAATTGAGCACGATCTGCCGCAACGCGCGCTGATCCGCGTTGAGCATCGGCAGGTGCGAGGGCATGCCGGAGGTGAGTTGCACCCCCCGTCGCCCGGCTTCCAGCGCCATCATTTCCAGGCAGCCGTCCACCAGGACATTGGCGTCCAGAGCCTCGCAGGAGAGGTCATAGGCCCCCGCCTCGACCCGCGAGAGATCAAGAATGTCGTTGACCAGCCCCAGCAGGTGCTGCCCGCTCTCGTGGATGATGCGGGCGTAATCGGCGCGGCGCGCCGCATCCATCTGCCCGGTGTCTTCCGACAGAAGTTCGGAGAAGCCGAGGATGGAGTTGAGCGGCGTGCGCAGTTCGTGGCTCATGGCCGCGAGAAAATGGCTCTTGGCGTCATTGGCGCGCTCTGCCTCGGCGCGTGCGGCCGCCTGGCGCTCCGCCTGCGCCTTGGCCTCGCTGACATCGCGCCACCACACACGGACCCGCCCCTCATCCGCCACGCAGATGCGCACCCGCATCCAGGCGAACGCCGGGGCCTCTCCCTGCGCCTCGCAGCGCAGGCGAAGTTCCAGAACACGCTCGCGGCCATCGCCGGCGGACGCCGACAGGGCCGAGAGAAAAGCCGGACGATCCACCACCTGAATGCGCTCGAACAGCCCCTGCCCATCCAGCGTGCCCGCCGGCAGGGCGCCAAGCGGACCGCGCGCGGCTTCCACCGCCAGGGTGTCCCCGGCGCGCCCGTGAAGGCTGACGAGGCTGACTTCCTCGTCGCTGATATCCGGCTCGGCCAAGGCGAGGCGTGCCGCGACGCGGGACAGCCCGCCGGCGACCGCCGCAAGGGCCGCCGCCACAAGCCCGCAGGCCATCAACCAACTGGCATCCGAGGTGGCGCCGGTGACGAGACCGGAGGTTTCCGCCAGGAGCACGGCGCCGCCGCTCCCCGCCGCGATCAGGGCAAGGCCACCCAGCGCCCGCGACGTGCGGCGCGCCACGGCGGACAACTGCTCCGGCGACGCACCGCGCCAGCCGCCTGCGCGACCGTCGAGAAGACCGCCGGCGGCTTTCGCCACCGACAAGGTTTCCGCGCCAATGGAGCCTGCCATCTGCACCTGCCGTTTGGCGCTTGCGCGCCCTCCCTTTGATCTAAGGGGTAGCGTGGCACGGCAGCCTTTAAGCGAACCCTAAGGCGCGAGGCGGAATCCGGCTCCGCAACGATTTCAGAGCACCGCGCGGCGATAAAGATGCCATGTGGCGTGGCCGAGCACCGGCATCACCACGATCAGGCCCAGCAGAAGCGGCACCGCGCCGGCCACCAGCAGGCTGGCGACGATGGCACCCCACGCCAGGACCGGCAGGGGATTTCGCGCCATCACCTCGATGGACGTGGCCATGGCGGTCCAGGCATCCACGTTACGATCCAGCATCAGCGGCACCGAGACCACGCCGATCGCCAGCACCACCAGGGCGAACACGAAGCCCACACCGATGCCCAGCACCATCAGCGCCCATCCCCCCGGCGTGGTGAGCACGGCGCGGGCGAAATCCTGGATCGAGGCGGGGGTCTGCCATCCCATGGTTGCGCCATAGATGACCGCGGCCGCCAACATCCACAGGACATAGATGGCGGCGAGCACCAGCCCGAACTTCACGATCTCGCCGATGGCCGGCGACTTGAAGGCGCGGAACGCGTCGACCCAGTTTACCTCTTCCCCACGGCTGAGGCGCCGGCTCATCTCATAGAGCCCGGTCGCGGCCAACGGTCCGATGAGGGCGAAGCCGGAGACCAGGGGAAACAGCAGCGGCAGCATGTCGTATCCGAACATCAGCCGGCCCAGCACCAGGCCCGCCAGCGGATAGATGATGCCGATGAAGATCACGTCGGTGCGGGCGGTGCGGAAATCGTCGAACCCGCACCTCAGCGCATCCCGGAGATCGCGCAGGTCGATGGTGCGCACCATCGGGCGCGGGGCATCGAACGCGCTGTGCGGGCGGGCGAAGTTGCGCCCGGCGGCACCCACCGCCCGAAAGCCGTGGCTGAATTGCACGAAGGTCCACTCGACGGGGTTCTGAATGGTCATGGCTGTCCTCCCGAACGTTTTTGTCCGGAAACCGCGGCCCAAGACCTGTGCGTCAACTGCAACCGACGACCCAAGGCCCGCCGCAACTCTCCGCTGCCTCAAGTATAAGCCGAATGGCGCGGAAGCGTGAGTTTCCTTTTGCGCGCCATGCGGCAGCGCCAAAAGAGGCTTCTTCCGCCCCGCGTCCTAAGCTAGCCTTGGGGCAGTTGCCGCTATGGCAATCGGGGGGCGCGGGGATGATGGGTTGGACGCGATATGCGATTTGCGCTCTCGGCTGCGCCATGGCGCTGGCCGGCGCGCCGGCGCTCGCAAAAACCATCGCGACGTTCGACGTGCGCGGCTGGAACGCCAGCGTCTTTACCGACGATGACACCGGCGCGTTCAGCAGTTGCGCCGCCACCGCCGAGTATCGCAGCGGCATGGGCCTCGGCTTCCTGATCGGCGACGATTATTCCTGGAGCCTCTCGCTGTTCGATACGCCGACCTCGTTCAAGAAAGGCCAGAACGTCACCGTCGCGTTCCAGATCGATGGCGGCGAAGTCCGCAAGGTGACGGCGAAGGCGATCGAGACGCGTTTCCTTTACGTTCCGCTGGAGGATGACGTGGACCTGTTCGACGAGTTTCGCGGCGGGCGCATGCTGCGGGTCTCGGTGGCCGGCAAGGTCGTCGGCTTCAAGCTGGACGGCACCTCCGCCATGCTCGCGGCGCTGCTCGACTGCGCGAAGAAATACAACGTCCAGGCGCAGGCGAGCGCCTCGGAACCGCCCAAATCCAAGTCCCGCAAGGACTCGTCCGCAAACCGCGACTCCTCCGGCAAGAACGCGCCCGCCTCGCAGGTCACATCAACCGGCAGCGGCTTCTTCGTTTCGGCGGATGGCGCGGTGCTGACCAATGCCCATGTGGTGGAAGGCTGCGAGGACGCCGTGATCGCCGGCTATGGCAAGGCCCGCATCGCCGCCACCGACACCACCAACGATCTGGCGCTCCTGAAGCTCGCCGGCCCGGTCTCCACGACACCCGTGCGCTTCCGGCGCAAGCCGCTGCAATTGGGCGAGACCGCCTATGTCATGGGCTTTCCCCTCGCCGGCCAGCTCGACAACGGCCTGAACTTCACCAGCGGTACCGTTTCCTCCCTCGCCGGGCCGGGCAACGACACCCGCACCCTTCAGTTCACCGCACCGATCCAGGAAGGCAATTCCGGTGGGCCGATCGTCGATTCCGCCGGCCTTCTGGTGGGCGTCACCCAGGCGAAGCTGAACGAAGTCGCGGCCATCAAGGACGGCTCATTCCCGCAGAATGTGAATTTCGGCATCAAGACCGACCTCGCCGCCAACTTCCTGCGCGCGAACAACGTCGATCCCGTCGATGTCATCTCTGCCGACCCGCAGACCCCGGTGGCGGTTGCCCGAGACGGGCGTGCCTATACCGTGCAGGTGAAATGCTCGGTCAAATGAGCCGCCGGTAAGTCTTGCTCTTCGCCAAGTCTTGCCTTTCGCTAAGTCTTGCCCTTGCCGGCCTTGGCGTTCAGCCGGTCGAAATAGGTTTTGGTCACGGCGTCCAACTCGGGGCGCAGCGCGACCGCGCAAGCGACGGTCAGTTCGGCTCCGCACGTTTTCTCAAGCAGGCGCTCGCAGGTAGGTGCGGGATCGTTGCCGCAGACCATCTCGCGGATGACGTTGAAGCGGTCCGCCACGAAAGCCTTGCGCCCACGTTCGACCACGCATTCATCCCCCACATCGTCAGCATCAACATGAAGCGAGATGACGATGCGCGGCTTGCGGCTGGCTGCGCCCTTTTCCGGCGGCTCCAGGGTGCGCTTGAAGATGAGACGTTGAGACTTCGCCACCCCCTCCACACCGGGCAGAACCACCTTCACCCTATCCGCCTGCGCAACATCCAGCGCCGGGGCAACCAATTGCACGCTCACGTCCCGCGGCTGCGCGTCCGTGGTGTCGGGGAATATCAGCGTGGAGAGGGTCTTCGCGCCCGGCGAAATATAATAAGGCGCCCCGGCCGCGCAGGCGATGCTGCGGTCCGCGAGATCGGCCAGCAGCGCGCCAGCCAGCGCCGGGCTGGTTGATAACCCGGCCGCGACCACCAGCGTCGCGCAGGCGAGACGAGCAATAGCTGCCATGAGGTTTCCTGATTTCCGCTCGGTGTTTTCGTACATAACCCGCTCTCAATCGGCGGCGCGGGAGAGAATGCGCTCGGCACGCAGGCGCACCGGCGTATCGACCAGAGCACCGTCCACCTTCACGGCTGATCCGCCGTCCGCGAAGCTTTCCACGACCCGGCGTGCCCAGGCGAGTTCGTCCGGCGCCGGCGCGAAGCCGATGCGCACCGCCGCCACCTGGCGGGGGTGGACACACAGCTTGCCGGCGAAGCCGAGTTCCGCCGCATGAGCGGCATCATCGCGCGCCAATTCTGCATTCTCGACATCGAACGTCACGCCGTCGATCGGGCCGTCCTGCCCGGCGATCCGCGCCGCCAGCACCATCTCCGCGCGGGCGGCGGCGAGCGCAAGGCGGGTGTGGGCGCATCCCAGATCCACCGCATAATCGATGGAGCCGAACGCGAGCCGCGCCACCCCACGGGCACAGGCAATCGCCCGCGCCTCCACCATGCCCCGCACGCTCTCCACCAGGGCAATGAGCGGAAGCCCGTCCAGCGCGACGGCCAGCCGCTCAAGGTCGGCTGCGCTTTCGCACTTGGGAAGAATAACGCCCGCCAGCGGCAGGGTCCGCGCCAGGGCCACGTCCTCCTCATGCCAGGGGGTGCCGATGGCATTGATGCGCAGCAGGAACCGCCCCGCCCCCGTGAGCCCGGCGGCAACGGCGGCGCGTGTCGCGGCCTTCTCGTCGCGGCCGATGGCGTCTTCCAGATCGACGATGACCGCATCCGCTCCCGATGCGACCGCCTTGGCAAATCGCTCCGGCCGGTTGCCCGGCACGAACAGGGCGATCATCCGCCCGGTGCGCAGGTCTTTTGTGGGATCGCGAGAGAGATCGCGGGACATGGACTCACCGTAGAGAGGGCGATCGAGGATCAGGCGGCAACAGGACAAGGACATAGCGCATTTCGCGGTTCCTTGAAGCGCCCCACGCCTGATAGGCATGGGGTCCCGCGCGGCCAGGCGGGCAACGAAACGACGGGAGCAGCGAATGCTTGGCGAGGACGCGCAATCCTTTTCAGAAATCCGCGAGGCGGTTCGCAAGCTGTGCGCGGAATTTCCCGGCGAATACTGGCGCGCTTTAGACCGCGAAGCCGCCTACCCCTCCGCCTTCGTCGATGCCCTCACCAAATCCGGCTTTCTGGCCGCGCTGGTGCCGGAGGCCTATGGCGGCGCCGGCCTGCCGCTTTCCGGCGCCGCCGCGATCCTGGAGGAAATCCAGCGGTCCGGCTGCAATGGCGGGGCCTGCCATGCGCAGATGTACATCATGGGCGCCCTGCTGCGGCATGGCAGCGAGACGCAGAAGGCCGCCTATCTCCCCAAGATCGCCTCGGGCGAGCTGCGGCTCCAGGCATTCGGCGTCACCGAGCCAACCTCCGGCACCGACACCACCGCACTCAAGACCACCGCGCGGCGGGAGGGCGAGACCTATGTGGTGAACGGCCAGAAAATCTGGACCAGCCGCGCCGAGCATTCCGACCTCATGCTGCTGCTCGCCCGCACCACGCCGCGCGAGCAGGTGGCCAAGCGCACCGATGGCCTCTCCATCTTCCTGCTGGACATGCGGGAGGCGCGCGCGGCCGGCGGCCTAACCATCCGCCCCATCCGCACCATGATGAACCACGCCACTACAGAAGTGTTCTTCGACAATGTGCGGGTGCCGGCGGAAAACCTCATCGGCGAGGAGGGCAAGGGCTTCCGCTATGTGCTTTCCGGCATGAATGCCGAGCGCATCCTGATCGGCGCGGAATGCATCGGCGATGCGAAATGGTTCATCGAGAAGGCCACAGCCTATGCCCGCGAGCGGGTGGTGTTCGGCCGCCCCATCGGCCAGAATCAGGGCGTCCAGTTCCCCATCGCCAAGGCCTATGCGCAGATGCGCGCGGCGGAATTGATGGTGCATCACGCGGCAGACCTGTTCGAGGCCGGCAAGGATTGCGGCGCGGAAGCCAATATGGCGAAGATGCTGGCGGCGGAAGCCTCCTGGGCGGCGGGCGAAGCCTGCGTGCAGACCCATGGCGGGTTCGGCTTTGCAGAGGAATATGACGTGGAGCGCAAGTTCCGCGAGACGCGCCTCTATCAGGTGGCGCCGATCTCCACCAACCTCATCCTCAGCCATCTCGCCGAGCATGTGCTCGGCCTGCCCCGCTCCTACTGAGGCAATGCATGTCCCAGCCTCTCGACATCGACCACCTGCGCTCCTGGATCGGCAAGACCGAGACCGCTGACGATCTCGTCACCCCGCGCATGGTGCGGGAGATCCGGCGGGTTGCTGGAATTCAGCCATCCTATCCGCGTCGGCGACACGGTGCGCCGCACCTCGCGCATCGCCGATGTGGTGGTGAAGGAGGGGCGCACCGGCACGCTTTGCTTCGTCACCGTGGAGCATGATTATTCCACCGCGCACGGCTCGGCCGTGAAGGAGCGGCAGGACATCGTCTATCGCGGCGCGGATGCCGCACCGGGCGGTGCCGGCAAGGGGGAAGCGCCGCGCATCGCCGCGTTTACCGAGCGCGTCGCGACATCGCCGGTGCTGCTGTTTCGCTATTCCGCCCTCACCTTCAACGGCCACCGCATCCATTACGACCGCAGCTATTGCATCGAAGAGGAGGGCTATCCCGGCCTCGTGGTGCATGGGCCGTTGCAGGCGACACTCTTGTGCGAATTCGCCGGGCGCCTGATGGGGCGCAGCCCTGCACGCTTCGCGTTCCGCTCGGTGTGCCCGATCTTCGACGGCCCGCCCATGACCCTCAACGCCGTCGCCGATGGGGATGGTTTCGAGTTGTGGACCGCCGATCACGAGGGCCGCGCCTGCATGCTGGCACAGGCCAGCTAGACGCGACGCTCAGGCGTCTTTCCTGCGGCGATAGGCGTGCGGCGGCACGCCGAGGACGCGACGGAACATGCTGGTGAAGGCGCTGGGGCTGGCATAGCCGAGGCGGCGGGCGATCTCGCCGATGCTTTCATCCCGCGCCAGACTGCATAGCGCCTCCGCGAGATGCACCTGCTGGATCCAGTGGCGGAAGTGCAGCCCGGTCTCGCGCGGAAACAGGCGAATCAGGGTGCGCGCGGAGGCCCCCGCGACCTCTGCCCAATCCTCCAGGCTGCGTTGCAGGCCGGGGCTCTCGACGATCGCCTCGCAGATGGTGGTGAGCCTGCGGTCGCGCGGCCAGGGAATCTCGATGGGAATGTTCGGCGCCCGGGTGATTTCCGACAGGATGAGCCGCGCGAGATCGCCGCCGCGCCCGTCGGTGGCGTATTCCACCGGCTCCTCGATCAGCGCCAAAATCAGCTCGCGCAGCAGGCCGCTCACCTCCATCAGCCGGCACGCGGGGCCGAACGCCTCCCCCACCTCCCGCTGGATGTAGATGGTCCGCATGCTGACCCGGCTCATCATCGTCACTTCGTGCTGCACCCAGGAGGGAATCCACAGCGCGCGACGCGGCGGGATGATCCACATGCCCCCCGGCGTGCGCACCCGCATGATGCCCTCCACCGCATAGAGCAACTGCCCGCGCAGATGCTGCTGGGTGGCGATGACATGGCCGTGGGCATAGTCGCGCGAGAGCGCCACGACGGTCGGCGAAGCGAGCTGAAGTTCATCGACGATCGGGCTCGCGCCGGTCTTTGCCATCGGCGAAACCCCACTTGTCACTTAATCGACGGAAACTGTCATTCTCCACCAAGAATGCCAATGTTATGTTTATAACATATAAGCACTGGAGCAATATCCGATGGGCTCTGAGGCAGAAATTATCGCGAAATCGGGGTCGTTTCCGACCCTGCTGCGGGAACGCATCGTTCCTCTCTGGCGGGGCTTCATCGCCGCATTCGACCGCCTGACGGACATCGACCTCGTGATGGCGGCGGAGCGGGCGGCAGCGATGCAGCGGGCCCTGTCGCGTGAAGGACGGCCAAGGCATCGGGGCCTGCCCCGCATGCTCAGCCAGGCCGTCGGTCCACGCATGCCGAAGGGCAGGCTGGACGCATAGCACAGGACGCGCGGGGTCTCGGCCGCCGCACTTATCGAAGCATTGGCAATGAAGGTGGGAAGCTGATGGACTCCAAGATCCTGACCAACAGGCAGGGACATCGCATATTCGACAACCAGAATACGCGCTCGGTCGGCGATAGCGGGCCACTTACGCTCGAGAACTACAATTTCCTGGAGAAGATCGCCCACTTCAACCGCGAGAAGGTGCCCGAACGCGTGGTGCATGCACGCGGCGCCGGTGCCCACGGCTTCTTCGAGGCCTATGGCACCATCGGCGACGAGCCGGCGAGCACCTTCACCCGCGCCAAGCTGTTCCAGAACAAGGGCGCGCTCACCCCGGTGTTTGCGCGCTTCTCCACCGTGGTGGGCGGCGGCCACTCCCCCGAGACCACCCGCGACCCGCGCGGCTTCGCCGTGAAGTTCTATACCGAGGACGGCAATTGGGATCTGGTGGGCAACAACCACCCGGTGTTCTTCATCCGCGACCCGACCAAGTTCCCGGACATGATCCACGCCTCGCGGCCCGACCCGGTAACCAACCGCTTCGACGCGAATCGGCGGTTCGACTTCTTCGGCCAGAGCCCGGAATGCCTTCTGGTGCTGACCATGACCTTCAGCCCGCGCGGCGTGCCCAAGGGCTATCGCTTCATGGAAGGCTTCGGCGTCAACACCTTCAAGCTGGTGAACGCCGAGGGCGAGGCGGTGCTGGTGCGGTTTGCCTGGACCTCCAAGCAGGGCGTGCATGGGCTGACCCATGACGAAGCCTGCGCCACCCAGTCCACCAATCTCTACCACGCCACCGAGGACCTCTATGAGGCGATCGCGCGCGGCGAGTTCCCGGAATGGGAACTGGGCGTGCAGATGATGTCCGACGACGAGCACCCGGAACTGTCGTTCGACCCGCTGGATGCCACCAAGGTGTGGCCGGAAGACCAGTTCCCCCGCCTCCCGGTCGGCCGCATGGTGCTGAATCGGAACCCCGCGAACTATTTCGCGGAAGTTGAGCAGTCCGCCTTCAGCCCCGGCGTGGTGGTGGACGGCATCGACTTCTCCAACGACCGCCTGCTGATCGGCCGGACCTTCGCGTACTCCGACACGCAGCGTTACCGCATCGGCCCGAACTACCTGCAACTGCCCATCAACCGGCCGCATGTGCCGGTCGCCACCAACCAGGGCGCCGGGCCGATGGCCTACCATGTGGATTCCATGGAGGCGGGCGTCGACCAGGGCATCAATTACGAACCGAGCGTCGGCAACGCCCTGCGCGAGGCGCCCCGCACGGCCAAGCCCTATGAGCCGATGGTCCAGGGCCGGGTCCAGAACAAGCCGATCACCCGCCGGGACGATCATGCCCAGGCCGGTGACTATTACCGCGCCATGGAACAGTGGGCGAAAGACGACACGGTGGGCAATTACATCCGCTTCCTCGGCCATGCCCGCCGCGACCTTCAGGAAATCATGCTCGACCATCTCTACAAGATGGACCTCGACCTCGCGCACCAGGTCGCCCGCGGCCTCGGTTTCCCGGTCGAGGAGAGCATCAGCGTCGCGGCCGAATAGGCCGCCAACCCTCCCCTGCACTTGGCCCGCCTGACTTCGGTCATGCGGGCCTTTTTTTTGTTTTGGGGTGGTCTTCGGGGTGCTTCCTCTCCCGCCGGAGTGCTCCCTCCCCCCTTGAGGGGGAGGGCGGGGTGGGGGGTATCTCCCCACTTGGTCTGGCGGGGGTAGTCCTGGCGGCGACATACCCCCCACCCCAACCCTCCCCCTCCAGGGGGGAGGGAGACCTGGATGGGGGGAGGAAGAGAGGGGCGCCTCAGAAGACGGCGCGTTCACAAAAGAGGACGAGGTGGGGGGTACGTCTCCGCTGGAGGCGGTGGTGGATCTGGCGGAGCCATACCCCCCTGACACTCCCCTTGCGAGGGAGGGATACGTTGGCCGCGCGCACTCAGGCGCGGCGGAAGCCGTCGCTCGCGACGAGGAGCTTCGCGGTATAGGCGGCGGTGACGTCGCGCGCGGCGAGCTGGTCGCTGGTCAGGCTCTCCACCACCTTGCCGCCATGCATCACCATGAGGCGGTCGCACATATGCGTCACCACCGCGAGGTCGTGGCTGACCATCAGATAGGTCAGGCCCCGGTCGCGGCGGATCTGGTCGAGCAGGTTCAGCACCTCCGCCTGCACCGAGGCGTCGAGTGCCGACGTCGGCTCGTCCAGCAGCAGAATGGAGGGTTCCAAGATCAGCGCGCGGGCGATGGCGACGCGCTGGCGCTGGCCGCCGGACAATTGGTGGGGATAGCGGTAGCGAAATCGCGCCCCGAGCCCCACCTCTTCCAGCACCCGATGAATGCGGGCATCGCGATTGTCGATGCCGTGAATCGCCAAGGGCTCGGTCAGCGCGCGGTCCACCGTCTGGCGTGGGTGCAGCGAGCCGTACGGGTCCTGGAACACCATCTGCACGTCGCGCCGGAACGCCTTGTCGCGCTTGGCGTCGAGATAGCGATTCTTGAACAGGATGTTGCCGTCGCTCACCGCCGCGAGGCCGGCGATGGCGCGCAGCAGGGTGGATTTGCCCGAGCCTGATTCCCCGACGAGGCCGAAGGCTTCGCCCGGCAGCACCGAGACATTGACCTGATCGAGCGCGGCGAAATCGCCGAACATGACAGTGAGATCGCGGATTTCGATGATCGGCTTCATGCCGCCCACCCCGCCTTGCGGTCCAGCACCGGCAGCGGCTTTGGCCCGCCGATCTTGGGCATGCAGTCGATCAGACCGCGCGTATAGGGATGGGTCGCATCCTCAAGCCGCCCCGCCGACAATTCCTCGACGATGCGCCCGGCATACATCACCAGCACGCGGTCGCAGAAGGACGAGACCAGCCGCAGGTCGTGGGAGATGAAGATCAACCCCATGCCGCGCGTCGCCACCAGCTTGTCGAGAATGGCGAGCACCTCGAGCTGCACCGTCACATCCAGCGCCGAGGTCGGCTCGTCGGCGATCAGCAGTTCCGGGCCGACGATCAGCATCATGGCGATCATGATGCGCTGGCCCATGCCGCCGGAAACTTCGTGCGGGTAGAGATCGAACACCCGGCTGGGGTCGCGGATTTGCACGGCGGCCAGCATGTCGAGCGCCTGTTCCCGCGCCGCCCGCCCGGAAACCTTGGTGTGGGCGCGCAAGGTCTCCACCACCTGCCGGCCCACCGTCATCACCGGGTTCAGCGAGTATTTCGGGTCCTGAAGAATCATCGCCAGCCGGCTGCCGCGCAGCTTGCGGCGCTGGGCCGGCGGACAGTGCAACAGGTCGATGCCGTCGAACTCCAGCCGGGTGGCGGTGATTTCGGCATGGTCCGGCGTCAGGCCCATGATGGCACGCCCGGTCTGGGACTTGCCGGAGCCGGATTCCCCGACGATCCCCAGGCGCTCGCGCCCGAGCGTGAAGGAAATGCCCCGCACCGCCTCGGTCATGCCTGCGCGCGTGGCGAAGCGGACCTTCAGGTCTTCCACATTGAGCAGCGGGCTCATTGGGTATTCCCCTTCGGATCGAGCGCATCACGCAGGCCGTCGCCCACGAGATTGAAGCCCAGGCTGACGATGAGGATGGCAAATCCCGGCATGGCCGCGACCCACCATTGGTCGAGAATGAAGCGCCGGCCCGAGGCGATCATGGCGCCCCATTCCGGCAGCGGCGGCTGCGCCCCCAGGCCGAGAAACCCGAGCCCGGCGGCGGTGAGGATGATGCCGGCCATATCCAGCGTCACCCGCACGATCACCGACGAGATGCACATGGGCATGATGTGCCGGAACACGATGCGCCAGGGCGAGGCACCCATGAGCTGCACGGCGGCGATGTAATCGGAATTGCGCACCGTCAGTGTCTCGGCCCGGGCGATGCGCGCATAGGGCGGCCAGGAGGTGACGGCGATGGCAATGATCGCGTTCTCGATGCCGGGCCCGAGCGCCGCCACCAGCGCCAAGGCCAGCACCAGCTTGGGGAAGGCCAGAAAGATGTCGGTGATGCGCATCAGCACCCCGTCCACCCAGCCGCCGGCATAGCCCGCCACCGTGCCCACCAGCAGCCCCAGCGGTGCGGCGATGATGGCGACCAGCACCACCACCGTCAGCGTCAGGCGCGAGCCGTAGATCAGGCGGGAGAGGATGTCCCGTCCCTGATCGTCGGTGCCCAGCCAGTGGGCCGCGCTGGGCGCCAGCAGGCGCGTGGTCCGCAGGTCGCCGGTGAAGGGCGAATAAGGCGCCAGCACATTGGCGAACACCGCCATGAAGGCGAACAGGATGATGATGATAAGCCCCGCCACCGCGAGGCGGTTGGCGCTGAAGCATCGCCAGGTTTCATGCGCCCGTTCCAGGCGCGCCCGGAACTTGGATTGCGCCCGCTCAGCGGGAGCCCAATCGCGCGCGGTCTCGATCACGTCGCTCATCGTGTCCTCGGGTCCAGCGACCTGTAGAGCAGATCGGACAACAGGTTGATCCCGACAAAAACCGAGCCGACGACCAGCGTGCCGCCAAGCACCGCGTTCATGTCGGCGGTCTGAAGGGAATTGGTGATGTAGAGGCCAAGGCCGGGCCAGGAGAACACCGTCTCCGTCAGCACCGCCCCCTCCAAGAGCACCGCGTAGGACAGCGCGATCACCGTCACCAGCGGCACGGCGGCACTGCGGAGGGCATGCCCCCAGATGATGCGGGTTTCCGACAGGCCCTTGGCCCGTGCGGCGACGATGTATTCCTGCTGAAGCTCCGTCAGCATGAAGCTGCGGGTCATGCGGCAGATATAGGCCATGGAATAATAGCCCAGCAGCGCCGCCGGCAGGGTGATGTGCCCCATGATGCTGGAGAGCGCGCCCCAGTCCCCCTGCACGATGGCGTCGAACACATAGAAGCCGGTCAGGGGCTGGAACGTATATTCATAGGCGACGTCGATGCGCCCCGGCCCGGCCACCCAGCCGAGCTTCGCGTAGAACACCAGAAGGCCGAGCAATCCGAGCCAGAAGATCGGAACAGAGTGACCGACCAGCGCGACCACGCGCACCATCTGGTCCACCATTCGGCCTTTGTACACCGCCCCCATGACGCCCAGCGGAATGCCCAGCAGCGCGCCGATCAGCGTGCCGAGGGTGGCAAGCTCGATGGTGGCGGGAAACACCCGCTTGATGTCGTCCAGCACCGGGCGATTGGTGAGGATGGATTCGCCGAAATCCCCCGCCAGCGCGTTGCGGACATAGATGACGAACTGGGTGGTGACGGGCTTGTTGAGCCCCATCTCCTCGCGCACCCGCTCGATGGTGGCGGAAGAGGCATTGTCGCCCGCCACGAACAGCACGGGGTCCACCGGAATGACCCGGCCGATGAAGAATGTGACTGCGAGCAGCCCGATGAAGGTGGTGGCGACCACCAGGGCGAATTTCCCGATGCCGGAGGCGGCGGTGAGGAACCGGGCGCTTGCGCGCCCAGCCCTGCCTTTTCTCGACAATGTTCTTATGAAACCGGCCGGCATGCGGTCAGCTCTTGGTCGCGAGATAGACGAAGTTGGTATAGGGCACCGGGCCGAGGATGAAGTTGTTGACGTTCTTCCTCAGCGCCGCCGTCTCCTGCATCTGGTAGACCATGATGAACGGACTATCCTGATAGAGCTTCAGCAGCTTGTGATACATCTCGATGCGCTTGGCCGGGTCGGTCTCCTGCAAGGCGGCGGCGGTAAGCGCCGTGACTTCGGGATTGTCCCAGCCGTTGCGCCACGTCAGGTTCTTGAACTTGGCGTTCTCGCTGGGATCCGGATTGCTGGCGAAGGCATCGGCGTTGGCATGCGGGTCCCAATACTTCAGGCTCCACTCGCCGATATACATGTCGTGCTTGCGGCCCCGGTATTTGGAGAGCGTCTGCTTGCCATCTCCGGGGATGATTTCCACCTTGATCCCCGCCTTGGCGGCGCTCTGCTGGAAGGATTCGGCGATGCCCGTCACCGGCTGAGTGTTGCGCACGTCGAAGGTGATGGTGAAGCCTTCGGCATAGCCTGCTTGCGTCAGTAGTTCCTTGGCCTTGGCGATGTCGAGCTTGAAGGGCTTCTCGCCGGTGGCGCCGGGCAGGCCCACGGGCAGGAAGTCCTGGTGGATCACGCCGATGCCCTTGATGAGGGTGGCGCCGATGGCGTCATAGTCGAGAAGATACTTGAAGGCTTGGCGCACCTCGGGCTTCGAGAGCTTCGGGTTCTTCAGGTTGAGGCTGATATAATAGAGCGTGCCGTTCAACTCGCTCTGCGTCTTCAGCTTGGCGTCCTTCGCCACGGCTTCGAGATCGCCGGGCTCAAGATTGCGGGCGATATCCACGTCGCCGGCTTCAAGCATCAAGCGCTGGGTCGCGCTTTCCTTGACGTGGCGATAGATGACGCGCAGCGGCTTGGACTTCGCGCCGTAATATTTGTCGTTGCGTTCCAACACGACGATGTCGTTGGCGCGCCAGTCGCGCAGCTTCATGGGGCCGGAACCGGCGTAGTTGGACTTCAACCAGTCGGCGCCGAGGTCGGTGCCTTTCTGGTTCGCCATCAGCAGCTTCTTGTCCACCGCCGAGGCGGCGTTCACAGTCAGGCTGTTGAGCACGAAGTTGGGCGCGTAAACCTTGTCGGTGACGAGCACGAAGGTGCCGTCCGGCATCGCCTTGGCATTCTGCTCGACATTTTCAGGGGTCAGGCCGAGTTGCGCCACGAGGAAGGCCGGGCTCTTGTCCAGCTTGACGGTGCGCTGGATGGAGAAGGCGACATCTTCGGCCGTGACCGGATTGCCGGAGGCGAACACGAGGCCGGGCTTGATCTTGAAAGTGAAGGTCTTGCCGTCCGGCCCGATGGTCCAGCTTTCGGCGATATCGCCGTGGATCTTGTTCGGGTTGCCAATGTCGAACCGCACGAGGCGATCGTAGGTGTTGCCGAGGATCTCGCCGGACGTGACTTCAAGCGCCACGCCGGGATCCAGGCTGATGATGTCGTCGATGGCGGCTGCGAGCACCAGGGTATCGGCCGGCGTCGCGGCACGGGCCGGCGCCACGCCCGCCATCAATGCGGCGCAAGTCGCGCCAAGCGTCGCTCCGAGCGACGCGCCAAGTAAGAGGCGCCTAAAGGGGTTAAATTGCTTCATGTGGACAGCCTTTCTGAAAGGATGCGTTTCGTTGAACGCAACACCAACCGGGCTTCCCCTTAGCGCCCGGCTGCAGATATCCAACCGGTTCAACCGGCGGGTTTTTTGACTTTTTTGAACGTCCCGCCGCTGCGGGCCGGATCTTCGGCGGACCTGTGTTCAGGCGGCTTTCTCGCCGTAGGCCTCCGTGATCATCACGGTCGCCAGCAGCGTATAGGCGGCCAGCCAGGCATCCCGCGTGTCGTCGGTGAAGTCTTCGCCGAGGCCCTGCCCGAGGGTCCAGATGAGCGCCTCGCCCACCGGCTGGTAATGCTCGGCCTGCACGCCATAGGCGACATGCTTCACCGCCAGGGACTTGGCCACCGGAACCACCGCGTCGAGATCGGTCAGGCCGTTCACCACCAGGCCGAGGGCGCTCATCAGCTTGCGCCCCTGCTCCGTCAGGTCGTTCTTGAACATCGGCTTCACTTGCGGAGCGATCTCGAACAGCCGGCCATAAAACAGGGTCGCGGCCCCATCCGCTATCGGCACGACTTTCTCGAAGGACTCTTGAATCAGGTCTATCTGGTCAGGTGTCATTGCACCCCCTCGCTGTCTGCCGCCGGCCTCTGGCTCCGGCCCGCCATGGGTATCAGCACGAAGCGTGCCACCACCCATTGACTTGAAACTTACAGCATTTTTTGCAGCTCACAATCGATCCAATCAATGGCTAAAACCCTACAAATCCCGAAACTGCATAGCTAATAGGCAAAGCCCCGATAATCCTGCATTTCAAGAGCGCAATGGACGGAAATCATCGGTTTTGGCGACTAAAAAAGCTCCATCTTAATAGAATTTAACTGTGAGATGAGGTGATTGACACTGGCTCTGAGGTACGGTACTCAAAATTCCATAAGCTACATATTTGTAGGAAATTTTGTAAAAAGGAGCCGATCCGATGGGCGATCGTCTGTTCGACGCGAGCTTTGGCGCAGATGAGGACAGTTTCTCCCGCTGGAGCCATGAAGCGGACGCGCTCCTTGCCGATATCGCCGCCTCGCTTCCGGCCGATCAGAGCCCCGCTCCGGCGCCCTCCTCCGCAACTTGCAATGGCGATGCCAACAGTCCGTCGTTTCATGCCGTCCTGATCACCCGCGTCATCCGCGAGGCGAAGGACTGCCTGTCGTTCGAGTTCGACACCGGCGGCGTGCCGGCCTTCCGCCCCCTGCCCGGCCAGTTCGTGACCGTGCGCGTCATCATCGGCGGACGGCCCCATGACCGGTGCTACGCCATCTCCAGCCTGCACATGCGCGGGGAAACGCCGCGCTTCACCGTGAAGCGGGTGGCCGGCGGGCTGGTCTCCAACTGGTGCCACGACAGCCTGAAGCCCGGCCGCAAAGTGCTCATCGGGCCGCCCCAGGGCGCATTCCAATTGCGCCGGAACACCCAGCGTCACGTCTTCCTGGCGGCAGGCATCGGCATCGCGCCGCTGTTTCCCATGATCAAGGAAGCAGTCACGTACGGAGACCGGCCGGTGATGCTGATGCTGGTGGATCGCGACGAGACCTGCGCGGTGTTCCTCAGGGCATTGCGCACGCTCACCCGGCAGCATCCCGACATCTTCTCCATGCAGGAAACCTACACCCACGGCGCCGGCCAATTGTCGGCGGGCGACATCGCGACCCATCTCGCCGGGCTGAGGGACGCCGAACTCTACATCTGCGGCCCGGCCGGCTTCATGGCGTGCGCGGAAGACGGCGCCCGCGCCGCCGGCATCGCGTCCGAGCGCATCCGCGTCAACCACCGCTGAGGAGAGACGCAAGCGATGGACATGCCAGCGCCCCTTCTCAAAGTCCGGCACATCAGGGTCGAGACGGACGATGCCCGCACCTTCGAGCTTGAGGTGCCAGACAGCCTGCGCGCCGCCTATCGCGGGCGCGCCGGCCAGTTCCTGCGCGTCACCATTCCGGGCGATCCCGATGCACTGGCGCGCTGTTATTCCCTCTCCAGCGCACCCGAACTCGACGAGCCGCTGCGCTTCACGGTGAAGCGCGTGGCAGGCGGCGCGGTGTCCGGCCGTCTGGTCGAGGCGTTCGCCCACGGCCAGCCGCTGCATGTCGCCCCGCCCACCGGCACCTTCGCCCTGAACGATGCCACAAGCCCGCTGCTGCTGATCGCCGGCGGCAGCGGCGTGACGCCGATCTTCTCCCTGCTGAAGACCGCATTGGCCACCACCGCGCGCCCGGTGGCGCTGCTCTATGCCAATCGCAATCGCGCCGCCGCCATCTTCGATGCCGCCATCGCGGAGCTGGCGCGCATCTATGCGCCGCGCTTCACCGTGCGCCACCATTTCAGCGACGACGAAGGCTTCCTCGACACGCCTGCCGTGCTCGCCTTCGCCGCGACCCATCCCGGGGCGCAGACCTATGTCTGCGGCCCCGGCCCGCTCATGGACATGGTGGAGAGCCTGTTCAGCGCGGGCGGCCCGCTGGCCGGCCAGGACCTGTTCTGCGAACGGTTCCTCCCGCCCGCCGCGCCCCCTGAGCCGGAACCGCCCCCGCCGCGCACAACTGAGGCAGCATCCGCCGTCACCATCCTGATCGGCGATGCCATCCATCACCTCGCCTGGACCGGGGGAACCGTGCTCGATGCCGCGCTGGCAGCGGGCATTCCGGTACCCTACTCCTGCCGGGAGGGTCATTGCGGCGCCTGCAAAGCCAAGATGACGGAAGGCGGCATCGAGCAGCGCGGCGCGCTCGCGCTCAGCCGCCGTGAACGCGAGCGCGGCTACATCCTGGCCTGCTGCTCCACACCCAGCACCCCCGAACTGGTCCTCGCCTATGACTGAGCCAGCGCCCCCTTTCATGACCAAGATCGGTTCCGTCTCCGCGATCGTCCGCTACCCCGTGAAAAGCATGGCGGGGGAGAGCGTCGAGGCCGGTTTCCTCGGCTATTCTGGCCTGTTCGGGGACCGGGTCTATGCCTTCGTGCAGCAGGGCGGGCGCGTCGGCTTTCCCTGGTTCACCATCCGCCAGATGGAAGACCTCGTGCGCTACAAGGCGCGCCTGCGCGATCCCGCCGTGACGGGACCCCTGGACATGGATGCCGCGCTCGGCATCGGCCCCGGCCTCGTCACTCTCTTTCCCGACGAAGACACGTTCGACATCGAGGTGGAATCGCCCGACGGCGAGCGACTATCAGTGCGCGATCCCCGGCTGAAATCCGCCCTTGAGGCGGAGGCGGATTTCCCCCTGGTGCTGCGCTTCAGCGAGCGCAGCCTGTGCGACTGCCGCCCGGTCTCGCTGTTCGCCCATCCCACCCTCTCGGCGCTGGAATCTGAACTCGGCATGGCGCTCGACACCCGCCGCTTTCGGGCCAATTTCTATGTCGACTGGGACAATGGCGAACCGTTCTACGAAAACAGCCTGATCGGGCAGGTCCTGCAGATCGGCGAACGGTGCAAAGTGATGCTCACCGAGCGCGATCCGCGCTGCAAGATCATCACCATCGACCCCGAAACCGGCGATGCCGACCCCAAGATCCTGCGGCACGTCTCCACCGCCCACGCCGGCATGGCGGGGGTGTATGGCGCGGTGCTGCTGGAAGGCGTGATCCGGGCCGGCGACCCCATATGGCTGGCATGAGCATTGGATAAGGAGATCCCCGTGGAACAGCGACAGATCGACGATATCGATGTGACCCTGGACGACGACGTCATCGACTTCGCCACCCGCGTTTTTGATCTCGCCCGCCATGGCGATGCCAAGGTGCTGGACCGCCTGCTGGAAGACGGCCTGCCGCGCGACCTTCGCAACGACAAAGGCGACTGCCTGCTGATGCTGGCCGCCTACAACGGCAACGAGCCGGCGGTGCTGACCCTGCTCTCCCACGGCGCCGATCCCAACTTCGCCAACGACCGGGGCCAGACCCCGCTGGCGGCGGTGGCCTATACCGGCCACCTCTCCATCGCCAAGCACCTCATCGTCTATGGCGCGCGCAACGATGCCCCTGCCGGTGGCGGCCGAACCGCCTTGATGATGGCCGCCATGTTCGATCGGGTGGAAATCCTGGAAATGCTGCTCTCTTACGGCGCCGATCCGCTGGAGACGGACGGCGCCGGCTTCACCGCGCTGGACCTTGCCCGGACCATGAGCGCGCATCGCACGCCGGCCATCCTCGAATCCTGGATCGCCACCAAGGCACCGCCTGAGGCGTCTTGAGGCAAAGGGCGGGCGAGGCATCGGCCAAACAATCCAAGCCCGTCATGCCCGGACTTGATCCGGGCATCCACGCGGCTCCGCCAGGTGCCTCTTAAGGGATGGGCGTGGATGCCCGGGACAAGCCCGGGCATGACGGTGAAAAGGGATGAGCCCGCCCTTTCCAAACATCCCTCGGCTCAACAGGTTCATGCCGGCCCTTCAACCGGCACAATCGGATGAAAAGAAGGAGCGGAAAGTGACGGCTTTTGCAGGGAAAGTGGCTTTTGTCACGGGTGGCTCGCGCGGGATGGGCGAGGCAGTGGTTCGCAAGTTCGCGGCTGGTGGGGCAAGCGTCGCCCTGACCTATAAGACGCAGCGCGAGAAGGCCGAGGCGCTGGTCGCCGAGATCGTGGCGGCCGGCGGAAAGGCCCTCGCCTTCCAGGCCGATGTGGTGGACGAAGCCGCCATCAAGGCCGCCGTGGCGGGCGCGGTGGACGCCTTCGGCAAGATCGACATCCTGGTGAATTGCGCCGGCATTCTCGGCCTGCGCGCCGTGGGCGACATCGACTATGCCTTCTACAAAGACCAGTTCGACACCAATGTCTGGGGCATCATCCCGGTGACGCAGGCGGCGCTGCCCCATTTCCCCGCCAGCGGCGGGCGGATTGTCAATATCTCCACCCAGCGCATGTTCACGCCTGGCGGCGGCATCAGCATCTATGCGGCGGCCAAAGCTGCGGTCGCCACACTCACCCACGGCATGGCGATCGAACTCGGTCCACGCGGCATCACGGTGAACGCCGTCGCCCCCGCCCTGACCAAGACCGACATGACCGCCGCCGTGCCCGAGGAGCGCCGCCAGCGCATCGCCGAGGCGACCCCGCTGCGCCGTGTCGCAGAGGCAGATGACATCGCTTCCGCCATCGTCATGCTCGCATCGGATGATGCCCGCTGGATTACCGGCCGCACCATCCTCACCGACGGCGGGCTGACGGGAGCCTGAGATGGACGCAGACGCAAATCCGCTCCGGGTTTCCGGGTCGCAGGCCATCGTCGCCAGTTTTCGCGCGCACAATGTCGAGCGCATTTTCTGCGTGCCGGGGGAAAGCTTCCTCGGCATAATGGATGCGTTGATCGACGCGCCGGAGATCGAACTTGTCACAGCCCGGCACGAGGGCGGCGCGGGCTTCATGGCGGTGGCCGATGCCCGCCTCTCCGGCCGGCCCGGCGTGGTCATGGTGAGCCGTGGCCCCGGCGCCGCCAATGTCACCATCGCCATCCAGACGGCGCGCGAGGACGGCGTGCCCCTGGTGGTGATCGTCGGGCAGGTGGACCGGCAGGATTTCGGACGCGGCGCCTTCCAGGAGGTGAACTACGCCAAGACCTATTCGGACCTTGCCAAATGGACCGTGCAGATCGAGGCGCCGGACCGCGCGGCAGCCCTGCTCGCGCAGGCGTTCCATGTGGCGAGCCGAGGCTTTCCCGGCCCGGTGGTGGTCGCCGTCCCGGAAGACCTCCTGGACGACACCTGCGCTTGCGCGCCATCGCCGGTACTCAGCGTCGCGCGACCCCGCGCGGCGGCGGACGAGGTGGAAGCCACCGCCGCCCTGCTCGCTGCGAGCCCCCGGCCGCTGCTCGTCGCCGGCATGGCGGCGAACACGGCCTGTGGGCGAACCGCGCTGAGACAGGTTGCGGATGCCTGGGAGATCCCCATTGCCGCCAGTGCCCGGCAGGCCGATATCCTTGAAAACACCCACCCCAGTTTCGTCGCGCACCTCGGCTACGGCACCGACCCCCGGCTGGTGACGGGCCTGCGCGAAGCGACCCTGATGCTTGCCGTGGGCACACGGCTCGGCGATGTCACCAGCCAGGGCTACACATTTCCGGCCGTGCCCATTCCCGAAGTGCCGCTCATCCATGTGCATGAGAGCGCCGACGCGGTGGGCACGCTGCGCGAGACCCGGCTCGCGATCTTGGCAGATTGCACGGAGTTTCTTCAAAAGCTCGCCGCGCTCGCGCCTCAGCACAAGCCCTGGACACCCTGGCGCGACCGGCTTCACGAAACCTGGCTGGGCTGGTCGAAATGGACCCCGGTGGAGGCGGAAGACGGCGTGGTGTTCGCCGCCATGGTGGATGCGTGCAGCCGCCGCCTGCCGGACGATGCCATCATCACCGCCGATGCCGGGAATTTCGGCGCCTGGCTCAACCGCTATTTCCGCTATCGCGAGGGGCAGCGTTTCCTCAACGCCCTGTCGGGCGCGATGGGGTTCGGCATGCCGGCGGCGGTGGCTGCTGCCTTGCGCTTCCCAGAGCGGCGCGTCGTCTGCTTCCTGGGCGACGGCGGCTTCCAGATGACCGGGGCGGAGCTTGCCACCGCCTGCGCGCGCGGCGCGAAGCCCATCGTCATCCTCTCGGACAATGCCTCCTTCGGCACCATCCGCATGCATCAGGAGAGGCGCTATCCCCGCCGCGTCCACGGCACCGGCCTGACCAATCCCGACTTCGCCGCCATCGGCCGCGCCCATGGCTGCCTGACGCTCACCGTGGCGCGGAACGAGGATGCGGAGCCGGCCCTGCTGGAGGCCCTGGCCTATGACGGGCCGGCCCTGCTCCACGTCAAAACCAGCCTGCGCCACATCTCGCCGACGTTTATTGTGCCGGGTTGAGGGGATTGCGCTCGGCCCGTCTGCACGACCGAGGCCGTGACCGCGTTCCCTCTCCCGCTTGCGAAAGGGGTAGGCGCGGGTTTGGTGGTGTTTGTCGAGTGACTGCGGCATGCCCCTCTCCCCGCGGGGGAGAGGGCTGGGGTGAGGGGGACAACCCTTTCCAGCCCTGAAATGTCGGAGCCCCCTCACCCGGCTGCTTCGCAGCCGACCTCTCCCCCTCGGGGAGAGGTAAAAGCAGCTCGGCCTTTGCATCTAGCGAACCGAGGGCGTTTGCGAGATCCCTTTCGCAGAGCTCCCGCTTGCGGGGGAGGATTGGGAGGGGCAATGGCGCGGACGAAAGCGCCTAAGGCATCAAGAGGCGCAGACGCCCAAGAGCCCTACCTGCTCAAAAGCTGTCGCCCACGCCGATCCAGATCAGTTCCGCCGTTTCCCGGCCCGGATTGCGCCAGGCGTGGAACAGGTTGCTGCGGAAATATATGGTGTCGCCGGCGGTGAGGTGGTGAACCCGGTTGTTGTCGATGGTGATCTCGAATTCGCCCGACACCACCACCAGGAATTCCTCGCCCTCGTGGCGATAGGAGCCGTTGGAATGGATGCCCGGCTCCACCAGCCAGCGTTTGCACGCCATGACATCCCGCCCCGAGCACAGGCGCTCCATGCGCACCCCGAGGCCGAGGCGGGGCAGAAGCTCGCCGTGATCGCGGGTGACGAACTCGCGGCCCGGCGGAACGTCGGCGAGTTCGACGCCCATCAGCGTGTTGAGGGTGACGTCATAGAAATTGGCGAGGCGCTTCAGCAGCGGCATGTCCATGCCGAGCGAGGTGCGCTCGACGGAGGCCAGAACCGAGGGGTCCATGCCCACCGCCTCGGCCACCGACTTGATGGTGAGGCGGCGCGCCTGGCGCAATTTGCGCAGGTGCGCGCCCACCTCGGAAGAGGCGATCTCGTTTTCTTCGCGCTCGGCCGCAAGCTCCGGGCTGACCACCGGCTGCGCCGCCAGCGCCGCCTTGATCTCGGGAATCTTCATCCCCTCGACGGTGCGCATCCGCTTGATGGCGATGGCGGTTTCGAGGTCCGCCTGGCGATAGACCCGCCGGCCGGTCTCGGTATAGGCAGGCGTCAGCAGATCCTGCTGCTCCCAAACTCGTATTGTGGAGGCGGAGACGCCCGCGTGTCGCGAAACGTCGGAGATCTGAAGCGCGGTCGGTTCTTTGGAATCGAGCATACGATGGCTTACGGCGCTTAAAATTGAGACCCGACGCAAGCCTATTGCGGATCAACGGGTCACGCAATCCGTTAAACCTACAAATTGAGAGCTTCAAGAATACGGTCTCATCCCGCGGCGGTCAGGCCACGCACGCCATGGCGGGCGATAAAGCGCTCCACCAGCCGCGAACTGCGCACCTCCGTGACGAAGGATTGCAGGAACGCCGCTCCGGCCGTGTTTTCACGCGCCGTGCCGATGGCCTGCTGCACGCTGGTGAAACAATCCGGCAGCACCAGCGCGCCGGGCATGCGCTCAGCATCCGTGAGAAGCCGGGGCCGCAGCCCTGCGAGCACGTCGAGATCGTCCTCGATGAAGCGGACGAAGGATTCCTCGATGCCGGCGGCGCGCACCAGGGTGGCATGACGAATGTTGCGCTCCAGCCAGAGGTCGTAGGCGCTGCCGCCGCTCACCGAAATCCGCACCCCCGCGCGGTCGACATCGGCAACGCTCTGATACGGCGCGCCGAGCCGCACCAGATAGGTGGATTCGATCTCGGCATAGGCGTCGGTGAAGGCGATCTTCTGCGCCCGCGCCGGCTCGGCGCCGATCAGGGCGATGTCCCACACCCCCTGCCCGGCCGCTTCCGCCAGGGCATCCGGGCGGTCGAACGGCACATAGTCCACCTTGACGCCGAGGCGCTCCGCCACCGCAGCCGCCATGTCGGGCGACACCCCCTCAGGCGCGCCGGTGGGAGAGCGGCCCGTGACCAGCAGGAAGTTGGACAGGTTGATCCCGGCGCGCAGGACCCCGGTGGGCGCGAGTTGGCGCAGGATGTCGTCGGTCATGTCAAAGCCTCGGGTGGGCGAATCCGGGCGGGGATGATGGCAGACATCATCCCCGCAGGCGCCCCCTGGTCCGGCTCATTTCTTCCATTTGGCGAGGTAGAACAGCGGGAAGCCGTCGGCGGTGGGCTTGAACTCCATGCCGGCGGCATAGGCGTAGGCCTTGGAATAGGAATACATCGGCAGCCAGCACAGGTTCGACTGGATCTTCTGGAGCGCGGCCTTGTAGAAATCCTTGCGCTTGGCGGGGTCCATCTCCTTGTCGGCGGCATCGAGCGACGCCTTCACGTCCGGGTCGCGGCACAGATCGTCGGGGCCGTGCTTGAACCACACGCTGACGAAGGCCGAGGCGTCGTTGAGGCCCGAGGAGCCCCACAGCAGCAGCGTCAGCGGCACGCCCTCCTTCTGCACCTTGTCGCGCAGGGCGGCGTATTGCAGGAAATTCAGCTTCGCCTGGATGCCCACGGCCTTGAGATAGCCGATCACCGCCTCGGCATATTCCTTGTCGCGATAGGCGTAGATGTCGATGCTGAAGCCATTGGGATAGCCCGCCTCCTTCAGCAGGGCGCGGGCCTTCGCAGGGTCGTAAGCGTAGGTCTGCACGTCGTCGGTGCAGCCGACCTGGGTGGGGTAGCAGGCGGCATTCATCACCATCGCCCCGCCGCCGATCAGGTTCTTGGCGATCGCGCCCCGGTCGATGGCATGGGCGATGGCCTGGCGCACCTTCAGGTTCTTCACCGGCGTCTCGCCCTCGCGGCCGATCACGTCGAACTGGAGATAGCCGACCCGCATGTCCGCGCCTTCGACCACGGCGATGTCAGGCATGGCCTTCAGCTCGGCGACCTTGTCGTGGGGTACGTCGGTGATCCAGTCGATATTGCCCACCATCAGCTCGGCGATGCGGGTCTCCTGGTCGGGAATGGTCTTGAACACCAGCCGGTTGATCGAGGGCTGGCCCTTCGCTCCGTTGAAGTAAGCCTTGTTCTTCACCAGTTCCATGGTCTGGCCGGCGACGAACTTGTCGAACACATACGGCCCGGTGCCGATCGGCTTGATGCCGGTGTAGATGGTCTGGCCGCTGGCGTTCTTGGGCAGGTTCTCCCAGCTCTTGGCGGGCAGGATGCCCATGCGGGTGCCGGAGAGGAATTCCAGCGCGGCGGGGAACGGCGCCTTCATCTTGATGCGCACCGTGGTGGGGTCCACCGCCTCCACGCTGCTCATCCAATTGATCAGCGCCGCGTTCAGCACCTTGGCGTCGGGATTGAGCAAGGCGTTGTAGGTGGCGGCGACATCGTTCGCGGTGAAGGGCGTGCCGTCATGGAATTTCACGTCGTCCCGCAGCTTGAATTCCAGGGTCTTGTCGTCGACCCAGGTCCAGGACTTGGCGAGCAGCGGCTTGTAGGAATAATCGTCGGGGTCGCGGTAGACCAGCGTGTCGCACATCAAGTGCATCATCGCCGCCACCTCGACCACCGAATCCCACCACACCAGCGGCACGTTCAATTCGCGCTCGGTGGACCAGACCAGGGTGTCGTGCGCCTTGTCGGCGCGCGCGTCCGGGGCGAGCCCGAGCGCGGCGAGCAGCAGAGCGAATGCCCACATGGCTCTCTTCAGGATCATCGGTCTTCCCCTCTTCTTGAACACTGGATGGCGCTGGTCAGCCGGGCACGAGATCGGGCAGCCCCAGCGACGGATCGGGCGTGAGAACGGAGGCCAGCAGCATCCGCGTGTAGGGATGGGCGGGCCGGGCGAACACATCGTCCACGCTGCCGCGCTCGACGACTTCGCCCTGGTTCATGACCAGCACCTCGTCCGCGAGATGCTCCACCACGGCAAGGTTATGGCTGATGAGAACATAGGTGAGCCCCAGTTCCCGCCGCAGGTCCTGAAGCAGGTTGAGAATCTGCGCCTGCACCGAGACGTCGAGGGCGGAGGTCGGCTCGTCGCACACCACCACCTGCGGGCGCGCCACCAACGCCCGCGCAATGGCGACGCGCTGGCGCTGACCGCCGGACAATTGGCTGGGATAGGCCCCGGCGAGCCGGCGCGGCAGGCCGGTCAGTTCCATGATGTCAGTCACCTTGCGCGCGATCTCGGCTGTGACATCGCTGCCGCGCACCCGCAGCGGCAGGCTGATGATGGAGGACACGGTCTTGCGCGGGTTCAGGGAGAGATAGGGGTCTTGGAAGATCGGCTGCACCAGCGCCGCCATCTCCAGCCGGCTGAGGTCGCGTGTGGCGCGTCCGGCGAGCAGCACCTCCCCGGAGGTCGGCGCCTCTAGTCCCAGCAATATCTTGGAGAGCGTGGTCTTGCCGCTGCCCGAGGCGCCGACGATGCCCACCACCCCGCCGCGTGGCACCGCCAGCGAAACGTCCTTCACCGCCGCGATCGGCGTGGTGCGAAAGCTGCCGCGCCGGCGCACATAATAGATCTTCGAGACGTTCTTGACCTCGAGGATGGCGTCGCCCGTCACGCGCGGCCCTCCATCACGGCGAGACGTTCCGCCCCGAACGGCAGGTTGCACTCATAGGCATGGCCGCCGCCCCGTTCATGCACGTCCACCTCATCGGCGCAGCGTGGCATGACATGGGGACATCTCTCCCGGAACGCGCAGCCGCGCACCTCGCCCAGCAGCGAGGGCACGATGCCGGGGATCGCCCCCAGAGGTGCGCCGCGCTGGGTCGCGCCGGGCACGGGAATGCAATCCAGCAGGCCGCGGGTATAGGGATGGGCGGGCGCCGCGAACACCGCCCCCACGGGCCCGCTCTCGACGATCCGCCCGGCATACATCACCGCCACATCGTCTGCGAACCGCGCCACAAGCCCGAGGTCGTGGGTAATCAGAAGAATGGCGAGCCCGAGGTCTTTCTGGAGGTCCGCGAGAACCCGCAAAATCTGCACCTGCACATGAACGTCCAGGGCGGTGGTCGGCTCGTCCGCGATCAGCAATTCCGGCTCGCACATCAGCCCCATGGCGATCATGACGCGCTGGCGCAGGCCGCCGGACAATTGGTGGGGATATTGCGTCAGCCGGTTTTCCGGGTCCGCGATCCCGACCTTGCCGAGCATCTCGATGGCCCGCGCGGTGGCCGCCTTCCGCCCCCCGCCCATATGGATGAGATAGGCTTCCTCCAGTTGGTTGCCGATTGTGTAGGAGGGGTTGAGGCTGGTCATCGGGTCTTGAAAGATCATGGAGATGCGCCGGCCGCGCACCTTCGAGAAGCGCCGGTCGCTCATTCCCGCAAGATCAAGCTCGGCGAACCTCATGGCGTCGGCCTGCCGCGTTGCCTGGCGCGGCAGCAGGCCCATGAGCGCCAGCGCGGTCATGGATTTTCCGCAGCCGGATTCCCCGACGAGGCAGAGCGTGCGGCCCGGGGCGACATCGAAGCTCACGCCGCGCACCGCGTTCAGCGTGCGCCGCCCCACCGGCAGCGTCACCTTGAGATCGCGCACGCTAAGGCCGCGTCCACTTAGGTCGCTTCCACTGAGGCCGCTCATGAGCGGCCCTCCGGCGCCGTGACATCGCGCAGGCCGTCGCCGAACATATTGACCGCGAACACCAGCAGAAACAGCGTGAGACCGGGGATGGCGATGATCCACGGCCGCGAGAACATATTGCTCTTTCCCTCTGCCACCATGAGCCCCCAGGACGGGGTGGGCGGCTGCACGCCGAGGCCGAGGAACGAGAGCGAGGCTTCCAGCAGCACCGCGTGGGCCACCTCCAGGGTCGCGACCACCATCAGGGACGCCATCAGGTTGGGCATGACCTCGGTGAGGATGATGCGGGCCGCGCTGCACCCCGCCAGCCGCGCGGCAACCAGATAGTCGCGGTCCCGCAATTGCTGGGTGGTGCTGCGCATGACAACGGCGAAGCGGTCCCAGATCAGCAGCCCCAGCACCAGAACCACCGTGTGCAGCGAGCCGCCCACCAGCGCCACCACCGCGAGGGCCACCAGCATGGCCGGCAGCGCGAGGCGGATATTGATGAGGAAGGTCACGAACAGATCGACCTTGCCGCCGAAATAGCCGGCGCACACGCCAAGCGTCGTGCCGATCACCCCGGAGATCAGCGCGGCGCCGAAGCCGATGGCGAGGGACACCCGCGCGCCCCAGATCAGGCGGGAGAGATAATCACGGCCGAGCGCGTCGGTGCCCAGGGGCGCCGCCCAACTGCCCCGCGCGTCCCACACCGGCGGCGTGAGCCGCCGCGACAGATCCTGCACATAGGGGTCGTGCGGTGCGATCAGCGGCGCGAACACCGCGATGATGGTCATGGCGAGAATGACCAGCGTTCCCGCCAGCAGGCCAGGATGCCGCAGTGCCTTGCGCACCATGACCCGCAGCGGCGTATCGAGGCGCTCCGGCCCCGAGGCCGCGTCCAATGCTTGGGTTTCCATCAGCGACATGGGCGGGCTTTCATCACCCGAGCCGAAGGCGCGGATCGAGGAAGCCGTTGCAAATATCGGCCAGGAAGGTGAGCAGCAGGTAGGCGACGGAAATGGTGAGGACCAGGGCCTGGATCATCTCCAGGTCGGTGCGCTGGATCGACTGCCAGCCGAGGCGGCCGAGCCCGTTCATCGAGAACACGGATTCCACGATGATGGAGCCGCCCAGCATCAGGCCCAATTGCACGGAGGTCAGTGCCACCACCGGGATCGCGGCATTGCGCAGGGCATGCTTGAACAGCAGGCGCGGCCCCCGCACCCCCTTGGCGCGGGCGGCACGGATATAGTCGGCGGACAGCACCTCGATCATCCCCGCGCGGGTCAGGCGCATGATGGCGGGGGCGGAATAATACCCCAGCGCAATCGAGGGCAGGACGTAATTGGCCCACTTGGCGTCGCCGGAAATCGGCAGCCAACGCAGCGTCACGCCGAAGAACACGATGAGGATCAGCGCGAAAAAGAAATTGGGAAGCGCCTGCCCCACCACGGCGATGCCGAGCGCGATGCGGTCAATGGCGGTGTTGGGCCGCCACGCGGCGAGGACGCCCAAAGGTACGGCGAGGGCGATCGCGAAGGCGACCGAGCACAGCGCCAAAGTCACCGTGACCGGCGCCCGCTCGACGATCACTTCCGCGACCGGGCGATGAAGATAATTGGACCAGCCGAGATTGCCGTTGAGCACGCTGACCAGCCAGCGCCAGTACTGGACGTAAAGCGGCTGATCGAAGCCGAAGGCGACCCTTATGCGCTGGATTTCATCCGCGGCGGCATCATTGCCCGCGAGCGCGATCGCCGGGTCCCCCGCGGTGCGCAGCAAGGCGAAGGTGATGACCGAAACGGCGGCGAGGACAAGCAGCGCTACGCCCAGCCGTTTCAGCACATAAGGACCCATCTCGACCTCGCATTCCAGAAGCGCTGGGGCATCGCGGCGAAATTAGAAATTCCACCACATGAAATTTCATTCTTATGAGATGCCATGACCTCCCCCTATGTCAACGCCAATACGCAAAAGTTGACGGGTAATTAGGCGAGGCATATAAATAGGCAGGGATTAAATTCGATATTGTGAAATTATATCGGCAATGGGCAGGGCACATGGGCAACGATAGAACCCTGATAAAATCGGGCGCGATCATCAGCATGGACCCTGAGATCGGGCTGCTGAGCAAAGGCGATATCCTGATCGAGGGAGACCGCATCCTCGCCGTCGCGCCCGAATTGTCCGCCGATGACGCCAAGGTGGTCGACGCCAGCCGCATGATCGTCATTCCCGGCCTGATCAACGCCCATATCCACCTCTGGCAGACTGTGCTGCGCGGCATCGGCAGCGATTGGGCGGGGCAGGATTATTACAATTACGTCCATGCCGGCGCGGCGCCGCGCTTCACCCCGGACGACATCCGCGTGTCCGAATATGCCGGCGCGCTGAGCCAGATCGACGCCGGCACCACCACGGTGTTCGACTGGTGCCATAACAACCCGACGCCCGAGCACACCGACGCCGCCATCGACGGCCTCGCCGCCGCCGGCATTCGCGGCGTGTTCGGCCATGGCACGGTGAAGCCGAAGCCCAAGCCCGGTGAACGGCCGTTCTCCGAAATCCCCCACCCCCGTTCGGAGATCGAACGGCTGCGGCGCGGGCGGTTCTCCAGCGAGGACGCCTTGCTGGGCCTCGCCATGTGCATCCTGGGGCCGGACTACGCGACCATCGAGGTGTGCCGCGAAGATTTCGCCCTGGCGCGCGAATACGACCTGCTCTCCAGCGCCCATGTGTGGGGACGCGCCAACCGCCTGGTGCCCGGCGGCTACCGCCAGATCGCCGCCGAGGGCCTGCTCAGCGCCAAGCACAATCTCGCCCATGCCAACTACATCGACGACGACGAGATCAAGCTGCTGGTGGACGCGGGCGCGACCATCACCGCCACCTCCATCGTCGAGATCAAGGGTCACGCCAAGGCGCCCCTGATCGGCCGGGTGAGCGCGGCCGGCGGGCGCCCCTCCATCGGCCCGGACACCGAGGCGGGGGTCACGGGATCGATGTTCGACACCATGCGCATCAGCCTGATGGTGCAGCGCCTGTTCGACAACATGGCGATACAGGCCGAACTGGACAGCGACGCCGGCGGCAGCGCGGCGGAATATCAGAAGAAGAACCTCAAGCAGATCGGCACCGGCGGCGGGCTCGCCGAGACCATCTCGGTGCGCTCGTTCGAGGCGCTGGAATGGGCCACCCGCAACAATGCTCACGTGCTCGGGCTCGAACACGCCATCGGCTCGCTCACACCGTGCAAGAAGGCGGACATCGTGCTGCTGCGCCGCGACGACATGAACATGGCACCGGCGCTGAACCCGGTGGATGCAGCGGTGATGTTCGCCCACGCCGGAAACGTCGACAGCGTGTTTATCGACGGCGAACTGCGCAAGGAAAAGGGCCGCCTCCTCGGCGTCGCCGCTCCGGCCGGCCTTGCCGACGAGATCGGCGCGCGCGGCCGGCGCCTGCTCTCCGATGCGGGGTTCCCTACGCTCGCCTGGTGAGGTAACGCCCCTCGTGGTCCCGCTCGCGGGGCCTTGTTTCGCTCACGGATTGCGAGTTGCCATGAAACGCTCGGTTCAGGGCCCCATGGTCTGGGTCATGGCAGTGACCGCGGGCATCGTGGTCGCCAACAATTATTACTGCCAGCCGCTGCTGGCGGAATTCGCCCAGGTGTTCTCGGCAAGCGATGCCTGGGCCAGCTGGGTCGCGCTGGCCACCCAGCTCGGCTACGCCATCGGCATGCTGGTGCTGCTGCCGCTCGGCGACATGGTGGAGCGGCGCTCGCTGATCCTGGTGATGCTTGGGCTCTCCGCGCTGGCGCTCATCGCGTTTGCCCACGCGCCGACCATCGGCCTGTTGATCGCGGCGGGCTTCGGCATCGGCTTCACCAGCATGGTGCCGCAGATCCTCCCCCCCTTCGTGTCGCAACTCGCGCCAAAGGGCGAGGGCGGCGGGGCGGTGGGGCTGGTGATGGCCGGGCTGCTGCTCGGCATCCTACTCTCGCGCTTCGTCAGCGGCACCATCGCCGACCTTCTCGGCTGGCAGGCGGTCTATCACATCGCCGCCGGCGTCATGCTGGTGCTGATCGTCGTGCTGGCGCTGATGCTGCCGCGCTCCCCGCCGAAGTTCAGCGGCTCCTATGGCGAATTGTTCGTCTCTCTCGGCCGCCTCTGGCGCCTCCACCCGGTGCTGCGCATCACCTCCATCGCCGCCGCGCTTCAGTTCGGCGCCTTCAGCGTGTTTTGGACCACCCTCGCCTTCCACCTCGCGGCACTGCCCCAGCACTACGGCAGCGACGTCGCCGGTGCCCTCGCGCTGGTGGGCGCCTGCGGTGTGCTTGCGGCCCCGGCGGCGGGGCGGCTGTCGGACCGGATGAAGCCGACCGTCATCCTCATGGCGAGCGGCGCGCTGATGGCCGCCTCGTTCCTGACCTTCATGGCGTTGGGGGGCACGATCTGGGGGTTGATACCGGGGATTATCCTTCTCGATCTTGGCATGCAGGTGAGCCACGTCAGCAGTATGAACCGCAATTACCACCTGGATGCCACCGCAATCAGCCGCCTCAACACCGTGTACATGGTCACCCGCTTTCTGGGCGCGGCGGTGGGCACGGGGATCGGCGCCTATGCCTGGAATGTGGGTGAATGGACCGGCGTGAGCATCGCCGGATTTGCCTTGTGCGCCATAGCCTTACTGGTTCAGTCGCGGCTCGCGAAAGCCGAGGCGGCGATCCCCGCGCCGTCCAATTCCCCGGCCTGAGCCATGGCCTCCGAACCCCGGCTGACACATCGCCGCCAGGCCTCCCAGCGCCTTGAGCCGGCCGACATCAGCGTCCTGCGCCACACCTTCAACCTCGACCTGGACCCCACCCAAGAAACCGCCCGAAACCCAGAGCCCGCCTTGATTCCCGCCCCCCTTCTGGGCAAGTCGGAGAAGGGCGTCACCCAGTCGGTGGACCGCGCGCTTCAGCTCCTGGAAATGCTCTCCGCATCGGCGGACGAGATGAAGCTTCAGGACATCGCCGCCCTCATGGGCCTCAGCGCCTCGACCTGCCATCATCTCCTTAACACCTTGGTGGCACGGCGTTATGTGGCGCGGAACCCGAAAAGCCGGACCTATCTCGCCGGCCCGCGCATCATGGAACTGGCCCGCATGCGCGCCAGCCAATTCGACTTCATCGGCGAGGCCCTGCCCTACCTGAAACGACTGAACGAGCGCACCCGCGAGGCCGCCCACCTCGCCGTGATGGACGGCACCACCCTCTCCATCCTCACCGCTTTGCCCTGCCCGCGCTTCGGCGAAGCGGAGATCCGCCGCGAGGGCATCGAGAACGCCGCCCACGCGACCGCGGTGGGCAAAGCCATCCTCGCCTGGCTGCCGGAAATGCAGGTGGCACGGGTGGTCGGTGAACACGGTCTCCAGCCGCTCACATCAAAGACAATCAATGGGTTAGGCGACCTGCTGGAAAGCCTGCGGCAGATCCGGCGCTATGGTTTCGCCATCGAAGACGAGGAGTTCGAGGAGGGGGTCGTGGGCATCGGCACCGCCTTCCGCGACAGTGTCGGCGCGGTGATCGGAGCGGTTGCTGTCGCCATCCCGGCCGAGCGGGCCGACCAGCGCCATCTCGATGCCGTGCAGCGCGAGGTGATCGGCTGCGCGGTGGACATTTCCCGGCGCTTTAGTCCGTTCATTATCCACGGCAATTTCACCGCCCCGACCAGCGACTTCGCCGTGGGCAAGTGACGTTCAGCCCCGCTTGAGACGCGCCGTAATCAGCCGCGCGAGAGCCTCCGAAATCCCCACCATCGCCTTGCCGCCGCTCACGATTTCTCCGCTCGCGCGCGCCCGCACGGGGACTGAGAGCGCCGCCGACATGGCGCTGGACAGCCCGTCGAACACCGGCACATCCAGCCCCGCCAAGCCCGCGTTCCCGATGCCGGAAAACGGCGCTCCCGCGAACAGCACCGCCTGGGCGCCATGCCCGGATACACAGTCCCGCGCCAGGGCCAGCATCTGCGCGTGAAACCCGGCCGGGTCGCGTGCCAATTCCAGCACGCTCGCGGAGAGAAAGGCAATATTAGCAAGCGCTTCGCCCACCCCGGCATCTTGCGCCGCCCGTTCCAGGCTAGCGCGCATATGGGGGCCCAGCGTGACGATTGAGAAGCGGCGGCGCGCCCCATCGGCGGCCGCAAGCAGCCCGCACCGCCCGATGCCGAACACCGGCATGGGCATGATGTCCACCGCCGCCGCGAGACCGGGATCGCCGAACGCGCCGATGATGGCAGCACCACAATCGAGGTGATCGGCCAGCACCGTGAGCACCGCATGCCCTGCCACGGTGAGTTCCGCCAGGCATTCGAGCGAGGGCGCGCCGAACGGCGCCGTTGCTCCCACCACCTCCACACCGGCCGGCGCCATGCGGACGCCTTCCGCCACCATCAAGCGGGTGATGTGGTCCGACGTGTTGGGATTGACGATGAGAATGCGCCGGCCCGCGTCCCTTTGCGTCACGCGGCACCGTCCGGAAACGTCTTAATCCAGTGGCGGGCGATATCGGCGCGCGGAGCGATCCAGGCGCAGCCCGCGCCTGTGATGTGCGCCAGGATGCGATCCAGCGCGCCCATGCGGCCGGGACGGCCGATCATCCGCAAATGCAGCCCCACCGACATCATTTTCGGCACCTGTTCGCCCTCGCGCGCCAGCCAATCAAACGCGTCGATCACATAGTCGGCGAAGTCCGCCCCCCGGAACCGCTGGGTATGCTGGAAATGCATGTCGTTGGTGTCGAAGGCATAAGGCAGCACAAGATGCCGCCGCCCCGAGACGGGCACGAAGTAAGGCAGATCATCGTTATAGGCATCGCTGTCGTAGACAAAGCCGCCCTCCTCCACCAGCAGGCGCCGGGTGTTGGCGGATGAGGCCGAGCGGGTGTGCCATCCCACCGGACGGTGGCCGGTGGCGCGGGTGATGGCCTGGACGGTGCGGGCGATCTTGGCCCGCTCGGTGGCTTCGTCCATGCCAGCATGGCTCTCCCACCGCCAGCCATGGGCGGAGAGTTCGTGGCCGCGCGCGATGGCATCCCGCGCCAGATCCGGCGAGCGTTCCACGGCACGCCCGCAGGCGCTCACCGTGACCTTCACGCCGTGGGTGTCGAGCAGGTCCATGATGCGCCACCAGGCGGCACGGGTGGCATACTCGAAATGGCTCTCGATGCAGGGGTCGGGGCCGTCGAGCTTGTGGTCCACCTCGTATATGCCCTCGTTGCGGGCATCCCCCTCAGAGACGGAAAACTCCGCCCCTTCCTCGAAATTCACCACGAAGGAGACGGCGACCTTGGCGCGTCCGGGCCAATTGGCCTGGGGCGGCGCGCCGGCATAGCCGACGAGATCACGGGTGGAGGCCGGCAGACCCGGAAATGGCGCGGTCTTCATTCTCCGGTCCCCGCCATGCGGTGCAGGCCGACCATGCGGTCGCTGGCGATCAGCAGGATAACGGTGGCGCCGAGGATCAGCGTCGATAGCGCGGCGATCGTGGGATCGGGCGCTTCCTCAATATATTGCAGCATCTTGATTGGCAGCGTCTTGGTCCGCACGTCGGTCAGGAAGATCGACACGGGATAATTGTCGAAGGAGGCGAGAAAGCTGAACAATCCCGCGGTGAGGAAGGAGGGCGCCAGGGCCGGGACCATGGCTTTCAGGATCGCGCCGGGATAGGTGCAGCCCAGCGTCCGGGCGGCCTCAACCAAGGTGAAGTCGAAGCGCGCGAGACCCGCGACCATGGTGCGGGCCACATAGGGCAGCGTGATCACCAGATGCGCCAGCAGCAGCGCGCTCCAGGTGGCGGCAAAGCCGATGGAACGGAAATATTGTAACAGCGCGATGCCGAGTACGAGGCCCGGCATCATGAGCGGCGACACCAGGAAGGTGCCGATGGTCTCGGCGAACGGCAGCTTGCCCTTGGTGATGGCGATCGCCGAGAGCGTCCCCAGCACCAGCGCCAGCGCGGTGGAAAGACCGGCGATCTGAAGCGACAGGAACAGCGACGGCCAGAAGCCGTCGAGCGACGCGATCCGGCTGTACCAGCGCAGCGAGGCGCCATCCACCGGCAGGTCGAACACCGGCGTCGGCGAGAACGATGCGGCAGCGATGACCAGCAGCGGCGCCAGCAGGAACAGCGCCGCCCCCAGCGCCGCGGCCCATGCGAAGATGATTGCGATGCGCGCGCTCATTTGCGTGCCTCCCCGCGTCCGAGCCGCGTGCTGATGGTGACCACCGCCACCGCGATGGCGAGGAGCACCACGCCGGCCGCCGCGCCGAACGCCGGCTGGCGCGCCAGCAGATAGGCCTTGGCGATGGTTGTGGAGAGGGTGGGATAACGCTCCCCGATCAGCAGCGTGGGCACCACATAGGCCGACACCGAGAGCGAGAATACCAAAGCGACACCGGCGATGATGCCGGGAAGCGTGAGCGGAAACACCACCCGCACGAACGCCTCGACAGGCGATGCGCCAAGGGTCGCGGCGGCATCGGAAAGGCGGGTGTCCAGCTGCGTCACCACCGTGTAGATCGGCAGGATCATGAACGGCAGGAAGATGTTGACCGAGCCGACGATCAGCGCGGTCTCGGTGAAGATCATGCGGATCGGATCGTCGATGATGTGCAGGGCAATCAGAACGGTGTTCACGAGCCCGTCGCTACGGAGCAGGATGGTCCAGGCGAACGCCTTGACGATCACGCTCGCCGCCAGCGGCAGGAACAGGCACGCCAGCAGCGTGCTGCGCACCCCGCCCCGTGCCCGCGCCAATGCGAAGGATGCGGGATAGCCGATGGCCAGCGCGATCAACGTGGTGATGAGCGCAAGGCGCAGGGAATTCCAGACGACGCCAAGATAATAGCTCGTCCCCAGAAGCTTGCCGTATTCGGCGAGCGTGAAGCTGCCGTCCGGCGCCGCGACGCTGGCCGCCAGCAGTTTCGCCAGCGGCAGCGCGAACAGGCCGATGAGGATCAGCAGCGCGGGCGCGGCGAGCGCCCAAGCCAGAAGTTTTTCCCGGTCGAAGCTCTTGGGCTGCACGGGGACGGGAATGGCTGCGTCGCTCATGCCGCCTCCGGTGCCGGAAAGGCCAGGGTTTCAGCCACCGGCCAGCCGAGGCTTATGGGTGCGTCCGGCACCAGATTGGCGGCGTCCTGTCCCGCGAACTCGGCGAGCAACGGGCCGGCCTCCGTGGTGACGGATACGAGGCTGCGGGAGCCCTGGAACACCACCGATTGCACACGACCCGTGGCGACATTGCCCTCGCCCTCCGAGACCGGGCGCACATGCTCGGGACGGGTGGCGACGATGACCGGAGAGCCGGCGAGGAAATTGCCCATCGCCGAAAGCCGCCCGAGCTTGGTGTCCACCTCCACCACGCCGTCATGTGAGCCGACGACCGTGCCTGCTACACGCGAGGACAGGCCGACGAAGTTGAGCGTGAACAGGCTCGCGGGGCGCGCGTAGACGGTGCGCGGTTCCGCCAGTTGCTCGATCCTCCCGCCGTTCATCACCGCGACGCGGTCGGACATGGTGAGCGCCTCGTCCTGGTCGTGGGTGACGAAGATGGCGGTGGCGCCGATGTCCCGCAGGATACGCCGCATCTCAACCTGCATCTCTTCCCGCAGCTTGCGGTCAAGCGCGGAGAGCGCCTCGTCGAACAGCAGCACGTCCGGCTGCACCGCGATGGCACGCGCCAGGGCGACCCGCTGCTGCTGGCCGCCCGAGAGCGCCGAGATGGGGCGCGCGGCGAGATGGTCGAGATGCACCAGCGCCAGAGCCCGGAACACCGCCGCCTGCACCTCCGCCTTGGGGCGGCGGCGCACATTGAGCCCGAAGGCCACGTTGCCGGCGACCGTCAGGTGCGGGAACAGGGCGTAGCTCTGGAACACCACGCCTACGTTGCGCTTGTGCGGCGGCGTGCGGGTCACATCCCGTCCGGCGATCTCGATCGAGCCGCCGTCGGGCATTGCGAGGCCGGCGACGAGCCGCAGCAAGGTGGTCTTGCCGCAGCCCGAGGGCCCGAGAAGCGTCACCAGCTCCCCACGGCCGATGGCAAGGTCCACCCGGTCGAGCACCGTGGTGGCGCCATATCGCTTGGAAGCCTGTTTGACGACCAGATGGGGGGCTGCGTCGGTCATGACATCTCCTTGATCCAGCGGTCCACCCAGCCGGCGCGTTCCTTGGCGACGAACGCCCAGTCGGGCGCGAACAGGGAGGCGGCGTCGGGGAAGCCAGCGGGGGTCGGGACGGTGGTGTTGGTCGGCGCCACGAACGCCTTGGCGGCGAGCACGGACTGCACCTCGGGCGAGAGGAAAGCGTTGATGACCGCCTCGCTGAGATCGCCCGCCGGGCCACCCTTCACCTTGGCGATGCCGGATGGCATGGCGAACCCACCGTCGGCGGGAATGGCCAGATTTACCGGGGAGCCGTCCGCCTTGCGGATCAGTGTATAGGCGGAGAACTGACCGCCGATCATATAGGCCTCTCCCTGCTCCAGCAGATTGATGGCCTGCGGCGCGTTGGTATAGACGTTCAGCAGGTTCGGCTTAAGGCTCTTAAGCTTCTTGAAGGCGGCATCGATGTCGTACTGCGCCTCCTTGTAGGGCTTCCCGGTCTCAAGATGCGCGGCGGCCAGAAGAACCCAGAAACCTTCGGTGTTCTGAAGCGAAGGCACGATGACCTTCTGGCTGTATTTCGGGTCCCAGAGCGTTGCCCAGGCGGCGGGGGCGGTGGGCATGCGCTTGGTGGAATAGGCGATGCCGGCCCAGGGCCGCTGGTAGTTCGCCCACATGCCGTCCTGATGGATCGAACCGGGCACCAGCTTCGCGAGGTTCGGAACCGAGGCGCTGGCCATGGGCACGATCAGCCCGTCCGCCGCCGCCGGCAGCATCACCGGATCGTCCATGACCACCACGGACATTTTCGGGCTGGCCTTGTCGGCCTGCATCTTCTGCAAATTGGTCAGCGAGTTGGTGCCCTCGTAGAGCACCTTAATGTCGAGCTTCTTCTCGATCAGCGGAAAGACGTCCGCGTTGAAATATTTCGCGGCACCGGCCGGGCCGCCGATGACGATTTCCTTCGCGGCGGCGCGGGAGATTGCGGGCATTGCAATGCTGCCAACGAGGGCGCCGGCCCCCAGCTTCAATGCGGAACGGCGGGATATGTGCGTGACCATCTGCTTCCCTTTCGATAGGCGGGAGAGGATGCCTTGGTCTTCGCAAGAGTTGGGCCAATTGTGCACATTCCTGGAAAGCTGTGCTATATGAAGCCCTTGGGTCACGCGACCCCAAAGGACTGTCGACGTCGGAAATAAATGTGCACATTTTTAAATAGGTAATGTGCACATTTTTAGGGCGCTGATACGGATGAGGCATGACTGAGAAGCGGACCAAGCCGAGCAAGGCAGACCCGGAGGCCGACGAGCTGATCCATCAGGCGATCACCCGCGCCATCATGGAGGGACGCCTGAAGGCCGGCACCAAGCTGGCCGAGCACAAGCTCGCCGAGAGCTTCGGCGTCTCCCGCGAGCGGGTGCGCAAGGTCCTGCAACGGCTGGGTGCCGAACGGCGTATCGAGATCATCCCCAATCGCGGTGCCCGCGTGGCGCGGCCCTCGGTCGACGAGATCAAGGCCGTCTATGAGGCTCACCGGGTGCTGGAAGCCGGTGTGCTGGTGCGGCTCGGCCAGATCCTCAACGACGATATCCTGGCCCGCCTGGACGCCCATCTGCGCGAGGAGCGCGCCGCCGCCGAGCGCGGCGACCGTGCGGCCTCGGTGCGCCTCTCCGGGGCGTTCCACATGCTGCTGGTGGATGCTCTCGACAATGAAGAATTGTCCCGCTTCCTGCGCGACCTGCTGAGCCGCTCGTCGGTGATGGTCTCGGTCTACGAACCCGCCTCGCAATCCATCTGCGGGGTTGATGAGCATGGCGCCATCGTCGAGGCGCTGCGTGCCCGCGATGTCGCCCGCGCCATCGACCTGTCGCGCCACCATTTCATGCACGTCGAGCAGCGCCTAAACCTTCATTCCGACCCCGGCACCGCGCCCGACCTACGGGCGATTTTCGGCACCGCCTCATATCCCCTCACAGCCTCATCCCCTCTCCCGCTTGCGGGGGAGGGCTAGGGAGGGGGAAGTGGTGAGAAGCGGCGGGGCTGAAGCACTTCCCTTAGGCTCAAGCCCCTTCCCCACCCCTCCCCCGCAAGCGGGAGAGGGAGCGAATGGCGCCTGACACGGCGGTGCATGTTGGCAGCCGCGAGCGGCAGGCATATGGTCCCCGCCCGTTCCGAACTGCGAGACCCGAATGGCCGACGCCCGCACTGCCGCTTCCATCACCCGCACCATTGCGTCCGAGATTGCCGCCCGCGCGGAACAGGTCTCCGCCGCTATCGCGCTTCTGGATGAAGGCGCCAGCGTCCCGTTCGTCGCGCGCTACCGCAAGGAAGCGACCGGCGGGCTGGACGACACCCAGCTTCGCACCCTGGAGGAGCGCCTCGCCTATCTCAGGGCGCTGGAATCCCGGCGCGCGACGGTGCTGGAGTCCATCCGCTCGCAGGACAAGCTCACCGCCGAACTGGAAGCGAAGATCACCGCAGTGACCACGAAGGCGGAGCTTGAGGACATCTACCTCCCCTTCAAGCCGAAGCGGCGCACCAAGGCGGAAATCGCCCGCGAACGTGGCCTCGGTCCGTTGGCGCAGGCAATCCTGGCTGACCGTCGCAAAGTGCCCGCCGACCTCGCATCCGCCTATATCTCGCCAGAGATCTTGGACGTGAAGGCGGCGCTGGAAGGCGCGCGGGACATCGTGGTCGAGGGCCTCACCGAGAATGCCGATCTGCTGGGCCGTCTGCGGAGCTATATGAAGGAACGCGCCGTGATCCGCTCGCGGGTCAATGAGGGCAAGCAGGACGCTGGCGCCAAATTCTCCGATTATTTCGACCATTTCGAGCGGTGGTCCACCACACCAAGCCACCGCGCGCTGGCCATGCTGCGCGGGCGCAACGAGGACATTCTTTCCGTCGATATCGAGGTGGATGCGAACGATGCCAGCCCGGTGAAGCCGGTCGAGCGGATCATCGCGATCGCGATCGAAATCACCGACAGCGCACCGGGCAATATCTGGCTCATGGAGGTGGTGCGCTGGGCCTGGCGCGTGCGTCTCTCTCTTAACCTTTCCATCGACCTGATGGTGGAATTGCAGGAGCGCGCGGAGGAAGAGGCGATCCGCGTGTTCGCCCGCAATCTCAAGGATCTGCTGCTGGCCGCCCCGGCCGGTTCCCGCGCCACCATGGGCCTCGACCCCGGCATTCGCACCGGCGTGAAGGTCGCCGTGGTCGACAGCACAGGCAAGCTGCTGGATACCGCCACCGTCTACCCGTTCCAGCCCCGCAACGACATCAACGGCGCGCAGGCCACCCTCGCCGCCTTGATCGTCAAGCATAATGTGGAGCTGGTCGCCATCGGCAACGGCACCGCGAGCCGCGAGACCGACCGAATGGCGGCCGACCTCATCGCACGCCTGCCGACGGAAAAGCGGCCCATCAAGGTGGTGGTGAGCGAGGCCGGCGCCTCGGTCTATTCCGCCTCCGCCGCAGCCGCCGCCGAATTTCCCAATCTCGACGTCTCGCTGCGCGGCGCGGTCTCCATCGGACGGCGTTTGCAGGACCCGCTGGCCGAACTGGTGAAGATCGAGCCCAAGGCCATCGGCGTCGGCCAGTATCAGCACGATGTCGACCAGCCCCGCCTTGCCCGCGCGCTGGACGCCGTGGTGGAGGATGCGGTGAACGCGGTCGGCGTCGATCTCAACACCGCCTCGGCCTCTCTGCTGGCGCGGGTGTCGGGCCTCGGCGCCGCACTGGCAGAGGCGATCGTCGCCCATCGCGATGCCAACGGCCCTTTCGCCGCGCGGCGCGACCTGTTGAAGGTGGCGCGCCTTGGTCCGCGCACCTTCGAGCAGTGCGCCGGGTTCCTGCGCATCTCCAACGGCAAGGAGCCGCTGGACGCCTCCTCGGTCCACCCGGAAGCCTATGGTGTCGCCAAGAAAATCGTCGCCGCCTGTGGCCGCGACCTGCGCGCGCTGATGGGCGATAGCGCAAAGCTGCGGACGCTGGATCCCGCCGCGTTTGTGGACGACCGCTTCGGCCTGCCCACCGTGCGCGACATCATCGCCGAGCTGGAGAAGCCCGGCCGCGATCCCCGGCCCGAGTTCAAGACCGCCACCTTCGCTGATGGCATCGAGGACATGAAGCACCTGCGCCCCGGCATGCTGCTGGAAGGCACGGTGACGAACGTTGCCGCATTCGGGGCGTTTGTGGATATCGGCGTGCACCAGGACGGGCTGGTGCATGTTTCCCAGCTCGCCGACCGCTTCATCAAGGACGCCCACGAGGTGGTGAAGGCCGGCGATGTCGTGAAGGTGCGGGTTCTGGAAATCGACATCCCGCGCAAGCGCATTTCCCTCACCATGCGCAAGGATGCCGGCGCCCAGCGCCCGGCTCAGGAGACACGCAACGCGCCGCGCCAAGACCCTCGCCAAGATTCGCGTAATGATCGCCGCCCGTCCCCTCCCCCGCCGCGCAAGCCCGAGCCGTCCTCTCAAGGTGCCTTCGGCGCGGCGCTGGCGGAGGCCATGAAGCGGAAGTGAGGAATGCAAATGAGCAAGGAATTGCCAATCGCCCGCCGCGCCCTGCCGGCCATCGCCCTGCTCGCAGCGTGCGTCATGGCGCCGGGCGCCTTCGCCTCTTCCGACGATGCATGGACAGAGTTCCGGAAGGCGGTCGAGACCGCCTGCCTCAAGGCAGCGGCGCCGCAATTGACCGGCGCCAAGGCGACCGTCGATCCCTTTGGCAGCAATTCCTTCGGCCTCGCCCTGGTGCGCGGCAAGCCGAAGGGCGGGACGCAAACGGTGACGATGATCTGCGTCTACGACAAGGTGAAAAATACCGTCGAGTTGGGCAGCGAACTGAAGATGCCTTGAGCAGATATTTGCAGCCCGTGTGACCGCGGTCTTCGCTTCTCAAGCCGCATGTGTCGTGCTCCGGCGCAAACCTCGCGCAAACCTGGGCACCGCAATAAAAAATGACGCGCTGCGAAGGGCGTGTACCCGCCGTGCGGCACGATTTAGATCGATCTAAAAAAACGTTGACCGGTCCCTCCTGCTTCCCTTAGAGACATCTCTGCCGAGAGCCCGACAAGGGTCAAGGGGCAGGGAGAGACGTCGCAGTGACGGGCAGAAGCGGCCGCAAATTGGCTGAAAAACGCGAATTCCCCTCATCGGCCGCCCGCTCGCCGGCAGCGGTTGCGCCGGTGGGACAGGCGCAACGCGTCACCCTCAAGGACATCGCTGCCCACGCCGGCGTCTCGCGCGCGACGGTCTCCCTCGTGCTGCGCAAGAGCCCCCTGGTGAAGGAAGAGACGCGGCTGAAGGTCGACGCCGCGATGGCCGAGCTTGGCTATGTCTACAATCGCCGCGCCGCCAACCTGCGCTCGGGCGCCTCCCGCACGGTGGGTCTCGTGCTCTGCGAGATCACCACGCCCAATTATTCCCAGCTCACCGCCGGCATCGACGACGTGCTGGACCAGGAAGGCTATGTCGCCTTCATCACCAACACCGCCGAAGACGCCGAACGCCAACGCCGCGCCCTGGTGCGCATGCAGGAGCATGGGGTAGACGGCATCGTTGTGGTCCCCGCCGAGGACACCCGCGCCGATGCGCTGGAGGACGGCCACTGCGCCGGGCTTCCCTGCGTGCTCGCGCAGCGGCGGGTGGAGGGTTTTCCGGCTGATTATGTTGGCCCCGACTATGCCGCCGGCATGGAATTGGTCACCGAGCATCTCATCGCGCTCGGCCACAAGCGCATCGCCTTCGTCGGCGGCGCGCGACGCATCGCACCCTTGAGCGAGCGGCTCGCAGGTTTCCGCAAGGCGCTGCGCCGGCACCGGCTGAAGAGTGGCCCCGTCATCCCCTGCGCGGTGCTCGACCGCGCCTCCGGCTACGCCGCAGGGCGGGAGTTGTTCGCCGGCGAAGATCACCCATCCGCGGTGGTCTGCTACAACGACATCGTGGCCTTCGGCGTCATGCTGGCGCTGAGCGAGCGCGGGCTGGTACCGGGACGGGACGTTGCCGTGGTGGGTTGCGACGATGTCGCCGAGGCCGGCCTGCACCGCCCGGCGCTCACCACCTTCACCACCGATCCGCGCGTGGTGGGTCGGGAAGCGGCGCGGCTGCTTCTGCGCCGTATCGATGCGCCGGGGCGTCCGCCGGAGCACATCATCGTGCCGCCCCGCCTCGTCATCCGCCAGTCCTGCGGCGCCGCGCCCGGCCAGCGGCGGGCCGCCGCGCACGCCGCACCCCAGCAGACCCTGAAAGGAAGCGCCGCATGAATTACGTCTTCCAGTTCGGGGAGGTGTTCAACGCGTGGCCGGAGCTTCTGCTCGGCGCCTGGCTCACCATCCGCCTCTCCGCGACCGCCATGGTGATCGGCCTGACCGTCGCAATCATCTGCGCGCTCGGCAAGACCGGCGGCCCGCGCCCGGTGCGCTGGCTGGTGGACGTCTATGTGGAGGTGATCCGCAACACCCCCTTCCTGGTGCAGATATTCCTGATCTTCTTCGGCCTGCCGCGCGTCGGCTTCCGCATCGATGCCAATGACGCGGCGCTTCTCGCCATGGTGGTGAACGTCGGCGCCTATGCCACCGAGATCGTGCGCGCCGGCATCGAGACCATCCACAAGGGCCAGATCGAGGCCGGCAAGGCGCTGGGGCTGAAGCCGCTCCAGGTGTTCACCTATGTGGTGATCTTCCCGGCGCTGAAGGCGATCTACCCCTCGCTCACCAGCCAGTTCATCCTGCTGATGCTGACCTCCAGCGTGGTCTCGGCCATTTCGGCCGAGGAGCTGACGGCGATCGCCAACAATCTCCAGTCGCAGACCTTCCGCTCGTTCGAGATCTACATCGTGGTCACGGCCATGTATCTCGCCATGTCGCTGATGTTCGCCGGGCTTTTCGCCCTGATCTATCGCGCGGTGTTCGCGCGCTCCGACGCAGCGCGCTGAGCGGGGGACGAACCATGATCCGTCAATTCACCTCCGCCGAATTCGTCTTCCTGCTGATGGCGGTGCGCTGGACGCTGCTGCTCTCGCTCATCGCCTTTGTCGGCGGGTCGATCGGCGGGCTCGCCGTCGCCCTGGCGCGGACCTCGCCCTGGCCGTGGCTGCGGGTGGCCGCAACCGGATACATCCAACTGTTCCAGGGCACGCCGCTGCTCATGCAGTTGTTCCTGGTGTTCTTCGGCGCGGCGCTGATCGGCACCTCCATGGACCCGCTGGCCGCCGCCGCCGTCGGACTCACGCTGAACGCCGCCGCCTTCCTGGGCGAGATCTGGCGCGGCTGCATCCAGGCGGTCCCCAAGGGCCAGTGGGAAGCCTCCACCGCGCTCGGCCTGCATTATGTCACCCGCATGCGGGACATCATCCTGCCGCAGGCGGCCAAGATCGCCGTGGCGCCGACCGTGGGCTTCATGGTGCTGCTGGTGAAGAGCACCTCGCTCGCCTCGATCATCGGCTTCGTCGAACTCACTCGCGCCGGGCAGATCGTCAACAACGCCACCTTCCGGCCATTTCTCGTGTTCGGCATCGTCGCGGGCATCTACTTCGCCCTGTGCTGGCCGCTCTCGCTCTACGCCCGTCACCTGGAGAAGCGTTTCGGCAAAGCCGCGCGCTGATTAACCCGCCGCCCAAAGCGGCCAAAAGGAGGAAAGCAAATGGTTCTCGACACCGTCTTCAAGACCGCACGGCGCACATTCGCCGCCCTGGGCCTCGCGGCACTCGCCGCCGGCTCGATGGCACACGACGCCTCGGCCCAGAGCATCGACGACATCCTGTCGAAGAAGAAGCTGGTGATCGGCATGCTGGTCGACCTGCCGCCGTTCGGCCTGCTGGACGCACAGGGCAAGCCGGAAGGCTATGACGCCGACGTCGCCAAGCTGATGGGCAAGTATCTCGGCGTCGAGGTGGAACTGGTCTCCGTCACCGGCCCCAACCGCATCCCCTACCTGCTCACCAACAAGGTGGACGCCCTCGTCGCGACCTTTGGCATCACCCCCGAGCGCGCCAAGCAGGTGCAGTTCTCGATCCCCTATTCCGCCATCGAGATCCAGCTCATCGGCCCGAAGAAGCTGGATGTGAAGACGCTCGACCAGACGGTCGGCAAGAAGATCGCCGTGGCGCGCGCCTCCACCCAGGATACCGCGCTCACCGCCGCCGTGCCCAAGGGCGCGACCATCATGCGCTTCGACGACGACGCCACCGCCGCCCAGGCGTTCATTTCCGGCCAGGTCGACCTGCTCGGCTCCAACAACGTCATCGGCATCCAGCTCGCCGAGGCGAACCCGGATCTCGGACTGGAAAAGAAGATCACCCTGCGCAGCCAGTACAACGGCATCACCGTGCGTCGCGGTTCGCAGGACTTCCTTCAGTGGATCAACACCTTCCTGTATTTCGTGAAGAACAATGGCGAACTCGACGCCATCAACCAGAAGTGGTTCAAGACGGCTCTGCCGCCGCTGCCGACCTTCTGAGCGTCAACCGGCTGCGCGCTTGCGCGCGCAGCCACTTCGCCGACCGGAGACACTTGAGATGAGCAGCACCGTTTCCCCAGCCCCCGATGCCGACGGTGCGGTCATGATCCGCATGGATGGCGTGGAGAAGTGGTATGGCAATTACCACGCCCTGAAGGCGATCAACCTCACGGTCCGGGCCGGTGAGCGCATCGTCATCTGCGGGCCGTCCGGTTCCGGCAAATCCACCCTGATCCGCTGCATCAACGCGCTGGAACATCACCAGGGCGGCAAGATCGACGTGGACGGCGTGGAGGTCGGCTCCTCCTCCAAGGGGCTCGACAAGGTGCGCGCGGAAGTCGGGATGGTGTTCCAGTCCTTCAACCTGTTCCCCCATCTCACCGTCCTGCAGAATTGCACCCTGGCGCCCCGCAAGGTGCGCGGCATCGCGGCCAAGGAGGCCGAGGCGATCGCCATGAAATATCTGGAGCGGGTGCGCATTCCCGAGCAGGCCAACAAGTATCCGAGCCAGCTTTCCGGTGGGCAGCAGCAGCGCGTCGCCATCGCCCGCGCCCTGTGCATGACCCCGAAGGTGATGCTGTTCGACGAGCCCACCTCCGCCCTCGACCCCGAAATGGTCAAGGAGGTGTTGGACACCATGATCTCGCTGGCCAAGGACGGCATGACCATGATCTGCGTGACCCATGAGATGGGCTTCGCGCGGCAGGTCGCCAACCGCGTGATCTTCATGGACAAGGGCGAGATCGTCGAGGAGGCGCCACCCGAGACCTTCTTCGCCGCCCCGAAAAACGAACGCACCCGCACGTTCCTCGGCCAGATTTTGCACCATTGATGGGACGCCTGCGCTTGGAGCGACATGCACCCCTCTCCGCCGTCATGGCCGGACTTGATCCGGCCATCCACGCGGCTCCGCGAGGTGCAGGCTAAGGGATGGGCGTGGATGCCCGGGACGAGCCCGGGCATGACGATGATTGAGCTTTCAGCAGAGACATTACGGATTAAATGAACACGGCCTCGCCCACTCCCCCCGCACTCATCACGCTCGACTGGGGCACCACATCGCTGCGGGCCTATCTCCAGGCGGCGGACGGCCATATCCTGGACAGCCGCGCCAGCATGCAGGGCATCATGTCCCTGGACGGTGCCGCGTTTCCTGATGTTCTGGTGGCGACCATCGGCGCCTGGGTACATGCCCACGGCCCGCTGCCGGTTCTGCTGTCGGGCATGGTCGGCAGCCGGCAGGGCTGGACCGAGGCGCGCTATGTCCCCTGTCCGGCGACGCTGGCGGATCTGGCGCTGGGCCTCACCCCTGTGCCGGACCCGCCCCACGGCTTCGGCCCGGTCTCCATTGTTCCCGGCCTGCTGCTCGACGATGAAAACGCGCCGGATGTGATCCGGGGCGAAGAGGTGGAGGTGTTCGGCGCCCTCGCCCGGCTCGGCAAAAGCGATGGCCTGTTCGTGCTGCCCGGCACCCATTCCAAATGGGTGCGCGTGGGCGACGGGCGCATCGAGCGGTTCGCCACCTATATGACCGGCGACATCTTCGCCGCGTTGAAGGGGCACACCATCCTCGGTCGGATGATGCAGGGGGATGCCCATTCCGAGGAGGGGTTCCGCCGGGGCGTCCTCAGCGCCCGTGACCTGAAGGGCGGCGGCGCCCTGCTCTCGCGCCTGTTCGCGGTGCGCACCCTCGCCCTCACCGGCCGGCTCGATGAAGCGGATAGTGCCGACTTCCTGTCCGGCCTCCTGATCGGCGCCGAACTGCTCCACGCCACCTCCGGTCACGAGCCGTTCACCCTGGTGGCCAACGTCGCCCTGACGGATCGCTATGCCACTGCCGCCGGGCTTCTCGCCCTGCCTCACCATCGCGCACCCGCCGGGTGCGGCCCCGCCGGGCAGCTCGCCGTCGCGCGCGCCGCCGGGCTGGTGTGAATTCCGGGACCAATCCCATGTCGCTGACCTTCACGGATGCTCTCGCCCGCTGCCCCCTCGTCGCCATCCTGCGCGGCCTCACGCCCGCGGAAGCGCCGGCCGTCGGCGCGGCGCTGGTGGACGCGGGCTTCACCCTCATCGAGGTGCCGCTGAATTCGCCCGAACCGCTCGCCTCGATCCGTCTTCTGGCGGATGCCTTTGGCGATCGCGCCCTGATCGGCGCCGGGACCGTGCTCACAACCGACGATGTGGACGCCGTTGCGCAGGCCGGTGGCCGGGTGATCGTGATGCCGCACGCGGACCTTGAGGTGATCCGCGCCGCCAAGGCGCGCGGCCTCATCTGCACGCCCGGCGTCGCAACCCCCACCGAAGCCTTCGCCGCGCGCAAGGCCGGGGCCGATGCTCTGAAGCTGTTTCCGGCCGAGGGCATCCCGCCGCAGATCGTCAAGGCCTGGCGCGCCGTGCTCACCGATATCCCGCTATTGCCGGTCGGCGGCATCGATGCCGCAAACATGGCAGCCTATCGGGCCGCCGGCGCCCAAGGCTTCGGCATCGGCTCCGCGCTCTACAAGCCGGGCAAGAACGCGCAGGCCGTCGCCACCGATGCCCGCGCTCTTGTCGCGGCCGCCCGCGCGGCGTTTGCCTGATCGCGCAGCCTTAAGACGCCTGAGGGCGAAAGCGCGGGATAAGGCGCCATCGATCGGTGGCGCCTGCGCTTTCTTGTGCGCTAAGGAACTGAAGGGGAATTCGTTTCGCAGTGCCCTCCTGCGCCCAGGCGGTATCTGGATCGACTGGAGAGCCCCATGACGAAACCGGAAGACGCGGTCACGGTGGTGATCCAGACTCAGATCCAGCCGGGGCTGGAAGGGGAATTCACCGCCTGGCAGCAGGAGACGGGCGCACTGATCGCGACCCAGCCCGGCTTTCTCGGGCAAACCATTATGAAGCCGAGCCCGCCGGCGCAAATGGACTGGGTGATTCTACAGCGTTTCGACAGCAGCGAAAACGCCGTGCGATGGCTCAACTCCAAGGAACGCTTCCAACGCGTCAAGCAAGCCCAGCACCTGCTGGCGGGGCGCGATGACGTCAATATGGTTCACGACGGCGCCGCTGGCGTCATGCCGGCCCCGGCTTCCGCCGTCATATCCACCCGCGTGGCGCCGGGGCAGGAGGCGGCCTACCGCAATTGGGAGCAGCGCATTGCAACCGCGCAAAGCCAGGCGCCGGGCTTTCAAGGCTACCGCTTCGAGCCCCCCATTCCCGGCGTGCAGGAACATTGGCTCTCGATCCTTCGGTTCGATTCCGAGGAGCATCTTCAGGCGTGGCTTAATTCCCCGGAACGCGCCGCGCTGCTGGCCGATGCCGCGCCCTTTCTGAAGGGGTTTCACGCGCGCATCGCCCGCTCCGGTTTCGATCAGTGGTTTGCGCCAGCCAAAGAGGGCGAGGTTCGACCGGCGCCCTGGAAGCAGAACATGATCGTCCTGCTGGTGCTGTTTCCGGTGGTGTATCTGTTCGGCAGAATGGTCGAATACCCGATCTTCCTGGAACGGCTCGGCCTTGCTCCGGCCGTTGCCTTATTCATCTCCAACGTCATCAGCGTGATCCTGCTGAACTATCTTGTGCCCTCGACCAGCCGGCGCTTTGGCTGGTGGCTGGCGCCCCCTCGCCCTTCCACGAAAATCGCCCTCTGCGGTGCCGCAGTCCTGATTGCGATTTATGCCGCCCTGATCTGGCTTTTCACCCGGCACGTATAGCGCCGCACCCTCGCGCGGGATGCCATCGCATCAGGAGATAGGGTTCGGTCGCCTCCGCCACCTCGAAGCCGAGACGAGTGTAGAGCCGCAGGGCAGGATTTGACGGCTCCACATGCAATGAGCAGCATGCGCCGATCGCATCAGCGAAACGCTGGATCTTTGAGATCAAAGCACGGCCGAAACCTTGCCCTTGGAATGCCGGAAGTAGGCCTAATTCGAGAATCCACAATTCACCGGGATCGCAGTGGCAGAGATAGAGTCTGCCGATGCGCTTCCCGCACTGTTCAAGAATGAGGAACTGGGCATCCTGATAACGGGTGGCGTAGTTGCGCCACTGGAGCTGCTCCTGATCCTTCAGGAACGCGCGTCATCCGGCCAGCCGGACGCCAAGCGGATGTCCTCCCAGCGGTGGGCCACATACAAATCCGCAACGAACGGAAGGTCGAGCGGCCTTTGTGGGCGCAGGTGCATGCCATGGCCGAGGGGTCCGGGCGTGAAAAACATGCATTCCCCTGACCTTATGTCATCAGTCTGGTTTAACCGGGTACTCACCGTCTTCAACGCAGATACAGAAGCGTATTCCCAACACCGGCTGGCGGTTTTCGTGGCTCTCCGTGCCGCCGACGTATGACACGGCTTTGTCATTCAGACTGCTGGCGATTTGCGACACGTTGTTGTCGGTGGAGAAATTCGCCTGGTTCACCGTCCGTCCGATCATCACCGTATCCGAGGGCGCTTTTACTCCGGTCGCGCTGCTGTTTACCACGGCGGTAAGAGCGTGCCGGTGAGGCGGCAGATGATCGGAAGAAAGAGAAACACGCTCCATCCCCCACTCCGCTCCCAGCAGTCGCGGCGTGAGCCCTACGCCGTCACCCGCGCCGACGGCAATCTTCCCTGCCAGATTGGGCAAGGCAAACGTCTTCACGCCATCGCCGCCAAATCGATTTCCAATGACAGAAAACAATGGCATATATTTTTGCATATCTAAAACTTGACCGTCACACAACATCCACCCAGATGGAGCGTAATTGTAGGGAAATGTACGAATTTCTCCTAAATAAGCTTCAGACATTTGAACCTCAATCGAGCGGTTTGGCCGGAATATCGCGAAGCGGTTTGGGCGATCTGTTAGCCGGGATTTATGGGATAATTGCCCCTCAGCGCGATGATGAAGTTCAGAGCCATGGAGGGCATGCAATTGGTGTGCTCGCCTGCCGCCCCTTTTGACAGGCGGATGGCTTGGGCATCCATTGCAACATGCGTCAGTGTTGCCGGCCCGTAGAGCGCGGTCGGCGGTGAAGTGCCGGTGCCGTTGGTCACCGTCGCGAGCAAAGCGTCGCTCGGATCCTGCGTTGTCGCAGCCGCCTTGGACGCAAAAAATGCATGCGTGTGAGATGGCAAATCGGCCTCGGAAAGCCGCACCGTTTCGCTGCCTCCCGCGCCGCCGACACGATAGGTGCCACCGTCCGGTCCAATCGGAACGCGGCCGCGCAAATCAGGAACAGCAAACGTATTGATGCCGTCTCCACCCCACATGGTCCCGATCAATGAAAATAAGGCTGTATACTCACTGATGCTGAGCATATCCCCGTTACACAATGTCCAATCATTCGGCGCGTAATTGCCAGCGAAAAGTCGAATCTCTCCGAGCATCATATCCATGAAAGGCTCCAACGAATTCAATATTGACTTGGGTAAACCCCCACCACGGCGATGCAGAACGAGGCAACGGCGTATGGCTGCATATTGTTATGGCGCTCGCCTGCGCCGGTATAACCGATCGTGGCGGCGTTCAGAGCGACCAGAGCCGAACCATCGGTCGAGTAAATATTGATCGTGCTGACCAAGGTTTTGTGCACCTTGGCCAACAGATTTCCCGTGGGCGCAGGGGTCTGACTGTTCTCGGTCGGATCGACAACAACCGTATGCGTGTGGGAGGGCATCTCGTTGGCGGCGAGCGCGACGCTCGCGGAGCCGAATTTATCCCCGACCGCATAGCTTGTTGCGTGGGCGTTTTGCCCGATGCACACCGGGGTCCTGCCGCTAAGATCCGGCAAGGCAAATGTGGTTTTGCCGTCACCGCCGAAGCTCGTGTTCAAAATCGCAAACAGGGCTTGGTTCTGGCTGATTTGCAGGATCTGGCCGTTGCAGGCGGCCCAACCCTTTGGCACGAACGGCAAGGCAAACATGCGGATTTCGCCGAGAAAAGGTTCCATTTCCAACTCCCCAACGCTGGACGGACTATGCAGCGGATATGCATCTTATAAAAGCATTAAATTATGCATTCTATTTTAAGTTGCATAAAAGGTAATATAATACTTTTTATAAGGCGCACATCTGCCTTAACCCTGGGTTGCGCGGCGCACGAAAAGCTTGTTATTTTTACCTGCAACCTGAAGGAGAGTGAGACATGCCAGGAACGGAGCCTAACGACGCGATAAGCTCACCGCAGGTCGATAAAAAACTGTGGTCCTCCCCCATTTGCATCGAGATACCCGTTCCCGATCTGACTCTCAACGGAAGCAGCGACAATACCGACGGGGCTCTTTTCTCTTAAGTCGGAGGAAAGACTAGCTGAGATTCGTCCGCCCGAATTGGTATCATCATTTATAGATCGAAGTTTATTTTCTCAAATTTTCGCATGAAACCCGCAGCCGATACGGCACGCAGAAATTTTAACCTGCGCGCCGTGGTGGTTGCTTGATCCAACGCCCCTTCGCGCAGGGGCGTGTCGGCTGTGGCTTGCAGGTGCGCCATATCCAGAAGATCGGGCGCAAATCGCCCTTGTGATGCGCGGGCGATTTCTTGTTTCAGCGCGGGCGCGGCGCGGCGGACGCGCACCGCCCAGTCGGCGGCTTGATAGCCCCTGCGTTTTTCCAGCCTGATTTCCTCAGGCACTCTCTCCCCGAAAGCCTGATGATACATCCACCGGCTCTGGCCGTTGCGCAGAAACATGTTGGACGGCATTCCATGCGCCAGTTCCACCAGCCGGCGATCGGAGGTCGGATCGCGCTGGTCGACGCCGAACCCCGCGAGATCCCCTTTGTGCTCCTGCCCGTGCAGATCGATGCGACGCAGAACGAACTGCGCCATGGAGCGAATGCTGGGCCATGGACGGTATGAAGGGTCATAGTCGAGCGCCCGCATCCGATCGCGGAAAGCCTGGCTCTCCATGAGATCAGGCCGCAAGGCTGAGACCTGCGTCAGCCCCTGCCCCGGGTGCCCACGTAGCCGCTTCAGGAAATGAACCGCAGGGCCGGGAAGCATGGTGGCAAAGGTCCGGCCGAAGAACGCACTCGCCAGCGAATGCCCATGCCGGGTCAGGGCCATGCTTTCCTGAAACCACGTCGCGAAGTGGCCGGCCCGAAACAATTCTGCGGGCCGCTCCTGCCCGCTGAGGCTGATGGTCATGTTTCCCATCGCCCCGGTAAGCAACACCGTCTGCCGCTGCCGCCCCGCAGTCTGGGAAATCTCGCGCATCCACACAAGGTTGCAGAGGTTGAGCGCGGGATATTCGTAATAATAGTATTGCGCGTCGAGGTCGCCACCGATCTCGCGGTTCGCAGCCTCCACAGCCAGATGCTCGATATTGGGATACTTGCGCGCCAACGCCTGCGCCAACGGCCACTCGTTTCCGAAGCGGTCGCGCGGCTCGTCCAACTCCACGCCCCGCAACGGCACATGTGTATAGGCCGTCAGCGTGTGCCCGCGTTTCGCCAAAGCGGCGGCGGCTGTCGCGGCCACCGCAGAGCTGTCGAAGCCGCCGCTGAGGTGGCACCCGACCGGCCCCGTCGACCGCAAGCAATCGCTGACGACACGATCGAAGGTGGCGCGGAATGCCTCGATATATTCCCCGTCCGAGGCATAGCGGACCTCGCGCTTCGCGTTCCAATCATACCAAACCCGCTGTTCGACCCGCCCGTCCGCGTGAACCGTCACCAGCGTGCCCGGCTCCACCCGGCTGATCTGTGCGAAGAAGCTGCCGGGGCCGCGCTGCGGTGCCAAGGCGAGATAATCCCTTAGCGTATCGAGGTCCGGCTCGAGCGGCACGTCGGATAGCGCATGTATGCCCTTCGCCATGGTGGCGAATGCGAAGAATCCCGGTCCCTGATGATAGAATAGCGGCCGCTTGCCGAGGAAGTCGCGGGCGAGATGCAGGCAGCGGCGCTCCGCGTCCCACACCGCCAGCGCGAAGTCGCCGACGAGGCGATCAAGCGCGCCTTCCTGCCATGTTTCCCAGGCGGCGCGGACGAAATCCGCGTCCGCCATCACGCGCGCCGCCTCGGGAGAGATGGAAAGGCTCGCCGCAAGGTCCGGCCGATTGTCGATGCGGCAGTCCACCACCAGCGTGAACCGCCCCCCGCCCCCGGTCAGCGGTTGGCGGTCGTGAATATCCTCCGGCACCAGACGCGCGAGTTGCACACCGAGCGCCAGGCCGCCGCCGTCCCATTGGCCGGACCGCGCGGCGCCATAGATGGCGAGGGCGCGGCGCATCCCTGCACATCCCTCGCCCGCGCCGGGCCGGCCATTGAAATGCCAGAGGCCGCAAATGGCGCTCACGCTGAGAGCCTTTTACGGCTTCGGGCGCGGCAAACGCCTGTTCGCGGGGCGCGGATCATAAGTCCTGCATCTCGCTCGCCATCGCGCCGTGCCGCGCCGCAAGGTCAAGCACGAGATCGGCGAGATCATCCAGGCGCGCAAGATCATCTGGCCGACGCACAAGATAGACCGGCGTTCGCCCGGCAAGCATGGCCGCCCAGCGGAAGATGGCGGGCCGCCCGCCCATCGCATCCGCGACAAAACCGTAATGCGAAAACTGGCCGAGGGTGGCGACCGCTTCCGCCGCTGCCAGCCGCACCGCGTTGGGATGCGTGAGCAAAGGGTCGGCGCAGAGCACGCAGATCAGCCTCAAGGGTGCGCTCTGCCCGGCAAAGGATGCGGCGGCGTCGAAATGATATTTGTCGAGGTCGGCCCGCACCCGCGGCGCCCCCTCGGTCGCCTGCCCGAACAGGGCTGCCGATTTGCCCCACAGCTTCATTGCCGGCATGCCCGCGTGGGCAAGGCCGGTCGCCGCCTCGACCACCATCTGGTCGTCGCTGAACAACAGGTGGTGCCGGCGCATCAAGGCGCGCACCAGTGTCGACTTGCCCGCGCCGCTGTGCCCCGCCACGGCAATCACTCCATCGCCGATCCGCACCGCCCCGGCATGCAGCGGCGGCTGGCCGCGCTGGTGGAGCAGGACGGCGAAGGCCGGACCGAACAGGAAGGTCTGCAAATCGCCGGAGGGAACGCCCTCGCCGGCATCGACGGTCATCCTGCCGCCCTGTGAGATGCGGATCGCCAGCGCATCCGACACCACAAGATCCACGACATCGCCCGCGTGGAGGCGGAACAGCCCCACGGTTCGCACCTGGGAAAGCGGAGGAAGCGGCGCGAAGTCGATGAGCACGTCAGGCACCCCCGCGCGATCCGGCAGGGCTGTCAGATATGGTAGGGGCCGCGCGGACCTGAGTGTCAGGCCGGATACGCGATAGCTCATCAGCGCCATGGCAAAGGCACCGCGCGGCGCGCGCCGCCAAGATCAGCGATCGGCACGAAGCCCTGCGCGCCTTCGCCGCCGAGAACCTCGTGATCTCCCACCAGAAGCCAGGCATGGGCTTCCAAGACCCCGTCGCTCTTTCGCACCCCGAACCGCACCACGCAGGGCACCCCGCGCCGCGCCAGCAGCAGCCAGCCGGCGGCCGCGCGGACCAGGCAGGTGGTCTTGCCGGGAAACCGCGGAGCCAAGCGTACAATGCGCCGCGAGAGTGCGCGCGCCGCTTCGAGATTGCGTGGCGGTGGCGCCTTGGCATGTTCCGCCGTCGGCGGAGCCGTTCCGAGCCGCCGGGACAGCAGGCGGAACGGCAGCACGAACACCAACAGCCACGCCACGGCAAGGGCCAGGAAAACCTCCGCTGCCTGAAGCCGCGCGCGCATCACACCACCTTGATCAGGCCGCGACCGGCAATATCCTCAAGGAACTTGAGAGTTGCTTGCCTGATCTGCTCGGAGGGCGCGTCATATTCCAACGTCAGCTTCGCGCAGAGGGCGTCCACGCTCATGGGCGCATTGAGGGCACGCCAGATATCAGCGCCCACACCTTCGAATGAGAAATACTTGCCGGATACCGCATCCATGAGGACCAGTTCGCCATTCACATCGGCGGAAAGAATGGCCGGCTCCGCCACAACAGTGCTGCCCAGGTGGAGTTGCATCGCCCGCCCGCTTGTTTCCAACTCAGCCCGCATAACGCGCGACAGGTGGCACAGCAATGCTCCCGCTTAGGAATTCATGTTTTCTAGCCGGTGGGATGCAAGGCCAACATGCACATCAGCGATGAAATTCCGACCGCCACCTCTACCTTAAAGCGTATTTAAAGTGCTTCAGGCAGTTTCGCGATCAAATTAGTGTCACAATGATGTTGGCCAAATATTTTACATTGCGGAGAAATAAAGACTTTGGTAACATTGGTATTATAGTAGTACCCCTGAGGGGTGTTAGTGGATGCGCATATGGGCAAGCCTCCTGTTCACGCTTATCGCGTGCACCCTTGGCTACGCCTCGGAAGACCGCATTTCTATCCCGCTATCCAAAGTCCAGGACGGCAATATAGCGGTGGAGCTTGTCTGCCGCCGCGACGGCATGGTCGGGCCATTCATCAACACATCCAGTGTGGGCCGCCCGCCGAAGGGTGATGTCACCTTCTTCAACAACTCGGATTTTATTCGTCTTTCCAATTACTTCGACGTGGACAACCGCGCCCGGCGCGGCATTGTCCCGCTGCCGAAGAATTGGGAATACCTTTCGGACTCCGCAATTGACCCCGGCTATTTCATCGCGCTTGCCTCTTTCGCGGCCGAAAACGGCATGGGTCCGGTCGAGCGCCAGCGCGCCCTGACGAGCCAGAGCCGCATTGTGCTCTTGCAGGTCATCACCTCCAAATTTCTCGGCGCCGATTTCGGCGGCAAGAAATACGTGGCGGAGATCGACGTCAGTCACGTCACAAATGAGAAAATCGCTAAGTGCCTGGAATTTTCGGGATATTCCTCCGCCCTCGGCAAATTGACCATGCAGCTTCAGCAACCCCTCACGCCGCTGGAGATGAAGGGCGCGTGCCTCAACCTCTATAAATATTACGATGCGTTGGCGGCCATGGGTCGGACGTTCCGTGAAGAACGGCAGAAATCATTCGCCTGGGTGGTGAAATACCCGACGCGGGAGCGCATCGATTGCTTTGTCCCCGCGAGCCTCTCGCAGCCGGTCATTGCGAAGGCGGCCACAGATGCCGCCAGTTCGGCGCTGACGTTCGATTACATGGCGTTCGTGAAAGCCGCCGACGAGGTGCCACTGGCGGAGGAAATCTACACCAGCCTCAGGGATGACTGGCAGGTGCGGAACCTCCCTGCCCTTGAACTTGCCGAAAAGGCCGCGATCCGCGCCGGGCAGGCATCCTCTATCCAGAAGGTCTATTTCCAATATTCCCGCATCCTGGCGTGCGGTGAGGCCCTGAAGGGCACGCGCGTCGAAGGAATTCCGCAAAACCGGATGGAATCCTTCAAACAGCGCATGCGGCAGATCGAGGAAAAGTTCAGCGGGGAATTGAACACCGACCAGATCTGGCAGGAAGCCACCCGCGATTATCAAAAGAACCTCAGCGCCATCCGCTATGCCGCGACCTCCAGCCCGACCGCCGCGATGGATATGTGCTCGACAGATGCCGCCCGCCTGGAACTCGTGCTTGGCAAGATGATGAGCCTCATGAGCACGCTGAACAAGGATTTCGGTGCCCCCGCCGGCACGGCGGCCGCGCCGCAGGCCAGCCCCCCCAACCCCGCCGTCACCGCAAACGCCCCGGCCGCGCCAACGGCGTCCCAACCGGTTTCTCCTGCGCCGCAGATGTCTCTTAACGCGCCCATGGACACACCGCGCCCCCAAGTGGCGCTGACCTCCGACAAATAAGGCCCTCGGGCCTTTGCCGGTTAGTGCGTGGTCCGGGGCATGGCCAAATCGCCGCCGGCCGACAGTTCGGCCTTGGCGGACTTTTTCGCTTTGGCGGGCTTCTTCTGGCTTGCCGCCTTCTTGGACGCTCCCGACTTCTTGGTAGGCACCGGCGCAGCTTTACTCTTCGGGTCCGCAGCGAGCGCACCCCCCTCCGCCGGCTTGGCTGCTTTGCCGGCTGCGGCTTTCTTAGCCGGGGGAGCCTTCTCGGGCGCAGCCGCCTTCTTGGTCGCCGCCTTTGTCTCGGCCTTCTTGGCCGACGCCTTCTTCACCAGGTGGGCCGCAGCGACGCTTTCAGCGGCATCAGATGTCGCGGCCGACACCTTCGACTTGGCGGCGCGCAGGCCAGCATCGTCCTTCTTCGCTTTAGCCGAAGGCGCCTTGGCCGCGATGTCCTTGGAAGGCGCTTTTCTGTCCTTGGCAGCCGGCTTGTCAGCGGGGCGCGCATCTTCAGTCATAGCTGTCTTCTCGCCCTTGGCGGCAAAGCGCACGGCCATCGTCACTCCGAAGCGCAGGATAAGGTCCCGCAACTCCTCTTCCTGAACCGCGGCGGCGGCGCCCTCGATGGTGAACCAGAAGCCGATGCGCTGGGTGCGCTCAGGCCACTTCTTCAGATAGCGTTTCACCTTCATCGGAAAGACCATCACGTCGCAGGTCACGCTGCGCTTCACGGAGAGCCTCTTCTCATAGGTGTAGAGCCCGATCGAGGTGGGCGAAATGCTGCCCAGCAGGCCCGCCTCCTCGAACGCCTCGCGCTCGGCCGCCTTGTGCGGCGGCAGGCCCTTCATCGGCCATCCCTTGGGGATCACCCAGCGCCGGGTTTCGCGCGATGTGATCAGCCGAATCTGCACCTCCCCATCCTGCCGTTGGCGATAGGGCAAGGCCGCGTATTGGATACGGCGAGGAGGGTCGAGTTCGGACACGCTCTGCATGATTCGCATTATGCCCCGGCGAAGCGTCATGTTCATGTCATGGCAACGCAATTTGTCTAAATTTACCGACAACAGGAAAACCCCCTGCCCCCTCGCCCTCTCTTCGTCTGGCCAAAACCATGGCATTCCATCAAAAAACACCATCTCCCGAAGGCGAAATTTCGCTGATATGTTCCGCGCTGTCGGGGATTGTGCCGGGGGCAGTGTTGCGTGCGTTGAATGAGAGCGGGGGCCACGATGCTCCGGCGAAAATGCCCGATCGTCGCTCATGACCGGGACGATCGGTTCACGCGGCCGCGCGTGCCTCCTCATAGTGGCTATGCTCGCTTTCGGCGGCACGATCAGCGGGTGTGCCTCACGTCCGGGGCCGGATGTGCTGACCCCGACGCTCAGCGAGGCACCCGGTGCCACGCCCCACACCATCCTTGTCGCGACCACCCGCGCCCGTGATGCAAGGCCCGGCACGCTGTTCAACGGCGAACGGGCGGACAAGCTGGACTTTGCCGCCGTCTCCATCACCGTGCCGCCGACCCACAAGGCGGGCGGCATCGAATGGCCGAGCCAGGCGCCCGGCAATCCCAAGACCGATATGGTGGTCCACGAAGCCTTCTATCGCGACACCGACGCGCAATTCGTCCAGGACATCAACAGCGAACTCGCCAAGCGGCCACGGGGCGAGAAGAACGTGTTCGTGTTCGTCCACGGCTACAACACGCAATTCTCCGAAGCCTTGTTCCGCCTCACCCAGATGGCGCACGACGCCGACGCGACCGCAGTGCCGGTCCTGTTTACCTGGGCCTCGCGCGGCAAGACTGAGGATTATGTCTATGACAACAACAGTGCGACCGCCGCGCGCGACAGCCTCGAGCGCACGCTGACGCTCGTCGCCCAGAGCAATGCGGAGAAGATCACGGTCATGGCCCACTCCATGGGCAATTGGGTGACGGTGGAAGCCTTGCGCCAGATGAAGATCGCCGGCACCGGCATTCCGCCCCAACGGGTTGGCAATATCATCCTGGCGGCCCCGGATATCGACGTGGATGTGTTCAAGTCGCAGCTCAAGCGGTTCGGAACGCCGGCGAAGCCGTTCGTCGTCATCGTCTCGCGCGATGACAAGGCGCTCGGCATCTCCGACTTCATCGCAGGCGGGAAGCAGCGGCTCGGCAATTTCTCCAGCGACAAGGAACTGGTGGCACTCGGTGCCGTGGTGGTCGATCTCACGGATCTGAAGTCCGAAGGGGACGACCTCAACCACGGCAAGTTTGCCCAACTCGCCGGTCTTCGCGGCAAAATGCGCCAATCGGTGGAGCGAGATGTCGCCAACAATGGCGGCGCGGTGCCGGAATCTGTGAAGTTCGGCCAGATTCAGATCAGCGGCATCACGCGGGGCTTCACACCGCCCGGCGAGTAGGCTCGGCTATTCCACCGGCGCCCAGAGCACATCCTCAATGCGCCGAGCGCCGGACGCCAGCAGCACGAGGCGGTCGAGCCCCAGGGCGCAGCCGCTTGCGGGGGGCATATGGGCGAGCGCGGCCAGGAACCCTTCGTCGATCGGGTAGCGTTCGCCATATAGCCGCGCCTTCTCCGCCATCTCCACCTCGAACCGGCGGCGCTGCTCTACCGGGTCTATGAGTTCGCCAAAGGCGTTCGCCAGTTCCAGCCCACAGGCATAAAGCTCGAAACGTTCCGCGACACGCGGGTCCCCCGGCTTGGGACGGGCCAGCGCCGCCTCGCTGGTGGGGTATTCGCACAGGATCGTCGCGCGCCCCTGCCCCAGATGCGGCTCGATGCGCTCCACCAGAACCCGGCTGAACACATCGGCCCAGGTGTCATCGGGCGCGACACGGATGCCCTTTGCCACCACCGCTTCAGCGAACGGGCCGGGTTCAGGCTCCTCCCCCGGCGCTGCAAGGAAGCGCAGGAGATCAAGCCCGGCAAACCGGCCGAACGCCTGCGCCAGCGTCAGCCTTTCGGGCGCCGAGAAGGGGTCGCACGACATGCCGCGATAGCTGAAGGTGGTGGTTCCGCCGGCATCAGCGGCAAGGCCCAGCAGGCGGGTGCAATCCGCCATCAGCGCCTCGTAAGGCGCCGCGGCGCGGTACCATTCGAGCATTGTGAATTCGGGATGGTGCGCGATGCCCCGCTCCCGGTCGCGGAACACCCGCGCCAGTTCGAAAATCCGCTTTTCCCCCGCCGCCAGCAGCTTCTTGGCGGCGAACTCCGGCGATGTCCGGAGATAATAGGGAACAGCGCCGCCCTGCGGCGCATGCCATTGGGTCGCGAAGGCATGCAGATGCGCCTCATTCCCTGGCGAACGCTGAAGCACCGGGGTTTCCACCTCGATGAAATTCTCGTCCGCGAAATAGCCCCGCAGAGCCGCAACCACACGCCCGCGCGCCAACAGAAACGGCCGGCGGTCCGCATGCCTGCCGGCATCCCACCAATCGCTCGCTGTGGGCGTCGTGGTCATCTGGGACATCCCAGAAACGGGGCCAATGGAGCCCCGGCGCGCAAAATAACGCCGAAACACTGGCGAAAGGCGCGAAGATCGCTATGTTGCGCGCCGACAGAAGGTGGCCGCACGCCGCCAATATTTCGAGGAAGACGCGACGTGGTCAAGGTAATCGCAAGCTCTCTGCGCAAAGGCAACGTGGTCGATATCGACGACAAGCTCTACGTCATTCTCAGCGCGGAGAACATCCACCCCGGCAAGGGCACGCCCGTCACGCAGATGGACATGCGCCGAATTTCGGACGGGGTGAAGATCTCCGAACGTTATCGCACCACCGAGCAGGTGGAACGCGCTTATGTCGAGGATCGCACGCATACCTACCTTTACCAGGACAGCGACGGCTTCACCTTCATGAATCCGGAGACCTATGACCAGATCACCGTCTCCGCGGACGTGATGGGCGACCTCAAGGTCTATCTCCAGGAAGGCATGGCCTGCATCATTTCGCTCCACAACGAAGTGGCAATCGCCATCCAGTTGCCGCAGCGCGTGACCCTTGAGATCGTCGACACCGAGCCGACAGTTAAGGGGCAGACCGCCTCGTCGTCCTATAAACCCGCGATGCTCTCCAACGGCGTGCGCACCATGGTTCCCCCGCACGTCTCGGCGGGCACCCGCGTCGTCATCATGACCGAAGATGCCTCCTACGTGGAACGCGCCAAGGACTGAGCGCACGCGTGCCCCTTCGGTTCCCGCCATGGACATTAGACTAAGGCGGGAACCGAAGACGATTATCATTCGTTAATGCGCCAGGACCGGGGGAAGAGGGCGCATTGATATGGGCATTTCAGGAAAGCGTGTTCTGATCGTCGAAGATGAGCTTCTCGTGGCTCTCGGACTTGAAGACAATCTGAAATCACTGGGCCATGACATCCTCGGCCCCGTCGCCACCCTCTCAGAAGCGGTTCGAATGGCCGAGACAGTGGACGTGGACGTTGCCATTCTCGATGTGAATCTGCGCGGCGAATATGTCTACCCCGCCGCCCAAATCCTCTTGGAGCGCGGCATCCCCTTCATCTTCTGCAGCGGCTTTTCGGGCGCCATGCCGGTTCCGGGCCGGTTCAGTGACGCGCCGCGTGTGCCCAAGCCCTACACCAGCCGCGCCATCGCCAAGGCCCTGGAAGACATCCTTAACCGCAAGGACGAGGACCACGAGGCGGCCTTCATCGCACGGCCCGAGCGGCGCAACTCGCACGTTTGAGACCGCGCGCGGGCCGAACATCGCGATGCTTCCTGCCAAGCTGTCGCGCGACCTTTGGCCGGGCGGCATGATGACGTAGCGGATGACCTGATATCAGCCGCGTTCCCCATAGAGATCAGACTGGAACTTCGCTAAGGTTGCCTCACCGACGGGCGGTGATTGAAGGGCGACCCCACAGGCCGCCCCTGCTGCCGATGGGGAGGAGCAATGGATTTCGATCCGGTGCTGCTGGCGCGTATCCAGTTCGCGTTCACGGTTTCATTCCACATCATCTTCCCGAGCTTCACCATCGGGCTCTCGGCGTTCATCGCCACGCTCGAACTGCTCTGGCTGAAGACCGGACGAGAGGTGTTCCACCGCCTCGCCCGCTACTGGACCAAGATATTCGCCGTCAGCTTCGCCATGGGCGTGGTGTCCGGCATCGTGCTGTCCTACCAATTCGGCACCAACTGGTCGCGCTTCTCCGAAGTGGTCGGCAGCGTGATCGGCCCGCTCATCGGCTTCGAGGTGCTCACCGCCTTCTTCCTGGAGGCGACCTTCCTCGGCATCATGCTGTTCGGCTGGAACCGCGTGCCCACCTGGCTCCACGTCCTGTCCTGCGTGATGGTCGCGGCGGGAACCGCCATGTCGGCGTTCTGGATCTTGTCCGCCAACAGCTGGATGCAGACCCCCACCGGCTATGAGATGCGCGACGGCCTCGCCTATCCGCTGGACTGGCTGGAGATCATCTTCAATCCGAGCTTCCTGCATCGCCTGCCGCACATGCTGCTGGCGGCCTATCTCACCACCTCCCTCGTGGTGCTGGCGGTGGGTGCGCGCTATCTGCTGGCCGGGCGGTTCCACGAGGAATCGCGTGTCATGATGCAGATGGCGATCGGCATGCTCGCTATCGTCGCGCCGATCCAAGCCTATGTGGGCGATGCCCACGGGCTGAACACCGCCAAATACCAGCCTGCCAAGATCGCCGCGATCGAGGCCCATTGGGACGGCACCAAGCCCGCGCCCCTGGTCCTGTTCGCCTGGCCGGACGCGAAGGCGGAGAAGAATTACTACGAGGTCTCGATCCCCAATCTGGCCTCGTTGCTGATCACCCATTCCTTCGACGGCACCTTCCCCGGCCTGCTCCAGTTCGCGCCGGAAGATCGCCCGCCGCTGATCGGCCCGTTCTTCGGCTTCCGGATCATGGTGGGCATCGGCGTGCTGATGATCCTCTTCGGCTGGGTCGGCGCGTGGCTGCTGTTCAAGCGCAAGGCCTATGAGACCCGCTGGTATCTCTGGCCGGCTTCTTGTGCCTGGCCGCTCGGCTTCATGGCCATTCTCGCCGGCTGGGTCGTCACCGAGCAGGGCCGCCAGCCCTGGGTCGCCTACAATATCCTGCGCACAGCGGACGCCATTTCGCCGGTCAGCGGCGCGGCGGTGTTCACGACCTTGATCCTGTTCGTGCTGGTGTACGGCTTCGTATTCTCGGCCGGCATCTACTTCATCAACCGGCTGATCGTTAAGGGGCCGTCCGGCTCCGCCCTCGACCCACCGCGCCAAGATCGTCCCAGCAGTCCCATCGCCGCCGCGCAAGACGCCGGTCGCGACGCCATCGCAGAGTGAGGAGGCCGCACCATGGAATGGTATCTGCCGGTCATCTGGTCGCTCATCATAGCGGTCGCGGTGATTATGTATGTCATCATGGACGGGTTCGATCTCGGCATCGGCATCCTGTTCCCATTCGCCAAGCAGGAGCGTCATCGCGACCAGATGATGAACACCGTCGCGCCCTTCTGGGACGGCAACGAGACGTGGCTGGTGCTCGGCGGCGGCGGCTTGTGGGTGGCTTTTCCCAAGGCCTACGCGGTGGTGATGCCGGCGCTCTATCTGCCGATCATCATCATGCTTCTCGCTTTGGTGTTCCGGGGCATCGCGTTTGAGTTCCGCTGGCTGGCGGGCAGACGCATGGGGTGGAACATCTCCTTTTCCGCCGGCTCCACCATCGCCGCCTTCGCCCAGGGCGTGGTGCTCGGCGGGCTGATCCAGGGCATCAACGTCAAGAACGGCCAGTTCGCCGGCGGCTCGTTCGACTGGGCGACGCCGTTCGCCTTCATGTGCGGCATCGGCGTGGTGGTGGGCTATGCCCTGCTCGGCAGCACCTGGCTCATCATGAAAACCGACGGGGCAGTCGCCGCGCAGGCCCGGCGCACGGCCACCCTCCTTCTGCCGGTGGTCATCGTCGCCATGGGCATCGTCAGCCTGTGGACGCCGTTCGCGTTCGACCGCATTGCACAGCGTTGGTTCACGGTGCCGAATATTTTCTACCTCGCGCCCATTCCCGTGATCACGGCCGCCATCGCCTGGTTCGTCTGGAAGGGGTTGAAGGGAACCTCGGAGGTGTGGCCGTTCCTCGGCTGCATCGCACTGTTCGTGCTGGGCTTCCTGGGGCTGGGGATTTCCACCTTCCCCTATCTGGTGCCGCCCTCGCTCACGCTCTGGCAGACCGCCGCCGCGCCGCCCAGCCAGATTTTCATGCTGTTCGGGGTGATCTTCCTGCTGCCGGTCGTGCTGGGTTATGTGGTGTTCGTCTACTGGATCTTCCGGGGCAAGGTCCGCGAGGGCGAAGGCTACCACTGAGCGGCAGGCTGTCTCAGCCCTCGGCGCCGCGCTTCGCGGAAGCGCGGCGGGCCGCCAGCATGCGGCCAAGCGCGATCGTCAGGATGGCGGCGGCCAGCAGCGCCGCCGCCAATGCCTCGAACCCGGCCTCGAAGCGCCCGCTGGTCTGCTTGATCCAGCCCACCAGATAGGGCCCGAAGAAGCCGCCCAGATTGCCGATGGAATTGATCAGGGCGATGCCGGCCGCCGCAGCCGTGCCGCGCAGGAACAGCGGCGGCACGGTCCAGAACGGGCCGAGCGCCGCGTAGATGCCCATGGAGCCGAGCGTTATCGCCGCCAGCGCCAGCAGATGGTTGCCGGCGTGGACGCTGGCGATCAGCCCGATCGCCCCCACCAGCGCCGCCCCGGCCACATGAAAAATGCGCTCGCCCGAGCGATCGCTATGCCGCCCCCACGCCAGCATCGCCACCGCGCTGAGGCCGTATGGGATGATCAGGATGAAGCCGATCTGCTGGGTGGCGTACCCCATGCCCTGCATGATCTGCGGCAGCCACAGCCCGACCCCGTAGAGACCGATGACCAGGCCGAGATAGACGAGGCCGAGCACGATCACCCGCGCATCGGTCAGAGCCGGCCAGAGCGCGTGCCGGGCGACGGCGGCATGCTCGGCCTGGTCAGCGGCCAGACGGGCCTGGATCGCCTGCTTCTCCTGCGCATCCAGCCATGGCGCGGAGGCGGGACTATCAGGCAGAAGCACCAGAACCACGATCCCCAGTACGCAGGCTGGCAGCCCCTCCAAAATGAAAAGCCAGCGCCAGCCGGCCAGCCCGAAGGCGTCGTGCGTGGCATCCAGAATGAAGGCCGAGAGCGGCGCCCCCCACCGCGCTGGCAATCGGCACCGCCGCCATGAACAGCGCGACATAATGCGCCCGCACGGCGAGCGGAAACCAATAGCCGAGATACAGGATCATGCCCGGCAGGAAGCCGGCCTCCGCCGCACCCAGCAGGAAGCGCAGGATAAAGAAGCTGTTCGCCCCCGGAGACGAAGGCGGTTGCCGCTGAAATCAGTCCCCAGGTCACCATGATCCGGCAGATCCAGATCCGCGCGCCCACCTTTTCGAGTGCGAGATTGCTCGGCACCTCGAATAGGAAATAGCCCAGGAAGAAGATGCCGGCGCCCCAGCCGTAGACTTCCGGGGTGAAGCCCAGGTCGGCATTCATGGTAAGGGCGGCGAAGCCGACATTCACCCGGTCGAGAAAGCTGACGAGATACAGCGTCATCATCAGGGGAATGAGGCGCCGCAGGGCCTTGGCGTAGGCGCGCTGCTCAACCGCTGATATCGCCTGCGCCACCTCGACCTCCCCGCATGCCGTTACGCGGGAAGGTGGGTACCGCTTGCCTTGTCGTTACGCAATCCGCCCGGCCTACGCGGCCGAGGACAATCCGCCCGCCGCCTCAATGAACTTAACCACCACATCCACGCCCACGCCGTTGCGGATCGAGGCAAAGACATAAGGCCCCCCCTGGCGCATGCGCTGGGTGTCGGCCTCCATCACCGAGAGGTCAGCGCCCACCATCGGGGCAAGGTCGGTCTTGTTCACCACCAGCAGGTCGGAGCGGGTGATGCCCGGTCCCCCTTTGCGCGGGATCTTCTCGCCGCCTGCCACGTCGATCACATAGACCGTGATGTCGGCCAGTTCGGGCGAGAAGGTCGCGGCGAGATTGTCGCCGCCGGACTCGATCAGCACGATGTCGAGGTTCGGGAACTTCGCCTGCATGTCTGCCACCGCGCGCAGGTTGATGGATGCATCCTCGCGGATCGCCGTGTGGGGACAGCCGCCGGTCTCGACGCCGAGAATGCGCTCGGGCTCCAGGGCGCCCGCGACTGTCAGAATGCGCGCGTCTTCCTTGGTGAAGATGTCGTTGGTGATGGCGCAAATGTCGTAGCGGGTGCGGAATGCCTTGCACAGCGCCTCCATGAGCGCCGTCTTGCCGGAGCCGACCGGGCCGCCGATGCCGACCCGCAGGGGTCCGTTGTTCGATGCACTCATGACCGGAACAGCCTTGTGTATTGGGTTTCGTGTCGGAACGAGCCGAGATCGGCGCGGAAGGTGGCGCTGCCGACATCGTCCAGAGTAAGGGTCGGGACTTCCAGGGCCAGCGCGCTCACGCGCGGCGCCAGCGCGGAGAGAACCCGCGTGCCGGCGGTCTGCCCGACCGGCGCGAGGCGGATGCAGGCGGACACCAGGGTCTGAATCAGCGCCAGCAGGAAGGCTTCGATCACCACCGGCTTCGGTAGGCCGTGGGCGGCCGCCGCCAGCCCCATGGCGGCGGGATAGGCCACCTCGCCTTTCAGGGCCGGCGCCAGCGCGTCGAGCGTCGGGTGGGGCCAGGACGCCATCACCGCATCGAGAAAGCTGCGCCCCTGCTGGCAGGTTTCCAGCCGCAATTCGCCGGAGGGCGCCAGGGCCACGGCAAGCGCGTTCACATCGCCCAGCACCGCGTCGTTCCCGGCGGCGGCGGCGTCATAGGCGTGGCACAGCAGGATGGCATCGCTGCGGGCGAAGCCATGGACCAGAATATCCCCCAGCCAGTCACGCAGGCTGTCCTCATCCCTGACATCTCCCGCCTCCACCGCCCATTCCAGGGCATGGGAATAGGCATACCCCCCCACAGGAAAAGACGGCGACAGCCACGCAAAGAGTGGCAGCAGGCTGGTGGGTGGCGTCTGTGCCGCACCCGCCGCCTTGCCAGCCTCACCCCCTCCCCTCTCGAGGGGGAGGGTCGGGGTGGGGGGTATGTCACCGCCTGGAACACCCGCGACCGAACCAAGTGGAGAGATACCCCCCACCCTGCCCTCCCCCTCAAGGGGGGAGGGTGCGAGCGGTGAGGGTGGCGAACCTCCGCCCGGCGTCACGACAGATGACGCACCTGACGCGTCAGCCATGATGATGGTGATGGCCGCAGCCGCAGTCGGCGCCGTGAGCATGCTTGTGCTTGTGCTCGTCCCCATGGGAATGGGCGTGGGCTTCGGAATGGGCTTCAGCGTGGGAATGAGCCTCATGCGCATGATCGTGCCCGCAATCGGGGCCGTGCACATGCGCATCGGCGTGGCCGTGGGCGTGGGCGTGCGAACCATGGTCATGATGATCATGCGACCCATGATCATGCGACCCGTGCCCGTGCGAGCCGTGCCCGTGCGACCCATGCCCACCATGCGCCTCAGCCGCCTCGTAGGCGCCCTTTTCCGGGCGGAACGGGCGCACCACCGGAGTGGCGATGGCGCCGAGGCCGCGCACCATTTCCAGCAGCACATGGTCCTCGCCGAAATAGATCGCCTCTTCGGTGATCTCCGCCGGCACATGGCGGTTGCCCAGATGCCAGGCCGCTTTGAGCAGGCGCAGTGGGCTGGTGGTGCGCACTTCGATCAGCTTTTCCGGCGCGGCTTCCACCCGCACCAGCCGCCCGTCCTCAAGCTTCAGGGCGTCGCCGTGATCGAGCACCGTGGCCTTTTCCAGATCGAGCAGGAATTGCGTGCCGCCCTCCCCGGTCATCACGAACCGGCGGCGATGCCGCGCCTGATGATCGAGGGTGACGAAATCCACCACCCGGTCTTCCTTGACGGCGGGGCGGCGGACGATAGCAGTGGCGCGGATCATATTCTGGCTCCGGGAAGCTCATCCCAAAGGTCTGAGGGAAAAGCCTCGTCTAGAATCTCGTTAAGGGAAAAAGGACATTCCTGGGGGAAGGCAGCGCGTGGAAGGCCCGTCTGTAGTGCCGCTTTGATACGCGCACGCCTGTATTCCACATCTAGAACACTTTCGGGAAATTCCACCAGGCTAGGGCTCGCTTCCACAATGCGACGCACGCGATCCCGATGCTCATCTATGGACCCGCGCCACCCCAGGCTGCGCGCCGATGGCTGGTAGATCCATTTCAGAAGGTGGATCAGCACGATATTGAGATTACTGGCAATCTTGACCTTTTGCGTCCGCCCCACGCTGTCGATCTCCTCGGCCAGATTCACGATATCGGCGTCGGCGACGTGGCCGCTACGGATGATCCGCACCTGCTCCTGGGTCCAGGCGTAGAAATCCATCTCGTAGAGATCGTTGGACGGTGGCGCCTTGGCTGCGTGCTTCGGCATGGCAGGGCTCCTGTTCAGGCTTCAATATAGCTCAGAACAGGAAATAGCGCTGCGCCATGGGCAGGACATCAGCCGGCTCGCAGACCAGAAGCTCTCCGTCGGCGCGCACATCGTAAGTCTCGGCGTCCACCTCGATATGCGGGGTGGCGTCGTTGAGGATCATGCTTTTCTTGGAGATGCCGCCGCGCACATTCTCCACCGGCACCAGAAGCTTGCCGGTCTGGAGCCTGGCGGCGAGCCCGTTCTCCGCCGCCGCCTTGGAGACGAAGGTGAAGGAGGTGGCGGTGCGCGCCCGGCCATAGGCGCCGAACATGGGGCGGTAATGCACCGGCTGAGGCGTCGGGATGGACGCGTTGGGGTCGCCCATCTGCGCCATGGCGATGGCGCCGCCTTTGATGACCAGATCCGGCTTCACGCCGAAGAAGGCCGGCGTCCAGAGTACGAGGTCGGCGAGCTTGCCCGCTTCCACCGAGCCGATTTGCTTGGACATGCCGTGGGCGATTGCGGGGTTGATGGTGTATTTCGCGATGTAGCGGCGCGCCCGCAGATTGTCGTTGTTGCCCTCGCCGGGCAGCCCGCCGCGCTGACGCTTCATCTTGTCCGCGGTCTGCCAGGTGCGGATGATGACTTCGCCCACCCGGCCCATGGCCTGGCTGTCGGAACTCATCATGGAGAGCGCGCCGAGATCGTGCAGGATATCCTCGGCTGCGATGGTCTCCTTGCGGATGCGGCTTTCTGCGAAGGCCAGATCCTCGGCGATCGAGGGATCGAGGTGGTGGCACACCATGAGCATGTCGAGATGCTCGTCGATGGTGTTGCGGGTGAACGGCCGGGTCGGGTTGGTGGACGAGGGCAGCACGTTGGGCAGGCCCGCCACCTTGATGATGTCGGGCGCATGCCCGCCGCCCGCGCCTTCGGTGTGGAAGGCGTGGATGGTGCGGCCCTTGAAGGCGGCGATGGTGTCTTCCACGAACCCGCTCTCGTTCAGCGTGTCGGTGTGGATCATCACCTGCACATCGAACGCATCCGCCACGGAGAGGCAGCAGTCGATGGCGGCCGGCGTGGTGCCCCAGTCCTCGTGAAGCTTCAGCGCGCAAGCGCCGGCCAGAACCATCTCCTCCAGCGCGGCGGGCTGGGAGGCGTTGCCCTTGCCGGCGAAGGCGAGGTTCATGGGGAAGCTGTCCGCCGCCTCGATCATGCGGGCGATGTGCCAGGGCCCTGGCGTGCAGGTGGTGGCGAAGGTGCCGGTGGCCGGCCCGGTGCCGCCGCCGAGCATGGTGGTGATGCCGGAGGCCAGCGCCTCCTCGATCTGCTGCGGGCAGATGAAATGGATATGGCTGTCGAAACCTCCGGCGGTGAGGATCTTGCCCTCCCCCGCGATCACCTCGGTGCCCGGCCCTATGATAATGTCGACGCCGGCCTGCACGTCCGGATTGCCCGCCTTGCCGAGCCGGACGATCCGCCCGCCGGCAATCCCGACATCGCACTTCACGATGCCCCAATGGTCCAGAACCACCGCATTGGTAATCACGGTGTCCACCGCGCCGTTGGCATTCGTGACCTGGCTCTGGCCCATGCCGTCGCGGATCACCTTGCCGCCGCCGAACTTCACCTCCTCGCCATAGATGGTGAAGTCCTTCTCCACCTCGATCATGAGCGTGGTGTCGGCCAGGCGGATCTTGTCGCCCACGGTGGGGCCGAACATGTGGGCATAGGCGGAGCGGGGAAGATGGGACTTGATCATCGGTCGGTCCTCACGCGCTCGCGCCGTCATAAGGTGTGGGTGTGAGGCTCGCCGGGTCGACGCCGTCGAGGCAGCGCACGTTGATCGCGGCCGTTGCCGTCCCGTCCGGCGCCGTGGCGAAGGCGAACGGCTCGATGCCGCAGACCTTGCAGAACTGATGGCGAATGACGTTCTTGTTGAAGCGATATTCGCTCAACGCCTCGCTGCCCTTATCCAGCCGGAACGCCGTCTCGGGCGCGAACGCGAGAATACTGCCGAGCTTGCCACAGCGCGAGCAATTGCAGGTGACGGTGTGGCCGAGATCAAGGTCCACCTCGAACCGCACGGCACCGCACTGGCATCCGCCGAAATAATGCTGAGCCATCACAAACGTCCCATCACATCGCCACGGAAGCCGTAGACCTCACGCTTGCCGCCGAACGGCACCAAGGTGACCTCGCGGGTCGAGCCAGGCTCGAACCGCACGGCGGTGCCGGCGGTGATGTCGAGGCGCATGCCGCGCGTCTTGGCGCGGTCGAAGGCAAGCGCCGGGTTGGTCTCGAAGAAATGGTAGTGGCTACCCACCTGGATTGGCCGGTCGCCGGTGTTGGCGACGCTCACCGTCACCCGCTCGGCGCCCGCGTTGAAGTGAATGTCGCCCTCGCGCGTGACGATCTCACCCGGCACGTCGTCGGAGGCGGCGCCGCGAATGGGGTGGTGCACCGTCACCAGCTTGGTGCCGTCGGGAAAGGTCGCCTCCACCTGGATGTCGTGGATCATCTCGGCGATGCCCTCCATCACCTGCGCGGTGGTGAGGACATGGGCGCCGGCCTCCATCAGTTCCGCCACCGTGCGCCCGTCGCGGGCCCCCTCGACGACGAAGTCGGTGATGAGGGCGATGGCCTCGGGATAATTGAGCTTCACGCCACGCGCCAGGCGCTTGCGCGCCACCTCGGCGGCCATGGCGATGAGCAGCTTGTCCTTTTCGCGCGGCGTGAGCAGCACGGCGTCCTCCTAAAAAATCCTGAGACTTAAGAACCCCAGACGCGGGGCAATGGCGTGCCCCGAAAGCCTATGAGAAACGACCCGGCGTCGCGCCGCAATGTTTCAATGTCGCGCGCCAGCCAGCGCACGGCGAGAATGCCGTTCCAGGCGCTCGCCCCCGCTTCGCAATCCGCGTGCGCGATCAACTCCCGCGCCTGCTCCAGCCGCGCCTCGGCGTCGGGGGCGACATACAGGCAGGTGGCAAGCGCCGCATGCCCGCCGGCGATGGCCGGCCGCGCCAGCAGCGCGGAGATCGGCCCCGATATCCGCAGGGCATCGGCGAACACCAGGGCGCCGTCACGGCGCAGCCGCCATTGATCGCTCAGATGGCCCGTCGCCATCGCCTCGCCATGGGCCGCGCGGCCGAACATGACGGCCTCGTAGGAGAGGAAACGCGCGGAGCCGGACAGGTCCACCTCGTAGCGGCGCGCCAGGCGCGCGCTGTCGAACAGGATGGTTTCCTGCGGCAGCCAATGCAGGCTCGCCCCCTCGCCGAGGGTGAGGCGCACCGAAATCTGCGCCAGCGGCCCGTCGGAGCGATAGACTTTTTCCGCCGCGGGCGTGGTCACGAGCACGCTTGCCCCTGCCCCCGCCTCCGCCGCGATTGAAAACACATCGCCGCAAGCGACGCCCCCGGCGGTGTTGACCAGCACGGCCTCCAAAGCAGCACCATCGGTGCGCGGCAGGCGGGCGCGCAGCGCGCCGCTTTCGGCAAGCTCCGACAGATGGGTGCGCCCGCGCGCGCCGTCCGCCTTCAGCCGAACCTGTCCCTCGCTGCGCTGGCGCGCCGGGGCCGGCTTTTCAGATGGCCATAAGGCGGCGGACATCATCCCCATCGAGCCCGCTCCGGTCTCCACTTGCAGCCACCTCGCCCCGCTCCATCAGAATGAAACGGTCCGCCAACTCCTTGGCGAAGTCGAAATACTGCTCCACCAGGATGATCGCCATATCGCCCTTGTCGCGCAAATAGGAGATGGCCCGGCCGATATCCTTGATGATGGAGGGCTGGATGCCCTCGGTCGGCTCGTCCAGCACCAGCAGGGTTGGCCGCGTCACCAACGCCCGGCCGATGGCGAGCTGCTGCTGCTGGCCGCCGGAGAGATCGCCGCCGCGCCGGCCCATCATGGATTTCAGCACCGGGAACAGCTCGAAAATCTCGTCCGGCACGTATTTGTCCTTGCTCGCAAGGCGCGCGAAGCCGGTTTCCAGGTTTTCCTTCACGGTGAGCAGCGGGAACACCTCGCGGCCCTGCGGCACGAAGCCGATGCCGAGTGCAGCGCGCTCCGGCGTCGGCAGGCGGGTGATGTCGCGGCCGTTGAACGTGATCGTCCCGCCCGCGATGGCGCGCTGGCCGACGATGGCCCGAAGCAGCGAGGTCTTGCCCACGCCGTTGCGGCCGAGCACGCACGTCACCTGCCCCGGAACCGCCTCGACCGACACCTTCCGCAGCGTGTGGGCGGCGCCGTAATAGAGATCGAGATTTTCGACCTTCAGCATGGGTGGCCTCCGTTCCGCAAACCAAGCTCCCTCCCCCGTTGAGGGGGAGGGTGGGGGTGGGGGGTATCGTGCCGCGCGAACCACCGCCGTCGAATTGAGTGGAGAGACACCGCCCACCCTGCCCTCCCCCTCAAGGGGGGAGGGAAATCGCCGCGGGAGGCGGTGCAGGATTTGAATTCAATCATCCTCACCTCCCCAGATAGACTTCAATGACACGCTCGTTGGAGCTGACTTGGTCCAGCGAGCCCTCGGCCAGCACCGAGCCCTCGTGCAGCACCGTCACCTTCACGTCGAGGTCGCGGACGAACTGCATGTCGTGCTCCACCACCACCACCGAGCGGGTCTTCGCGATGTCGCGCAGCAGGTCCGCGGTGTCGGCGGTCTCCTGGTCGGTCATGCCGGCGGCCGGCTCGTCCACCAGCAGCAGGCGCGGTTCCTGCGCCAGCAGCATGCCGATCTCCAGCCATTGCTTCTGGCCGTGGGAGAGTTCCGCCGCCTTGCGCTTGCGGTGGTCGGTCATGCGGATGCGCTCGAGCAGGGCCTCGATGCGCTCCTTCTCATAGGCGGTGCGGCGCCAATAGATGTTCGCGAAGGCGCGCCGGTCTTCCTTCAGCGCCAGCAGCAGATTGTCCTCCACCGTGTGCATGTCGAACACGGTGGGGGTCTGGAATTTGCGGCCGATGCCCAATTGGGCGATCGAGGCTTCGTCCATCTTGGTGAGATCGTGGACGCCTGCGAACATGATTTCGCCCTTGGTGGGGCGGGTCTTGCCGGTGATGACGTCCATCATGGTGGTCTTGCCGGCGCCGTTTGGGCCGATGATGGCCCGCATCTCGGCCTCCTCGATGGTCAGCGAGAGGGCGTTGAGCGCCCTGAAGCCGTCGAACACCACCGAGACGTTGTCGAGATAAAGCAGCGATTGGGTCAGTGTCTGGGTGTGAGGCTGGCTGGCTTCCATCGTCCTCACTCCGCTGGCTTGGCGGCGGGGACCGCGCTGGTTTCGCGCTTGCGGCGCTTGGCGGTGATGCTGCCCCAGAGGCCGAGCACGCCGCGCGGCAGGAACAGCGTCACCAGCACGAACAAGGCGCCCAGAGCAAACAGCCACGCCTCGGGCATCAGGCCGGTGAACCAGGTCTTGCCGGCATTGACGATCAGCGCGCCGAGCGCCGCGCCCACCAGCGTGCCGCGCCCGCCGACCGCCACCCAAATCACCATTTCAATGGAGTTGGCGGGAGAGAATTCGCCGGGGTTGATGATGCCCACCTGCGGCACGTAGAGCGCGCCTGCGACACCCGCCAGCATGGCCGAGACCACCCAGCAGAGCAGCTTGTAGTTCTCCACCCGGTAGCCGAGGAACCGCGTGCGGCTCTCCGCGTCGCGCACCGCCACCAGCACCTTGCCGTATTTGGAAGTGACCAGACCACGGCAAACAAGATAGCCGAACGCCAGTGCAATCGCCGAGGCCGCGAACAGCGCCGCGCGGGTGCCGCCGGCCGATATGGAAAAGCCGAGGATGTCTTTGAAGTCGGTGAGGCCGTTATTCCCGCCAAAGCCCATGTCATTGCGGAAAAAGGCCAGCAGGAGGGCGAAGGTCATCGCCTGGGTGATGATGGAGAGGTAGACGCCCGTCACCCGTGAGCGGAAGGCGAACCAGCCGAACACGAACGCCAGGGCCGCCGGCACCAGCAGCACCATGATCATGGCGAACGGGAACCAGTCGAACCCCCACCAGAACCAGGGCAGTTCCTTGTAGTTCAGGAACACCATGAAATCCGGCAGGGTGGGGTTGCCGTAGACGCCGCGCGCGCCGATCTGGCGCATCAGATACATGCCCATGGCATAGCCGCCGAGCGCGAAGAAGGCGCCGTGGCCGAGCGAGAGCACGCCGCAATAGCCCCACACGAGGTCCACCGCGACGGCCAGCAGCGCATAGCAAAGGTATTTGCCGAGCAGCGGCACCAGATAGTCCGAGATGTGGAAGGCGCTGCCGGCGGGAACCATGAGATTGGCGACCGGCACGAGCACCGCCGCGCCGAGAACCAGGACGAGGAAGATCGTGCCCGGACGATCGATGAGGCCGAGACCCTTCATGCTTCCACCGCCCGGCCCTTAAGCGCGAACATGCCGCGCGGGCGCTTCTGAATGAACAGGATGATCAGCACGAGGATCACGATCTTGCCGAGCACCGCGCCCGCGAAGGGTTCAAGCAGCTTGTTGGCGATGCCGAGCCCGAAGGCCGCGACCAGCGTGCCCCAGAGGTTTCCGACGCCGCCGAACACCACCACCATGAAGCTGTCGATGATGTAGCCCTGGCCGAGGTTCGGGCTCACATTGTCGATCTGCGAGAGCGCCACCCCGGCGATGCCGGCGATGCCGGAGCCGAGGCCGAACGTGAGCGCATCGATGCGGCCGGTGCGGATGCCCATGGCCCCCGCCATGCGGCGGTTCTGCGTCACTGCCCGGACATAAAGGCCGAGCGACGTGCGCCGCAGAACCGTCAGCAGGGCGAAGAACACCACCAGCGAGAACACGATGATCCACAGGCGGTTGTAGGTGATGGCGAGATGCCCGAGGTCGAACGAGCCGGACATCCATGAGGGCGCGCCCACCTCCTTGTTGGTGGGCCCGAACACGGTGCGCACCGCCTGCTGGAGGATCAGCGATATTCCCCAGGTCGCCAGCAGCGTCTCCAGCGGACGGCCGTAGAGGAAGCGGATCACCGTGCGCTCAATGATGATGCCGACGATGCCGGTGAAGAGGAAGGCCAGCGGCAGGGCGATGGTGAGCGACCAGTCGAACAGGAAGGGCGCGCTGTTCCGGATGAACTCCTGCACCACGTAGGTGGTGTAGGCGCCGAGCATCACCATCTCGCCGTGGGCCATGTTGATGACCCCCATGACGCCGAAGGTGATGGCAAGGCCGATCGCGGCCAGGAGCAGCACTGAGCCCAGCGAGAGGCCGTACCAGACATTCTGGGCGATGCCCCACATTTCGAGCGAGCGCTGGATCGTGGCGATGCCATCGGCGGCAGCGGCCTTCACGGCAGCCGGGCTGTCGGCCGGCAGGCCGGCGAGGACCGCGAGCGCGTCCTGGTCGCCGCGCGCGGCGATAAGGCGGACGGCGGACACCCGCTCCGGCTCGGACACCGCGCTGCTGCTGATGATGATGGCGGCACGGGCCTGCACCATCGCGGTCTTCACGCTGGCGACGGTTTCCTTGGCGATGGCGGCATTCAGGGTCGGCAGCGCCGTGGCGTCACGCGACTTGAAGACCGCAGCCGCCGCTTCCAGGCGCTTCTGCGGATTGGGGCTCAGCAGCGCGAGCGCGCCGGCGGCGGCATCCACCGCGCGGCGCACGCGATTGTTGAGGCGCACCGGCTTGAGACCGGCGGGGGGCGTGGCCACCACGACGCCGGTGGCGGCGTCGGTGGTCGCTCCTGCGACGGTCTTCAGGAACACCGCCTTGCTGACGGGATCAAACAGCAGCCGGCCATCGCGGATCGCGTCGACAATGGCCGGCGCCTGGGGATTGGTGCTGAGCGAAAGCGCGCCTAGCGCCGCTTCCGTGTCGCCGTAGCTGTCGGTTCCAAGCTGGGCGAGAGGGGTTGAAAGATTGTCGGAGGCCGTCTGCGCCGATGCCGGTGCGAGAACAAGGGCCGGGGAGAGGGCCAACGCCATCCATGTCAACAGAAGGATGGCGGCACGCCTCAGGCTTTGCATCATCATGTCGGTCTGCAATCCCGCCGCTGCCGAGAGGATGGCCGCGCGTGCGCGACCAGATGACCTCCGAGGAGAAGATATGGCTCGAAAATGAGAGGCCCGCCGCTTGTGGCGGCGGGCCTTCAGATCACTTGGTGGCTGCGCCGAGGCAGGTCTTCTTGACCGAGTCGTAGTTGCCGCAATTGAGCTGGACCCAATCGGCGACCAGATCCTTGGAGCCTTCAAGCTGCTTGGACCAGGCTTCGCCGGGGATCAGCCCTTCCGTCTTCCACACCACGTTGAACTGGCCGTTGTCCTCGATCTCGCCGATGAAGACAGGCTTGGTGATGTGGTGGTTCGGGAGCATCTCTGAGATACCGCCGGTCAGGTTCGGCTGCTTCGTGCCGGGCAGAGCCGCAATCACCTTGTCGGTGTCCGTGGTGCCGGCCTTGGTGACCGCCTGGACCCACATGTTGAAGCCGATATAGGAGGCTTCCATGGGATCGTTGGTGACGGCCTTCGGGTTCTTCATGAAGGTCTGCCACTGCTTGATGAACGCGTCGTTCTCAGGCGTCTTGATCGACATGAAGTAGTTCCACGCCGCCAGATGGCCGACGAGGGGCTTCGTGTCCATGCCGGCCAGCTCTTCTTCGCCGACCGAGAAGGCGACGACGGGGATGTCGGTGGCCTTGATGCCCTGGTTCGCCAGTTCCTTATAGAATGGCACGTTGGCGTCGCCGTTGATGGTGGAGACCACGGCGGTCTTCTTGCCGGCGGAGCCGAATTTCTTGATGTCGGCGACGATGGTCTGCCAATCGGACTGACCGAACGGCGTGTAATTGATCATGATGTCCTCGGACTTCACGCCCTTGGACTTCAGATAGGCTTCGAGAATCTTGTTGGTGGTGCGGGGATAGACATAGTCGGTGCCCGCGAGCACCCAACGCTGAACCTTCTCTTCCTTGGCGAGGTAGTCCACCGCAGGGATCGCCTGCTGGTTGGGCGCGGCGCCGGTGTAGAATACGTTCCGCTCGCTCTCCTCGCCCTCATACTGGACCGGGTAGAACAGGATCGAGTTCAGCTCCTTGAACACCGGCAGAACCGACTTGCGGCTCACCGAGGTCCAGCAGCCGAACACGGCCGAGACCTTGTCCTTGGTGATCAGCTCGCGCGCCTTTTCGGCGAACAGCGGCCAGTTGGAGGCCGGATCGACCACGACGGCTTCCAGCTTCTTGCCGAGGAGGCCGCCCTTCTTGTTCTGCTCTTCGATGAGCATGAGCATCACGTTCTTCAGCGTGGTCTCGCTGATGGCCATGGTGCCTGAAAGTGAGTGCAGGATACCTACCTTGATCGTTTCCTGCGCCGACGCAGTTCCGATAGTTCCCGCGACAGTCGCAACAGCCGCCAATGCCCCTAAACCCTTGGCGGCCCGTCCCAGCATACCGAGCATGCGCTCTCTCCGTGTTCGTCGGCTGGCTTCGGGCCAGCGCCACAACACAGCAAACAGCATGCCACGGCCAAGCAGGCGGGAGGAAGAACCGGAGACGGTGCGGCGCAATAAGAAACGACAATGCCAGCGGCATACAATTTCTGATGAATGGCTAATTGATAATCTTTCGCCTATAAATTAGGCGAAAACGGCGAACGCGCATATTTTGCCCGCCCGCCGCTCATGACGTAACGTCAAAGAACATTGAAAAGGTACAGCAGGACGATGACTGAAAAAGGCACGCCCAAGAGCCACATAACCAAGCCACGCATTGTAAACTCCTCTCGTGAGTATTTCCTGCGCTGACAACGCGGCACGGGCTTTGGCGTTCCGAAAGCCACCGAACTCCATGATGTTGCGGCGCAACGATCTTGACCGCGACCGCCGCGCAGCCTTCACTAGCACTCTGTTCTCTGGGGCCCGACATGGATGACCTGATTGCCGGCTACCGGCGCTTCCGCGAAGTGGCATGGCCTGAACATAAGGCGCTGTTCGAGCGTCTCGCGGCGCGTGGGCAGAAGCCCGAGACGTTCGTGGTCGCCTGCTCGGACAGCCGGGTCGATCCGCAATTGATCTTCAATGCCGGGCCCGGCGAACTGTTCGTGGCGCGAAACGTCGCCAATCTGGTGCCGCCGTATCAGCCGGATTCGAATTATCACGGCACCAGCGCGGCGCTGGAATTCGCGGTGCGGGTGCTGAAGGTAAAGAAGATCGTGGTGCTGGGGCATGCCCAGTGCGGCGGCGTCAACGCGCTACTCTCCGGCGCCCCTCCCGGCGCACGCGACTTCGTCGGCCCGTGGATCGAGATCGCAGAACCTGCCCGCCGCGCGACGCAAGAGGCGGACCTGCCGCCGGAGGAGCGCCAGCGTTTCTGCGAACACTGCTGCGTGCGTCTTTCGGTGGATAATCTCTCCACCTTTCCCTGGGTCGCCGAACGGGTGGAGGACGGCTCCCTCGCGGTTCACGGCGCCTATTTCGGCGTTGCCACGGGCCGGCTGGAACTGCTCGGGGAAGACCAGCAGTTCCACGCCGTCGATGCGCCCGGCCCAAGCTGGCCGAATCCTTAGAGGACGCGCGGCCGCCTTTGGGCTAGTGGCTGGAGACGAACCGCAACAGCGCGCCGTATCCACCCTCCCCTTCGCCGATCGGCTCGTGCTCGCGCGCCTCGTCGGAGGCGGCCTGGGCGAGTTCCCGTGCCGAGATATTGAACCCGCGGCTTTCCAGGAAATTGATCGCATCTTCAGTGCTGGCGAAACTTGAAATGGCCTCGGCCAGAACCTCGCTCAGCGCGGTATTGCCGGATGCGTCCGCCTTCAGCCGCTCGATGTCCTCGGTGCTCATTCCGCGCTCCTTTTTGCTTAAATGCGTAGCTTTAACGGAGTGCGGCAAAGGCGGTTCCCCTCGCACCGCCCCATGGCTTGGCCCTGAAGACGGCTTGCGATAGGAAGGGGCGGGGTATCGGACGGGATTTCGCTGGGAGACGCGAGACCTGGAACGGGCGAGGATCGCGTTGGGTCAACTTGCATTCCTGCTCATCGGTTCTGAATCGCTGCGCCGCAGGTGGTTCGTCATGGCGGCGCTTGGCGCGGCCCTGGTGATCCTGGGCGTCCTGATCATCTGCGACGCCATGGACGGCGTCACCGTTGTCACCACGCAGGTGTTCGGGCTGGTGTTCCTGCTTCAGGGCATTTTCGCCCTGCTCTCCCTGCTCACCTATTCCCCGGATATCGGCCGCTACCTAAGCTTGGCGCGCGGCCTCATGCTCATCATCATTGCCTGCCTGATCCTGGATTTTCCCTGGAGGAACAATCTCGCGGTGACCGCCCTGTTCGCGTTCGCCTTCATCCTGGACGGCGTCCTGCGCATCCTCACCGCCAATGCCCTGCGCTATTCCGCGTGGAAGGCGGTGGTGGCCTTCGCGCTCTGTGAGTTCGTGATCGCCGCGCTGATCATCACCGACTGGCCGATCCCGCGTGAGAAGAACATTCCGTTCTGCGTCAGCCTCAGCCTCCTGTTCTCCGGCTGGGTGCTCCTGCGCATGAGCCTCCTGCTGAAGAATTTGGAGCCGGAGGTCGCCCTCCTCGCGCTGCCCATGTTCGGGCAGCGCGCCTGGTACGACAACGCCCCGGTACTCGTCGGCCTGGAAGATGAAGGCAAGCCGGAAAACCCCATGACCGTGCGGGTCTGGACCCCGGTGGGATCGGCGGACATCGCCCGACGGCGGCTCATTCTCGATCGCTACATCGCGGCGGTGGACCGCAACGGCGTCATCTCCACCGGCCACGCCGCTTTGGAAGCCCTGCCGGACATCTACATCAGCCATTATCCCGCGGTAGAGATCGACCGAAGCTCCGGCGACTTCATGGCAATGTTCAAGGCGACCAAAGAGAACGACTTCCAGGGCCGTTTCCAACCCTCCTACAAGGTGGAATCGGAAGGCTGGTGCGACTCCGACTCCAATGTCGTCTTCCACAATTACAGTTATCGGCGGCTGCGCGCCTTCTGGGCCGGCTACCACCAGGAAAACACCTACAATCTCACCAACCGGAACTGCTCGGTGGCGGTCGCGTCCGCGCTGGATGCCGCGCTGGAAGGTTCGCTTGCCACCAAATATCCCTGGTTCCGCCTGTTCAGCCTGCTGATCAACCCCGACCTCTGGGTCGCCGTCATGCTGCGCCAGCGCGCGGAAACCATGACCTGGACGCCCGGCTACGCGCTTGATTATGCCCGCGCCATGCATCGGCTGGTCGAGCCGGTCGAGGTGTCCTGGGGCAAGCGGCTGCGCGATGCGCTCCGGCATTTCCATCGCGCCCAGAAGGGCATCGACCCCCACGCCGCTCCCACGCCAGACAGGGAAACCGCCTCGTGACTGTCGACAGCCCTGCCCCCTCGCACCTGCTCTCGCGCGGGGCGGTAATCGCGACTGCTATGATGTTCGGGCTGACCTACAGCCTGAGCGCCGCGCTGATCGCGCTGGATCTCGCCCAACTCGGCATGAGCGAGATGGTCATCGGCGCCAACGCGGCGATGCATGCCATCGGCATCCTCGCCACCGCAATGGTTCTGCCCCGCATCGTCGCTCTGTTCGGCCCCCGCAAGCTGGTGCTCGCCGCCCTGGGGCTGGCCGCCGTGACGCTGATGGGCTTTCCGCTGGTGCCGTACATCTGGCTCTGGTTCCCGCTGCGCTTCATCCTCGGCGTCGCATCCGAGACGCTGTTCGTGATCTCGGAAACCTGGATCAACAGCCTGAGCACGGAATCAACCCGCGCCCGGGCCATGGCGAGCTACACGGCCGCCCTTTCGGTCGGGTTCGCTATGGGCCCGCTGATCCTCTCCGTGACCGGAACGGACGGCGCCCTGCCCTATGCCATCGGCGCCGGGCTGGCCCTGTTTTCCGCCTTGTTCGTGGCCTCGCCCAAGGTGGTGGCGCCGGTGTTCGAGGCGCCGCACCATTCCAATCCGATCCACTACATGCGGCTCGCCCCGCTGGCGCTCTCGGCGACCCTGCTCAACGCGGGCCTGGAAGCAGCCGGCCTGTCCTTCCTCGCCATCTATGCCGTCAATGTCGGCTGGAGCGAGATGGACGCCACCCGCCTCATCACCTGCATGATGGTGGGCGCGATCCTGCTCCAGCTTCCCATCGGCTGGCTGGGCGACAAGATGGACCGGCGCCGGCTGGTGATCATTTTGGCGGTCATCGCCACCCTCGGGGCTGTGCTCTGGCCGCTGACCATGGGGCACGAGTGGGCGGCCTATGCGCTGCTGTTCGTGTGGGGCGGCTCGTTCGTGGGCGTCGCCACCATCATGCTCACCGTGGTGGGCAGCCGCTTCAAGGGCGGCGAACTGGTGGGCATTTACGCCGTGATGGGGCTGGTGTGGGGCGGCGGCGCCCTGATCGGCCCGCTCGCCGCCGGCGTTGCCATGCAAGCCTTCACGCACGGGCTTGCGTATGTCGCAGCAATCGCCTGCGGCGGGTTCGCTCTCGCGGCGATTTTCTTGAAGCGCGATACATGACGATAGGGCAGATGAAGCCGGCTTATATTCGTAAGTAAGACTGATGTTAAATTACTGTAATACTTCTGTTCGCACATTCACTTCCCGCCAGCCTCTGCTATTGTACCTCTCGTCGAAAGACATAGTTGGGAGGTTCTGATGAAATCTTGGTTGAGTGCCGCCATCGTCGCAGCAACGCTTGCCGTTGCGGCGCCTGCCATGGCCGATACCGCCGGCACGATGGTGACCATACCTGGAGCGAACTGGCTGTTCGTCCAGGCGGCGGATTCCGCGACAATCGACGGCTCGAAGTTGGTTCTGAAGGGTGTCGCTCCCCAGACCATCATGTTCGCGGACCGTCCGGAGCGCATGACCGGCGACACCACAACGGCCGGCTTCGTGAAGATGTGGAACGAAGGCAAGGACAGCTTCCAGAAGGACCCGCCGAACGCCACCCTCGCGGTGACGACGCCGGACGGCAAGTCTTCGACCTCCGTGATCGAGATCAGCGATCCGGTGGTGTCGGGTGATACGCTCACCTACACCATCAAGGTGCTGAGCGAGGAGAAGCCCGCTTCCGGTACTTCGGCGACCCTGTTCATCGACTGGTGGGTCGCGGGTCCCGGCCGGTGCTGGCGCGGCCCCTACGGCGGCCTGCACTGCAACTACTGAGTCTCTGCTGTTTTGAATGCCCCGCTCCCTCACCGGAGCGGGGTTTTCTTTGTGGCCAGAGGAGCCCCCGGCAATGGCCCTTAGAGGCCAGCGGTGGCACAGGACTAAGGCGGCGCTTTCTCCGCCCCGTCACTTTGCCGGCCTCCATGCGGGCGCGCATAGCGCCGCCAGGCGGCTTCGGTGATCACCACGGCAAGCAGCCCGAAGGCGCCGCCGATCAGCACATTGATCACCCGCTCCTCGGCGATACCGCTCGAACCGCCCGCGAAGGCCGCTGCGAGCGCGATCAGGAAGCAGCGCGATCCGAAGCCTACGACGTATCGGGTGAAGGCGATCAGGGTCAGAATGGCCCCCAGAACCGCCAGAGAATAGCCGATCCGGCTTTCCGGTAGGGCGAGCCCGATCAGAAGGCCCAGCGGCGCGCCGACGATCGCCCCGATGGCCCTGAGCTTCAGTTTGCCGGTGGAGGCGGACAGATCGCCCACCACCACGCTCGCCGCCGACCAGATGACCCATTGGCCTTGCGCCAGTTCGAGGCCCTCCGCCAGGGCCGCGGCGGCGAACACCGCGAGGGCCGTCGCGCTGGCCGGAAGCCGCCAGTCGGGGACCGGGGACCCCAATTTCTGCGCGGAAAGTCTGCCGCCCCTGCCGTCAAAAGCCTGCACCGCACACACCAGAAGAAGTGCGGCCGGCGAATAGGCGAAGATGAATTGGGCGTGGCGCATGGCCTCGGCGCCGCTCACGCCCTCGTGGACTTCGCAGGCGAGATAGAGGGCGGGAATGAACACCCAATTGCCCAGGCTTCGCAAAGCGGCGCCATAACGCGTCACCGCCACCGCGAGAAAAGCCGCAAGCGCGACCAGCACGACAAAAAGAAGCTTGATGGGAAAGGCGAAGAACAGCAGCGCGAAAGTGGCGAGGATGGCCAGGAAATGGATCGCCACCGCTCCTGGACGAAGCCGGAGCTTCAGCGCGGGAATGAGAAGGGAAACGGCGATAAGACCCAGATTGATCAGCGCCAGATCGCGCAGCAGAAGATAGGCAACGACCACGGGCCCGACGACGACGAGCCCCCGCAGCAATTCCCGGCTGTTCACCTCTTGACTGAGGAAGCGCCGCAGCCGCGCCGTATCAGAAACCGACAGGTTCACAGGCGCTTTTCCACAGGACAAGCGCCAAGCGGCGCTTCACGCCAGCGCCCGGCGGAAACGTTGAGTCCGGTTCGGCCGATGTGCGAATCGCAAATGAAATCCGGCGCGGGGGATGGGATCGTCATCTGGGCACCCAAACTATCAGGCGTCGTGCGAATGGGGCGGAAAGCGCAAGCGTAGCATAGCGCCGAGGGGGGCGTTTGCATTGCCCGCGCACGCCACACGCCACAGCGCGGTGCGGGTATTCGCTGGCGCGTCAACGCGGCCTGCCGCGCGTACACTCTGAATTTATGCGGGGTATTTTCAGGGCGTTCCTGTCGGGAGCAGGAAGGAATTGATCTTGGTCGGAGTGGCAGGATTTGAACCTGCGACCCCCACGTCCCGAACGTGGTGCGCTACCGGACTGCGCTACACTCCGAACTAAGGCGCGAGCCTCTAGCATGCGTCGCGGGAGGGTGGCAAGGCCGATCTGCTGCGGCATCGCTTGAACGCCCTTCGCCCGCGTGTCATACGGAGCCCGCCCGGACAGGGACGATGAGCGGCCACAGGAGTAATGAGAAATGGCGAACGACGGCAGCGCGAGCGGTCTCATGAAGGGAAAGCGCGGGCTGATCCTCGGCGTCGCCAATAATCGCTCCATCGCCTACGGCATCGCCAAGTCCGCTCGCGCCCATGGCGCCGAGATCGCCCTCACCTACCAGGGCGAAGCCCTGAAGAAGCGGGTGGAGCCTCTGGCGGCGGAACTCGGCGGGCATGTGGTCGGCCATTGCGATGTGACCGAGCCCGCCACCATGGACGCGGTGTTCGCGGAGACCGAGAAGCTGTTCGGCAAGCTGGACTTCCTGGTCCACGCCATCGCCTTCTCGAACAAGGACGAGCTGGACGGCCGCTATGTGGACACCACGGCGGACAATTTCACCAAGACCATGTTCATCTCCTGCTACTCCTTCACCGCGCTGGCACAGCGCGCGGAGCGGCTGATGACCGAGGGCGGCTCGCTGCTCACCCTCACCTATTACGGCGCCGAGAAATGGATGCCGCACTACAACGTCATGGGTGTCGCAAAGGCGGCGCTTGAGGCGAGCGTGCGCTATCTGGCCGCAGACCTCGGGCCGAAGAACATCCGCGTGAACGCCATTTCCGCCGGCCCGATCAAGACGCTGGCCGCATCGGGAATCGGCGACTTCCGCTATATTCTCAAGTGGAACGAGCTGAACTCGCCGCTGCGCCGCACCGTGACCACCGACGAGGTGGGCGACGCCGGTCTCTATCTCCTCTCCGATTTGTCGCGCGGCGTCACCGGAGAGGTGCATCATGTGGATGCGGGTTATCATATCGTCGGCATGAAGCACCCCGACGCGCCGGATCTGGCGCTTGTGCGCGACTGAGGAGAGGTTCGGGATGGACCGGCTGAAGAAGACCCTTTTCGCGGCATTCATCCTTTCTGTCGGCGCGGCCTCGTCCGCGCTGGCCCAGAGCCCGCCGAGCTTGCAGGAATATCCGCTGCGCGAGCGGGTGTTCGGATCGGGCGGCGCGGTGTTCCCGAATTACGTCACGCCCTCCGAATCGAGCATCGCCTTTCTCACTGGCGGCGCCGGTGGGCCGAAGGGTGCGGCGTTCGGGGCGGCGACGGTGGACTTCCTCTGCCAGACCAGCCAGCGCCCGCAGATCACCGTGCTCAGCGCCCCGGCGCAGGGCAAGGTGGTGGTCTCGCCGGGAACCTTCACCGCCAGCCGCACCGACGCCGGCTCGACCTTCTGCCTCGGGCGTGAGGTGAGCGGTGCGGTGGTGCGCTATGTCGGCCGTCCTCCCAAGGGGGGCGCCAAGATCGCGCTGCGCGTCACCTACCCCAGCCTCGGCGCATGGTATGACCACGTCGTAGAGGTCCCAGCCCGGTGAGAGCCCTCCGTATCCTCCAATGTCTCGTCGCCGGTGCCACCCTGCTGGGTGCCGGCAGCGCGTCTGCGTGGATGGACAATGACCCCGACGCCTATGTGGTGAATTTCTACACCGGCGGGGGAAGCGATGGCGTGCTGTTCGCGGCCGGGACCGCCAACCAGCAATGCATGAATCTCGGTGCCGCGCAGATCAACGTGTTGTCGGCATCGCCGAGCGTCCAGATCAACATACGTCCGGGTAGCTTTGTCGTGACCGGAACCGACTATGGTTATCTGGTCTGCAAGGGCCAACGCATCCCCGGAACCATCGTCACCGGCACCGGAACCGGCCAGGTCACACTCCGCGTCACCTACCCGCCGATGGGCCAGTGGTACGACCACACAATCACCCTGACAGGCCGATGAGCCGCATCTTCCTGGTTCGCCACGGCGAAACCGACTGGAACATCGCTGGCAGGCTCCAGGGCCGCCACGACATCACCCTGAACGAATTGGGCCGACTTCAGGCGGCGCAAGTCGCTCGCGTGCTGATGCAACTGACCGGCGACGTGCGCGCCGTGGGCTACGTCTCAAGCCCGCAGAAACGCGCGCTGGAAACCATGCAGATTTTGCGCACGGCTTTGGATCTGCCTGCAGGAGACTTCACGCAAGACCCTGATCTTGCGGAACTTTCCTTCGGACGATGGGAGGGCCAGACGTGGCCGCAGTTGCGCCGGCGCTATGCGTCTGAGGTGCGCGCGCGTGATCTCGATCCCTGGAATTTCGCGCCACCGGCGGGCGAGAGCTATGTGGAACTCTGCCTGCGAGTGGTGGCGGCCATCGACCGTATCGAAGAGGACACCGTCGTCGTGACGCACGGCGGGGTCATCCGCGCCCTGCTCCACGCCAAGGCCGGCATGCCCCAAAGCGAGGCTGCGCTGGTGCCGGTGCGCCAGGGCGCGGTCTATCTGCTGGCAGGCGGCAAGTTTCAGGTCGCGGAATAGCTTCACACACAATGAGTTAGGTGCTGGTACGGGTCAAACGCCCGCGCCATCCGCCTTCTGCCGGTGCAGCACCGGAGGGCGGAACGCCAGCAGCTTGTCGATGCGCCGGCCGTCCATGTCCACGATCTCGAAGCGCCAGCCATAGGCGTCGAAGAGAGCGCCCACCTGCGGCAATTCCTTGATCTGCGCCAAAGCGAATCCCGCCACCGTGTGAAAACCGCGATCCACCGGAAGTTCCACGTCCAGCACTTCGCGCAATTCATCCACCGGGGTTTCGCCGGAGATCAGCAGCGACCCGTCCTCCCGCACCACCACATGGCGCTCATGCAGCACATCAGTCTCGGGGATCGAGCCGGTGATCGCCACCAGAAGGTCGTAGCCGGTAACGACGCCGACCATGTCTCCATATTCGTCCACCACGATGCCCATGGGCACATTGGCGCCGCGAAGCACACGCATCGCCTCCAGCGCGCCGACCGCCTCGACCAGGAACGGCACTTCATCCACATAGGCGCGCGGATCTGGTGTCTCCCCCTTCAAGTAGGCGTTCAGCAGCCGCTTGGCCTGGATCACGCCCAGCGTTTCCTCGGGGGATCCGTCACAGGCCGGCATGCGGCTGTGGGGCGCATCCAGCAGAGCCTGGCGAATCTCATCCGCGCTGCCTGATATGTCGACCCACTCGACATCCGGGCGTGGCGTCATGATCGCCGTCACCGGACGGTCGGCGAGGCGCATCACGCCCGAAATCATCCGCCGCTCGGCGGGCTCGATGACGCCGGCCCCTTCCGCCTCGGCGATGATGGCGCGAATCTCTTCATCGGTGACGCCGCTGCCTTCCCGACCATTGCTGCCGAGCAGGCGCAGGGCCGACTGCGTGGACCTGTCCAGAAGCCAGACGGCGGGCGCCGCGATCTTGGACAGCGCCAGCATGGGAGGCGCGAGGATGCAGGCGAGCTTTTCAGGATTTCGCAGCGCAAGGCGCTTGGGGATCAGTTCACCGATGACCAGCGAGATGTAGGTGATGCCGGCAACCGCGAGGGTATAACCGACGGGGTCGGCGAAATTGTGCGGCATCCCCCAGTTGACCAGCACGCCACCCAGCCACTCCCCGAGACTGGCGCCGGAAAAGGCGCCGGCGAGGATGCCGATGAGGGTGATGCCGGCCTGAACCGTGGATAGAAATCGCCCCGGTTCCGCGCCCAGCGCGAACGCGGCCTTCGCGCCCTTGTGGCCGCGATCCACCATGGGACGCAGCCGCGCGGGGCGGGAGGAAACGATGGACAGCTCCGCGGCGGCAAGTACGGCGTTGAGCCCGACGAGAAAAAGTACAATCAGGATTTCGATAATAGGCATGGCGAAGAGAAGAGAGCCTTTCGTCGGTGCTTCATAGCACAGTGCCGGGCGGATGCGCGAAGGGAAGCGGCGGCGACACGCCACAGCCTTCAATTTCGGCGGAAATTCATCTAGACAGCGCTGGCAGAGTGGAAAGCAGGCGCATGTCGTTCAACACGTTCGGACATCTGTTTCGGGTCACGACCTTTGGTGAGAGCCATGGGCCGGCGATCGGCTGCGTCGTGGACGGGTGCCCGCCCGGCCTGCGGTTTTCGCTTGAGGATATCCAGGCGGCGCTCGACCGGCGCCGGCCGGGACAGTCGCGCTTCACCACGCAGCGGCGTGAGCCCGACACGGTGCGACTCATCTCCGGCACCCTCGATCATCCCGAAGGCGGATTGGTGACGACTGGCACCCCGGTTGCCATGCTGATCGAGAACGTGGACCAAAGGTCCAAGGATTATAACGACATCGCCGGCAGCTACCGACCGGGACACGCCGATTTCACCTATGACGTGAAATACGGCATCCGCGATCATCGCGGCGGCGGTCGCTCCTCGGCGCGCGAGACCGCCATGCGGGTTGCGGCCGGCGCCCTGGCGGCCAAGGTCTTGCCCGGTGCCACCGTGCGCGGCGCTCTTGTGCAGATCGGCGACATCGAGATCGACCGCAGCCGCTGGGATTGGAACGAGGTGTCCCAAAACCCTTTCTTCTGCCCGGACCCGGGCACCGTGCCGCTCTGGACCGAATATCTCGATGCGGTCCGCAAGCGCGGCTCCTCGGTGGGCGCTGTGGTGGAATTGGTGGCGGAAGGTGTTCCGCCCGGCCTCGGCGCGCCGATTTACGGCAAGCTCGATTCCGACATCGCCGCGGCCCTCATGAGCATCAATGCGGTGAAGGGCGTCGAGATCGGCGAAGGCTTCAATGCCGCGCGCCTCACCGGCGAGGAGAATGCCGACGAGATGCGGCGCGGCAATGAGGGGCGCCCGGTGTTCCTGGCAAATCATGCCGGCGGCATACTGGGCGGGATCTCCACCGGGGCGCCGATCATCGCCCGGTTTGCGGTGAAGCCCACCTCCTCGATCCTTACGCCGCGAATGACGGTGGACAAATTCGGCGAGGAAACCGACCTCATGACCAAGGGACGGCACGATCCCTGCGTCGGCATCCGTGCGGTGCCGGTGGGCGAGGGCATGCTGTGGTGCGTGCTGGCGGACCATGCCCTACGTCATCGCGGACAGGTGGGCGAGACCGGAAATTGGCCCTTTGAGCGCCCATATTCAGCATAACTGAATTTTTCAAAATTTCATTGTGACTGAAAAATCCGTCTGCTAAGCCTTACGTATGAAACTGACGGAGTGGCTGGCAAGCACGGGTACCAGGCGAAGCGCCTTCGCGCGGCAGGTGGGCTTGTCCCCGGCTAGCGTGACCGCACTGTGCAACGACGCCCGCGCCTGGGTCTCCCGTGAGACGGCGGAACGGATTGCTCAGGCCACCGGGCATGCCGTCACGCCGAACGACCTTCTCGGCCTTTGTCCGCCGCGTATTCGAGGTATTCCCGTGACAGACACCGCCCAATCCCGCGTTCAATCCGCCATCGAGGCCATCGCGCGGGGCGACATCGTCGTCGTCACCGACGATGACGACCGGGAGAATGAAGGGGATCTCATCCTCGCCGCCTCCCTCACCACGCCGGAAAAAATGGCGTTCGTGATCCGCAACACCTCCGGCATCGTCTGCACGCCGGTTCCGCCCTCCGAGGCGCGCCGCCTGCGGCTTGAGCCCATGGTTGCCAACAACGACGCCCCCATGGGCACCGCCTTCACCGTTTCCGTGGACGTGCGGCACGGCACCACCACCGGCATCTCGGCCGAGGAGCGCACCAACACGGTGCGCGCGCTCGCCAATCCGAACATGGGTGCCGCCGATTTTGTTCGTCCCGGTCACGTTTTCCCGCTGATCGCCAAGGAAGGCGGCGTGCTCATGCGCTCCGGCCACACCGAAGCGGCAGTGGATTTGTGCCGGTTGGCGGGGCTTCCCCCCATCGGCGTGATCGCCGAACTGGTGAACGATGACGGTACCGTGCAGCGTGGCCCCCAGGTGACGGCGTTCGCGGAGAAGCATGGTCTTCAGCGCATCTCGGTTGCGGACCTCATCGCCTATCGGCAGGCCCGCGAGAAGCTGGTGTCCCGTTCGGCGGAATTTCCCGTGCCCACCTCCATCGGCGAGATGAAGGGCTATTCCTTCATGACGCCGTTCGAGAGCGTCAACCATTTGGCGGTCGTGCTTGGCCGCATCGGCGACGGCGAGAATGTCATGGTGCGCCTCCAGCGCGCCGACCCGATCGCGGACGCTTTCGGCGGCGCAAAGACGGTGCAGAAATCGCTGGAGCGCATCAAGGCGGAAGGGCGCGGCGTCCTGGTTTACCTGCGCGATGGCACCTCGGGCGTGCCCGCCACCGCCATGGGCCAGTCGGAAAAAAGCGCGAGCGAGGAGGAGCGGGATCGCCACTGGCGCGAAGTCGGCCTTGGCGCGCAGATTCTGCGGGATCTCGGCGTTGTCTCCATCCGCCTGCTCGCGTCCAAGACGCGCACCTATGTGGGCCTCAACGGTTTCGGCATCGAGATCATCGATACCGAGGCAGTGGAGCCCTGATTTTTCCAAGAGCCTCCGCCTTTCCTGTGAAAGACGGAGGTTTGAACGGGGCTGTCTCATTTTCTTCACGCGGGGCCGCGTCCCGTTGGCATGAAAATGCGCCAGCCCCTTCCGCTGATGCCGGCTTGGTGGCAGCATGATGCGACGCATCATTCCTGCTGCCGTTCCCTAGGAGGACGCCATGGCTCAGCGGAAGTTCGGCGTTACTTTCCTTCTGGCGGCCCTGGCGGGACTTTGGCTGTCCGCCCCGGCTTCCGCCCAGAGGGGCCAGGCTCAAAAAGCCGACAACATCGTTGACGTGCAACTCGTCCTCGCCGTGGACATTTCCTATTCCATGGACCCCGATGAACAGGCGCTTCAGCGGGACGGCTACGCGTCCGCACTGGTCTCGGATGAATTCCTCAATGCCCTGAAACTCGGCCCCCGCGGGCGCATCGCGCTGGCTTATGTGGAATGGGCGGGTGAAAACGAGCAGCGCCTCGTGCTCGACTGGAAAATCATCGATGGGCCAGCAAGCGCGCGGGCGTTTTCGGACGCGATCCGTTCAACCCCGATGCGGCGCGCCTATCGCACATCCATTTCAGGCGCGCTGCAATTCTCGGCCAAGCTATTCCAGACCAGCGGCTATCGCGGGCTGCGAAACGTCATCGACGTCTCCGGCGACGGCGTGAACAACCAGGGCCCGCCGGTGACACGGGTGAGAGACGATGTCGTCAGCCGTGGCGTAACGATCAATGGGTTGCCCTTGCTGCTCAAGCAGAGCAACAACGCCGCCATGGATGTGCCGGAACTCGATCTCTATTATGAGGATTGCGTGATCGGCGGCGCCGGGGCATTCGTCATCCCGGTGCGCTCAACTGCGGAGTTCGCACGCGCCATCAAGACCAAGCTAGTGTTAGAAGTCGCCGGCGTGAAACCCGCGCCGACGACCTTGCGTGTCATCCCTGTCGTGGAGCCTGCCCGCGTGTCCTGCCTGATCGGCGAGCGCATGTGGCAGGAGCACTGGAACAACTAGGGGTGAAAGCCGAAGGCTATTTCTTAGCCGCCAGCTCGTAACACATCTTCAGATGCATCTCGATGATCGGCAAGGTCTTCTTGGCGAAGGCCTGCATCACCTTGTTCTCGCCGCCCTTGGCATAGCCGGCGAACAGGCCCACGGCGTCCTGGTGGCCCTTGGTCTGGGCGGCGATGTAGTCCGCCTCGAAGGTCGCGCCTTCTTCGGACTTCAGCCGCGCCATGATCTTGTCGAGTTCATCGCCAAGGCCAGGAGGCGGGGTGACGCCGGTGTTGGCCTTGCCGAGCGCGGCCACGAAGTTCTTCCCGATCTTGGTGTGGTCCTTGATCATCATCTTGGCAAAAGCGACGATCTTCTTGTCCTTGGTCTTGGTCAGAGCGAGTTGGCTCGACACGATTTCGAACTGGTTCGCGGCGGCAGCGGTTTCGACGAACGCCTTTGTGCTGGGCACGGTGGCGGCAGCGGCCAGCGCGCTCGGCGCGGGGCCCGCTGTGGAGGCGGCCGGCATGTTCATGGTCTGCGCGGACGCAAGCGTCGCGCTGAAAGCCAAGGCCACGGCCGAGGCAAGAATCACAGCCCTCATCGTCTTCTCCCGAAAAGATGCCGCTTGCCCCGGCTCATGGGGTGCGCGCACCGAACCAACCCTGCGCGTTATGCGCGATAAAGATACTAGACCGCAGGTTCATCTCTCGAAACGGCCAACCAGTTCCACATGCGGAGAATATCGAAACTGATCCACCGGCGTGACGTCGCGGAGCCGGAAGCCGCCATCCCGTAATATCCGCGCGTCGCGTGCAAAGGTGGTGACACTGCACGAGACGTAAGCAATGCGGGACAGCTTCGCCCGCGCCAGTTCCCGCGCCTGCGCCTCGGCTCCTTGGCGGGGCGGGTCGATGACCACAGCATCGAAAGCGCCAAGCTCGTCCGCCGTGAGCGGGCGACGGAACAGGTCGCGAACTTCGCTATCGATGCCCTTCAGCCCCGGCGCGGCCTGCCCGGCACGCGCCAGGGCGGCGATGGCTGGCGCATTGCTCTCATAAGCCGCGACCCGCGTTGAGGCCGCGAGGCGCAGCGCGAACGTGCCGACCCCGCAAAACAGGTCCGCCACCCGCCGCGCGCCCTCGACCATCGAGAGAGCCAGCCCGGCCAGCGTTTCCTCTCCCAATTGCGTTGCCTGAAGGAACGAGGCGGGCGGAAGCTGCACCCGCGCGCGGCCCATGGTGACGAACGGCGCCTCGCGCTGCACCACCAGTTCGCCGTGCCGGGTCAGCCGCGCGAGCCGAAAGGTCTCGGCGAGGGCGCCAATATCCATGGCGATCATGGGCGGCAACGGCCCGGAGCCCCGCACGTCCATGTCCATCCCCGCCTCCGTGGCGGTCACATGCAGGTCAAGCGGCTTCTTCAGCGGCGCCAGCGCTTCCGCCACCGCCCGCGCCGCCGGCAGCGATTGGTCGAGACCGGGCGCGAGAACCGGACAAACCGAGATCGGCACCATGGCGTGCGATTTGCGCTCGGCGAAGCCGACGATGGTGCGCGCACCAATCTGGCGAGCATGAAAGATCGCCCGGCGCCGCCCCGCGCCATGGGCATCCACCAGCGGTGCAACCTCGGTCTCAATCCCTTCCCATTTCAGTGCCGAGACCACCAGATCGCGCTTCCAACTGGCGTAGGCGCTCCGCTCCCAATGTTGCAGCAGACATCCACCGCAGATGCCGAAATGGGGACATTCCGGCGTCACCCGATCCGTGCTTGCCGAAAGAATGCGCTCGACCTTCAACTTGTCCTTGTCGCGCGCACCGGCCACTCGTTCGCCCGGCAGAGTATAGGGTGCGAACAGCGGGCCCTCCTCGGTCTCGATGATGCCGTCGCCCTGCGCGCCCATGCGGGCAACCACCGCTTCCATCACGCTCGCTCCGCCCCGATCAGGAATTCGCGGTTGCCGTCGCCGCCTTCGATGGGCGACGGAATCAGCCCCACCACCCGCCAACCAAGCGCGGCCACCTCCGCCGATATCCGCGCGCACGCCTCCTCGTGCACCAGCGCGTCCCGCACGATGCCCTTCTTGACCCTGGCGCGACCCGCCTCGAACTGGGGTTTCACCAGGGCCACAAGGCGCGCCTTTGGTCCTGCCAGGGCGAGCGCGGGAGAAAGGACCAGGGACAGGGAAATGAAGCTCACGTCAAAGACCACCAGATCCACCTCTTCGGGCACCAATTCGCGGGAAAGCACGCGCGCATCCGTCCCCTCGAACAGGCGAACCTCGGGGCGCTCGCGCAGGCTCGGGTGAAACTGGTCCCGGCCCACATCCACCGCATAGACGCGGGCGGCGCCACGCGACAACAAAACATCGGTGAACCCGCCGGTCGAAGCGCCCACATCCAGCGCCACCTTGCCGCTGGGATCGAAGCCGAATGCGTCCAAAGCCGCAGCCAGCTTTACGCCGCCGCGCGAAACGAAGGGGTGTGGATGCTGAGCATCAATCACGGCCTCCTCGGCCACCTCCTCCGAAGTCTTAGTGACAAGCCGGCCGTCCACCAGCACCAGGCCGGCCAGAATGGCGGCTTGGGCGCGAGCACGGCTGTCGAACAGCCCGCGCGTCACGAGCAGCTTGTCGATGCGCTGGCGCGCCATATGCTCTCACTCCGATGCAGGCGTCTTTAAAGATGGAGGCCGCGCCACCATCTGGCCATTGTCACTCTTCTAAAGGATGCCCGGGCGGCAACAAGGCATGGTCGACATTCCATCGGCTGCGCCGGACCTGCTACACCTTGGCACACGGCGGGACTTTGACTGAACCATCGCTGGAATGCGTGGTTGTGCGTCCGCCAGACGGACGAGCGTTACGGATTGGTTGGCCATTGTGATCGGAGCCTGCATGCGCCTGGTGTCTGCGTTTCTTGCGACGCTCTTGTTCATTGTCGGCCCCGGCGCAGCCGAGGCGGCCACCGCCAAACCCCAGAAAGTCGCCGCCCCGGTGGACACACGGGTGTGGACCATCGCGAAGGGCGAGGGCACCTATGTGCTGCGCTATGCGCAGCCACGCGATCTCGACCCCGATTTTGCACTCACCTGCCAGCCTTCGGGGCGGCTTCTGCAAATTGCCATCGAGGTGGTGGGCAAGCCGTTCTCCTCGGGGGACGGGGTGCCGATCTCGTTGATCAACGGGAAGCGTCGCCTGGAACTGGCGGCCACCGCCTTCCTCGGGTCCGACGGCGCTCTGGTGGTGGAGGCGGCGGTCTCCCTGGAGCCGCGCGTGTTTGACCTATTCCGTGGCGGCGACACCCTGGTTGTCAAAATGCCTGCGGCAAATCCCAAGACGGCCGCCCCCACCCAGAGCTATCCCCTGGCCGGCGCGCGGGCACGGCTGGCGGATTTCGAGAATGTCTGCCTGGGACGCCGCTAACTTCGGGCCGCTAACCAAGCTGGCGACTTGCCCTTTCCCTTTGCGGTCGTGTCTCTATGATCGCGCGCGCTGAGATAAGGAACACGCCATGAAACGCGCGGCACTCGCCACACTTCTCGTTGCCGCTTCGGTTCTGCCGGCGGCAGCCCAGGTCGGCTCGACCTGGGGGACCACCGACACCGACACCGGATCGGTGCTGTTCTTCGGGACATCGGAAACCGACAACTCCGCCATTTCCTTCACCTGCGATCGCGGCAACGCCAACGTGCTCATCAGCACGCACCTCGGCTCAAAGGGGCTGAAGGCGGATGAAGCTACGAAGGTCATCCTGACCGCCGGCAAGGTGAAGAAGGAATTTTCCGGCAAAGGCGTCGCCAATGACGAGGCCAGCTCGGTTGACGTGGATGCCGGCGGCAAGCTGGCAGACATCAAGGCCGCCCTCGCCGGCGGCAAGGCCCTGGTGATCGAGACCAAGGGCGTAAAGCAGCAGATCGCGCTCGACGGCGCACCTCAGGCCTTTGCTCAGTTCGAGAGCGCCTGCAAGTAAGACCTTCCGGCCTTACGCGCGCCGGGGGATCGGCGCGCGGGCCTCGGCGGGGTTCAGCAGCGATAGCGCCTTCGCGGTGATGGCATCCGCGTCCAGTCCGGCAAGCGCGATCTGGTACGCCGGGCTGTCGTGATCGATATAGATATCCGGCAGCACCATGGCGCGCAGCTTCAGCCCGCGATCCAGTGCGCCGGCATCGCTCAGCAATTGCATCACCTGGCTGCCGAAGCCGCCAACCGATCCTTCTTCCACCGTGATCAGCGCGCCATGCTCGCGCGCCAGCCGCTGGATCAGCGCGCTATCGATCGGCTTGGCGAACCGCGCATCCACCACGGTTGCGGACAGTCCCATAGCGGAAAGGCGATCGGCCGCCTCCAGGCAGGCGACAAGGCGGGTGCCCAGCGACACGATGGCGACATCCGTGCCCTCGCGCATCACCCGCCCGCGTCCGATGGCCAGAATCTCGCCGCGCTCCGGCCGCTCGATGCCGATGCCCTCGCCGCGCGGGAAGCGGAACGCAATCGGCCCCTCATCGAAGGCGACGGCGGTCGCGACCATGTGGGTCAGTTCCGCCTCGTCCGAGGGCGCCATCACGGTGAAGCCCGGCAGGCAGGCGAGGAAGGAAATATCGAACGCGCCGGCGTGCGTCGCCCCGTCCGCCCCCACCAGCCCGGCGCGGTCTATCGCGAAGCGCACCGGCAGCCCCTGGATGGCGACGTCGTGCACCACCTGGTCGTAGGCGCGCTGTAGGAAGGTCGAATAGAGGGCGCAGAACGGCTTGTAGCCCTCGGTCGCCAGCCCGGCGGCGAACGTCACGGCGTGCTGCTCGGCGATGCCGACATCAAACGTGCGGTCGGGAAAGGCCTGACCGAACAGGTCGAGGCCGGTGCCTGAGGGCATGGCGGCGGTGATTGCGACCACCTTGTCGTCGTGCTTGGCCTCGGCGATCAGGCTTTCCGCGAACACCCTGGTATAGGAGGGCGCGTTGGACTTGGCCTTGACCTGCGCGCCGGTCACCACGTCAAACTTCACCACGCCGTGGTATTTGTCGGCCGACGCCTCAGCCGGCGCGTAGCCCTTGCCCTTCTGGGTCACGACGTGAACCAGGATCGGCCCGGTCTTGGCATCGCGCACATTGCGCAGCACCGGCAGCAGGTGTTCCAAATTATGCCCGTCGATCGGGCCCACATAATAAAAGCCCATCTCCTCGAACAGCGTGCCGCCGGTCCAGAAGCCGCGTGCGAACTCCTCGGCGCGCTGGGCGCCGCGTTCGACGAACTTCGGCATATGGCCGGCGAGCTGCTTGCCCAGCTCCCGCAGAGAGAGATAGGTGCGCCCGGAAATCAGCCGCGCGAGATAAGCAGACATCGCGCCCGTGGGCGGGGCGATGGACATATCGTTGTCGTTGAGAATCACGATCAGGCGGCTGTCCATGGCGCCGGCATTGTTCATGGCCTCATAGGCCATGCCCGCCGACATGGCGCCATCGCCGATCACGCACACCACATTGCGCTCCTCACCCGCGAGGTCGCGTGCGACGGCCATGCCGAGGCCGGCGGAAATCGAGGTGGAGGAATGCGCTGCCCCGAACGGGTCGTATTCGCTCTCGCTGCGGCGGGTGAAGCCGGAGAGGCCACCGCCCTGGCGCAGGGTGCGGATACGGTCCCGCCGCTGGGTGAGAATCTTGTGCGGATAGGCCTGGTGGCCCACGTCCCATATCAGCCGATCGTGGGGGGTATCGAACACATGATGCAAGGCGACGGTGAGTTCAACGACCCCCAGCCCCGCCCCAAGATGGCCGCCTGTGACCGACACGGCATCAATGGTCTCGGCGCGCAGTTCGTCCGCCACCTGGTGTAGCTTCTCATCCGGCAAGGCCCGCAGGTCGGCTGGGGATTTGATCGTGTCGAGAAGCGGTGTCCTGGAAGCCGTCACGAAAACTTCGCCCTTTCCGGCCGTCTAACGCGCTGGAGGAGATATGGCCAATCCGATAGGGCAGGCCGGGCCGGCGGCTTCTCCCGCATTGCTGGCCTCTGAGGCTTACACGTCCTCAGGGAAACGCGCAACGCATCAAGGACATGCCAGGGTTTCGCCGCTCCCGAGGCGGTATCGCCTCGTATTGCGGCCTCTCCGAAGCGCATTCGTCGGCTAACAATAGGACGCTCTCGCGTCGGGACGCAGGCATCATGTGGTCTTTTGAGGGCGTGTTTCAGGGATGCGTGGCCCGGCGCGGGTTTGCGTGCGTGCTGTGTCCCAAGCTGGAGGCCGCCCTTACCGCGCGGCGTGCGAACCCAGGAGCCCTGCAAGCTTGCCGGCACGGATCATCAGTCGGTGACGGTCAAGCATCAGGACAGCCAAGATGCACCCTCCCCCCAGCTTCGCGACATCAGCCCACATGCCGATGGGCGCATAATATTTTCGGCGCAGGTACAGTTCTGACTGCTTCTTCAGGCGGTTGACGGCGAAGGTACGGCGCCAATGCTGTGTGCTCGACTTGCCACCGGCATGCGTCACCCGCGCCGCGGGTACGACGATGATCGGCACGCGGCGCGCCTGCGCCCGCAAGGCGAGGTCGTCGTCCTCGTGATAGAGGAAGATGCGCTCGTCGAACCCGCCCATGTCGAGAAACAGTGCCCGCTCCACCAGGAAAGCCGCGCCGTGCACGAAGCGGGTGCAATAGTCGCCCGCGACTTCCTCCTCGCGAAGGCGCCGGTGACGCGGCACAGGCTCCAGGATCGAGCCTTCCTTGCGCATCAGCCGCCCGTTTTCTCCGACAATGGCCGGCATCAGCAAGGCGGGGGCATACCGCGCGGACGCCTCCAGCAAGGTGGTGAGGGTCCCCGCTTCCAGCGCAGCATCGGGATTGAGAAACAGGATGTTCTGGCGCGACGCGGCGCGCGCACCCGCATTGCAGGCGGTGCCGAACCCCATGTTGCGCGGCAGCGGGATCAAAGTGGCGGGACGCGTCAGGCTTGCCATGAAGCCGGTGCCCTGCGGGCTCGCGTTGTCGACGATGATCACCTCGCATTGCGAGGGAATCGAGGCCACCGCTCGGCCGATCACCGCTCCGCTATCATAGGAGACCAGGACCACCGAGACGGAATCCAACGCCTGCACGGGCACCCCTTCAACCAAAATGCGGCGGCATGCCGCCCGCGATAGGTAGCATCTGGCCCCTCGGGATCAAACCGGCACCCGGCCCTTTCATCGCATCCCCTCCTCCGGTAGAAACCAGCGCACCATGCCGCTGCGCGATCAAGAACCGACGCTTCGCCGCCATTTCTTCTTCGTGGCAGGCTTCGATCCCATGGATGTCGAGGGCCATCAACGCATTTTCATGCGCGAGATGGTACGCTTCGGTTCCGTCTGGAACGTGGCGACGGAGGCAGAGACGCGCGCGCGCCGCACACCCACCGGCGCCTTGTGGGACGCGTCCGCGTCTGGCCCAGGATGGAGCACGCAGACGCGGTTCGAACTGTTCTCCTGGGACGATCTGGTGCGCGTCGACATGCGGCGCAGCCGCTGGTCCCATATTCTAGGCGGCGTGCGCGCCTTGGCGGACATGATCGCCACCGGGACGATCGTGCGCTATTTCCGCTTCAGCCACCGCTACGGCATCTTCTTCCTGCTCACCTATGTCGCCCTGCTGGTCATTCTCGCCGCAGCGCTCGGTGCCGGCTGGCTGGTCTCGGGTCTTGCGGCGTCCCTCGGCGCATGGAACGCAGCCGCCCTTGCGCTGCTTGCGGCCGCCGGCGTGTTCTTCGCGCTCATGGCGACGCTCGGCGCCCGCGTGCGGCTGAAGCAATCCCTCGACCTCGCGGAATTCTCCGTGGATTTCGTGCGCGGGCGGCATCCCGCCGTCGATGCTCGGATGGACGCATTCGCCGACCGGCTGCTGGATGTCGCGGCTCAGGGCGGCGTGGAGGAGATCGTCATCGCCGGGCATAGTTTCGGCGCCTTGCACGCCACCAGCCTGATCGCCCGCGCGGTGGAGAAGGACCCCACCTTTCCCCAGCGCATTCCCATCCGCCTGCTGACGGTGGGCTCGACCTCGGCCAAGTTCGCGCTGCACCCTGCGGGCGGGCGGCTGCGGCGGGCGGCGCAGAAGGTCTACGACGCGGCGGAAATCCAGTGGGTCGAGTTCCAGGCGCGTGACGACATCGTCAGCTTCTACAAGGTGAACCCTGTCACCCTGAGGCATGCCGGCAACGCCAACGGTCTGCTGCGGCCCTTCGTGCGTCAGGTGCTGATTCGCGAACTCCTCACCCCGGAGACCTTCGCGCGCTATCGGCTCGATATTATGCGCCTGCATTGCCAATTCTTCCTGGCAAACGACCGGCGCGCCGCATACGACTTCTACGCCTTCGTCTTCGCGCCTGTGCCGTTCGAGGTGCTGGCGGCCCAGATGACCGGACCTCTCGCCATATTCGGCGAGGATGGCGGCCTGAACACTCCAGAACATCGAGGCGCCGCATGAGCCTGCTTTTCGTTGCGAAGATCGCCTGGACCATCGGGGTGGCCGCGTGGTTCCTCATCCGCCTGCCGTTCCAGATCAAATCCCGCCGCACCCGCGTGACCGACGCACGTCGGCGCACCACGCAGGAAACCATCCTGCTGTTCATTTCCACCCTGGGGCTAGGCATGGTGCCGGCGGTGTTCGCCATCACCGGGTTTCCGGCTGGGCTGACCTATGCCACCTCCCCCTTGCAGGTGGCGGCCGGCATCCTGGTGTTCCTTGTGGCCCTCTGGATGTTCTGGCTCACCCACAAGGCGCTCGGCCGGCAATGGTCGGTGACGCTGGAGATTCGCGAGCAGCATCGGCTCGTGACATCAGGGGTGTACACCCATGTGCGCCACCCCATGTACACCGCCTTCTTCCTCTGGGCGGTGGCGCAAGCCCTTTTGCTGCCGAACCCGGTCGCCGGGCTTTCCGGCCTGGTGGGCTTCGGCATCCTGTTCTTCTTTCGGGTGGGCGAGGAAGAGGCGATGATGCGCGAGACCTTCGGCGCGGAATATGACGCCTACAGTGCCCGCACCAAGCGGGTGATCCCCTTCATCTACTGAGCAGTCCCGTGCCGGAGAACAAAATGCGGCCTGTGGATATCAGCGATTCGCTCACGCCGCGTTCCCGCCTTGTGCGGTGGGGCGAACAGACGTGTCCCGAATTGGGACAGTTGCGCTGCGAGCGGCCGCTCCCCTAACAGTAGCTCCCTCTCCCGCTTGCGGGGGAGGGTTGGGGAGGGGGCAGGAGCCTCAGGAGAAGTTTTGTCTCCCGGCCATTTCTCACCAATTCCCCCTCCCTAACCCTCCCCCGCAAGCGGGAGAGGGGATAACGCAGCGGTCTCGAAGCGCCAGAGGTCGGCTGCGAAGCAGCGGGCGAGAAGATAACGCACCGCTTTCGAACGGACATAGATCAACCCGGTTCACCGATAGTTCCCGACATCACCCCAAACACGAAAAAGCCGGGCGCGAGGCCCGGCTTTCGATCATGCGATGGAGATGGGTTCAGTGCGCCTTGGCGGCGGCACCCTGGCCGAGCGCCTCGGCCACCTGTTTCAGGTCGGCCAGAACGGCTGAGGCCTTCTGTTTGGCCTCGTCGCTGCGGGCGTCGGCGACGTCCTCTTGAGCGTCCTTGATGAGCTGGCGCAGGTGATCCGTGTGGATGTCCTCCACCGGCGTGGCCCGCTCCGCAAGAACCGTGAGGCCGGTCGGGTTGGCTTCGGCAAAGCCGCCGCGTACGAACAGGCGCTTGGGCGCGCCCTCGCCGCGGATGGTCAGAATACCGGGCCGCAGCGTGGCGATGAACGGCTCATGGCCGGCGCCGACCGAAAAGTCGCCTTCCGAACCAGGCACATCCACCCAGGTCACGGCACCGGAGAAGACCAGCCGCTCCGGGGAGACGAGTTCAAACGTGAAGGTGGCCATGTCGATCTCTCCGCTACGCGCTCAAGGTTTGCCGTAAGGAACCGCCGCGCCAGCAGCGCGGCGTGCCTCACGCCGCCTCGGCAGCGAGCTTCTTGCCCTTCTCGATGGCTTCCTCGATGGAGCCCACCATGTAGAAGGCCTGCTCCGGCAGATGATCGTACTTGCCGTCCACTAGGCCCTTGAAGCCCTTGATGGTGTCGGCGAGGTCGACCAGCTTGCCGGGCGAGCCGGTAAACACTTCCGCCACATGGAACGGCTGGGACAGGAAGCGTTCGATCTTGCGGGCGCGGGACACCGTCATCTTGTCCTCTTCGGACAACTCGTCCATACCGAGGATGGCGATGATGTCCTGGAGCGCCTTGTAACGCTGCAGGGTCTGCTGAACCTGCCGGGCCACGTTGTAGTGCTCCTCGCCGATCACCAGCGGGGAGAGAATGCGCGAGGTGGAGTCCAGCGGATCCACCGCCGGGTAGATGCCCTTTTCCGCGATCGAACGCGAAAGCACGGTGGTCGCGTCCAGATGGGCGAACGAGGCGGCAGGCGCCGGGTCGGTCAGATCGTCGGCGGGCACGTAGATGGCCTGCACCGAGGTGATCGAACCCTTGGTGGTGGTGGTGATACGCTCCTGAAGGGCGCCCATGTCCGTCGCGAGGGTCGGCTGATAGCCCACCGCCGAAGGAATGCGGCCGAGAAGCGCCGACACTTCCGAGCCGGCCTGGGTGAAGCGGAAAATGTTGTCCACGAAGAACAGCACGTCCTGGCCCTGGTCGCGGAAATGCTCGGCGACGGTCAGGCCGGTCAGAGCGACGCGCGCGCGGGCGCCGGGGGGCTCGTTCATCTGGCCGTAAACCAGGGCGCACTTGGAGCCGGCGGCCGAGCCGTTGTGCTCGTGCGGGTCCACGTTCACCTTGGACTCGATCATCTCGTAATAGAGATCGTTGCCCTCGCGGGTGCGCTCGCCGACGCCGGCGAACACGGAATAACCGCCGTGCGCCTTCGCGATGTTGTTGATCAGCTCCATGATCAGCACAGTCTTGCCAACGCCGGCGCCGCCGAACAGGCCGATCTTGCCGCCCTTGGAGTAAGGCGCCAGCAGATCGACCACCTTGATGCCGGTGACCAGGATCTCGGCTTCCGTGGACTGCTCGGCATAGGACGGCGCGGGCTGATGGATCGAGCGCAGGCTGTCGCCGACCACCGGGCCCAGTTCGTCAACCGGCTCGCCGATGACGTTCATGATGCGGCCGAGGGTGGCTTCGCCGACCGGAACCATGATCGGGTTGCCGGTATCGCTGACCGGCTGGCCGCGCACCAGACCCTCGGAAGAGTCCATGGCGATGGTGCGCACGGTGTTCTCACCGAGATGCTGGGCAACTTCCAGCACAAGGCGCCCGCCCTGGTTGGTGGTCTCCAGCGCGTTGAGGATTTCCGGCAGGTGGCCGTCGAACTGCACGTCGACGACGGCGCCGATGACCTGGGTGATGCGTCCGGTGGGGTTCGCCATTCTCGTGGTCCTTTATCCTCGTCCCGCAGCCGTCAGAGAGCTTCGGCGCCGGAGATGATTTCGATGAGTTCCTTCGTGATCATGGCCTGACGCGTCCGGTTATAGATCAGCGTCTGCTTCTTGATCATGTCGCCCGCATTCCGGGTCGCATTGTCCATGGCGCTCATCTGTGCGCCGTAGAACGAAGCCTGATTTTCCAGGAGAGCCCGGAAGATCTGGATGGCGATGTTGCGCGGCAGGAGGTCGGCGAGAATCTCGCTTTCTTCCGGCTCGTAGTCATAGGGCACGGCCTCGCCGGCCTTGGCCTCGAACACCGCAGGGATCACCTGCTGGGCGGTCGGGATCTGCGTCACCACGTTCTTGAAGTGCGAAAAGAACACGGTGCAGACGTCGAACGCGCCCTTGTTGAACAGCGCGATCACCTTCTGAGAGATGTCGTGCGCATTGTCGTATCCGAGAACGCGCACCGCGCGCAGATCGACCAGTTCGACGATCTGCTTAGGATAGGTCCGGCGGATCTGGTCGTATCCCTTGCGGCCGACGCAGAAGAACTCGACCTTCTTGCCCTGCGCCATCAACGCATTCGCCCGCTCGCGGACCAGCCGGACGATCGAGGTGTTGAAGGCGCCGCAAAGGCCGCGCTCGGAGGTGCACACGACCAGCAGGTGCCGCTCGTCGCTTCCCGTGCCGGACATCAGCAGCGGGGTGTCCGCGCTGGTGGTGATCCCGGAGGAGAGGTTGCCGAGCACGGTTTCCATGCGCTCGGCAAACGGCCGCGCCGCTTCCGCCGCCATCTGGGCGCGACGCAGCTTCGCCGCGGCGACCATCTGCATCGCCTTGGTAATCTTCTGCGTCGCCTTCACCGAGGCGATGCGATTTCTTAGTTCTTTCAGGCTCGCCATGGCATCCGCCCCTTCACTGATTCAGGGGGTCAGGCGAAGCTCTTGCCGAAGGTGTCGAGCGCCTTCGTCAACTTAGCCGCCGTATCCTTGGAAAGCTCCTTAGACGTGCGGATCGCGTCCAGGATGTCCGCATATTGCGAGCGCATGGCGAGCAGGAGGCCCTGCTCGTACTCGCGCACCTTGGACACCGGCAGGCCGTCCAGATAGCCGTTGGTGCCGGCGTAGATCACCACGACCTGCTCTTCCACCTTCAGGGGGGAGAACTGGCTCTGCTTCAGCAGCTCGGTGAGGCGGGCGCCGCGGTTGAGCAGCTTCTGCGTCGAGGCGTCGAGGTCCGAACCGAACTGGGCGAAGGCCGCCAGCTCACGATACTGGGCCAGCTCGCCCTTGATCTTACCGGCAACCTGCTTCATCGCCTTGATCTGCGCGGAAGAACCGACGCGGGACACCGAGAGGCCGACGTTCACCGCCGGGCGGATGCCCTGGTAGAACAGGTCGGATTCAAGGAAGATCTGACCGTCGGTGATCGAGATCACGTTGGTCGGGATGTAGGCCGACACGTCGTTCGCCTGGGTCTCGATGACCGGGAGGGCGGTCAGCGAACCGGCGCCGTTCGCGTCATTGAGCTTGGCGGCGCGCTCGAGCAGGCGGGAGTGGAGATAGAACACGTCGCCGGGATAGGCTTCGCGGCCCGGAGGACGGCGCAGCAGCAGGGACATCTGACGATACGCGACGGCCTGCTTGGACAGGTCATCGTGGATGATCAGGGCATGCATGCCGTTGTCGCGGAAAAACTCGCCCATGGCGGTGCCCGAGAACGGCGCCAGGAACTGCATCGGCGCGGCGTCGGAGGCGGTGGCGGCGACGACGATGGAATATTCCAGCGCGCCTTGCTCTTCCAGAATCTTCACGAACTGCGCGACGGTGGACCGCTTCTGGCCGACCGCGACGTAGACGCAATAGAGCTTGGCCTTCTCGTCCGTGCCCTGATTGATGGGCTTCTGGTTGAGAATGGCGTCGAGCGCCACGGCGGTCTTGCCGGTCTGGCGATCGCCGATGATCAGTTCGCGCTGGCCACGGCCGATCGGGATCAGAGCGTCGATGGCCTTCAGGCCGGTCTGCATGGGCTCATGCACCGACTTGCGGGGAATGATGCCCGGGGCCTTCACGTCGACGCGGCGACGCTCGGTGTACATGATCGGGCCCTTGCCATCGATCGGATTGCCGAGCGCGTCGACGACGCGGCCCAACAGGCCCTTTCCGACGGGAACGTCGACGATGGCGCCGGTGCGCTTGACCGTCTGGCTTTCCTTGATCTCGCGATCGGACCCGAAGATCACGATGCCGACGTTGTCGACTTCGAGGTTCAGCGCCATTCCGCGCGTCCCGTTCTCGAACTCGACCATTTCACCGGCCTGGACATTGTCGAGGCCATAGACGCGCGCAATACCGTCGCCGACGGACAGAACCTGACCGACTTCCGAGACTTCCGCCTCCTGGCCGAAATTCTGGATCTGTTCCTTGAGGATCGCGGTGATTTCAGCGGCTCGAATGTCCATCAGCGAACCTCTTTCATCGAATGCCGGATAGAATTGAGTTTGGTCTTCAGCGAAGCGTCGACCATGCGGGAGCCGAGCTGGACGATGAGACCGCCGAGGATGGAGGGATCGACAGTCACGTCGAGGCTCACATCCTTGCCGGTCGTTGCCGCGAGCGACTGCTTCAGCGTCGCCACATGGGCATCGCTGAGGGGCTCGGCCACCGTCACCTGCGCGGTGACTTCGCCACGCTTGGCGGCGACCAGCGCGGCGTAGGACTTGATGATCGCAGGCAGCGCGAACAGGCGCCGGTTCTGCGTCACCAGTTTCAGGAATTTCGCGGAAAGCCCGGCGATGCCGGCCGCATTGAGGACAGCGGTGATCGCCCGTTCCTGCTCATCGGCGGAGAACACAGGGCTCTTCACCAAGCGCGAGAAATCGGCGCTCTCTGCCATCAAGCCGGTCACGGTATCCATGTCAGCCTTTACGGCATCGACAGACCCGGCCTCGTCGGCCAGCTCGAACAGTGCGGTCGCGTAGCGCCCCGCCATGCCTGACACGATCGTTTCCGCCACCCGCGCCTCTCTCGGGTCCACGCCCTTTGGTGAGAACCACCTAAGAGCTGAAACCCTTGATCTGTTGGGAATATCGTTGCCCCAAACCCGAAGGCAGAAAACACCGCTTCCGGGAAGTTGCGGTTGCCTAACACAGGCTTGGCGAAGCGGCAACACGACCGGGTTTCTCCCCAAGCGCCGCATTGCCGCACCGTCGCCACAGCCGACCGCCCGCGCCCTCACGCTACGGCAGACTCAAACCTTGAAAAGCGTGTATTTTCTCCCTAGGCGACGCCGAGAAACTGCTGCAATTCCAGCGTCTTGGGTGAGCCGAACACCTCTTGCGGGGGGCCGATCTCATGCACCCTGCCCTGATGCATGAAGACCACCCGGTCGCACACCTCGCGGGCGAAGCGCATTTCGTGCGTGACCATCAACAGGGTCATGCCTTCCGCAGCGAGCTTGCCGACGACGGCGAGCACTTCGTTGACCAGTTCCGGGTCGAGCGCCGAGGTAATCTCGTCGCACAGCAGCGCGAGCGGCTTCATCGCGAGGGCGCGCGCGATGGCGACACGCTGCTGCTGGCCGCCGGAAAGCTCGTCAGGATAGGCGTCGAACTTGTGGCCGAGGCCCACCTGCTCCAATCGCAGCCGCGCTTCGGCCTCCGCATCCTTGGCCGAGACCTTCTTCACCACCATGGGCGAGAGCATCACGTTGCGCCCTGCCGTGAGGTGGGGAAACAGGTTGAAGCCCTGGAAGATCATCCCGACCTTCAGGCGCAGCGCCCGCAGGTGCAGTTCGTCCGGCGCAAGCTGGGCGCCCGCCACCATGATCGAGCCATCGTTGATGGTTTCGAGCCCATTGATGCAGCGCAGCAGCGTCGACTTGCCCGATCCGCTCTTGCCGATGATGGCGATCACCTCGCCGGCGGCGACGTCGAGATTGATTCCCTTCAGGACTTCATTGCTGCCGAAGCTTTTGCGCACTTCAGTGATTGCGATGAGCGACATTCAGCTTCCTTTCCAGAAGCTGGCTGCTCTTCGAGAGAGGCCAGCAAAGGGCGAAATACATGAGCGCGGCGAAGCCATAGACGACGAACGGCTCGAAGGTGGCGTTGGTGATCATGGTGGAGGCCTTGGACAGCTCCACGAATCCGATGATCGAGGTGAGCGCGGTCGCCTTCACCACCTGCACCGAGAAGCCGACGGTGGGCGGCACGGCGATGCGCAGGGCCTGGGGCAGCACGACGTAGCGCATCTGCTCGAAATAATTCATGGCGAGGCTGGAGGAGGCCTCCCATTGGCCCTTGGGAATCGATTCAACGCAGCCACGCCAGATTTCGGCGAGGAAAGCGCCGGTCCAAAGCGTCAGCGTCAGGCCAGCGGCAAGCCAGGGCGGAACATTGATGCCGATGAGTGAGAGGCCAAAGAAGAACAGGAACAGCTGCATCAGCAGCGGCGTGCCCTGGAAAAGCTCGATGTAGAACGCCGCGAGCCGCCGCGGGATCTTGCCCTTGCCCGTCCGGGCGAACAGGGCGAACAGGCCCACCACGCTGCCGCCGATAAAGGCGATGACGGACAGGAGCACGGTCCATTCCGCCGCGTACAGCAGATTGCGGACGATATCCCAGGTGGAAAACTGGCTCATCGCGCGGCCCTCCGGCGGGGGAAGATCAGGATGCCGAGGCCGCGCATCAACTGGCGCAGCACTAGCGCCAGCAACAGGTAGAGCAAGGTCGCGGCGATATAGGCCTCGAACGCCCTGAAGTTGCGGGACTGGACGAAATTGGCCGCGAACGTGATGTCCTCGACCGCGATCTGCGAACACACCGCCGAGCCGAACATGACGATGATGATCTGCGAGGACAGGGCCGGCCAGATGCGCTGGAGCGCGGGGGTCAGCACCACATGGCGGAAAATCTGCAGGCGCGACATGGCAAGGCTCGATCCCGCCTCAAACTGGCCGCGCGGAGTGGCTTCGATGCCGGCGCGGATGATCTCGCAGGCGTAGGCGCCGAGGTTGACCACCATGGCGAGGATCGCCGCCTGCATTTCCGTCAGTTGAATGCCGAGGGACGGCAGTCCGAAGAAAATAAAGAACAATTGGATCAGGAACGGCGTGTTGCGGATCAGCTCCACATAGAGAGATACCACTGGCCGAAGCAGTTTTGGACCCTGCGTGCGCGCCCAGGCGCAGGCTATGCCGAGGGACACCCCCAGCGTTCCGCCCACCGCGATCAACTCGACGGTGATGGCCACGCCCTTGGCAAAAACGGGCGCGTACTCTGTCAGCGTGCTGAAATCCAGGCTGTAAGCCATGCGCCGATATATCCCCCTGCCTGCCCCCGCTCCTGAAAGAGCGGTCTCACCCGATACCGGGAGGAAATGCCCCGCTGTGCCCGGCGACGTGCGCCGCCCGCGCACGCTTGATGGAAACGGTCCGCTCCCCCGCCCTCCCCCCGCAATTGGGAGGGGGAGCGAACCGTCCTCAAGCGACTCACATGTCCGCGGGAAGCGGAGCACCGAGCCACTTTTGGGAGATCGTATTGAGCGAGCCGTCCGCCTTCGCCGCCGCAAGGATCGAATCGACCTTGGCGAGGAGCTTCGGCTCATCCTTGTTGAGGCCGACGAAGCAGGGCGAGTTCTTGATCAGGAACTTCACTTCCGGCTTCTTCGGCGGGTTGCGCGCGATGATCGCGGCCGCCACCACGTTGCCGGTGGCAATCGCCTTCACCTGGCCCGCCAGGAAGGCGGAGATGGTGGAGTTGTTGTCCTCGTAACGCTTGATGTCGGTGGTGGCCGGAGCGACCTTCGCCAGTTCCAGGTCCTCGACCGAGCCGCGCGTGACGCCGACCGTCATGCCGGCGAGATCCTCGACCTTCGTCACCTTCAGGTCGGCCGGGCCAAACACGCCGTTGAAGAACGGCGCATAGGCGGTCGTGAAGTCGATCACCTTCTCACGCTCGGCGTTCTTGCCGAGCGAGGAGATCACCAGATCGACCTTCTTGGTCTGCAAGTAGGGGATTCGGTTGGCCGAAGAGACCGGCACCAATTCCACCTTAACGCCGAGCTTGGCGGCGATCAGCTTGGCGACGTCGATGTCATAGCCAAGGGGGGTGAGGTCCGGACCGACAGAGCCGAAGGGCGGGAAATCCTGGGGCACGGCGACCTTGAGGACGCCAGCCTTCATGATGTCGTCAAGGCTGTCGGCGCTGGCGGAAAGCGGTGCCGCCCCGATTGCGAGCCCGATGCAACCTGCGATGACAAAGCGGCGGGTGAACGACATGAAACACTCTCCTGGGGGGAAAATCTCCCCTCAGGAATAGCAAAAGGCGTGCCATGGGTTTGAGGGCTTGCGACCCAAGGCGCGGGATAGAGATTGCGCACCCACGGCACCGCCCCGAGACCACACGCCCAATAAATAGGCAATATCGACATGCCTTGCAGCGCGATTCTTGTGCTCTCGACGTGGTCCGCCACCCAACGCTCAACCCGCGAAACAAAAAAGACCCCACCGAGCAGCGCCCGGAGGGGTCCCTAAATCTACCGTGCCGCCCCGTAGGATGCGGCGAGGCCCAGCGTCAGTTCGCGACGCTGGTCTTGCTCGGGTTCGGCGGGAAGGCCGCGTTCTTCTGCGTGCCCTCCAGAAGATCGACCGCCATCTTAAGCTGGGTGTCGTCCTTGGGATCGGCGGGAACGTAGGACGGCGAACCGGTCTGTTCGTCTTCGCCGTTCTTCAGATGGCCCTTGAGCGAGGCTTCGCCGCGGGTCGTGTCGCCGCCGGCGGCCGCGATCTTCGCCTTCTGCTCGTCCGGCAGATCCTGAATCAGGACGATGTCCGGCTCGATGCCCTTGGCCTGGATCGAGCGGCCCGACGGCGTGTAGTAACGCGCCGTGGTCAGCCGGAGCGCGCCATTGCCGCCCAGCGGGATGATGGTCTGAACCGAGCCCTTGCCGAAGGTGCGCGAGCCGAGAATGGTCGCGCGCTTGTGGTCCTGCAGGGCGCCAGCCACGATTTCGGAGGCAGAGGCCGAACCGCCGTTGGTCAGCACGATGATCGGCCGGCCCTTGGTCAGATCGCCGCCGCGGGCGTTGAACCGCTGGGTCTCGTCCGCGTTACGACCACGCGTGGAGACGATCTCGCCGCGCTCCAGGAACGTGTCCGACACCGCGATCGCCTGATCCAGCAAACCACCGGGATTGTTGCGCAGATCGATGACGTAGCCCTTCACCTTGTCGGGGCCGATCTGGGCGGTCAGATCCTCGATCGCCTTCTTGAGGCCCTCGTAGGTCTTCTCGTTGAACGAGGTGATTCGGACATAGCCGACATCGCCGTTCTCGATGCGCGAGCGCACCACCTGAGGACGGATGGTGTCGCGCACCAGCTTGATCTCGATCGGCTTGTCCGCGCCCTTGCGGGCGATGGTGAGCGTGATCGGGGTGTTGATGCCGCCGCGCATCTTGTCGACCGCCTGGCTGAGCGTCATGCCCTGCACGGGGTCATTGTCGAGCTTGGTGATGAAGTCGCCGGGCTGCACGCCAGCCTTGGCGGCCGGGCTGTCGTCTATGGGGGTGATGACCTTCACCAGGCCGTCCTCCATCGTCACCTCGATGCCGAGGCCGCCGAACTCGCCCTTGGTGCTCACCTGCATGTCGCGGAAGCTTTTCGCGTCCATGTAGGAGGAGTGCGGGTCGAGGCCGGCGAGCATGCCGTTGATGGCGGCTTCCACCAGCTTGGCGTCGTCCGGCTTTTCCACATAGTCCGAGCGCACCCGCTCGAACACGTCACCAAACAGGTTCAGTTGCCGGTACGTGTCGGAAGACGCCGCCTCGGCGGCCATTCCCGACAGAATGCTCGGCTGGACCGCAGCCACAGTCGCCAAGGCACCGGCCGCGACGCCGAAAAGAAAAAGAGACGTACGACGCATCATCCGCGCACCTTCTGACTATCCGTTGCCGCCCACCAAGGGGCGGGATCGATCGAAATACCGTCTTTGCGGAACTCCACATACAATTGAGGCTGCCCCGAGGCCGCATTCGCCACGCGGGGCCCTCCTCCCATCACCGCGACCGGCTCGCCTGTGAGGACGAACTGGCCGAGGTCGACGGTGATGCGTTCCATTCCCGCCATCAGGACATGGTACCCACCGCCGGCATTGATTATCAAGAGTTGCCCGTAGCTTCGGAACGGTCCGGCGTAAACAACCCATCCATCGCACGGCGCCGCGACCTGCGCGCCGGACCGTGTGGCGATCGTCAGGCCCTTTTCTGCGCCGCCAAGCCCGTCGGACGCGCCGAAATCCTTCAGTCGCACGCCGGCAACCGGCAGCGGCAGCAAGCCCTTAGCTGCCGTAAACGGCATGGCTGGCACCATGCGGCCGGGATTCGTCAGGGCGGCAAGCTGGGTGCGGCCCGGCTCGGCGGTGGCTATCGGATTTGCCGGCTGCGCCTTCGCGGCATCCGCCGCGCGTGCCGCAGGCGCCACTTCCGCCTCCAGACGGGTCACGAGATCGTGCACGTCTCCGGTGCTCTTCGCCAGGGTTTCCGCCTGCAGTTTATCCCCTGTTTGGGAGGGATTCGCCTCCGCCTGCCTGCGCTGACGTTCCGTCACCAGGGCGGCAATGCGGGTGCGGTCCTCCTCCAGCGAGGCGCGCAGAGTGGTCAAACGTTCCCGCGCGGCGGCAAGCTCGCCTCTGACACGGGAGAGTTCCCCAAGGTCAGATACCAGCGTTTCCGCCTCCACCCGCATCTCCGGCAGGATGGCACCCAACAGGATCGCGGAGCGCACCGCGTCCAGCGCATCATCGGGCCGCATCAGCATCGCCGGCGGCGGGTTCCGTCCCATGCGCACCAGGGCGGCCAGCACGTCCGCCAGCACCGCCTTGCGCTGGACCAGCGACGCCCGGATATCGGAGCCGCTGCGATCCAACTCCGTCATCCGCCCTTCCACCTCGATCAATTGCTGTTCCACGTCGCGTACGCGGCTGGTGGTGTCGACGAGAAGCTGGGAGAGCTTGCCGCGATCGCCCTGGGCGGCTTCGAGATCGGCCCGAATCTGCGCCTGGAGCTTCTCATTGCGGCTGACATCGCCGCGCAGCGCATCGGTGTCCACGTTCGGCATGACACGCGGCGCAGCGGCGGGGCGCGGCAGAGGCGTCGGCGGCACCTGCGCAAATGCATCGCCGCTTGCGAGCGCGCACACGAGCGCCAATGCGCGGAAAAACGGGCCGAGGCGGTGAACCATGAACGGAAGCTTAAGCCTGCGAAGTTGAGCAGACGTAAACCATGCGACGCCTGCTGTCGCCGGTTTCACAATTCTGCGCCGTCAGGCCCGGTGGTAGGGGTGGCCCGAGAGGATCGTGGTGGCGCGATAAAGCTGTTCCGCGAGCATCACCCGCACCAATTGGTGGGGAAAGGTTGCGGCGCCATAGGAAATCATCAGGTCGGCGCGGCTGCGGGCGACATCAGCCAGCCCGTCGGCGCCGCCGATCATGAAGCAGAAGGCACCCGCCCCCGCGTCTCGGTCGTTGCCGATTCGAGCCGAAAAGTCCTCGCTAGACAGGCTTTTCCCACGCGGGTCCAGCACCGCCAGCCGCGAACCAGACGGCAGCGCGGCGATCAGGCTCGCGCCTTCCTCGGCCATGCGGTCCTCGGAGCGGCGGGCGGACGATTCGGAAAATTCTATGACGTCGAAGCCGCTGAGGCCGAGGGAGCGTCCCCCCGCCTTCGCGCGGTCGAGATAGCGCGCGACCAAGTCGCGCTCGGCGCCGGCCTTCATGCGGCCGACGCAGGCGATCAGAATGCGCACGGCGCGCCCTCAGATGATCAAGACAGGTGCACCCGCCCCGATCAGGAGGGAGAGGTGCCCGACCACATCTTCTCGATGTTGTAGAAGCTGCGAACTTCCGGCTGGAAGACGTGGACGATCACGTCCCCGGCGTCGATCAACACCCAGTCGCAAGCCGGCTGGCCTTCGACACGGACGCGCTTGATGCCGACTGCCTTCAGCGCCTCGATGAGGTGCTCGGCGATGGCGCCGACGTGCCGCTGCGAACGGCCGGAAGCAACCACCATGAAGTCAGCGATGGAGGTCTTGCCACGAAGCTCAATGGGGACGATGTCTTCCGACTTATCGTCATCCAGGCGGGCGAGAACCAGGGCGAGGATCTCCTCGGCGTCAGGTTGCGCTTGGGAGACCGATGCGGGCGCCATTTGGGTGGTGGCCGCCAGTGAAGCCGATGTAGACAGGGGTCCAGGTCCTCTCGCTCATGAACAGCGACCTGAGGAACCGGCGACGCCGCCCCCCCGGAGGCTGCTCAGCTAGAATGGCTGCAAAACCGGCAAATATCAAGACTTCTTAACCAACCCCGCCCTTCAGGCCGTCTCCCGTGCCTGGCGCGCGGCGCGAATGCCGGTGGAAGAGACCGGCGATTTCATGCCGTGCAGGAACACCCAGGCCGGCGGTTTGAGGGTTGGAAGTATCGCGGCATCGCTCTCGTCGATGCGATAGCGCCCGAGTGCTTTCGCGGCCAGGGAGGCGGTCGCCCCGAGGCTGGCGCCCATGCGGTCCACCACCGCGATCGGCACGAGATCCGCCAATGAGCGCCACCGCTGCCACCGGTGGAAATGCACCAGATTGTCCGCGCCCATGATCCAGACGAAGCGCACCTGCGGCATGCGCCGCGTCAGCACCGCCACGGTCTCGTAGCTGTAGCGGGTGCCAAGCGTCGCCTCCGCCCCGGTGACGTCAATCAGCGGGTGGTGCGCGACCTCCCGGGCATAGTCCACCCGCGCCGCGAGCGCCGGTAGATGGCTGTTGTCTTTCAAGGGGTTGCCTGGCGTCACCAGCCACCACACCCGGTCAAGCCCGAGGCGCTTCAGCGCCAGGAGGCTAGAGGCGCGGTGCGCCTCATGCGCCGGATTGAAACTGCCGCCGAACAGGCCGATACGCATGCCACGGGCGGCAGGCGGCAGGCGCAGGGCGGCGCACGCGACGGCTGCCGGGCTCCCCTCCCCCTCCGCCATCACGGACGGGTCTGGCCGGAGCCGTGCACGCGATATTTGAAGGTGGTGAGTTGTTCGGCGCCCACCGGCCCGCGCGCATGCATGCGGCCCGTAGCGATGCCGATCTCCGCGCCGAAACCGAATTCGCCGCCGTCCGCGAACTGGGTCGAGGCGTTATGGACGACGATGGCCGAATCCACCTCCGCCAGGAACTGCGCGGCCGCGGCCTCATTCGCAGTGATGATGGAATCGGTGTGGTGGGAGCCATGGCCCTCGATATGGGCGATGGCGTCATCGATCCCCTCCACCACACGGGCCGAGATGATCGCGTCCTCGTATTCCGTGTCCCAATCCACCGGCGTTGCCGCGACGACGCGGGGGTCCACCGCCAGGGTCGCCGCATCGCCGCGCACCTCGCAACCGGCATCCAGCAGCATCTTCACCAGGGGCGCGAGCATTTCACTTGCCACCGCACGATCCACCAGCAGCGTCTCTGCGGCGCCGCAGACGCCGGTGCGGCGCATCTTGGCGTTCAGCAGGACGGACTTGGCCATGTCGAGGTCGGCATCCGCATGCACATAGACATGCACGATGCCGTCGAGATGGGCGAACACCGGCACGCGGGCTTCCGCCTGCACCCGGCCCACCAATCCCTTGCCGCCGCGCGGCACGATCACATCGAGCGTTCCGTTCAGCCCCGCGAGCATGGCACCCACGGCGGCGCGGTCCGCAAACGGCACGAACTGCACCGCATCCACCGGCAATCCCGCCTCGGCGAGGCCGGAAACGAAAGCGGCGTGAATGGCGCGGGAAGAGAGGAGACTGTCCGAACCGCCGCGCAGGATCACCGCATTGCCGGCGCGCAGGCACAGCGCGGCCGCGTCGGCGGTCACGTTCGGGCGGCTCTCATAGATCACGCCGATCACGCCGAGCGGCGTGCGCACGCGTTCGATTTGCAGGCCGTTCGGCCGCGCCCAGCTTTCCGTCACAGCGCCGACGGGATCGGGCAGGCCCGCCACCATATCGACGCCCGCCGCGATGCCCTCAACGCGCTTCTCGTCCAACGCGAGGCGGTCGAGGAAAGCGGCGCTCATGCCGTCCGCGCGGGCGCGCTCCAGATCCTGCGCATTGGCCGAAAGGATTTGGGGCGCGGCAGAGCGGATGGCGGCAGCGGCGGCGCGAAGCGCGCGCGTCTTTACTTCGGCAGATGCCAGCGCCAGGGCGCGACCGGCGACGCGGGCGCGGCGGCCCATGTCGAGCATGGTCCCCGCCACATCGGCAGGCGCGGCCGGCGGCGCGACGCGATCCGCGAAAGCGGCGGCGACACGGGCGGCGCTGGACTGGGACATGACACGTCTCTCAAGTAAGGCCGGAACGGCCGTTCGGGCATCTTTACCACCGCGCGCGAAGCTGCAACAGCCTGGGCCCGGCTCAGCGAGATATGGCCCCGGCCCGGAAAAAGCGCCAGAAGCCACCTATTTGGCGCCGACCACCATGTCGTCGCGGTGGACCATCTCGGCCCGGCCCGACATGCCGAGGATATCCTCGATCTCCGGCGTTCCACGCCCGAGGATCCGCTCGGCGTGGTCGCTGTCGTAGGCGACGAGGCCACGTCCGATCTCAGCCCCGTCCGGCCCGCGCAACAGCACCGCATCGCCGCGCTCGAACACGCCCTCGACGTGGGTGACGCCTGCCGGCAGCAGGCTTGCTCCGCGCTGCAAGGCGGCCACTGCGCCGGCATCGAGATGAAGAATGCCGCGCGGCTCCAGCGCCCCGCCGATCCACGCCTTACGGGCGCGCGCCGGGGTGGCGCCGGTGAGAAACCAGGTGCAGCGGCCGCCATCCTGGATCGCGCGCAGCGGGTTCTTTCCGTGTCCGGAGGCGATGATCATGTGGGTACCGGCCGAGGTGGCGATCTTGCCGGCCTCGATCTTGGTGCGCATGCCGCCGCGCGAGAGTTCCGAGCCGGCGGCGCCGGCCATGCCCTCGATCTCGGCGGTGATGCGGGGCACCACGGGAATATGCTGCGCGTTCGGGTCCTGCGCCGGCGGAGCCGTATAAAGGCCATCGATGTCGGAGAGCAGGATCAGCAGGTCAGCGCTCGCCATGGTGGCGACGCGGGCGGCGAGCCGGTCATTGTCGCCATAGCGAATCTCTGAGGTCGCGACCGTGTCGTTCTCGTTGATGACGGGGACGGCGCGATATTCCATCAGCCGTGCCAGCGTGGAGCGGGCGTTGAGATAGCGCCTGCGCTCCTCGGTATCGCCCAGGGTGAGCAGGATCTGCCCGGCCGTGATATCCTCATGAGCCAGCGCCTCGGCCCAGGTGCGGGCGAGCGAAATCTGGCCGACCGCTGCGGCCGCCTGGCTGTCCTCAAGCTTCAGCGGCCCGCGCGGCAGGGAAAGCACCGTGCGCCCGAGCGCGATGGCGCCGGAGGACACCACCATGATCTCCTTGCCCTGCCGGTGCAGCGCGCCGATGTCCTCGGCCAGCGAGGTCAGCCACGCCAGCCGCACCTTGCCGCGCGCGGAATCCACGAGGAGCGCGGAGCCCACCTTGATGACGATGCGGCGGAAATCGGCGAGGGCTGGGGTTCGGGCGGTCACGGCGCGGCTTTTTTAGAGGAAGCGGGCCGCCTCGATACTCCAAGCGGGGCCGGAGGAACAGGGGCGGATGCGATCAGACGACGGCGGGCCGGATATCCGTGTGGGTGAAGTCTTCGCCCTTGAAGAGAAGAGGAACGTCATGGGCCTTGGCTACGGCGTATGACATGCAATCCCCGAAGTTCAGAGCCGCGGGATGTCCCCGGCCTTTGCCATAATGGTCGAACGCGTTGCGGGCGATGCGAAGGAGCCTTGCATCGAAGGCCACAATGGTCGCGCTGGTTTCCGCCAGCCACAGTTCCACGGCGTCGGTCGCGTAGGCATGCCGCTGGCCCCGAAGCACGAGATGGGTTTCCAGAAGCGTCGGCGCGCCAATCAGGCAGGGGGTGCCGATCAGTATGGGCAGGAACTTGTCTGCGTCCGGCTCAGCCATGAATGTGGCGATGAGAACGGACGAATCCACCGCAATCATTTCGGTGCGCCGTCCTCGCCATAAAGCCAGTCATGATCGGATGTCGCATCGGGATTTGCCGCACGCGCTTTCTGGGACAGTTCCGAAAGCCGCTGATGCAAGGACTTCTGAGCCGGCGTCAGGTCCTTGAATGTCGCCCCTCGATCCTCGCCGGAAAAATCATCCGGCAGGGTGTCGACATCCGGCGCCATATGCAGACGCCCCGCCAAAGCACCCGCCTTTCGCGATGCGGGCGGCGCCGGCGGGCCGAGGCTCGCAATCGGCTCGCCGCGTGAGAACACCACGAAGGAGCGTCCCTCCTGGGCCTGGCGCAGGTAGTCCGCCATGTGCGCGCGGAACTCCCGCACACCGATCCTGACTTGATTAGATGCCATCGCCAGACCTCAATGTGTACACAGTGTACACAAATGAGGATCCATTACAACGGAAGACCGTTCTGGTCGTACATGTCGCTATGGTCGGAAGTAGCACCAGGAAGCTTATACTTGGCGGCTTCCTCGCCAAGTTTGCAAAGGGCTTGAATGGCGGCCGCTTGTTCCGGGGTCAGGTTTTCAGAACCCGCCGAAACTACGCGGCCAGCAAGCCGCTTGGCGGTTTCCACCGCTTCGTCGGTGCGGATGTTCAATTGCCGCGCCATGGTGCTAGCTCCTCGACGAGGAATGCTAGCACATTCAGCTCAAGGCCTCCATTCCGGCCGAGGATGGGCCTCGACTTCTTCGGCTCGGGCGGTCTTTACGATGTCGAACAGCAGGCGCAGCGCCTCCTGCACGCCCTGCCCGGACTGGGCGGAGAGCAGCAGCGGCTTGCGCTTTGCCGCCCGTTGCAGCCGCTCCTTCTGCTGCTTCAGCAGTTCGGGCGAGAGCGCATCGCACTTGGAGAGGGCGACGATTTCAGGCTTGTCCACGAGATCGTGGCCGTAGGCGGCAAGTTCCGCACGCACCGTCTTGTAAGCCTTGCCCGCGTGATCGCAGGTGCCATCCACGAGATGGAGCAGCGCGCCGCAGCGCACGATGTGGGCCAGGAAGCGATCGCCGATGCCGGCGCCCTCGTGCGCGCCTTCGATCAGGCCGGGGATGTCGGCGAGCACGAACTCGCGGTCATCAACCCGCACCACGCCGAGGCCGGGGTGCAGCGTGGTGAAGGGATAGTCGGCGATCTTCGGCTTGGCGGCGGTGGTCGCCGCCAGGAACGTGCTCTTGCCGGCATTGGGCAGGCCGATGAGGCCGGCATCCGCGATCAGCTTCAGGCGCAGCCAGATCCACTTTTCCTTGCCCTCAAGGCCGGGATTGGCGCGGCGCGGAGCCTGATTGGTGGAGGTCTTGAACTGCGCGTTGCCGAAACCGCCGTTTCCGCCCGCCAGCAATCTCACCTTCTGGCCCACCTCGGTCATGTCGGCGAGCACCGTCTCCTCGTCTTCGTCGAGGATTTCTGTTCCGGCCGGCACTTTCAGCACCACATCGGTGCCGCGCGCGCCGGTGCGGTTGGCGCCCATGCCGTGCTCGCCCTTCTTGGCCTTGAAGTGCTGCTGGTAGCGATAATCGATGAGGGTGTTGAGCCCATCCACGCATTCGATCCAGACATCGCCACCGCGTCCGCCGTCCCCACCGTTGGGGCCGCCGAATTCGATGAACTTTTCACGCCGGAACGAGACGCATCCCGCCCCGCCGTCGCCGGACCGCACATAGACCTTGGCTTGATCGAGGAATTTCATGGCCCGGAGGTAGACTCGGGTGATGGCGAAGGCAAGGCCGCAGAAGGTCTCAACCCGCAAGAAGCCTCACGATAAGGCGCGCGAATGTGCGCTCGCGCCGCTTTGACGTTTTACCCGGCTTGGATCAAAAGAAGAACATGAGCCCGCGCTTCGTCGATGTCCTCCTGCCCCTCGGGCTCGACACCCCCTATTCCTACGCCGTCCCGGACGGGCTGGAGCTTCAGCCCGGCGACCTCGTGCAAGTGCCGCTCGGCAACCGCAGTATGTTGGGCTGCGTGTGGCCGAGCCGATCCAACGGCAAGGCCGTGGACACCGCGAAGATCAAGTCAGTGAAGGCACGGCTCGATTATGAGCCCCTCCCAGCCGAGCTTCTGAAGCTGATCGACTGGATGGCGGACTACACCCTCGCGCCGCGCGGCATGGTGCTGCGCCTGGCACTCAAGCATGGGGAGAGCCCCGGCGTCGCCCGCGAGCGGGTCGGGGTGCGCGCCACCGGCAAGGTGCCGGGCCGCATGACCAGCGCACGCGAAAAGCTGCTGGAGGCGCTGGCCGACGGTTTCCTGCGCGCCAAGAGCGATGTGGCGCGCGAGGCCGGGGTTTCAACCTCCGTGGTCGATGGTCTCGTCGACGACGGGGCGTTGGAAACCGTGGTTCTGCCGCCGGAACCGGCGGCAGAACGGCCAGATCCCGACCACGCCGCGCCCGATCTGTCCGAAGCGCAGGCGGAAGCCGCCGCGACTTTGCGCGCGGCGGTGGAGGCGCGGAGCTTTTCCGTGCACCTGCTGGACGGTGTCACCGGCTCGGGCAAGACCGAGGTCTATTTCGAGGCGGTGGCGGAGGCGCTGCGGCAAGGGCGGCAATCGCTGATCCTGCTGCCGGAAATCGCCCTCACCCAGGCGTTCCTCGACCGCTTCACGCGGCGGTTCGGCGTGCGCCCGGCGGAATGGCATTCGGCGGTGTCCATCAAGCGGCGAGCGCGCATCCTGCAGGGCGTGGCGAGCGGCGAGGTAAGGGTGGTGGCGGGCGCGCGCTCGGCCCTGTTCCTGCCGTTCCACGATTTGGCGCTCACCATCATCGATGAGGAGCACGACCCCGCCTACAAGCAGGACGAGGGCGTCGCCTATCATGCCCGCGACATGGCGGTGGTGCGGGCCCGGCTTGCCGGCGCGCCGATCGTGCTCGCCTCGGCCACCCCCTCCATCGAGACCGAGGTGAACGCCCGGCGCGGGCGCTATATCAGGCTTGCGCTGCCGGAGCGGTTCGGCGGCGCCAAGGTGCCCGGTCTCTCCCCCATCGACCTGCGCAAGGAAGGACCGCCGCGCGGACGCTGGATCGCGCCGCGTCTGGTGGAGGAAATCTCGCAAACCCTGGAGGACCGCGGGCAGGCCCTGCTGTTCCTCAACCGGCGCGGCTATGCGCCACTGACCGTGTGTCGGTCGTGCGGGCATCGCATGCGCTGCCCCTCGTGCTCGGCTTGGCTGGTGGAGCACCGCTTTCGCCGCCGCCTTTCCTGCCACCATTGCGGCTATCAGGCGCCGGTTCCGGAGAATTGCCCAAGCTGCAACGCCAAGGACAGCCTGATCCCCGTCGGCCCCGGCGTCGAGCGGCTCCAGGAGGAGGTGCAGGCGCTGTTCCCCGAGGCGCGCAGCCTCGTCCTCTCTAGCGATCTTACCGGCGGGGTGGAGCGCATGCGCGCGGAACTGGACGCTGTGGCGCGCGGTGAAGTGGACATCGTGGTGGGCACCCAGCTGGTTGCCAAGGGCCACAATTTCCCCGGTCTCGCTCTGGTGGGCGTGGTGGACGCGGATGTGGGTCTCGGCCATGGCGATCCGCGCGCCGCCGAGCGCACCTTCCAACTGGTGCATCAGGTGGCGGGACGCGCCGGGCGCGGCGCGGCCGAGGGGCGCGGTTTCATTCAGACCCACATGCCCGAGCACCCGGTGATGCAGGCACTGGTGAAGGGCGACCGCGCGGCCTTCTACGAGACCGAGATCGCGGCGCGGGAGGAAGCGCACCTGCCCCCGTTCGGACGCATGGCGAGCCTGGTGATTTCCGCCACCGACGCGCATGCCGCCGAAGCTCATGCCCGCCGCCTTGCCGCCTGCGCGCCGATCAGCCGGGAGGTGCGTGTGCTCGGCCCGGCAGAGGCGCCGCTCGCCGTGCTGCGCGGCCGCCACCGCTGGCGGCTGCTCGCGCGGGCGCCGCGCGGCTTCGACCTGTCCGCCTATCTCAGCGCGTGGCGCGCGGTGGCGCCCAAGGTGACCGGCAACCTGCGGGTCGCCATCGATGTGGACCCCATCAGCTTCCTGTGACACACCCATTCCTGTGACACACGGGCGGCGATGGCCTATCGTGTGGGCGAACCGGAGTGGGAGTTTTCCGTGCGCAGTCTTTTCCGCATCACCGTGGTGGTCGCGCTCGGCCTGTCCGTATCGGCCTGCGACAAGTGCGGGGACTGGTTCAAATATTCCCCCACGCCCCATAGCTGCAGCGCTGAACCTCTGCCCAAATAGCTTTGGCGCGGTCCTCGCGTACAGATCTTTGAGAGCTATCGCCGGTCCCTAACGTAACGTTTCGAATGTCCCATCGCGCGCCTATGCCACACGCAAACTGACGCGTTACATCGTCCTCGCCTGGAACAAGCCTGATTCCTGGGTCTTCTTTCTCACGCATTCAGTCCGAACGCGCCCACACGCCTCAAGCGTTTGGAATTGAAGATCGAGACATGGTGGCGTCCATCGCCGCCCCGAAGGAGATGGTCATGTTCACAGTCCGACATCTTATTGCCGTTGGCCTTGTCGGCAGCCTGTTCTGCGGCCCCGCCTCTCTCGCCATGGCCCAGACGACCGAGCCCTCCGGCCCCTCGTCCCAGCAAGAAACCACCGTCTCGAAAATCGAGAAGACGCTGACGGACTATCTCCAGCGGGGACTGGACCTGTTGACGTCCACGGTGGAAACCATGGTGCCCTATCAGACCCCCGAATTTCTGCCGAACGGCGACATCCTCATCCGCCGCGCGCCCGAAGCTCCCAAGACCGGGACCGCAAACACGGCGCCCGCGACCCCGGTGCCCCCGCCCGCTTCAGCACCCGTGGATAAGGGCAACGACGGCACCAAGACCTGATCGCCGGGGGAGCATCGGTGCGGAAGCATCGCAAGGTTAAGGCGAAGCTTCCGGTTGAAAAATAAGGCAAAAAATTCGTCTCGTCCCCGAGACAGCTTTTGAGAACTGCGCAATACTGACGCAGCGTCGGGGGCGACGCGGCGAACCAATCGCCCCGCTTGCGCTGGGATGGCAAACGTGGCCGAGCGTTCCGGGCAAGCGTTCAAACGCAGTCTCTGGCGCATCGCCCTGGCGATGCTGATGTGCAGCTACGCTGCCAGCGCACACGCCTATAGCTGCAGCATTGCCGATATCGCACAGGCTGGAAAAGACACATTCAACTCGGCCCCAGCCTCCTGCGCGTCCCAGACCGCGAACCCGGTCTTTTATGCCCTCACGGCCTATCTGATTGCCGCGACACAGGCCCCAGAAGGCAAGCAGTTCTGTGCGGCGGTCGAAGACGCCAAGGATTCCGCCTCCGACACACAAAAGAAGGTCGCGGGCTATTGGGACAAGCTCTCCGCCGACCAGCAGGCGAAGCTCGAGCAATACGTCCCGGCCATCGCCTCTGCCAGTTCCGGCGCGGCTGAACTGACCGACGGCCTCGATCTTGTTTCCTGCGCCTGCCAGGTGGCGCAGTGGAAAGGTCCGGCTGCGCTTTATGGCGCACTGAGCAACTGCGTCGCCTCGGCGCTGTGCGAGGCGCAGGACTGGTTCCACGACAATGTCTCCAGCGCCTTCGCCTCCTGCGAGGACGGCGAGCCGCCGCCGCCGCCCCAGTTGATCGACTGCCGTCCGGACCCGACGACGAAAAACACCAATGACGCCTACTGGAGCTTCAACTACTCCATTCCCGTGGTGGGCGAGGAAGGGCAGTGTTTCGACAAATATTCCAATGGCTCCTATGTCACGGGATATCATTGCGAGGGCAGCTTCTGCTTCGCCAACAGCATCGCCTCCAAAGGCACCGGCAATTACTGCTACTGCCCGCCCGGCATGCAGCACGCCAATTACTTCATGCAGGACGTCGGCTCCTGTTATCAGTATCTCACCTGCGGCTGTCCCTCGGGCACCGAGCCTCTGAGCGACCAGGGCGCCGGCGCCTATGTCTGCATGTGCCCGGACGGCATGCCGCTGGGCCCGGACGGCGTCTGTATGAAGCCACCGCCGGTCTGCGACTTCACCTGCCCCGCCGGCCAAGTGGTCCACGATAAGGACCCACAGACCTGCGCTTTCACCTGCGGCTGTCCGGAAGGTGAAAATCTCATCGGCGACAAATGTCTCGCGCCCTGTGCCGATCCCACCCAGGTGATGCTGGGCAACGGCCAGTGCTGCAATCCCGCTCAGGCCGCCGCATGCGGGGAATGCTGCCCGTCCGGCATGGTGCCCGATGCGACGAGCGGAAACTGCGTCGCCCCGCCACCCAAGCCGGCGCCGTCCAGAGACCCTGTCAGGCCGCAAAAGATCATCCCTGGAAAGATCACTCCCAAGAGGGTGCCGTGATGACAAAGGGTGCCGTGATGCGCGCACACAGCCCCGCCGCCCGCGGGTGGCTTGCCCTGGGCATCGCCGCAGTCGCGTTTTCCGCTTTATGCAGCGCCCAGGCGCAGCCGGCGCCGCGTGGGCTGCTGGCGCCCGGGGACGCGGCGGTCACGGGATTTTCCGGCGCCCTGCCGCCGATCCAGATCCCGCCGGGCATCGACCCCAACGCCTATACCTTCATCGATCCGAACGGCGCATCGCTGCGGGTCATCGACCTCCAGGACATGCAGGGGCCGGCGGACGCGCAACTGGTGCCGACCCGCGCGCCCTTCGCCTTCCCCGCGAGCCTGATCGGTCAGGTGTTCGGCGTCACGCTCGACAACCAGGTGCCGCCCAACATCTACGTCTCCGCCACCTCGGCCTACGGCCTGCCGATCGTCGCGCCGCAGCCGGACGGCACCTGGACCCATGTGAATGCCGCTGCGCCCAGCGCCGCCTTCATGCCCGGCCTGTGGGGCGGGGCCGACCCCAATGGCGGGGCGGGCTCGATCTGGAAGGTGGACGGCATCACCGGCGCCGTTACCCTGTTCTCCTCCGTCGCGCCGGAAGGGCGGGCCAATTCCGGCGCCGCTCTCGGCAATCTGGCCTTCGACGGCGAGAGCAACACGCTGTTTGTGTCCGACCGCGAGACCGGGCTGATCCACCGCCTCGACATGAGCGGCGCGGAAATCGCGCGCTACGATCATGGCACGCAAGCGCGCACGGCGGCGGGCCTGCCGCCGGTGGCGTTCGATCCCGCTGTCCGCCTCGACATCACCAAGCCCGCCTTCGCCCCGGACCAGCCGGCCACCTGGAACTATGCGGCGCCCGAACGCCGGGTCTACGGCCTCGCGGTGCGCGGCGGGCGGCTGTTCTATGGGGTGGCGGAGAGCGAGCAGGTCTGGTCGGTGGCCTTCACCCAGCCGGGCGCGCCCCCGGCGTTCGGCGATCCCACCTGGGAATTGAGCGTGCCGCCGGGCGCGGGGCCGGTGGAAATCTCCAAGATCACCTTCGACGACCAAGGCCGCATGCTGCTGGCCGAACGCCCCGACCCCACCGGCGCGTTCGATTTCCAGGCGCTGGCGCTGCCCGGCATCGGCCGGGTGCTGCGCTATCAGCTGATCGAGCCCCAACCCGGCCTCGCCCGCACCTGGCAGCCGGTGCCGGACGAATATGCCGTCGGCTTTCCCGGCGAGCTGCGCAATTCCAACGGCGGCCTCGCGCTGGGCTATGATTACGAGCGCGACGGCAAGATATCGCGCGGCTCCTGCGGCGGCTTCCTCTGGATGACAGGCGAGGATCTGCGCCACGCCGCCGACCCGAAGCTCGCGGAACAGCTCACGCGCTCCGGCCCGCCCAATGTTCAGGGCCTTCAGGGCAACCCGATCTGGACCGTGCGGCCGATGAATGCGCCGCCGCTGCGCTCTTATTTCCTGGACGCCGACAGCCGCTTCCAAGACCCGACCGCGCGCGGCCATATGGGCGACATGGAGATCTGGCGGGCCTGCGGGCCGACGCTGCGCGGCGGCTGGATGCTGCCCGGCTGGATCGGCTGGTGGTGGACCGCCGAATGGGGCGGCCGCCTGCCGCCGCCCCGGCTCACCTGCCCGGTGGATCTTCAGAAACCCGGCTTCCAATGCTGCCCGAATGGCACGACGCCGGGTCCGGGCGGCCAGTGCCGCCCGCTCTGCCCCAATGGCGCCAACGACCCGCAAAGCCTCAAGCTGTGCGCGCTCGGCTTCGACGCCGCCACCTACAAGCCGGCAGCGCCCGGCCAGCTTCGCTGCATCGGCGGGGGCATGCCGGTGGCCAACAACGGCGCCCTGAGCTGCGTCGGCGCCTCCCCGGTGCTGAGCGCGAGCGTCTGCCAGGCAGGCTGGACCAAGCAGGCCATCCCCGGCATCGGCACGGTGTGCGCGCCGAGCAAATCGCAATTGTTCTGCCCGCCCGGCAAGCAGGTGGGTCTGGACGGACACTGCCGCGCGCTGTGCCTCGGCGGCACGGCATGGCCCACCACCCAGTGCTGCGCCGCGGGCTCCGCCGTCACGCCCACCGGGCAATGCTGCCCCTTCGGCTCGACAGTGGACCCGAAGACCGGCGCCTGCAGCCGCATCATCATCGGCTGCGCGCCGGGCTCGCTTTATGATCCGGTGAAGGGCTGCACCCCGCCCACCACCGATTGCCCGCCCGGCTTCACGGCGGACGCGAAATCCGGCCAGTGCCAGAAGATCCAGTATGACTGCCTGCCGGGCCTCTACCCCTCAGGCACCAATGGCGAGTGCCTGCCCCCGCCGCCGCCCAATTGCGTGCCGGGATCGCCGGGATGCACCACGCAGACCGGGTGCTCGGGGCCGAACTGCCCGCCCCCGCCGCAGGGCTGCCCCGCCAGCTGGAATCAGAACACAGTGACCGGCGGCTGCTGCCCGCCTGGACAATCTGCGAACGCGAATGGCGCCTGCACCTTCACGGCCTGCCCGACACCCGGAAAGCTGACCGGCGGCAAATGCTGCTCGCCGGACGACCTGAAGCTCGGCGGAGCCTGCGCCGTCAGTCTGTGCGGCGCGGGCGCACCCACCGGTGCCTCCGGCGCATGCTGCCCCTCGGATCGGGTCTACGACAACATCCGTGGTGTCCAAACCTGCTGCGCCAAACCGCTGGCGAACGGCAAATGCGAAGGCGACGGCCCGCTCACCGGCGACACCGTGGGCTCGAAATGCGCGCCCGGCTCGACCGATCCGGCCTGTTGCCCGGCGGGCTATACCGGCAGCGGCAAGACCTGCTGCCTGACCAGCCAGATGACCTCCACCGGCATCTGCTGCCCCGCCGGCCAATCCCCCACCGGCACCGACAAGGCGGCGTGCGCGCCGACGTTCGGTGGCGGAAAGCCGCCCTCCGGCGACACGCCACCCTCGCCTCCGACCACCAATTCCTGCTGCGCGGCAGGCTTCACGCCGCTGGCGGGCGGGTCGTGCTGCGCCGTCAGCCAGCTCACATCGGGTGGCATGTGCTGCCCCGCCGGCCAGACGCCGGACCCCAGGAACCGCCGCGTCTGCATCACCGTCCCGACATGCGGCCCGCGCGATACGCTGCTGAACGGCGCCTGCTGCCGGCGCGACAAGATCTACAGCGACGCGGCCGGCGCTCAGCAATGCTGCGCCGCCGGCCTCAACGCCAACGGCACCTGCGGCCCACAAGGCGGCGGCAACATCCAGGGCGGCAACAACACCATGGTGCCCTCGGCGTGCGCGCCCGGCTACACCAAGACGGCCGACGGCTCTTGCTGCGCCAATGCCTTCGTGAAGGATGGCCGTTGCCTCGCGCAGGGTGGCCCGATTCAGGGTCCGACCGGCATCATCATTCCGGTGCCGGGGCTGATGCAGCCGCCGCTGCGGGTGCCCCCGCCCCCACCACCGGCGAACACCCGGCCGCCGCCCAGCCAAACGCCGCCCAAGCAGACGCCACCCAGGCAGACGCGGCCCCAACAGACCCGCCCGCAGCAAACCCGGCCGCAACAGAGCGAGCCGGCACGGCCCCAGCCCGACCGGCCGAAGCAAACGCGCCCGCAGCAGCAGCGGCCGGCGGAACGCGCGCCCGCCGCCCAGCCCAACGTCATCGCGCCCATCCTGCCAGGGGCGATCAACACCATCATCCGCGCCATCCCCGGCGCATCGGGCGGCGGCGGCATCCCCTCCGGCCGTTCCGCTCCGCAGCAGACCCAGCCCGGCCGCGCGGCACCGCAGACCCAGGCGCCGCCGCCGGCCCGCAAGCCGCCGTCGCGGGACCCGAATGCGCTGCCGGATATCCGCTGACCGGCGGGGGCTCCCGCGCCCCCGCCTCATCAAGACCGATAAGGACGCTGAAGCATGATGAGGAAAACCTGCACTGCTCTGGCGCTGGCTCTTGGCCTTGCCTGGGCTGCGCCGGCATCGTCGCAGACCCTGCGCGGCGAGATCGAGGGCATCATCAAGGAGTATCTGGCGACCCATCCGGACGAGGTGGGCGAGGCCGTGAAGACCTATCTGGCCGACCACCCGGAAGTGCTCCAGCAGGCGATCATCGAAATGATGCGCAAGCGGGGCGCCACAGGTGCCCCAGGTGCCCCAGCCCAGGCCGCCGCTCCCGCGCCGCCCGCCGACAAGTCCGCAGCGTTGAAGCAGAATGCGGACCTGCTGTTCAATTCCCCCCGGCAGGTGACGCTCGGCAACCCCAAGGGCGACGTCACGCTGGTGGAGTTCTTCGATTACAATTGCGGCTACTGCAAACGCGCCCTCGGCGACACGCAGGCGCTGCTGAAGGACGACCCCAAACTCAAGATCGTGCTGAAGGAACTGCCGATCCTCGGCCCCGGCTCGGCCGAGGCGGCACGCATCGGCATCGCGCTGAGCATGCAGGACCCCACGGGGCAAAAGTATCTCGCCTTCCACGAGAAGCTGCTGGGCGGGCGCGGACAGGCAAACCGCGAGACGGCACTGGCGGCGGCAAAGGCGGCGGGGGCCGACATGACGCGCCTCGACAAGGACGTGTCGAGCCCCGAGGTGGACAAGACGCTTGCGGAAACCCGGGATCTTGCCCGCGCCCTCGGCATCAACGGCACACCGGGCTACGCTCTGGTGAATGGCATCATCCCCGGCGCCGTCGGCACCGCCGCGCTCAAGACCCGGATCGCCGCGGCGCGCGGGCAGTAGCTGCGGGGCGCGGGCAGTAAGGACGGAGCTTTTCCTAAGACCCCTGCCCCCTCCCCAGCCCTCCCCCGCAAGCGGGAGAGGGAGCGATCGCGCCTAACAAAGCCCTCTCCCGCTTGCGAGAGTTCTGCGAAAGAGATCTCACAAACTTCCGCGGTTCGTTAGATGCAGAGGCCGGGCTGTTTTTACCTCGCCCCGAGGGGGAGAGGTCGGCTGCGAAGCAGCCGGGTGAGGGGGCTCCGACATTTCAAAACTGGAGAGGGTTGCCCCCTCACCCCAACCCTCTCCCCGTCGGGGAGAGGGGGCATAACGCGGTCACTCAAGAGATACCACCGACTCCGTGCCGGCTCCTTTCGCAGAGGTCCCGCAAGCGGGGGAGGGTTGGGAGGGGGAAATGGTGCGGGGAAACCCGACGACCCCTCACCACACCAGCCAACACCCAAGCCAAACACTGGACCCTACGTTGCCGCCATGGTATCGGCCGCAGCGCCTTTGCGAGGGTTTCATGGTTTTGAGGATGCAGCGACGACGAGCGAGCAGCGAACGCCTTCCGGCGTGCGTCTCTCTTCGCCTGCCCGCCTGACCGGTCATCGCACCGGAGCGGGTCGTTTGTCCCTGCCCGGTTCCCCGACATGACCGAATTGCCCATCGCCATCGCGACCGAAAAACCCGCCGACGCCGACCCGATCGAAAAACTCCACCGCCGCACGTTCGGGCCGGGGCGGTTCTCGCGCACCGCGTTCCGCCTGCGCGAACAGGCGACGCACGATCTGGCGCTCTCCTTCACCGCCCATATCGGCACCATGATGGTCGGTTCGGTGCGGCTCACGCCGATCCTCATCGGCACCAAGCCCGCCGTGCTGCTCGGCCCGCTGACCGTCGAGCCGCCGTTCCGCTCGGTGGGCATCGGCGCGCGGCTGATGGAGGTCTCCATGCAGGCCGCCAAGGCGGCCGGGCACAAGCTGGTGCTGCTGGTGGGGGACGAACCCTATTACCGGCGCTTCGGCTTCAAGCCGGTGCCCCATGGCCGCGTCACCCTGCCCGGCCCGGTGGACCCGGCGCGCCTGCTGGTGGCGGAACTGGTGGCGGGCGCCTTTGCCGACGTGAGCGGCGCCGCGCGCGGCACGGCGGCTTAACCAAAAAGAAAATGCCCCGGCCTGAGCCGGGGCATCGGGCCTGAAAGATCAGGCCGTTTTCACATCACGCGAGACCCCGTGGGATCAGGCGGCGACCTTCTTCGGCCGCGTTTCCTGGGTGTAGGCATCCATGAGCTGGTGGGTGATGCCGGTGGGCTTGAAGCGCCAATCGGCGATTTCACCCACGGGCGTCACTTCGGCGGCCGTGCCGGTGATGAAGCATTCCGTGAAATCGGAAAGTTCTTCCGGCAGGATGTGCCGCTCAACCACTTCGATGCCGTGGCGCTTCGCCAGTTCGATCACGGTGCGGCGGGTGATGCCGTCGAGGAAGCAGTCCGGGGTCGGCGTGTGGATCACGCCATCCCTAACGAAGAAGACGTTCGCCCCGGTGCACTCGGCGACAAAGCCGCGATAATCCAGCATCAGCGCGTCCGCAAAGCCGCGCCGCTCCGCCTTATGCTTGGAGATGGTGCAGATCATATAGAGGCCGGCGGCCTTGGCCTTGCAGGGAATGGTGGCCGGATCCGGCCGCCGGAACTCCGCGAGGTCGAGGCGCAGGCCCTTCTGGCGCTGCTCCGGGTCGAAATAGCTCGGCCATTCCCACACGCCGATGGCGAGATGGATCTTGTTGGACTGCGCCGAGACACCCATCATCTCGCTGCCGCGCCAGGCGACGGGGCGGATATAGGCGTCCACGAGCCCGTTCTTCTCCAGGGTCAGGCGCTTGGCCGCGTCGATGTCCTGAATCGAATAGGGAATGGTGAAGTCCAGGTGCTCGCCCGAGGCCTTGAGGCGCTCGGAATGGGCGGTGGACTTGAAAATTTCGCCGCCATAGGCGCGTTCACCCTCGAACACGCAACTGCCATAGTGCAGGCCATGAGAGAGTACGTGCAGCTTGGCATCGGCCCAGGGCACCAGGGCGCCGTCATACCAGATCCAACCGTCACGCTTGTCGAAAGGCTCTCCGCTCATGATCTTCACTCCTATGGGGCCGTCTTCAAGGCGGCCTTTGACCCCTAACGACCACACCTTTGCAGTCGTATCCTGTACATATAATTTCCCGGCTGACATATGACGCCTGGCCGGCTTCGGCGCAATGATCGAACTCCAAAACGAGGATTGGAGACCGATCCTTTCGCCGCCGCGGGGATGTGAGTAACGATCGGATCGAAAAAAGTCAACATGACTGACATAAATCCCAACCATGTGATGGCCCGGCGAGATCCGGCGACGCCTGCGACCGAGCCCGCAGCCGAGCCCCTGACCGAGCTGATCGAGCTGTTTTTCTTCGCCTATCGCGATTTCGTGGCCGATCCTGACGACATTCTCTCGCCGCTCGGTTTCGGTCGCGCGCATCACCGCGTGCTGCATTTCGTGAACCGGCATCCCGGCATGCGCGTCACCGACCTCCTGGACATCCTGCGCATCACCAAGCAGAGCCTGGGCCGGGTGCTGCGCGAACTGGTGGATGAGGGCTTCGTCGAGAGCCGCGCCGGAGCATCCGACCGGCGCCAGCGGCTGCTGTTTCCCACAGCGAAAGGCGAGGCGCTGGCGCGCGAGTTCATCGCCATCCAGAGCCGTCGCATCGGCGCCGCGCTGGAGGAATGCGGCGAGGGCTCGCAGGACGCGGCCCGGCGCTTTCTTATCGCCATGATCGACCCCGAGGATCGACCCGACGTCGAGCGGCTGATCCAGCGCGCCGAGCGCAACCGGCGGACCCGCTGATGAACCTGCCTGCTTCCAGACCCGCACCGCCGCCCTTGGCGGACGATGCCCCCCACCTCCTGGTGGTGGACGACGACAACCGCATCCGCTCCCTGCTGGCGCGTTTCCTCAGCGAGCACGGCTACCGCGTGACCACCGCCGCCTCCGCCGCCGAGGCGCGCGGGCGGTTGGAAGGGCTCTCGTTCGATCTCCTGGTGCTCGACGTGATGATGCCGGGGGAATCCGGACTCGATCTGGCGCGCTCGCTGCGCAAGGAATCGAGCGTCCCGATCCTGATGCTCACCGCCCGCTCCGAGCCGCAGGACCGCATCGCCGGGCTCGAAGTGGGCGCCGACGATTATCTCGGCAAGCCGTTCGAGCCGCGCGAACTGCTGCTGCGGGTGGGCTCCATCCTGAAGCGCGCCTCGCCCGCGCCGCAGAAAGCCATCGAGGAGGTTCGGTTCGGCGAGCTGACTTTCCATCTCGGCCGGGGCGAACTGCTGCGCGCCGGCGAACCCGTGCGCATCACCGAGCGGGAGCGCGACATGCTGCGCGCGCTGGCCGAGGCGCCGGGTGAAACCGTGCCGCGCCTCGCCCTCGCGGGCAACGGCACCGCCAGCGAACGGGCGGTGGACGTCCAGGTGAACCGGCTGCGCCGCAAGATCGAGCGCGACCCGGCGAACCCGACCCATGTGCAGACGGTGCGCGGCATCGGCTATCGGCTGGTGGTGACGCCGTGACCCTCGCCGCCAGCAGCAGCAGCCGGAAAGGGTTCAGCGCGCGGCTGCGCGACCTCCACGGGCGGATCGGGGCGTGGTTCAACCGCGTGACGCCTAAGGGGCTCTATCCCCGCTCGCTGCTCATCATCGTCATTCCCATGGTGCTGCTGCAGTCGGTGGTGGCGTTCGTGTTCATGGAGCGGCACTACAACATGGTGACGCGCCGCCTCTCCGCCGCCGTGAGCCGGGATGTCGCCGCCGTTGCCGCGCTCTACACGGCACTGCCGCAGGAGAAGGAAAGCGCCGCCATCCGCCGCGTCGCGTGGCAGAACCTTCAGCTCGCCGTCGACGTGCTGCCGCCCGGCCCGCTGCCCACCACCAGCAGCAAGCCGTTCTTCTCCATTCTCGACAACGTGCTCTCCACCGAGATCAGCGAGCGCATCAAGCAGCCCTATTGGCTCGACACGGTGGGGCGCTCCGATCTCATCGAAGTGCGGGTGCAGATGCCCGACGCGGTGCTGCGCATCCTGGCGCCGCGCAATTCCGCCGCCGCGTCGAACTCGCATATCTTCCTGCTCTGGATGGTGGGCACCTCGCTGGTGCTGCTCACCGTCGCCATCCTGTTCCTGCGCAACCAGATCCGGCCGATCGAGAACCTGGCGGACGCCGCCGAGGCCTTCGGCAAGGGGCGGGACGTGGAGAATTTCCGCCCGCGCGGCGCCCGCGAGGTGCGGCGCGCGGCCATTGCCTTCCTGGAGATGAAGCGGCGCATCGAGCGGCAGATCGAACAGCGCACCACCATGCTCGCGGGCGTCTCCCACGACATGCGCACCATTCTCACCCGCTTCCGGCTGGAACTCGCCTTCCTCCCCGAGGGGCCGGAGGTGGACGCGCTGCGCAAGGACGTGGACGAATTGCAGGGCATGCTTGAGGCCTATCTTGCCTTCGCCCGGGGCGATGCCGGCGAGCAGGCCGCGCTCACCGACATGGCGCAGGTGATCGAGGATCTGCGCGCCAATGCGGAACGCTCCGGCGCGATCGCGCGCGCCAGCTTCATGGGGCCGCCTCTGGTTCAGGTGAAGGCAGAGGCGCTGCGCCGCTGCATCGGCAATCTGGTGGGAAATGCCACGCGCTATGCCCGCGCGCTGGAGATCACCGGCTCACGGGATGCCCGCTGGCTGATGGTGAGCGTGGACGACGACGGCCCCGGCATTCCCGCCGACAAGCGCGAGGACGTGTTCCGGCCGTTTTTGCGGCTCGACGATGCCCGCAACCAGGATTCCGGCGGTTCGGGCCTCGGCCTCTCCATCGCCCGCGACATCGCCCGCGCCCATGGCGGCGATGTCATCCTAGCCGACAGCCCCATGGGTGGCCTGAAAGCAACGGTGCGCTTGCCGGTGTAAAACCATAAGCTAAAGCGTGACTGCAAGATCATTTACCAATTTACCGCAAGGTGAGGTGAGACAACACACCGCGCCTGACGTCTCTTTGCCGGCACTTCAGCTCAAACACCCTGCGAATACTGACTCACGGCCAATCAAGGTGTACCCCTGGGTGATGCACCCGGATTCAAGCGACTTGATGTGCCCTTGTAATTGATGGCACGAAGCCCATCGGGGCTCGGCGGATGGCAATTTTCTCAGAAAACCAAAAGGTTGCGAGATACCATCCGATTGCGCCCGTCCAACATTGCTGGAGTGGCTGGCGCCATGGCTGACGAACCTGAAGTCCCCCCTCCCGGCTTTACCACCACAACCCCGAAGGGCGGCCTTTACAGCGGCGCCTTCGATTCCTCGGGGCTTGACCCGAATACCCGCTCCGTGGTGATGGATGCCCGCTGGACGCTCGCCCTGAACGGGACTGAGCCCGCGACCCACATCACCTTCTCCTTCCCGACATCCGCCACCGACTATACTGGTGTCGAGGGCGGCTATCCCGACCCCTCGCTGGTGTCGACATTCTCCGAGGTGACCAGCTTCCAGAAGGAGGCTGCCCGGACCGCATTCGGTCTCGTGTCCTCCTACACCCAGCTGACGTTCGAGGAAGTCGCCTCGGGTCTGGCGGTGGATGCGACCTTCCGTTTCGCGCGCTATGCGGATGGCGGCTCGGAATCCAATTTCCCCGCCGGCACGGGCTATGGCTACAATGACTCCCGCTCGGCTGGAGATACCTTCCTGGGCGGCAATGGCGAGCCGCCGGCCAATTATTTCGGCACCGACCATTTCAACACCATCATGCATGAGATGGGTCATGCCTTCGGCCTCAAGCACGGCCATGAGCCGTCGTTGAACGGAACGCTCGCGCCGCAGTTCAATGACAACGAATTCTCTGTCATGACCTATGCGAGCTATTTCGGTGCAGACACCGAAGGCGCGACGGAAGCCTGGGTCGGCTCGGCCCCGCAGAGCTACATGATGTACGACATCGCGGCGCTGCAGGCCTATTACGGCGCCAATTTCGACCGGCTCGGCACCACGTCCGTCTATACCTGGGACACGATCTCCGGCCAGCAATACATCAACGGCGAAGTCGCCGAGTTCACCGGCGCCAGCAGCACCGGCAAGATATTCTCCACCGTATGGACCGAGGGCGCGACCACCACCTATGACCTCAGCGCCTTCAGCGATGATCAGGTGGACGACATGCGGCCGGGATATTGGCTGACGTTTTCCTCCAGCCAGATTGCCGATCTCAACAGCATGGCCGCGGCCGGCACGCCCCAATACCAGGCCCAGGGCAATATCTACAACGCCCTGCTCTATGGTGGCGACACACGTTCGATGGTGAGCAACCTCATCACCGGCAGCGGCAACGACCAGATCACCGGCAACGACCTCGACAACATCATCACCGCCAATGCCGGCAGCGACATCATCGCTGGCGGCGAAGGCAGCGACACGGTGAGCGGCGGCGCCGGGGCCGATACGGTCTATTTCGGCAGCGGGCACAACGTGCTGCGCGACCTGCTCGCGGACATGAACGGCGACAGCGTCCACGGCCTCGGCTTCACCAGCACGCTCGATATTCTCGACACCCTGGTGGGGCGCTCCAACATTGGGGTGGCGACGGATGGCGGCCTGTCCAGCCTCACCATCGGCGCATCCACAGTCCAGCTTTATGGCGACTTCTCAGCCGGCGACTTCATGGCGGCGGCGCGCGGCGCGCATACCGAGATCAGCTACGTCAACTTCCTGCCGACCCTTTCGGAAGGGGTGCAGGTGGATCTCGCCGCCATAAACGGCATCGCCAACCAGCCGTTCCTGACCGGGGATGGTTCCGTCAGCTTCACGATGCAGATGGAAACCGCCGTCTCCAGCTACAAGAACATGCTCGGCTATTACAATCTGTCGGTGGACGGCTCGATCTCGGACGTTCATCTCGCGTTCGAGAACACGCTCGCCCCATCGTCCGTGGGACACACTATCGACCTCGGCACGCCGGACGCTGACGCACAGATCGGCTTCTTCCTGATTCAGGACGGCTTCAGCCTGTACGGAGACCTGCCGGATGATCTGTTCTTCCAGCCGGGCACCAGCTCCCCGTTCTCACTCTACAGCTCCTCGCTGGGGCTTCTGAGCAGCGCGCAGGTCTTCCATTCGTTCTCCGCCTTCAACTTCGATGGCGCACAGCAGGTTCTGTCCGGCACGGCGCTCGGCGGCGAAGGACTGCGGATCGGCTTCGAGGATCTGTTCTCGGGCATCGGCGACAACGACTTCCAGGACGTCGTGTTCACCGTTCACGCCAGCTCGGACGACCTGTTCGTCATCTAGCCCGGACGCGAAGGCGGCACTGAGCCCTGACGTGGCTCAGGCCGCAGGCGCGTTCATTTCGGGCGACACATGACCTGCACCGTATAGCTGGCCGCTTCCTTAGCGATCGCCACGGAGGGAATGGGCTTGCCGGAATCCACCTCCTGCGGCTCGATGCCGTTCGCGCGCAGAAAGCTGGTCGCGAGCGGCGACTTGATGCCGAAATTCACATTCTGCGGAAATGCTCCGCCCGATTTGATGGCGGCGACCTCGTTGAGCTTCGACTGCGTGACCCCGACCACGAGACCCGAGCCGTCCGTAACCGGCCCGCCCGAATTTCCGGGCTGAGCGGGCGCGGAGAACTGAATGGCGCGGGGATCATTGCCCGGTCCCGCCAACGAGCTGATGACCCCACTGGTGAAGTTCAGCCCGTTGTCCAATTGCCCCGCGAGCGGAAAGCCCAGCACATAAATGGCCTCCCCGAGCTGGGCGCCGGTCTTTCGGAACCGCACCCCCTCGGTCTTCGCCGCCGTCGTAAGCTTCAGCAGCGCAAGATCGTCCTTCTTGTTCGCAGCGATAATTGCTGCCTTGCCGAAGCCGGTGATCGTCGCCTCCGCACATCCCTCCACCACATGGGCGTTGGTGAGAACTGCGCCGTCGCGGCTCACGAAGAAGCCGCTTCCGGTATAGACCCGCTCCTTGCCCGCGCCTTTTTCAGGCTTTGCGGCCGGCCGCTCCACTGATGCCTCCATCTGAGGCTTGGACGCGGAAGCGGAAGCGGGCGTGGAAACGGGAGCTGGAACGGTGTCGGCGACCTTGGCGAACCGCTGGGGGCACTCCTGCAGGGCTTTCATCATCGGCGCCATGCCTTCGAGCTTGTAGGAGATCGTCACCTCCTTGAAGGCGATCCGCAGCATCTCGCCTTGCCTGAAGGCATCGAGGAGACGCGCATCCCCCAGGAGCGGGAGATGGACAAGGCCCTTCGGGCCCACCTCGCCTGTGGTCCTGTAGACCATGCCCTTGTCCACCACGAACGAGATCTCGAGCTTCTGGCCCTTCCTCACCTTCACCGAGGTGTTTTTGAATGCCATGAACCACCGCGCGCCGTCGGTGAGATCGAAGCCGAGGACGGAGGTGCCATATTCGCGGATGGCCACGCAATCGCTGAACTTGCCGGTCCTCTCACTCGAAAAGGCCTGGATATGCCATCCATTGACATGGAAGACGGCCAGTTCGCGCCCGCTGGCCGCGTCCGCCCACCCCAGAGCCAGCGCACCCACCAGGACCAGAAGCCCCCGCAAGACCGACATTACCGCCCCCCTGCAACCCCAAGTTTATATTACTCAGCGGTAGCGAGGTTGAAAAGACGGCATTTACACGCGAGCCCTTTGACAAAAGAAAAAGGCCGCCCTCTCGGGCGGCCCTTTCGTTTGTTCAGACCGTCTCGGTCACTCGGCAGCGTCGGCGGAGCCTTCCACCAGAGAGGCGTTGTCCCCTTCGCGGGTCGCGAGGATGAGTTCGTCGCGGGAGTTCGCCACCGTGCGCAGCTTGCTCATCTGCGCACCGGTACCGGCCGGGATGAGGCGGCCGACGATGACGTTCTCCTTCAGGCCGTCCAGCGGATCGACCTTGCCGTTGACCGCCGCCTCGGTGAGGACGCGGGTGGTCTCCTGGAACGAAGCCGCCGAGAAGAAGGACCGGGTCTGGAGGCTCGCCTTGGTGATGCCGAGGAGCACGGGATGCCCGGTGGCGGGCTTCCTGCCCTCCTCCACGGCCTTCTCGTTAGCCTCGACGAACTCGATGCGATCCACCTGCTCGTTGTCCAGGAACTCGGTCTCACCCGAATCATCAACCTCCACCTTCTGGAGCATGTTTCGGACGATGACTTCGATGTGCTTGTCGTTGATGTTCACGCCCTGGAGCCGGTAGACCTCCTGGATTTCGTTGACGAGGAAGGCGGCAAGCTCTTCCACGCCCTTGATCGCCAGGATGTCGTGCGGCGCCGGGTTGCCGTCCACCAGGAAGTCGCCCTTTTCCACGACGTCGCCGTCCTGGAGATGGATGTGCTTGCCCTTCGGGATCAGGTACTCGACCGTGTCACCACCGTCGCCCGGCTCGATGGTCAGGCGGCGCTTGTTCTTGTAATCGCGGCCGAAGCGGATGGTGCCGGAGATCTCGGCGATGATTGCCGCATCCTTCGGACGCCGTGCCTCGAACAGCTCCGCCACGCGCGGCAGGCCGCCCGTGATGTCGCGGGTCTTGGCGCTTTCCGTGGGAACGCGGGCAACCGCGTCGCCGGCCTTGATCACCTGGCCGGGATCGACCGAGATGATGGCATCCACCGGCAGCGAGTAGCGGGCATCGCCGCCACGGGCCAGCTTCAGGATCTTGCCGTCCTTGCCCTTGATGAGAATGGCGGGCCGCAGGTCCGCGCCGCGCACGGCACGGGTATCCGTGACCACGCGCTTGGCGATGCCGGTGGCCTCGTCGATCACTTCGTTCAGGGACTGGCCTTCGACCAGATCCTCGAAGCCGACGGTGCCGTCCACTTCGGAGATGATCGGGCGGGTGTAGGGATCCCACTCGGCGATGCGCTGGCCTCGCTTGATGGTGTCGCCTTCGTCCACCTTCAGGCGCGAGCCGTACTGGATGCGGTGAACCGCGCGCTCGGTGCCGTCGGCGTCCCCGATCACGACCGCGAGGGTTCGCGTCATGACGATGAGTTCGCCTTCGGAATTCCGCGCCACATTGCGATTCCGCATACGGACGACGCCTTCGAAGTTCGACTCCACGAAGGACGAGTCCGCAAGCTGCGCCGCACCACCGATATGGAAGGTGCGCATGGTGAGCTGGGTGCCCGGCTCGCCGATGGACTGCGCCGCGATGACGCCGACCGCTTCACCCATGTTGACGGGCGTGCCGCGGGCGAGATCGCGCCCGTAGCAGGTGCCGCAGACGCCGTTGCGGGTCTCGCAGGTCAGCACCGAGCGGATCTTGATCTCCTGGATGCCGGACTTGTTGATCCGCTCGACATGCCATTCCTCGATCATGGTGCCCTTGGGCACGATGATCGCGCCGGAGACCACGTCGACGATGTCTTCGCCCGCGGTGCGGCCGAGAACACGCGACGATAGCGAGGCGACCACTTGGCCACTGTCCACGATGGCGCGCATGTGAATGCCGCTCTCGCCGCCGCAATCCACCTCGGTGATGATGCTGTCCTGCGCCACGTCGACGAGACGACGGGTGAGGTAGCCCGAGTTCGCGGTCTTGAGCGCGGTGTCGGCGAGGCCCTTACGAGCGCCGTGGGTGGAGTTGAAGTACTCCATCACGGTCAGGCCTTCCTTGAAGTTCGAGATGATCGGGCTTTCGATGATCTCGCCGGAAGGCTTCGCCATGAGGCCGCGCATGCCGGCCAACTGCTTCATCTGCGCCGGCGACCCACGCGCTCCGGAATGGGACATCATGTAGATCGAGTTGATCTGCGCGTCCCGTCCGGTCTTCGGGTCCTTCTTGACGGAGGAAATTTCCTTCATCATCTCGTCGGCGATGCGGTCGGTGCACTTGCCCCACGCGTCGACGACCTTGTTGTACTTCTCGCCCTGGGTGATCAGGCCGTCGTTGTACTGCTGCTCGTATTCCTTGGTAAGGGTGCGGGTCTCCTCGACCAGCGCCCACTTCTTCTTCGGCACGACCATGTCGTCCTTGCCGAACGAAATGCCGGCGCGGAACGCGTTGTAGAAGCCGAGCGACATGATCCTGTCGCAGAAGATCACGCTCTCCTTCTGACCGCAGTGGCGATACACCGCGTCGATCATGTTGGAGATTTCCTTCTTGGTCATCAGCTTGTTGACGACGTCGTAGGTCACCTTCGGGTGCTTGGGCAGCAGTTCGCCGATCTTCATGCGACCGGGGGTGGTCTCGAAGATCTTCGACTGGCGACGGCCGTCGGCGTCGACGCCGATGTAGCGGCCGCGGATCTTGGTGTGCAGCGTGATCGCCTTGGCGGCGATCGCGTGGTCGATCTCGCCCATGTCCGCGAACATCATGCCCTCGCCGGGCTCGTTCTCGCGCATCAGGGAGAGATAGTAGAGACCCAGCACGATGTCCTGGGACGGCACGATGATCGGCTGTCCGTTGGCAGGGTGCAGGATGTTGTTGGTGGACATCATGAGCACGCGCGCTTCCAGCTGGGCTTCCAGCGAGAGCGGGACGTGCACGGCCATCTGGTCGCCGTCGAAGTCCGCGTTGAAGGCGGCGCAGACCAGCGGGTGAAGCTGGATCGCCTTGCCTTCGATCAGCACCGGCTCGAACGCCTGGATGCCGAGGCGGTGGAGCGTCGGCGCGCGGTTCAGCATCACGGGATGCTCGCGGATCACCTCGTCGAGGATATCCCAAACCTCGGGACGCTCCTTCTCCACCAGCTTCTTCGCCTGCTTGACGGTGGCCGAGTGGCCCTTGGCGTCGAGGCGGGCGTAGATGAAGGGCTTGAACAGCTCGAGCGCCATCTTCTTGGGCAGGCCGCACTGGTGCAGCTTCAGCTCCGGACCGACCACGATGACGGAGCGGCCGGAATAGTCGACGCGCTTGCCGAGCAGGTTCTGACGGAACCGGCCCTGCTTGCCCTTCAGCATGTCGGCGAGCGACTTCAGCGGGCGCTTGTTGGCGCCGGTGATGACGCGGCCGCGACGGCCGTTGTCGAACAGCGCATCGACCGCTTCCTGAAGCATGCGCTTCTCGTTGCGGATGATGATGTCAGGCGCGCGCAGTTCGATCAGCCGCTTGAGGCGGTTGTTGCGGTTGATGACGCGGCGATAGAGATCGTTCAGGTCCGAGGTCGCGAACCGGCCGCCGTCCAGCGGGACGAGCGGGCGCAGGTCCGGCGGGATGACAGGAACGTGCGTCAGGATCATCCATTCCGGCTTATTGCCGGAGAGCTGGAAGGCCTCGACGATCTTCAGACGCTTGGCGAGCTTCTTCGGCTTCAGCTCGGTGGTGGCCTCGGAAATCTCGACGCGCAGGTCCGCGGCGATCTTGTCCAGGTCCATGGAGCGCAGCATCTCGCGGATCGCTTCGGCGCCGATCATGGCGGTGAAGCTGTCATCGCCATACTCGTCCTGGGCGCGGATATAATCGTCTTCGGACAGAAGCTGGCGATACTTGAGCGGGGTCAGGCCCGGCTCCAGCACGACGAAATATTCGAAGTACAGGATGCGCTCGAGATCCTTCAGCGTCATGTCGAGCAGCAGACCAATGCGGCTCGGAAGCGACTTCAGGAACCAGATGTGGGCGACGGGCGCGGCCAGTTCGATATGGCCCATGCGCTCGCGGCGCACCCGCGACAGCGTGACTTCGACGCCGCACTTCTCGCAGATGATGCCCTTGTACTTCATGCGCTTGTACTTGCCGCACAAGCACTCATAGTCCTTGATCGGACCAAAGATGCGCGCGCAGAACAAGCCGTCACGCTCGGGCTTGAACGTGCGGTAGTTGATGGTCTCCGGCTTCTTGATCTCGCCGTACGACCACGACGCGATCTTGTCCGGGCTCGCGATCGAGATCTTGATCTGATCAAAGGTCGGAGCCGGGGTTGCCGGATTGAAGAGATTCATCACCTCTTGATTCATGACCGTCTCCTTCGGCTCAGCCAGCACGCCCCTCATGCCGCTGAGGGGTACCGGCCGGAAAATTCACAAGCGCAGCGGCGAAGACGGAGGCACAGAGCCTCCGTCCTTAAAAAGCGAGGCCTTACTCGGCCGCGGGCAGGTTTTCGCGGGTGCCGGGGCTGACATTGCGCCCGGTCTTGGAATTGAGCAGCTCGACGTTGAGGCCGAGCGAGCGCATTTCCTTCACCAGCACGTTGAAGCTCTCGGGGATGCCGCTCTCGAACGTATCCTCGCCGCGCACGATGGACTCGTAGACCTTGGTGCGGCCGGCGACGTCATCCGACTTAACGGTGAGCATCTCCTGCAGCGTGTAGGCCGCGCCGTAAGCTTCCAGCGCCCACACTTCCATTTCGCCGAAGCGCTGGCCGCCGAACTGCGCCTTGCCACCCAGCGGCTGCTGGGTCACGAGCGAGTAGGGACCGATGGAACGGGCGTGGATCTTGTCGTCCACCAGATGGTGCAGCTTCAGCATGTAGATGTAGCCGACCGTGACCTTACGATCGAACGGCTCGCCGGTGCGTCCGTCGAACAGCGTCGACTGGCCAGACCGGTCGAGACCGGCCTTTTCCAGTTCGATTTCGATATCCGCCTCGTGCGCCCCGTCGAACACAGGGGTGGCCATCGGCACGCCCTTGCGTAGGTTCTCGCTCAGCTCGAGGATTTCGTCGTCCTTGAGCGGGTCGATCTCTTCCTTGCTGTAGATGTTCACGAGAGTGGCACGCAAAGGACCCTGGTCCTTATTGTTCTTCCCGTAATACGCCTCCATGGCCGCAGCGACCTGACGCCCGAGACCCGCGCACGCCCACCCAAGGTGGGTCTCGAGGATCTGGCCGACGTTCATGCGGCTCGGCACGCCGAGCGGGTTCAGCACGATGTCGACATTGGTGCCGTCCTCGAGGAACGGCATGTCTTCCACCGGCACGATGCGCGAGACCACGCCCTTGTTGCCATGGCGGCCGGCCATCTTGTCGCCCGGCTGGATCTTGCGCTTCACCGCGACGAAGACCTTGACCATCTTCATCACGCCCGGGGGCAGTTCGTCGCCGCGCTGCAGCTTCTCGACCTTGTCGAGAAACCGCTGCTCAAGCCGCTTCTTGGCTTCGTCGTACTGGGCGCGAATGGCCTCGATCTCGCTCATGAGCGCATCGTCGGCCACCGCGAACAGCCACCACTGCGAGCGCGGGTAATCCCCGAACATCGCCCGGGTGATCTCGGTGTCCTTCTTGAAGCCCTTCGGGCCCGCGATCGCGACCTTGCCGTCCAGCAGTTCGGTCAGGCGGCCGTAGACGTTGCGGTCCAGGATCGCCTGCTCGTCGTCGCGATCCTTGGCGAGACGCTCGATTTCCTCGCGCTCGATCGCCAGGGCACGCTCGTCCTTGTCGACGCCGTGGCGGTTGAACACGCGCACTTCGACGATCGTGCCCGTCGTGCCCGGGGGCAGGCGGAGCGAGGTGTCGCGCACGTCGGCGGCCTTCTCACCGAAGATGGCGCGCAGAAGCTTTTCTTCCGGCGTCATCGGGCTTTCGCCCTTGGGGGTGATCTTGCCGACCAGAATGTCGCCGGCGCGCACTTCCGCGCCGATGTAGACGATGCCGGCTTCGTCGAGATTCTTCAGCGCCTCTTCCGAGACGTTGGGAATATCGCGGGTGATTTCCTCAGGCCCGAGCTTCGTGTCGCGCGCCATGGCCTCGAATTCCTCGATGTGGATCGAGGTGAACACGTCTTCCTTGACGATGTTCTCCGAGAGCAGGATCGAGTCTTCGAAGTTGTAGCCATTCCACGGCATGAACGCGACGAGCACGTTCCGGCCAAGGGCCAACTCGCCGAGTTCGGTCGAGGGACCGTCAGCGATGATGTCGCCCTTGCGCACAATGTCGCCCACGCGCACCAGCGGACGCTGGTTGATGCAGGTCGACTGGTTGGAACGCTGGAACTTCATCAGGCGGTAGATGTCGACGCCGGACTTGGACGGGTCGCTCTCTTCCGTGGCGCGGATAACGATACGGGTGGCGTCCACCTGGTCGATCACGCCGGTGCGGCGGGCCGCGATGGCGGCGCCGGAATCCCGGGCCACGATGGCTTCCATGCCGGTGCCGACGAGCGGCGCCTGGGAGCGGACCAGCGGCACCGCCTGGCGCTGCATGTTCGAGCCCATGAGCGCGCGGTTCGCGTCGTCGTTCTCAAGGAACGGGATCAGCGCGGCGGCGACCGAGACAAGCTGCTTCGGCGACACGTCCATGAAGTCGACGCGGTCGGGCGAGACCAGGAGGACGTCGCCGGCATGCCGGCAGACGATCAGGTCTTCCTCGAAGCGGTTGTTGGCGTCGAGCGGGATGTTGGCCTGCGCGACGTGATACTTCCCCTCCTCCATAGCGGAGAGATAGACCACCTCGTCGGTGACATGCCCGTCCACCACCTTACGGTAGGGAGTCTCGATGAAGCCGTACTTGTTCACGCGGGCGAAGGTCGCCAGCGAGTTGATGAGGCCGATATTCGGGCCTTCCGGCGTCTCGATGGGGCAGATGCGGCCGTAATGGGTCGGGTGCACGTCGCGCACTTCGAAGCCGGCCCGCTCGCGGGTGAGGCCGCCCGGGCCAAGCGCCGAAAGGCGGCGCTTGTGGGTGATCTCGGAGAGCGGGTTGGTCTGATCCATGAACTGCGAGAGCTGGGACGAGCCGAAGAACTCGCGCACAGCCGCCGCAACCGGCTTCGCATTGATCAGGTCCTGCGGCATCACGGTATCGATGTCGACGGAGGACATGCGCTCCTTGATGGCGCGCTCCATGCGGAGCAGGCCGACGCGATACTGATTTTCCATCAGTTCGCCCACCGAACGCACGCGGCGATTGCCGAGATGGTCGATGTCGTCGATCTCGCCCTTGCCGTCGCGCAGTTCCACCAGGGTCCGGATGACCGCCAGGATGTCCTCGCGGCGCAGCGTGCGCACGGTGTCCTCGGCGTCGAGGTCGAGGCGCATGTTCATCTTCACGCGGCCGACCGCGGACAGGTCGTAACGCTCGCTGTCGAAGAACAGCGAGTGGAACATGGCCTGGGCCGAATCGATGGTCGGCGGCTCGCCGGGACGCATCACGCGGTAGATGTCGAACAGCGCATCCTCGCGCGCCACGTTCTTGTCGACGGCGAGCGTGTTGCGGATGTAGGCGCCGGTGTTGACGTGGTCGATGTCGAGGATCGGGATGTCGTTGTAGCCGGCTTCTTCAAGTAGCTTCAGCGTCTTCTCGGTGATCTCGTCGCCGGCCTCGGCGTTGATCTCGCCGGTGGCGACATCGACCAGATCTTCCGCGATATACTGGCCGACCATCTCCTCGTCGGAAATCTTCAGGGCCTTCAGGCCCTTCTCGGCGAGCTGGCGCGCGGCGCGCACGGTCAGCTTCTTGCCCGCTTCCACGACCACTTCGCCGGTGTCGGCGTCGATCATGTCGGAGACGGCCTTGTAGCCCTTCATCCGCTTGGGATCGAACGGCATCCGCCAGCCGTCCTTGCCACGGCTGTAAGGGATCTTGTTGTAGAAGGTGTCGAGGATTTCCTCGGCATTCAGGCCCAGCGCATAGAGCAGGCTCGTCACCGGGATCTTACGGCGACGGTCGATGCGGGCGAACACGATGTCCTTGGCGTCGAACTCGATGTCGAGCCAGGACCCGCGATAGGGGATGATCCGCGCCGCGAACAGCAGCTTGCCGGACGAATGGGTCTTGCCCTTGTCGTGGTCGAAGAACACGCCCGGCGAGCGGTGCATCTGCGAGACGATCACGCGCTCCGTGCCGTTGACGATGAACGTGCCGTTCATTGTCATCAGCGGGATGTCGCCCGTGTAGACGTCCTGCTCCTTGATGTCCTTGACGGACTTCGCGCCGGTGTCCGGATCCACATCGAACACGATCAGACGCAGCGTGACCTTCAGCGGGGCAGCGAAGGTCATTCCGCGCTGGCGGCACTCGTCAACGTCATACTTCGGCGGCTCGAACTCGTAGCGCACAAACTCCAGCATGGCGGCGCCGGAGAAATCTGAAATCGGGAATACCGACTTGAACACCGCCTGGAGCCCGTCGTCGGCGCGCCCGCCATTCGGCTCGGCGATCTGCAGGAACTGGTCGTAGGATGCCTTCTGAACCTCAATGAGGTTCGGCATCTCCGCGACTTCCTTGATCTTGCCGAAGAATTTGCGGATACGCTTGCGACCGGTGAACGTCTGCGCCATCTCGATCCTCGTCCGTCCTGGTTCCTTGGGCCCGGTCCTCCGCTAGGAAGGGATCCGCACCGGCCCGTGAACCCATCACCGCTACAGCGGAAAGGTGGGGGCGTGACGCCATCCCTTTCCGCACCGAAACGGCTCGCCGGGCAGCCCGACAAGGCTGCCTGGAGAACCGTCTTTATTCCCCGTTGAAACGAGGGTGAGCGGCCCCGGAGAACTCCGGAGCCGCTCGTATTCAAAAGCTCACTTAAGCTCGACCTTGGCGCCAGCCTTCTCGAGCTGGGCCTTGAGCTTCTCGGCTTCGTCCTTGGTCACGCCTTCCTTGACGGCCTTGGGAGCGGCTTCAACGAGATCCTTGGCTTCCTTGAGGCCCAGGCCGGTGATGGCGCGGACTTCCTTGATGACCTCGATCTTCTTGTCGCCGGCGGCCGCGAGGACCACGGTGAACTCAGTCTGCTCTTCCACAGCGGCAGCAGCTGCGGCGGGAGCGGCCGAAACCGCAACGGCGGCAGCGGCGGAAACGCCCCACTTCTCTTCGAGGAGCTTGGCAAGCTCGGAAGCCTCGAGGACGGTGAGGGAGGACAGCTCGTCAACGAGCTTGGTCAGATCAGCCATTGTATGTTCCTAAGATAGGTTCGATTTTCAGGATTGCGAGATCCAACCGCCTCACGCGGCCTCGTCCTGGTTGGCATAGGCCCCGAACACGCGGGCGAGCTTCGCCGCCGGCGCGGTGGTGAGCTGGGCGATCTTGGTCGCCGGGGCCTGAATCAGGCCGATCAGCTTCGCACGCAGTTCATCCAGGGACGGCATGGTGGCCAGAGCCTTCACACCATCAACATTGAGGGCCGTCTTGCCCATCGCTCCGCCAAGAATGACGAACTTGTCGTTCGCCTTGGCAAAATCGACGGCAACTTTCGGCGCCGCCACCGGATCGTTTGAATAAGCGATCACGGTGGGTCCCTTCAGAAGGGACGCCACATGGGCGACGTCGGAGCCTTCCAGAGCGATTTTGGCGAGGCGGTTTTTAGCCACCTTCACGGTCGCACCGCTGGCCTTCATCTGCCGACGCAACTTCGACATCTGGGCCACGGTGAGGCCGGAATAGTGGGCCACCACGACGACGGAGGTGTTCTGAAACACGTCCGTAAGCGTCGTGACGAGCTGCTTTTTTTCCGCTCGATCCACGTCTGGCTCTCTTTAAGCCTGTGGTGGAACCAAAGAGTGGCTCCACCGGTTGCACCTTGCCGTACGTCCGCTTCCGGACCGTCCACAAAGGGACATGCCGAAGCGCGAGAACGCGCGACGCTCACATGCCCTGTCCCCTCGGGATCCGGGTCACCGGCCACAAGGTGCTGGTTCGAACCGATCTTGGCAGCGACGCTTGCGCGCCGCCTGAAAATCCGGTCTTCCCCGTCTATGCTGGCCCTCCAAAGGCCGCCTCGGGCGAGGCGGGTGGCGAGGATTAAGCCATGCACGGGGCATGGCGCCTGCAGTCTCGGACAGGACTCAGTTCGCCACGCCTGCCGGTCGAAACCGGAATTTGAGACGAACTTAAAGGCCGGGTGGGCGAACCCTCCCAGCCCCTCCAACGCTGTCTCCAGCGTGGAAGCCTAAAATTCCCGCCCGCGTTTCCGCAGAACAGGAACGGGTTCTATAGAGGGTGAAGGGCGCGATGTCACGCCCTTTCCTTAACTTCTCCACTTGGAAGCAGCCGAGATCCCGGCATCCGCCGGCAATCAGGCCGATATCCCATGTGGCTCAGCGTGACCGGACATGAAAATGGCCGGGCAGTGCCCGGCCATATCTCACCGAATCGGCGATCACGCGGTCACGGTACCCAGCACGGAAGCCGGTTCCACCTTGATGCCGGGGCCCATGGTGGAGGACACCGCGACGCGCTGCACATAGGTGCCCTTCGCGCCGGTCGGACGCGCCCGGACCACGGCGTCGACGAACGCGCGGATGTTTTCCGCAAGCTTGTCGGCCGGGAACGAGGCCTTGCCGATGCCGCCGTGGATAATGCCGGCCTTCTCGACGCGGAATTCCACCGCGCCGCCCTTGGCGGCGGCGACAGCACCCTTCACGTCCATGGTCACGGTACCGACCTTCGGGTTCGGCATCAGGCCGCGCGGGCCGAGTATCTTGCCGAGACGCCCGACGAGGGGCATCAGGTCAGGGGTCGCGATGCAGCGATCGAAGTCGATGGTGCCGCCCTGGATGCTCTCCAGGAGGTCCTCGGCTCCGACGATGTCCGCGCCGGCCGCCTTGGCTTCATCAGCCTTGGCGCCACGGGCGAAAACCGCAACCCGCACGGTACGGCCGGAGCCGTTGGGCAGGTTGCACACGCCGCGGACCATCTGGTCGGCGTGGCGCGGATCGACGCCGAGATTCACCGCAACTTCGATGGTCTCGTCGAATTTGGCCGTGGCCCGCTCCTTCAGGAGCGAAAGGGCCTCGTCCAGCGGATAGAGCTTCAGGCGGTCGACGCCTTCGTTTGCTGCGCGGATGCGCTTGCCTTGGTTCGCCATCGTGCTCACCCCTGAACCTGGAGGCCCATGGACCGGGCCGAGCCTTCGAGCATGCGCACCGCCGCTTCGACGGTATCGCAGTTCAGATCCTTCATCTTCTTCTCGGCGATGTCAGCAAGCTGCGCCTGGGTCACCTTGCCGGCGAAGCCACCCTTACCGGGGGTCTTCGAGCCGGAGCCGGGCTTCTTCTTCGTCTCGAGGCCGGCGGCCTTCTTGAGGAAGTAGGAGACCGGGGGGGTCTTGAGTTCAAAGGTGAAGGAGCGGTCCTGGTAGACCGTGATGACGACGGGGATGGGCATCCCCTTCTCTTCCTTCTGCGTGGCGGCATTGAACGCCTTGCAGAACTCCATGATGTTCAGACCGCGCTGGCCGAGCGCGGGGCCGATCGGCGGCGCCGGATTGGCGCTGCCAGCTGCGACCTGCAGCTTGATGTAGCCGGTGATTTTCTTCGCCATATCTAACTCCCAAAATAATGGCCGACCGCCCGCTCGCTGAGCAGGGCAAATCGGCCTGGGTCCGTGGTGCGGATCTCAGGGGCGTTGGCGAGACGCTCCGTCACCTCCCACGTTCTGCCTTCGCAAGCTTGCCCGCGAAGGTCGTCTCCCGAAACGCGAGGCGCTTCGGGAGGGCGTTCACTTAATTGATAAAGGACAGAGAGGCAAGGGTGCCCTGCCCTCTCTTGTCCCGGACCAGCGAAGCCAAAGGCTGAGCGCAGATCCGGGATCCAGCGCAAAGCGCCGCCGAAGGCGCTTCACTTCATTTCCGACGCCACGCGGCGGAAATGCTCTTTTACGCTGGTCGCGAATTGACTGCTGCGCAGAACTTCTGCGCTGGGTCCCGGATCTGCGCTTCGGCTACGCCGTCGCTGGTCCGGGACAACACTATGTCCCTCAAACCTTCTCCACCTGGCCGAACTCCAGTTCGACAGGCGTGGCGCGGCCGAAGATCGAGACCGCGACCTTGAGGCGGGAACGGGCCTCGTCGACTTCTTCGACGATGCCGTTGAACGAGGCGAACGGGCCGTCCGCCACCTTGACCGTCTCGCCCACTTCGTAGGTGATCGACGGCTTGGGGCGCTCGATGCCCTCCTGCACCTGTTGCAGGATGCGCATGGCCTCGTTCTCGGAGATCGGCATGGGCTTGTTGTCGGCGCCCAGGAAGCCGGTCACCTTCGGGGTGTTCTTGATGAGATGAAACGCCTCGTCGGTGAGGTCCATCTTCACCAGCACGTAGCCTGGAAAGAATTTCCGCTCGGCGTCCACCTTCCGGCCACGACGAATTTCCACCACCTTTTCGGTGGGCACGAGAATCTGCTCGAACAGATCGCCGAGGCCGCGCTGGTCGGCCTGCTCGCGGATCGATTCCGATACCTTCTTCTCGAAGTTGGAATAGGCGTGGACGATGTACCAGCGTTTCGCCATGGCGTTTCTCAATGACCTATACGGAGAATCTGGCTGACGCCGAACTGCATCACCTGATCGGAAACCAGGAAAAACAGCGAAGCCATGAGCACCATCAGGAACACCATGCCGGTGGTGATGAGCGTCTCACGCCGGGTCGGCCACGTAACCTTCGCGGTCTCGTTGCGGACCTGCTGGAAGAATTCGACGGGACTGATCTTCGCCATATCGCCTCGGCTCCGGCCGGCTGACGCCCGCGTTTGCCTTCTCCTCGGTTACGGCGCGCCGACGAAGCGGAGCTTCGCAAACGACCGTCATGAAACTCTGCCGCGCGCCGACGGCGCCAGCGGCTTGTAAATCGTCGGGGACGTTTCGCCGTCCGCCTTACCCTCGGTGTGCTGGCAGGAGTGGAGGGACTCGAACCCCCAACCCCCGGTTTTGGAGACCGGTGCTCTAACCAGTTGAGCTACACTCCTACTGCCTGAGCACTCGAGGGTGTGCGCCCTCGCGCCGGAAAAATCGATCCAGCGCGTCGGGAACGTGTGTCTAGTCAGCGAAAGAGAAACTGTAAAGGGGCACTTCGCGCTTTCCCCAGACCAAGGCGAGGGTCCTTCGAACGGACCTCTTTTTGAAAAGCAACGGGCCGGCACAAGGCCGGCCCGCCAATCAACCCCAAAGGGGTGTGATCACTCGATGATGGATGCGACGACGCCTGCACCGACGGTGCGGCCGCCTTCACGGATGGCGAAGCGCAGCTTCTCCTCCATGGCGATCGGCACGATCAGCGCCACGTCCATCGACACGTTGTCTCCGGGCATCACCATTTCGGTGCCCTCGGGCAGTGTGCAGATGCCGGTCACGTCCGTTGTCCGGAAGTAGAACTGGGGACGGTAGTTGGTGAAGAACGGCGTATGACGGCCGCCTTCTTCCTTGGTCAGGATGTAGGCTTCGGCCTTGAACTTGGTGTGTGGCTTCACCGTACCCGGCTTGCACACGACCTGGCCGCGTTCCACGTCCTCGCGCTTGGTGCCGCGCAGCAGCACGCCGACGTTATCGCCGGCCTGGCCCTGGTCGAGCAGCTTGCGGAACATTTCCACGCCGGTGACGGTGGTCTTCACTGTCGGGCGGATGCCGACGATTTCGACTTCTTCACCCACCTTGACGATGCCGCGCTCGACGCGGCCGGTCACCACGGTGCCGCGGCCCGAGATCGAGAACACGTCTTCGATCGGCATCAGGAACGGCAGGTCGATCGGCCGCTCGGGCTGCGGGATGTAGGCGTCGACCGCTTCCATCAGCTTCAGCACGGCGTCGTGGCCGAGTTCCGGGGACTTGTTCTCGAGCGCCATCAGCGCCGAGCCGTGGATGATCGGGATATCGTCGCCCGGGAAGTCGTACTTGGAGAGCAGCTCGCGCACTTCCATTTCGACCAGTTCGAGCAGTTCCGGATCGTCGACCATGTCGCACTTGTTCAGGAACACCACCAGCGCCGGCACGCCGACCTGGCGGGCCAGCAGGATGTGCTCGCGGGTCTGCGGCATCGGGCCGTCGGCGGCCGAAACCACCAGGATCGCGCCGTCCATCTGCGCCGCGCCGGTGATCATGTTCTTCACATAATCCGCATGGCCTGGGCAGTCGACGTGGGCGTAGTGGCGGTTCTTGGTCTCGTATTCGACGTGCGCCGTCGAGATCGTGATGCCACGCGCCTTCTCTTCAGGCGCCTTGTCGATCTGGTCATACGCCGTGAACGTCGCCCCACCGGACTCCGCAAGGACCTTCGTGATCGCAGCCGTCAAAGACGTCTTGCCATGGTCGACGTGACCAATCGTCCCGATGTTGCAGTGCGGCTTGTTGCGTTCAAATTTTGCTTTGCCCATCGTTCTCTCTCGGTATCCTGGCTGAGATCAGTCCACGGCTCGCCCCGAGGGGCGGAAAAAAAGACGCCGTGGGATAGGGGGTTTCCGCCCGAACCGCAAGAGCAGCGGTGTAGGGAAGCGGTGTTCGGCGAGGTCACGGGTGCCGGTTTGGGAGCCGTAAGGACGCTGGAGCGGGTGAAGGGAATCGAACCCTCGTCATCAGCTTGGAAGGCTGTTGCTCTACCATTGAGCTACACCCGCATTGAGCGACCTGCGCGCCGCGGCCGGGCCGCAGCTTGTAGCACTTGAACGACGGGTGGTGGAGGGGGTTGGATTTGAACCAACGTAGGCAGAGCCAACGGATTTACAGTCCGTCCCCTTTAACCACTCGGGCACCCCTCCACTGTCAGCCCGTCATCCAAAGGCCAAGGCACCAGCACCGCGAAGGTGTGGCGGCCCGGTTCGACCCAGGCGCCTCAAGGAGCGGTTTTATGTGGAAGCGGTTCGATGAAGTCAACCGGAAATGAACGCGCCGCACAGGCCGGCCAAACCGGCGTCGCAAACCGTTGCTACCGTAGCGGCAGACCCGCCACACCCCTATGATGCCTGCCGACGCTCGCAGCCCGGAAGTCGCAACCATGCCCACGATCATGCTCCGTAGCACGCCCCGGACCTTGCAGGCCCGCCGCCTTGTTGGCGCACTTCTCGCAACCTTGGTGGGCGTATCCATGGGCGTATCCGCCGTGGGTGCCGCCGAGATCAAGGTGCTGACCACGGGCGCGTTCAAGCCGGTGGCGGCGGAGATGGCGAGCAAGTTCGAGGCCGCGACCGGCACCAAGGTGACGGTCGAGAACGACACCGCCGGCGCGCTGACCCGCAAGATCGAGGCAGGTGCAGCGTTCGACGTGGTGATTCTCACCCCCGGCGCCCTCGCCGCCTTCGTGCGCGATGGAAAAGTGGCGCCTCCGGTGATGGAGTTGGCGCGGGTCGCCATCGGCGTGGCGGTGAAAGAAGGCGCACCCCAGCCGGACATATCGAGCGTCGACGCCTTCAAGCGCACGCTGCTGGCGGCGAACAAGGTGGCGATGATCGATCCAGCCTCCGGTGGCTCCAGCGGCATTTATCTTGAGAAGCTGTTCGAGCGCATGGGGATAGCCGACGAGATGAAGCGCAAGGCTGTGCTCGTCCCCGGCGGGCTGGTGGCGACGCGCGTGGTCTCCGGCGAGGCGGACATCGCCATCCACCAGATCAGCGAAATCCTCGCCGTGAAGGGAGCGGTGCTGGTGGGCCCACTGCCGCGCGAGATCCAGAATGAGACGATCTATGCCGGGGCGCTTTCCAACACGACCCGCGAGGACGCGGCCGGCCGTTTCCTGAAGCTGCTGGCCGGCCCGGAGGCGGGCCCGGTGCTCGAAGCCAAGGGCATGTTGCCGCCTGCGCGCTGATTCCGCGCTCTGATTCGCCGGCGGTTCCCTTCAGCGCCCTTGCGTGGCGCGTCCCGCTCTGACAATTGCTGTGGCATGTCCGAGCCTCCGCACCGTTCTCCCCGCCCCGGTTCCCGCCGCCCCTTCGACAAGGGGGCCCCGAAGGGAGGCCCGCGTCCGTTCCCCGGGCAGGGCCGTAAGACCGGGCGCCCGCCGGCATGGGAAGGCGAGGACGATGTTGCCCTGCTCTACGGCTGGCACACGGTCTCCGAGGCGCTGCGCAATCCCAAGCGCCGCTTCCGCCGCATCATGGCCACCGAGAACGGCCTGAACCGCCTGTCGGAGGAAGGCATTACCCTTCCGATCGAGCCGGAAATGGTCCGCCCCTCGGAAATCGACAAGCTGCTGGGCCCGGACGCGGTGCACCAGGGCCTGCTCGCGCAAAGCGACCACCTGCCCTCCCCGCATTTGTCGAAAGTTGCCAAGCACGAACTCGTCCTGGTGCTCGACCAGATCACCGACCCGCACAATGTGGGTGCGATCGTCCGCTCCGCCGCAGCGTTCGGCGTCGGCGCCATCGTCACGACGGCGCGGCACAGCCCGGTGGCCACCGGCGTGCTCGCCAAGAGCGCCTCGGGCGGCCTGGAGCACGTCCCCTTCTGCCTGGTCACGAATCTCGCGCGCGCCCTGACCGAGTTGAAGGACAACGGCATGCTGGTGATCGGCCTCGACAGCGAGGGTTCGGCCGAGATCGAGGACACGCCTATGCGCGCGCCGCTGGCACTTGTGCTGGGCGCGGAGGGCAAGGGCCTGCGCCAGCTCACCCGCGAAACCTGCGACGTGCTGGCCCGCATCGACCTGCCGGGGGTCATCAAGAGCCTCAACGTCTCCAACGCGGCGGCGCTTTCGCTTGGAATCGCCCGTCGCGCCCTGAAGCGTGGCAGTTGAAGTCGCATTAAGGCTTCTTCGCGACTGCACAAATACAGTTTGCAGTGCGCAAGAAATGCTGAAAATGCGCGCGGATTTTGAAAACTCTCTTTTCGTACAAGGACTTGATTTGCGCCGCCGCCCCTCCACTGGGCGGTGTCGCGCAAGATAAAACCGTGTCCAACTAAGACCTTTTACCAATCGAAACTTCGGCGAAATCCAGCCATTCTTGTGGCAAGGCGCAACAAGCGTCCGGTTCGATTCATCCGTGCGTCAAGACACGGACAGATAAGACCGTTGGAGGAAGCCCCAGGTCTCAGCGCGCTCATTGGCGCGGGCCACGGATCACATCCCCATCTGGTTGCATCAGTCGCCGGTGCGCGCGACCGAAATTGCCTGCCCGTGCTTGCGGCGGGAGGCTGAGTTTTTTGGGGAGGAGTAATCCATGGCAGTAACGACCCCGGGCAGAGCCGCATCGACGGCGCCCATGACGAAAGAAGAGAGGAAGGTGATTATCGCCTCCTCCGCCGGCACCGTTTTCGAGTGGTATGACTTTTATCTGGCCGGCTCGCTTGCCGCCAACATCGCCCAGACCTTCGTGCCCGGCACCAACGACACCGCGAAGTTCATCTTCGTGCTGTTCGGCTTCGCCGCCGGCTTCGCGGTTCGCCCGTTCGGCGCGCTGTTCTTCGGCCGCCTCGGCGACCTCATCGGCCGCAAGTACACCTTCCTCGTGACCATGACGCTCATGGGCATCGCCACCTTCGTGGTCGGCCTGCTGCCGAGCTATGAGAGCATCGGCTATCTCGCGCCCACGGCCTTCATCATCTGCCGCCTGCTCCAGGGCCTTGCGCTGGGTGGTGAATACGGCGGCGCCGCGACCTATGTGGCCGAGCACGCGCCCCACGGCCGCCGCGGCTTCTACACCTCGTGGATCCAGACCACCGCCACGGTCGGCCTGTTCCTCTCGCTGCTGGTCATCCTGACCCTGCGCCTCACCATGACGCCCGAAGACTTCGCGTCTTACGGCTGGCGCATTCCGTTCCTGCTCTCGATCATCCTGCTCGGCTTCTCGATCTGGATCCGCCTGCAGCTCAGCGAGTCGCCCGCGTTCCAGAAGATGAAGGCCGAGGGCTCGCGCTCGAAGGCCCCTCTCAAGGAAGCGTTCGGCCGTTGGGACAATGCCAAGATCGCCCTGATCGCGCTGTTCGGCGGCACCGCCGGCCAGGCCGTGGTCTGGTATTGCGGCCAGTTCTACGCGCTGTTCTTCCTCACCCAGACCCTGAAGATCGACGGCACGACGGCGAACCTCGCCATCGCCTTCGCCCTGCTGCTGGGCACGCCGTTCTTCATCTTCTTCGGCTGGTTCTCCGACAAGATCGGCCGCAAGCCGATCCTGCTGTTCGGCTGCTTCATCGCTGCCGTCACCTACTTCCCGCTGTTCCACATGATCGCCGAACTGGGCAATCCCAAGCTGCTCGCCGCCACCGAGCAGGTGAAGATCCAGGTCTCCGCCGATCCCGCGAACTGCGGCATGCTGTTCGACCCGGTCGGCGTGCGCGTGTTCACCAAGCCCTGCGACGTGGTCCGCCGGACGCTTGCCACCAACTCCATGCACTATGACCTCGTGAAGGGCCCGGCCGGCGCGCCGCTCACGGCGACCGTCAACGGCACTGCGGTGGTGATCGCGGACCAGGACAAGGCGTCCGCGCCGATCGTCGCGGCCGCCCAGGCCGCCGGCTATCCCAAGGCGGGTGATGCCACCATCCTGAAGCAGCCGGGTGTCGGCGCCATGCTGACGGATTCCCGCTCGCTCAAGCTGGTGGGCGTGCTCTTCATCCTCGTCCTGTACGTGACGATGGTGTACGGCCCGATCGCCGCCCTACTGGTGGAACTGTTCCCCACCCGCATCCGCTACACCGGCATGTCGCTGCCTTACCACATCGGCAACGGCTGGTTCGGCGGCTTCCTGCCCCCGACCGCCTTCGCGATCGTGGCGGCCTCCGGCAACATCTTCGCCGGCCTCTGGTACCCGATCGTCATCGCCGTGATGACGCTGATCATCGGCTTCTTCCTCCTTCCGGAGACCAAGGACCGCGATCTCGACAACTGGCACTGACGCCTGCGGCGGGCGTCTTCGCCCGCCACTCAGACACCGGACGGCCCCGCATTGCGGGGCCGTTTGCGTTTGATCCGGCGGGATGCGGCACTGCGCCCCCGCCGTCTCTGCAAGGTCGATTGAACATCGCACCGCGACGCATTAAAAGCGTCCACGCGGCCCATCAGCGCCCAAAGTGCCGGATTAGCTCAGCGGTAGAGCAGCGGTTTTGTAAACCGAAGGTCGGGGGTTCAATCCCCTCATCCGGCACCATCCCAAAATCGCGGTACTAAAGCAGCTTCAGCCGCCCAAGTGAGAGACGCCCTGCGCTCTTGGTCTCGGAAGGCGGCTGGCGACGCAATCCTGAAAGAGTGAACTGCGTGGTACAGCGCCGCAGGAAAGTTTGGTAAAGCCTCTATAAGGGACGCCATCGTGCGGCAAGGTCAATTGGGATCGTATTGATCGACCAGAACTGCCTTACCTAAATCTCCGCCTCGCGAATTGAAACGTGGCGCGAATCCTTCGATCAAAATTGCTTCAAAAGATGCTAACAATTGATTCAGTGTGCTGTCAGAAAGACTTTGAAATGACCATTCTGGCTCCAAACGATCCTTCTCTACGGCAGTCTTGAGTGCAATTTTATCTTTACCTAAAAATCCGAACCATGAAAAAATTGACCAGCCATTTCTATATATTCCGTGACTATGTGCATTAAGTCGATTGCCAATTGATTGTCCGCCCGCCGCATTTTTACGAGTGAGTCCCGCTTGGCCTGCATAAACAGGATTTAGGCTATCATCGTACAGTATATAGACTCCCTTCTGCTTCCAAAAATTCATTTGAACTGTAGCTGCATCGAAATCCCTGCTGGTCTTGCCTTTCCCCATCCATCCCTGAGGTTGGCCTAATAATTGGGACTCGCCCCACTTTACAGCAGCTTTTCTCCAATAGAGGCCGTAGAACTTAATGAAACCAGCGTCTGAGAGGATTGGCTCTCGGGCCAGTGCTTCTTCGTCTAAATCACTCATGTGAACGCCCCCGTGACTGCAGCCGATGATGCACCTTGCGTATACCGATTCAACTGCGATTTGCGGAGGTCGCGGGACGCCATCGTGCGGGCTTCGCATTTTTTCCAGCATTCAGCCCCCACGGCGCCTCCCAAACCGCGGCGGTCTCGCGGCATGCGGAGGCCCTAGGAGCCGCGCCTGTTCCAAGCGGGAAGTCGGTGTTTTCTGCGTGGGTCTGCCCTTGCCGGTGCCTGCCCCGGTGCTTGGCAGCACGCCTCTGAGTCATGCCCTGGACCAACTCGCCTTCCAGTCCCAGACAATCCCCCCATCTGGCACCAAAAACCTTCATGCAACGCGCTCGGGGCGCGGGAGCTGAACTATCGGCCCTACAACGCCTCGACGCGCGCGGCGGACTCCAAATCTGACGGGCTGACCTGCGCAAGCGCGTCGAGGAATTGCCACGCGAATGAGCCCGGTCCTTCGGATTTGGGATGCGCGCGCTCACCGGCGATGCTGAACATGGTCAGTGCGGCGATGGCGGCCTCGAAAGGCTGGGTCGGCGCCACCGCCACGAATGCTCCGACGAGACACGTGAGAGAGCATCCGAGCGCAGTGACACGCGGCATCAGAGGGGAGCCGCCGCGAATGCGTACAGCCCGCGCCCCATCGGTCACGAAGTCGACCTCCCCGGTCACGGCAACGACCGCTCCATGCACGCGCGCCAGGTCCGTGGCGGCCGCTTCGGCCAGCGACACGGCATCCCCACTGTCCACGCCCCGGCCGGACATGGAGCCACCGGCAAGCGCGATGATCTCAGACGCATTGGCCCGGATAATGGTGGGGCGAAGGGACAGCAATTCGGCCACGGCCGCACGGCGAAAGCGCGTCGCGAAGTGCGCGACAGGATCGAGCACCCAGGGCTTGCCGATGGCATTGGCAGCCTCTGCCGCCTCCCGCATGCCCGACAGCCAATCTGGAGATAAGGTGCCGATATTGACGGTGAGCGCACCGGATATGGCGACGAACTCGCGCGTTTCGGCGGAGGAATGGACCATCGCAGGCGATGCCCCCGCCGCCAAAACCACGTTCGCCGCGATGTTCATCGCGACGTAATTGGTGATGCAGTGAACCAGAGGCTGGTCGGTGCGAAGTTTGGCGAGAAGATCTGAGCTGGTGATCATCATGAGCCGTTCCCACTGAGGCTTGATCGAGGGCCAACCACGTTGAAGCCGATTAAAGTCACGCCCCTTCCCCTACCCCGGGATTTGGTCTAGCGGTGGCAAATAATCGGCGCTCAACCGAAGGGGGCACCAATGGTTGTCGTTCGTTTATGCAAGGTCGCACTTGTGGCTTCCATTGCTTTCTTTTTCACGCTTGTGACGTTCGGCAACATCACCGAATATGACAGCAATTGGCAGTTCGTCGTTCACACCCTGTCGATGGACACGACCTTTGCAAACTCTTCCCTGCACTGGCGGGCCATCACAAACCCCAATTTACAGAAGATCGCTTACTGGCTTATAATTGCCATTGAGCTTGCCACCACTGTGATATTGTGGATAGGCGTGGCCCGGCTGCTTAAGAATATTCGCTCGCCGGATTTTGCGCCCGCGAAAAGCCTTGCCGTGGCAGGTTTGACGCTGGGATTGCTGCTTTACGTGGTGGGCTTCATCGTCGTGGGCGCTGAATGGTTCGTAATGTGGCAGTCTCCCGCGTGGAATGGGCAGACCAAAGCGTTCGGCTTCATCATGATGATCTCGGTGGTGCTGATCTTTCTTCACCTACCGGATGGCGAGCATCCCGCATCATAGCGAGCCTCAGGCAGCGCAGCCCTCAAGCCGCCCGGTCCAGGCCAGCCGTCTTCTCCGGGCGGAGGCGGCGCAGCACTGCCGGGGGGGTGTGCTCCTCGGGGGTGGCGCACAGGCCGTGGCGGACCAGAAACGCACCCAGGCGCGGATCGGCGGTCCACACGGCGAACGGGATGGCGAGCCAACAGCCGGCGATCAATGGCACCACCCAGGCCAGCAGGGCCGGCGCCAGAGCCAGGAGCAATCCCGCCACCAGCACGCCATAGGCGCTCGGCAGCAGCATCGCCCGCGCCGCCATGCGCCAGGGCACGCGATGGGCATCGCGCGCCTGTCCGCCCCATTGCCCGGTCACGCGGCCGAGCAGAAGGCGGACGAGCACGCCGGTGGTGGCAAGCGCGCTGATCGCGCTGAGCAAAAAGGAGAAGGCCAGTTCGATCACGGATGAGATGGCAAAGCGCCGTGCCCCGCCATAGCGCGCCACCCCGCCCGGCGTCAGCGCCACATCGAGATATCCCGCCAGCTTCGGCGCCAGGCACAGCAGCAGCAATGCGAGGTAGAGACCGATCGCCAGCGGCGCACTCCCCTCAGGCATGCCGGAGGCGGCGAACGGCAGAACCAGAAGCGCCAGCGGCAGGGCCGGAACACTCAGGAACATCAGCACCGCCCAAGCGAGCTGGAACCGTCCCATGGCATGTAAGCCGGGCAGGTTCAGCAGCTTGAGATATTGCAGATTGCCATGACACCAGCGGGCGTCGCGGGCGAGGAAATCCGGCAGGGTCGGCGGGTTCTCCTCGAAGCTCTCGCTTTCCACCGGCACCACCCGCACCTCATAGCCGGCGCGGCGCATCAGCACCGCCTCCACCTGATCGTGCGAGAGGATCTGCCCGCCCAGCGGCGGCTCTCCCGGCAGCAGGGGCAGGTCGCAATGGGCGCGGAACGGCGCGATGCGGATCAGCGCATTGTGGCCCCAGAACGGCCCGCAATCCCCAGCCCACCATGTGCCGCCCAGCGTGTAGCAGCGCATGCCGGCGCGCATGCCGAACTGGAACATGCGCGCGAAGCCGCTGGCGCTGGGAAGGCCGACCACCAGGCTCTGGAGAATGCCGATGCGCGGCTCGCCCTGCATCGTGCGCACCATGTGCAGGATGGTCGCGGCGCCCATCAGGCTGTCGGCGTCCAGCGGCAGCATGAATTCGTAATGCGCGCCCCAATGGCCGCAGAAATCCCGGACATTCCCGGCCTTGAAGCCGGCATTGTCGGGGCGGCGCCGATAGATAATGCCGCGTGCGCCCGCTTCCGCCCGCCAACGGGAGACCGCAGCCTCCTCGGCCGCGGCCACCTCGGGGTGCGACGTGTCGCTCAAAAGGAAATAATCGAACTGTCCGCCATAGGGCGTGCGATCAAGCTCCGCCTTGACCGCACGAAGACGTGACACGGCGCGTTCGGGATCTTCATTGCGGAGCGTCATAAGAATTGCGCTACGCACCAGCACCGGACCCTCGCCGTCGCCCGCCGTCAAAAACGGCGCGGCGGCCGCGACACCGGAACGGGTGCGGTGGAGCAGAACGAGGCCGATCAGCGAATTCCAGAAACCGATCGCATTCCATGGCGTTATGGCCACGACACAAAGGCACAGGATGATCCGCGAAACGCTCCACCCGCCCGCTGATGCCAGACTTGCCGCCGCCACCGCGACGGCAATGAGGGTGGCAAGGTTGAGCGCCAGCATCAGAATGCGCCGGCGCCGGAGCCGGCGCGCCTCCGAAGAGGGAACATCGGGGTCGTGAGGAACAAGCAAAACCGGATTGATGCGCAGCGTCATGAAGGCTCCGTCCCCCTGGGGGCGGAGGGGACGTTAAGTCAGTGGGCCGCGAAGGCGGCAATCACGAGGCCGGGACCATGAACATGCCCACCGTGGCAAAACGCCACGCCAAAGCGTCAGAACACGAGGCCACCGCCGCTGCGCTGTGGTACGTGGCGCCGCGCACCGCGCAGCTTGAGGTCGAGCCTTTGGCGCGACCTGGGGAAGGCGATGTGCTCGTCCGCAGCTCCTGGAGCGCCATCAGCCGGGGCACCGAGCGGCTGGTCTATGCCGGCCTGTCGGACCCCGCGCATCGCGAGCGCATGCGCTCGCCCATGCAGGTGGGGGATTTCCCGTTCCCGGTGAAATACGGCTATTGCAGCGTCGGCCGGGTTGAGGCGGGCGATGCCACGCTGATCGGGCGCGAGGTGTTTGTGCTGCATCCGCATCAGGATCTGTTCGTGGTGCCGGCGAATGCCGTTGCGGTGATCCCGACTGGCATTCCGGCGCGCCGCGCCACCCTCGCTGCAAACATGGAAACCGCCCTGAATGCGCTGTGGGATTCCGGCGCCGGGGCGGGAGACCGCATCGCCGTGGTGGGCGCGGGGCTGATCGGGCTGCTGATTACCTACCTCGCCGCCCGCCTGCCCGGCGCGGAGGTCACGGTGCTCGATCCCAACCCGGCGCGCCGTGCCCTGGTGGAAAGCTTCGGCGCCCGCTTCAGCGAAGGCGCGCAACAGGGGAAGGAAGCCGACGTGGTGTTCCACGCCAGCGCCACCGCCCAGGGATTGGAAACCGCGCTTGCCTGCTGCGGCACCGAGGCGAGCCTCGTGGAAGTGAGTTGGTATGGCGACGAAGCGGTGATGGTCGGCCTCGGCGGCCCGTTTCACTGCAAGCGCCTGCGCCTGATTTCCTCGCAGGTCGGCGCCCTCCCCCCATCGCGCCGACCGCGCTGGACCCATCGCCGGCGGCTGCTGAAGGCATTGGACCTGCTGCGCGACGAACGGCTGGATGCCCTCATCACATCCGAAGTTCCGTTCGCAGAACTCCCCGATGTGCTCGGCGGCATCCTCGACGGCATCGCGGCTGACGTCGCCACCGTGGTGCGCTATCCATCTTGAAGTCTTAAAATCTTGAAATCTTGAAATCTTGGTCCGGAAATCTGGACACCGGGGGTCCTATGTACGCGGTCGAAGTGCGCGATCACATCATGATCGCCCATAGTTTCAGGGGCGCCATGTTCGGCCCCGCGCAGGCGCTGCACGGCGCGACCTTCGTGGTCGACGTGGCCTTTCTTGCCCCGGACCTCAATGCCGATGGCGTGGTGGTGGATATCGGCCGCGCCCATGAGGTGCTGAAGGAGATCCTCGCACCGCTCGCCTATCGCAACCTCGACGAGGTGCCGGAATTCGCGGGCAGCAACACCACCACCGAAGTCCTGTGCCGCCATATCTTCGATCGCATGGCGGATGCCGCGCGCACCGGCGGACTGGGGCCGGACCGTCCCGCCCGCCTCAAGGTGACGCTGCACGAATCCCATGTCGCGCGCGCCTGGTACGAGAGCGATATCGCTTGATGACGCGGATGTATCTCGCCTTCCCCGGCGACCTCCAAACGCCCACCGGCGGCTATGCCTACGACCGGCAGGTGCTTGCCCATCTGCCCCAGCACGGCATCGCCGCCAAACCGCTTCCCCTGCCCGGCGGCTTCCCGTTCCCGAGCGCGCAAGCGGTGAATGACGCCATTGGTGTGCTGGAGGGCACGGACCCGTCAGCGATCCTCCTGGTGGATGGCCTTGCCCTTGGTGCCCTGCCGGCCGACCGGACAGACAAGATCAGGGGCCGGCTGGTCGCCCTCATCCACCATCCCCTGGGCCTGGAAGAAGGGCTTCACACCGCCGACAGGCAAAAGCTGCTGGCAAGCGAGCGGGCGATCCTCGGGATGGGGTGCCCCATCATCACGACCAGCCACCCCACAGCCCGCACCCTGGTGGCGGATTTCGGCGTAGACCCCGCGCGCATCACCGTCGCGGAGCCTGGAACTGAGCCGTTGCCGCGTGCCCGCGCCGACGGCAACCCGCCGCGCCTGCTGGCTGTGGGGAGTGTCATTCCCCGGAAGGGTTATCCCATTCTGATCGCGGCGCTGAGCGCCTTGAGCGACCTACCGTGGACCCTCACCATCATTGGCGGGCTCGATTTCGACCCCGAGGAGGCCCATCAGGTCCGCGATCGGATCGCCGCCGCCGGCCTGTCCCAGCGCATCAAGCTGTTCGGTGCGGCCACGCCCGAGCAACTTGCGCGCGCTTATGAAAGCGCCGACCTGTTCGTTCATCCCTCGCTCTATGAGGGCTATGGCATGGTGCTCGCCGAAGCTTTGCGGCGGGGCCTCCCGCTGGTCTGCACCACCGGCGGGGCTGCCGGCGAGACGGTGCCTGAGGGCGCCGGCGTGAAAGTACCGCCGGGCGATGCGGCGGCGCTCCAAGGCGCGCTGCGCGGCCTGTTGAGCGATGCGGACGCGCGCCGTCGATTGGCGGATGCGGCATTCGCGGCGGGACGGAGGCTTCCCTCATGGTCGCACACCGCGCGGGGCATCGCGCATGTGCTGAAGGCCATGGGCGAGCGAGACCAGGGGACTGCCGGGCGAACCGAAGCGGCCGCCGGGCGTGCAGAGGTGGTGGCATGACCGGCTTTTCCGCCCACTGGCTCGCCCTTCGTGAACCCGCCGACATCCGCGCCCGCAATTCGGACCTGGCGGACCGCGCTGGGCGCCTTCTGGCGGGACGTGACAGCGTGGGGATCGTCGATCTCGGCGCCGGCACGGGATCGAACCTGCGCGCCTCAGCCCATTTGTTCGGCCCGGTTCAGCACTGGCGCCTACTCGATTACGACCCCGCACTTCTGGCGCAGGCCCGCATCGCCCTCGCCGCCTGGGCGGACGAGAGTGCGGCGGACGGCGAAAGCCTGAAGCTTGTGCACGAAGGCCGCCGGATCAGCGTCGATTTCGCAGAGGCGGATCTCTCGTGTTCGCTGGCGGAAATCGGCCGTTCCGCGCCCGATCTGGTCACAGCCTCGGCGTTCTTCGATCTTGTCTCGCAAGGCTTCATCGACGGATTCGCCGAGGAGGTGGCGAGGCTCGGCGCCGTGTTCTTCACCGTGCTCAGCTGCGATGGCCGCGATCATTGGGTGCCGGAACATGCCGCCGACGCGGCGATTGCCGCCGCGTTCCGCGCCGATCAGGCAAAGGACAAGGGCTTTGGCCCGGCGCTCGGCAATGCCTGTTCCGACCGCCTGGAGGCCGCCTTTCACGCCCTCGGCTACCAGAGCGCCCGCGCCGACAGCCCGTGGCAGGTCGGCCCCGATCGCGCCGGCCTCCTTGAAGCCCTCGCGCTCGGGACAGCCAATGCGGCGGTGGAAAGCGGGCAGATCAGCCCGGAAGTCGCCGCCTCATGGGCAAGCGGCAAGACCGTCTGCACCATCGGCCACACGGATTTTCTGGCATGGCCCTTGGGCACGGAGCTTTCCTGACTGCCTCATTCCCTCTCTCGCTTGCGGGGGAGGGGGTCGGGAGGGGATTGGAGTGGGATTGGTGGTGCTTCTCGAATGACAGCGCCATGCCCACTCTCCCCGACGGGGAGAGGGCTGGGGTGAGGGGGGGAACCCTTTCCAGTCCTGAAATGTCGGAGCCGCCTCACCCGGCCGCTTCGCAGCCGACCTCTCCCCCTTGGGGCGAGGTGAAAACTGCCCAGCCTCTGCGCCTAACGAATTGCGATGCTTCCTGAGTGCTTGAGAGGTCCGTTTCGCAAAGGTCGTGCAGGCGGCAGAGGGAGTCGCCGCGCATAACGCGACAGCCCCGATCCCACCGAACGGCCTCAGTTCCCAACTAACACGCCATCACCCACCGGCATTTCCGCCGCCAACGCGCCCCTGCGCATGTCGCAGGCGAACAGCACGTCGCCGTCCGGAAACACCGTGACCTCACTGGCCGGGCGAAGCGCATCCCCCAGCCGGGCTATGGGGCGAAGATCAAGCCCGGTTCGGCCCGACCCGAGGATCACCGGCGAGACCAGAATATGCAGGCAATCCACCGCATCGGCATCGAGGAACGCCGCCAGCGTCGCCGGCCCGCCCTCCACCAGGATGCGGTGCAAGCCGGCGGCCTTAAGCGCCGCGAGGATGGCATGGGGCGGAAGGCGCCCATCGGATGTCGGGGCGATGCCAAGGGTTTCCACGCCGGGCACTGAAGCCCCTTCCGCCCCGGCGCGCCGCAGCACGATCCGGCGCGTTCCGTCCTCCTGAAGGCATCGCGCCCCGGCATCCAGGCGGCCCGAGGGATCGATGACGACCCGGACAGGGTTTCGCCCCGGCACACGGCGAACGTTCAGCAGCGGGTCATCCGCCAGCACCGTTCCGATCCCCACCACCACCGCATCGGCCGCCGCACGCAGATGGTGCAAATGATCCAATGCGCACGCCCCGCTGATGTATTTGGACTCCCCCGATAAGGTGGCGACGCGCCCATCAAGCGACTGGCCCAATTGGCCGATCACAAGCGAGCGATCCGCAAATCCAAAATGCCCCCCTCTCTCGTATAACGGCGTGGAGTACGGCATAGACTTAGCCTTCAGCTTCCATTTGGGTCATCGTTGGAACGGGTGGACGTTTCGGCCGTTTGTCACGCGTGTCTGCTTCAGGTGTATGGGGATGTCACAAGCCGATGACCAAAGGCTTGAATATCCCTGTGGCACCGCACAAGTAAAAATCGTTTGGTGAGGTTTGAATGTCTCTCGAGCGGCCCAGCATCCGGCATACATTAGGTCCCGACGAGCGCGCCGGCCATACAGCGGTGGAACGCGCCATATCGGAACTGCGTTCCGGCCGTCCCGTCATGCTCAAGGCGGGAACCGAACGGGCGCTCGTCCTCGGCGCCGAAGCCCTTGATCCCGAGACCGCGGCTGCCCTCGCCGCCGCGGCCCCCCTGCGCGGTCGGCTGGCGCTTCCCGCGCCCCGCCTCACCCATCTCGGTGCGCCGCGCACACTGCCCGGCACGATCGCCCTTCCCGGCTTCGACATTGATCGCGTTGACATGCTCGCCATGCGGGTTGATCAACGTGTTGACGGTCCTATTACAAGCGCAGATCCACTCGACATCGGCGCCCTAGAACTGCTTCGCCTCGCCCTCGTGCTGCCCGCCGCCGTGATCGCGCCTGTGGACGGAGAGGTCGCGGATGCCCTGCACGTTGAGGTCTGCGACATCCTCGCCCACAGGGGTCGGCAGGTAAAAGCGATGCGCATGGTCGGCCGCGCCCCGGTGCCCCTCGAAGGCGCACCGGAAACCGAATTCGTCGTATTCCGAGGCGGAGAAGGCCTGCGGGATCAAGTGGCTATCATCGTTGGGCAGCCCGATCTGTCGGGCTCGGTTCCGGTGCGGCTGCACTCAGCCTGCCTGACCGGCGACCTGTTCGGCAGCCTGAAATGCGACTGCGGCGACCAGCTCCGTGACACCGTCCAGCGCATGGCAAAGGGCGAAGGTGGCGTGCTGCTCTATCTCGACCAGGAAGGGCGCGGCAACGGCATCGCCAACAAAATGCGCGCCTACAAACTCCAGTCCCAAGGCTACGACACCTACGACGCCGACGAGGTTCTTGGCTTCGGCCTGGACCAGCGGCGCTTTGATTTTGCTGCGGAAATGCTCCGGCAACTGGGGATTACCTCGGTGCAGCTCATCACCAATAACCCGCTGAAAATCGCCGCACTCAAGGCGGCGGGCCTTGATGTCGCGGCCGAACAGCGCGTGCTTGGCCGACCGACCCAGGAAAACGTGCGCTATCTCGCCTCAAAGCGCGACCGCGCCGGCCACCACATCGATTTCGACGCCCTGACCGCCCGCGCCTCCGAATAAAAAACGTCCCGTAAAGCCTTACCCCGACACAGCTCTTTCGCCCCGCCCCGCTTCTCGGCTACAGCGTTCTCAAGCCGGCCCGGCGAGGCGGCGAGCGAACAAGGTCGGGAGAAGACGCTATGGAAACCCCTCGGATCGCGATCGTCACCGGCGCCGGCAGCGGCATCGGGCGCGCCGTTGCGCTGGCGCTGGCCGAAGCAGGATATGCGGTGGCACTGGCCGGGCGCCGCAAAGATGCCCTCGACACGACGGCCGCGGCCGGCAAAGGCACGTTCCTGCCGGTCGCCACCGACGTGACCGACCCCGCCTCGGTTAAGGCCTTGTTTCAGGCTGTAAAAGACCGTTTTGGGCGGCTCGACGTGCTGTTCAACAATGCCGGCACCGGCGCACGCGCCGTCCCCATGGACGAACTGAGCTACGAGGAGTGGCGGCGAGTGGTCGACACCAACCTCACCGGCCCCTTCCTATGCACGCAGGAAGCCATGCGCATCATGAAGGACCAGTCCCCGCGCGGCGGTCGCATCATCAACAACGGCTCCGTCTCGGCCACCGCGCCCCGGCCCTGGTCCGCGCCATACACCTCCACCAAGCACGCCATCACCGGCCTCACCAAATCCACCTCGCTGGATGGCCGCGCCTATGACATCGCCTGCGGGCAGATCGACATCGGCAATGCCGACACCGAAATGGCCCAGCGGATGAAGGCAGGGGTGCCCCAGGCCGACCTCTCCATTAAGATCGAGCCGGTCATGGACGCCAAGCATGTGGCGGATGCGGTGGTCTACATGGCTGGCCTGCCGCTGTCAGCGAACGTGCAATTCATGACGGTCATGGCCACCAAGATGCCATTGGTCGGGCGCGGCTGATCGCGGCGCGGGCGACATCGCGTCTCTTGATTCTTCACGCTTCCGCGTGCTTCCCAGAGCGATTGACGCGGTTCGGAGATGAGTGATGCGCGATCTCGTGCTTGAGGATTTCCCCCTGCGCACCTTCGACAAGCTGCGCTACGCCGACACCGACCGGCAGGGACATATCAACAATGCCGTGTTCTCCACCTTCCTGGAGACCGGCCGCACCGAATTGCTCTACACCCGCGAAGGCACCCACGCGGAGCCGGACGGCGCGTTCGTCATCGCCCGGCTGCTTTTGGAATTCCGAGCCGAGGTGAATTGGCCAGGCGAAGTGTGGATCGGCACCCGCATCGCCGCATTGGGCACAAGCTCGATCAGGCTTGAGCAGGTGGTATTCCAGAACGGCAAGCGTGTCGCCAACGCGGAGACGGTCATCGTACTGATGGACCAGACCACTCGCAGATCACGCGCCCTATCGGCTGCCTCGATCGAGCGGCTCTCAGCATTTCTGGTGCCCGAGAGCGCCTGAGCGTCGCCGCGAAGGGTTCCGGCAATCAAAAGCGTGATCGTACAGCTGCAACGCACAAGGTTTTTCACTTTTCCTTCGCTTCTACCTCGGATACTCCCTTCAGGAAGCGCGTCGTTGGGAACGGCGCGCCGGGATCGCCTTGGGTGATTCTTGGGGGCGTTGAGAAGAGGCCGGAAAAATGGCTTTCAGTTTGAGGACCTTGACGCTGGCCGCGCTGCTTCAGGTCGGTGCGCTTGCTTTTGGCACGATGGCGATGGCGCAGTCGACGCCCGTGCCGCCGCGCGGTATCGGCGCGACGATGAATATCTCCGAGCAGCCCGGCGCCGTCCCCGTCGCCGAGGACGAGGTGGACATGGACCCGGCGTATAAGCGCCAGCCGGTCTATTTCCGCACCACCGAGCCGGCGGGCACGATCATCATCTCCACCAACGACCGCTTTCTCTACCTGGTGGAAGGCAACAACCGCGCCCTGCGCTACGGCATCGGCGTCGGCCGGGACGGCTTCACCTGGCAGGGCATGGTGAACATCACCCGCAAGGCCGAGTGGCCGGACTGGACCCCGCCGGCGGAAATGATCCAGCGCCAGCCCTACCTGCCGCGCTTCATGGCCGGCGGACCGGGCAACCCCATGGGCGCCCGCGCCATGTATCTCGGCCAGACGGTCTATCGCATCCACGGCACCAACCAGCCCGAGACCATCGGCTATGCGATCTCCTCCGGCTGCTTCCGCCTCGTGAACAGCGAAGTGATCGACCTGTACAGCCGCGTTCCGGTGGGCACCAAGGTCATCATCCGACAGGCCGTGGCGCTCTGATCGTTTAAGGCCGCCCTCGGGCGGCCTTCTTTTTTCGCGCGCCGCGCTGAGGCGGCGCACATCCTCTGGAACTCAATGATTGAGGCTTCTGTCATGAAGACCCTCCTGGCTCTTGTCGCTGGCGCCGCCGTGGCGCTTTCGGCGCATGGCGCGTCCGCACAGACCCTGAAGGCGGTCAAGGACCGCGCAGAGCTGAACTGCGGCGTCAGCCGTGGTCTTGCCGGCTTTTCCTCACCCGACGCCAAGGGCGAATGGACCGGCTTCGACGTGGACTTCTGCCGCGCCGTCGCGGCCGCCGTTCTGAACGACCCCGCGAAGGTGAAATTCTTCCCGCTCTCGGCCGACGAACGCTTCCCGGCGCTCCAGAAGGGCACCATCGACGTGCTCTCGCGCAACTCCACCTGGACGATCGAGCGCGAGGCGAGCCTGAACCTGCTGTTCGGCGCGATCACCTATTATGACGGCCAGGGCTTCCTGGTGCCTTCGTCCCGCAAGGTGCTGTCGGCGCTGGAGCTGGACGGCTCGAAGATCTGCGTGCAGAGCGGCACGACGGCGATGGGCTACACCGAGGACTTCTTCAAAGCCAACAACATGAAATACGAACTCGTGACCCTCCCCAGCTCCGACGAGTTGGTGAAGGCTTACGAGGACGGCCGCTGCAACACCCTCACCACGGACGTGTCCCAGCTTTATTCGCTGCGTCTCGTCACCAAGAAGCCCGGCGACCATATCGTCCTGCCCGACGTCATCTCCAAGGAGCCGCTCGGCCCGGTGGTGCGCCAGGGTGACGACCAGTGGTTTAATGTCGTGAAGTGGACCCACTTCGCGATGCTCAATGCCGAGGAACTCGGCGTCAACAAGGCGAATGTCGACGACGCTCTGAAGTCCCAGAAGCCGGATGTGAAGCGGCTGGTGGGTAATGAAGGCACCTATGGCGAACAGCTTGGCCTGACCAAGGATTTCGCCGTGCGGATCGTGAAAGCCGTCGGCAATTACGGCGAGGTGTTCGAGCGCAACGTGGGCACGGGCTCCAAGCTCGCCATCCCGCGTGGCATCAATCAGCTCTGGACCCTGGGTGGCATCCAGTACGCCCCGCCGGTTCGCTGATCTCTCGGCACACACGGAAAGCGAAACGGGGGCTGCGGCCCCCGTTTTCTTTGGTACTTACAAACCTGGGCCTCGCTGAAACGTGAGCGACGCCACGACGTAACGTCATCGACCAGACTGAGGCACCTCTTTAGTCTCCCGCGCATCGCCCGCTAGAGGCCAAGGGAACAGCCATGTCCGAGCTTTCGCGTCGTCATTTCCTCGCCGCCGCCGCTGCCGGAGCCGCCGGTTCCAGCCTGCTCGGCGCTCCGCTTGCCAGTCCCGCGCTCGCCGCCGCGCCGCAAGTCACCACCCAGGTTCCGAGCGCCTATCGCTACAAGGTGGGCGATGCCGAGGTCACTGTGGTGGCCGACGGCGCGCGCACCATGCCGCTAGCCGACACTTTCGTGCGCAACGAAACTCGGGATGCGGTGAATGCCGCTCTCAAAGCGGCCTATCTGCCGGAAAACCAGATCACCATCCCCTTCAACGTTCTGCTGGTGAATACCGGCGGAAAACTGGTGCTGATCGACACCGGCAACGGCCCACAGGCCAATCAGCCCGCACCCGTGGGGCGGATGATGAGCACGTTCGCCGCGCTCGGCATCGATCCCAAGACCATCGATGCGGTGGTGATCTCCCATTTCCACGGCGACCATATCGGCGGCCTGGTCGATGCCCAGGGCGCGCCAGCCTTCCCCAATGCGCAGGTGATGGTGCCGGAAGCGGAATGGGCGTTCTGGATGGACGAGGGCAATATGAGCCGCGCGCCCGACGCCATGAAGGGCGCGTTCCAGAACGTGCGCCGGGTGTTCAAGCCGTTCGACGGCAAGTTGGAGAAGTACGGCTGGGACAAGGAGTTGGTCCCCGGCCTCACCTCGGTGGCGACCGTGGGCCACACGCCGGGCCACACCTCCTATGTGCTGGCGTCCGGCAACGGCAAGCTTTTCATCCAGTCTGATGTCACCAACATCCCGGTTCTGTTCATGCGCAATCCAGGCTGGCATGCGGTGTTCGACATGGATGCCGCGAAGGCCGAGGAAACCCGTCGGAAGGTCTACGACATGGCCTCCGCCGACCGCATGCTGGTGGCGGGTTATCATTTTCCATTTCCCTCCGCGGCCTATGTGGCGAAGGACGGGGCGCAATATCGCTACGTGCCAGTCAACTGGAATCCGGTGCTGTAAGCTCCCGCTTCACGTCAAGCTCAAAAGTCGGGATGGCCTTCAGCGGGCCATCCCGAGCCACCGGCGTGCGGAACCGCGCGAAAGCCGACGACCCGGCTCGCCTTAATGCGCGCGCACCCCATATAAGCATTCGCCGGTTGCCACTGGTGCTTGACGCGTCGCTGCGTCCGGCATCATGACCCATCCGTTTCGCGATGCGCGCCGATGAAGGGCGCGACTGATGCTTGAGTCACGAGGTTCCCCATGTCCGCGCGCATTCCCACCATGCTGGTCATCCTGGACGGTTGGGGATGGCGGAACGACAGCACGGACAATGCGGTTCGCTTGGCGCGCACCCCCAATTTCGACCGGCTCTACAGCACCTCCCCCCATGCTTTCCTGAGCACATCCGGACGGGACGTCGGGTTGCCGGATGGCCAGATGGGCAATTCGGAGGTGGGGCATCTGAATATCGGCGCCGGACGCGTGGTGATGCAGGACCTGCCGCGCATCGACAGCGCCGTGGAGGATGGCAGCCTCAAGACCCGCATCGACGGGAGCGGCCTGCCCGCCGCCTTAAAGCGCACGGGTGGCACCTGCCACATCATGGGCCTGATGTCGCCGGGCGGCGTGCATGCACACCAGACCCACGCGGTCGCCGTCGCGCAGATTCTCCGCGCGGAAGGCATCCCCGTGAAGGTACACGCCTTCACGGATGGACGGGACACCCCGCCCCGCTCCGCAGCGGAAGACATGGCGCGCCTTGCGGCCGCCCTGCCGGAGGGAGCGCCCATCGCCACCGTGTGCGGGCGCTATTACGCTATGGACCGCGACAACCGCTGGGAGCGCGTGCAACGCGCCTATGATCTCCTGACCGCCGCCAAGGGTGCGCACTTCGAGAGCGCGGAGGCGGCGCTGAAGGCCAGTTATGCGGCGGATTTCAGCGACGAGTTCGTGAACCCGGCGGTGATCGGCGACTATTCCGGCATGAAGGACGGCGATGCCATCCTGTGCACGAATTTCCGTGCGGATCGGGCGCGTGAAATTCTCGATGCACTGCTCCTGCCGGGCTTTCGCGGTTTCAAGCGTGATCGCGAGATCCAGTTCAGCGCCGCGGCCGGCATGGCGTCCTATAGTTCCGAACTGGACACGGTGATGAAGACCCTGTTTCCGCGCCAGTCGCTCGACATGGGGCTCGGCGAGACCGTGGCGAAGGCTGGCCGCACCCAGTTACGCATGGCGGAGACCGAGAAATATCCGCACGTCACCTATTTCTTCAGCGGCGGGCGCGAGGAGCCTTACGAGGGCGAGGATCGCATCCTGGTCCCCTCTCCCAAGGTGGCGACCTATGATTTGCAGCCGGAGATGTCCGCGCCCGAGCTGACCACCAAGGCGGTGGATGCCATCGAGAGCGGCGAGTACGACCTCATCATCCTGAATTATGCCAACCCGGACATGGTGGGCCACACCGGCAACCTCGCCGCCGCCATGAAGGCGGTGGAGACGGTGGACACCGGGCTCGGGCGGCTCGCGGAAGCCGTGCTCTCTATGGACGGCTCGCTTCTGGTGACGGCCGACCATGGCAACGCCGAACTGATGCGCGATCCCGTCACCGGAAACCCGCACACCGCCCACACGACAAACCCGGTGCCTGTGTTCCTCGCCGGCCGCCCCGGCTTTGCGCTGAAGGACGGACGGCTCGCGGACCTGGCGCCGACCCTGATCTCCCTCATGGGTCTGCCCCAGCCTGAGCAAATGACCGGGACCTCCCTTGTCTTAAAAGGGTGATTCGTTACCCCGGCCACCCGAGGCTCAGCGTGGCTTGGGCCGTGGCATATTGAGGATCTGTGACAGCGCGCGGACATAGTCGAGCACGAGCCCCGGCGTCCAGGCCATGGTGGTGGCGCGGTGGCGCAACATGCCCGCCACCAGAAGCTCCGTGCTGACCAGCAGGCGCACAAGGAAGCGCGGCGAGCGGGCGGCTTCTTCAAAGACCCCCTCCAGCCCGGCATCCAACGCCGTCACCACCGCGCTGGAGCAGTTGCGGTAGGTGAGGTTGTAGGTGCTATCCTCCCGATAAACCGCCCAGAAGGCGCGCACGGCATCACCATCGATATCCTTGATCTTCACTTGGAAGGATGAGGGGCACCAGCCCGCGCTTTCCTCGATATAATTGGGCTGGAACAGGCCAGGGACATCGTTTTCCTCCGTTGCCCGTAAAATGCGCGCGAAATCGGACGGCCCGTGGTCGATCTCCACCGCCGGATAATGGCTGATGTAGGTGTCCGGCGGCAGTTGGAGCGCGGAATGGCCGGTCGAGACGTTGCCCTGCGCGTCCACGGCGGCGATATAGCGTTTAAGGCCGTGGTGCAGGGCCGGGAGCCCGCCCGTCGGCGTCCACACATGCACCGTCGCCGTCTCGCGGGGGCGGCGCGGCGGGACGGGCGGGACCGGCTCATCCTCCGGCCCCGCAATGATTTCCGCCGGCGTGGGCATTTGCGGCCAGCCGTTGGAGATGATGGAGGAAAGCGGCGTATCGGGCGGCATGTGGCGTAGCCGCAGCGCGAGACTGAGCAGGCCCGCCGCAGATACCATCAGCAGCAATCCCACATCCGAACCCACCTCGGCGCGATAATTGGTGGGCCAAGGCGAGAGCGACCAGATGCCGAGCAGAAGTTCCACCACGCCCTTCACCATGGACAGGGGCCAGCCGGGAATGCGCACCACGATGGCGCTGCCCGCGCGCCAGAAGCCGTCGATGCTCAGAAACGTGCCGACGAGAATGCCTATCGCCATCGCGCTGTGGCGGGGCGCCAGGATCAGCAGGCCGGCAACCGCCAAGAACACCAGCCCCTTTGCGATCCGCAGCGTGCGTATATGACTGAACAGCAAGGCCCCGCAGAAGGAAAAGCACGCGTCAAATAAGAGAGGCGCCGCGAAATAGGGCACCGTGATGCGGATTTCCTCGATGAAGGCGTCGGCGAAGAACAGGGTGCCGAGTGCCATCCAGATCAACCCGAGCGTGCCCAGGACCCACCATCTGCGGCGGATCAGCCGCGCGCCGAGAAGCAGAAGAAACAACTGGGCCATCGTGCGACCTTCAAGGCAATAAGCGAGGCAGAATATGCAACCTCCTGCCTAGCCCTCGCTCTTGTACGGTTCAAGGCCGTGGAAGCGTCAATCCGCCGTGCTGGCTTCCCAACTGGCGTGAACCACGCCCGGAAGGCGCCGCAGGGTCGCGACCACCGCGTCCAGTTCCGCAGCGTTCGCGGTGGTGCTGACAAGCGTCGCCACCACCTCCGTGGTTGTGGCATCCGCCCCTGGAACATGCTCGACGTCCGCGACCGGGTATTTCGCCTTCTTGAGATGCGCGAGGAGGCTTTCGCGCACCTTGGGAGCGTGATCGCGTCCGCTGAGCACCCGCACCTCGTAGGACGCCTCCGACGTCCCCTCGTCGATGGGAATGCGATTGATGGCGTTGACCAGCGGTCGCAACAGCGTGTTGCCGGCGAGTATGAAGAGGGTGATCAGCCCGGCCTCGGCGATCCGGTCGGCCCCCGCGCACGCGCCCACTGCAGCGGAGGACCAGAGCGTCGCGGCGGTGTTGAGGCCGCGCACATTCATGCCTTCCTTCATGATCACGCCGGCACCAAGGAAGCCGATGCCGGAGACCACATAGGCGATGATGCGCACCGCGCCCTCGGCACCGGTGAGTCGCATGCCAAGGTCGACGAAGGACGCGGCGCCGACCGCCACAAGCACCACGGTGCGCAAACCGGCGCTGCGCTGGCGATATTGCCGCTCGGCGCCGATCAGGGTTCCCAGCACAAAGGCGGCCGTGAGGCTCGCGGTGGTGTCGAGGAAGGATGACGCATCAAACGTGTCGATGAACTGCACGTTTCGCCCCGCATTGCCGCGCTCACGGCAGGGTTAGCCCCCCTGCCCGCCCGGTTCAAGCGCCCGTGCGAAAATCAGGCCGCGATCAGTTCACCTGGATATGGGCATCCCGGATCACTTGGCTCCAGCGCGCGAGGTCGGCGTCGATCCGCGCGCGGAACGCTTCCGCCGTTCCGGGGATGGGTTCCATGAGCTGCGCTGCCAGCTTCTCCTTGATCGCGGGGCTGGACAGCGCCTCGATGGTCGCGGCGCGCAGCTTGTCGATGATGGCCTGCGGGGTCTTCGCCGGGGCGATCAGGCCGTTCCAGGCTTCGGCCTCCACGTCGATTCCTTCCTGCTTCAGCGTGGGAACGCCAGGCATCAGCGGCCAGGGCTTCGCGGCGGATATGGCAAGGATCTTGATGGGTTTCGTGCCCGCCAGCGAGGTTACGGAGATGGCGGGCAAGCAGGCGATCTGAACATCGTTCTGGATCAGCGCGGTCACAGCTGCAGGGGAGGAATTATAGGGCACATGCACCAACTTCGTGCCGCTCGCCAGCGCGATCGCTTCCATGGCCAGTTGCGACAGAGAGCCGTTGCCGATGGAGCCGTAATTGTACTTGCCGGGATTTTTCTTCAGCAGCGCGATCAGCTCGGGCACCGAATTGACGCCAAGCTCGGTGTTGACCGCCAGCGCGCTCGGCTGCGTCACCAGCAGGCTGATGAAGGCGAAATCCTTGGCCGGGTCATAAGGCAGATTGCCGAATAGGATGGCGTTTACGCCGAGCGGGCCACCGATGGAGACGCCGATCGTGTAGCCGTCCGGCTCCGCCTTCGCCACCACATCGGTTCCGCGATTGCCGCTGGCACCAGGCCTGTTCTCGACGACGAAGGTCTGGCCGAACTTCTGCTGGAAATAATCGGCGATCAGCCGGGCGACCAGATCAGGAGTCGAGCCGGGCCCGAACGGGGCGATGATTTTCACCGGCTGCCGCGTGGGCCATTCCTCGGCACAGGCGGGCCAAGCGAGAAGGGCAGCGAACAAAGGCGCGATCAACGCGATGGCAAGGCGCTTCATCATTTCCCCCAGGGGCGTCACGGGCGGGTGGGCAATGGTCTTGCCGCCGCCTCTTGGTGGAACCGCGGATACAGAGAGGGATATCCGCCAATGTCTTGCCGGAGGCAAGAGGCGGTACCAGCCCATCGGAAGCTGACGTTACGGCACATCAAAAGCCATTCCGCGAGGCAGATCAGCCCCGCAACCCCGGCGCCTCCTGGCCGGTGCGCGCAACATATTCCGTATAGCCCCCGCCATACTGGTGTACGCCGTCCGGCGTCAGCTCGAGCACGCGGTTGGAGAGCGCGGCGAGGAAGTGCCGATCATGCGAGACGAACAGCATGGTCCCTTCATAGGTCGCCAGCGCATTGATCAGCATTTCCTTCGTGCCGATGTCGAGATGGTTGGTGGGTTCGTCCAGCACCAGGAAATTCGGCGGGTCAAACAGCATCAGCGCCATCACCAGCCGCGCCTTCTCGCCGCCGGAGAGCACCCGGCATCGCTTTTCCACATCGTCCCCGGAAAAACCGAAGCAGCCTGCGAGCGCGCGCAGAGAGCCCTGCCCGGCCTGGGGGAAGGCGTCCTCAAGCGACTGGAAGACGGTGCGCTCACCTTCAAGGATGTCCATGGCGTGCTGGGCGAAATACCCCAGCTTCACGCTGCCCCCGAGGGCAACCGTTCCTCCATCCGGCGCGGTCGTGCCTGTCACCAGCTTCAGCAGTGTCGACTTGCCGGCACCGTTGACGCCCATCACGCACCAGCGCTCCCGGCGGCGGATGTGGAAATCCAGCCCCTCGTAGATGCTGCGCGCGCCATAGCTCTTGTTCACGTTCTTCAGGCTGACAACATCCTCGCCGGATCGCGGCGCGGGCTGAAAGTCGAACGACACGCTCTCGCGGCGACGGGGCGGCTCCACGCGGTCGATCTTCTCCAGCTTCTTCACCCGGCTCTGCACCTGCGCGGCATGGGAGGCGCGGGCCTTGAACCGCTCGATAAACTGGATTTCCTTGGCCAGCATCGCCTGCTGGCGCTCGAACTGCGCCTGCTGTTGCTTCTCGTTCTGCGTGCGCTGCTGGGCGTAGAAGTCGTAGTCGCCGGAAAAGGTGGTCAATGCGCCGCCGTCGATCTCCACCACCTTGGTGACGATACGGTTCATGAACGCGCGATCATGCGAGGTCATCATCAACGCGCCATCGAAGCCCTTCAGGAAAGCCTCGAGCCAGATCAGGCTTTCCAGGTCCAGATGGTTGCTCGGCTCGTCCAGCAGCATCACGTCCGGCCGCATGAGGAGGATGCGGGCCAGCGCCACGCGCATCTTCCAGCCGCCGGAGAGCGCGCCCACATCGCCTGCGATCATCTCCTGGCTGAAGCCGAGACCCGCGAGCACCTCGCTCGCCCGGCCCTCCAGGGCATAGCCGTCCAGTTCCTCGAACCGCGCCTGCACCTCGCCGTACCGCTCGATGATCTGGTCCATCTCGTCCATGCGGTCGGGATCGCCCATGGCGGTTTCGAGATCTTTGAGTTCGGCGGCCACGCTGCTCACCGGGCCGGCGCCGTCCATCACCTCGGACATCGCGCTGCGGCCGGCCATGTCGCCGACATCCTGGCTGAAATAACCGATGGTGATGCCGCGATCGACCGAGACCTGCCCTTCGTCCGGGGGCTCCTGGCCGGTGACCATCCGGAACAGCGTTGTCTTGCCCGCGCCATTGGGACCCACGAGGCCGACCTTCTCCCCCTTGAGGAGAGCCATCGACGCCTCGATGAAGACGATCTGCTTGCCGTTCTGCTTACCGATATTGTCGAGCCGTATCATGCCTGCGCCGGAACTTGGGTGAACTTTGGCGCGCACTTAAGGCATGCGGACGCCTCCGGAAAGGTCGCCAAACCGCGCACCGGCGGCATCGCCCGGAAAAAGCGAAGGCGGACATGCCGTTCCGCATGCCCGCCTCTGGTCATTTCATGCGGCGCCGGGGCGGTGAAACCACCCCGGTCAGCCGGGTCAGCTGCACCCAGTGGTCGAACCGCAGGTGTCGCACTTCATGCAGGTGCCGTTGCGCACCATGGTGAAGTTGGCGCACTCGGGGCAGGCTTCGCCCTCATAGCCACGGGCGCGGGCCTCGGCGCGGCGCTCTGCTTTGCGGGCGCCGGCGCTCCAGGGAAGCGCCTTTTCGAGGATGCTTTCCGCAGCTGCCTCGATCTCTACCTCTTCTGCGAGGCCAACCTCAGGCTCAGCCTTTAGAGCGGTCGCCCCGTCGGCCCGCCGCAGCATGGTCACGTTGTCGGCGCTGCTGCGCAGGTCATGGGGAGCGGCGACGAGATTGACCGGCTTGCCGCGCACCAGACCCTTTGAGACCATGCGGGTGCCTGGGGCCTTGCCTTCGTCCACACCCTTGCCGAGGGCATCGAAGCCGGTTTCGGAGGGGTCCACATGGCCGAGGTCGCTGCGCTCGAGATAGGACACCGCCAGTTCACGGAACACATAGTCGAGGATCGAGGTGGCGAACTTGATGGTGTCGTTGCCCTGCACCGGGCCCGCAGGCTCGAAGCGGGTGAAGGTGAAGGCGTCGACATATTCCTCAAGCGGCACGCCGTACTGAAGACCGAGCGAGATCGCGATGGCGAAATTGTTCAGCAACGACCGGAGGGCCGCCCCCTCCTTGTGCATGTCGATGAAGATTTCGCCGAGGCTTCCATCGTCATATTCGCCGGTTCGCAGATAGAGCTTGTGGCCGCCCACCACCGCCTTCTGGGTGTAGCCCTTGCGGCGGTCGGGCATCTTCTCGCGCTCACGCACGCGGTGCTCGACGATGCGTTCCACCACCCGCTCGACGATCTTCTCAGTGACCGTCGCCGTGCGGGCGGCGTTCGGCTGGGCGACCAACGCCTCGATGGCGTCGTCCTCGTCCTCGTCATCCGCAACAAGCTGGGCGTTGAGGGGCTGGGACAGCTTAGAGCCATCGCGATAGAGCGCGTTGGCCTTCAGCGCGAGACGCCAGGAGAGCAGATACGCCGCCTTGCAATCATCGACCGTGGCGTCGTTCGGCATGTTGATGGTCTTGGAAATAGCCCCCGAGATGAACGGCTGCGCCGCCGCCATCATGCGGATATGGCTTTCCACGGAGAGGGACCGCTTGCCGATGCGCCCGCAGGGCGAAGCGCAATCGAACACCGGCAGGTGCGACGCCTTCAGGAAGGGCGCGCCTTCAAGGGTCATGGCGCCGCACACATGCACGTTCGCAGCTTCGATATCCGGCTTGGAGAAGCCGAGGTGGACCAGGAGGTCGAACTTCGGATCGGCAAGCTGCGACGCGCTGACGCCGAGCTTCTTGACCAGGAACTCCTCGCCGAAGGTCCAGCGGTTGAAAGCGAACTTGATGTCGAAGGCGGTCTTCACCGCCGCCTCGGCCTTGGCGATGGCCGCGTCGTCGAAGCCCTTCGCCCTGAGCGAGCCGTGGTTGATGGCCGGGGCCTGGGCCAGTGAGCCATGGCCCACCGCATAAGCCTCGATCTCGGCGATCTGCGCCTCGCCGTAACCGAGCGCGCGCAGCGCCTCGGGCACGGCGTTGTTGATGATCTTGAAATAGCCGCCGCCGGCCAGCTTCTTGAACTTCACCAGAGCGAAGTCCGGCTCGATGCCGGTGGTGTCGCAATCCATCACGAGACCGATGGTGCCAGTGGGGGCGATCACCGAGACCTGCGCATTGCGATAGCCATGCGCTTCGCCCATGGCGAGCGCCTTGTCCCAGGCCGCCTTGGCGTGGGCGACGATGCGGCCGTCCTTGCACGAGGCATGGTCCAGCGGCACCGGGGCAACGGCGAGGTCTTCATAGCCCGTCGCCTCGCCATAAGCCGCGCGGCGATGATTGCGGACCACCTTCAGCATGGAATCCGCATTGGCATCGTACTGCGGGAAGGCGCCCAGCTCCCGCGCCATTTCGGCGGAGGTGGCGTAGCAGATGCCGGTCATGATGGCCGATATGGCGCCGCAGATGGCGCGGCCTTCCGCCGAATCGTAAGGAATGCCGGACGACATCAGCAGGCCGCCGATATTGGCGTAGCCCAGGCCGAGCGTGCGGTATTGGTAGGAGAGTTCGGCGATCTGGCGCGAGGGGAACTGAGCCATCAGCACAGAGATTTCCAGCACCACGGTCCACAGCCGGACCGCATGCTCGAAGCTCTCCACGTCGAACCGCTTCTCGGCATCGCGGAACTGAAGCAGGTTCAGCGAGGCGAGATTGCAGGCCGTATCGTCGAGGAACATGTATTCCGAGCACGGATTGGACGCTCGGATCTCGCCGCCCGCCGGGCAGGTGTGCCAGTCGTTCACCGTTGTGTGGAACTGGATGCCGGGGTCGGCGCAATGCCAGGCCGCCGAGCCGATCTTCTCCCACAGTTCGCGGGCCTTGATGGTCTTATGGACCTTGCCGTCGATGCGACGGATCAGATCCCAGTCGGCATCCGCCTCGACCGCCCGCAGGAAGTCGTCGGTGACGCGAACGGAATTGTTGGAATTCTGGCCTGCGACCGTGAGATAGGCCTCGCCGTCCCAATCGGTGTCGTAAATCGCGAGGTCAATTTCGGTGTAGCCCTGGCGACCGAACTGGATCACGCGCCGGATCGCGGCATCTGCGACGCCAGCCTTGCGGGCTGTCTTGATCTCGCGCTTCAGCGCCGGGTTTTTCTCGGGATCGTAGCAGGCGTCGCCGTCACCCTCGCAGTTGACGCAGGCCTTCAGCACCAGCTTGAGGTGCTTGGCGTTGATCTTCGAGCCGGTGACGAGAGCCGCGACCTTCTGCTCCTCGATCACCTTCCAGTCGACATAGGCTTCGATGTCGGGATGGTCCGCGTCGACCACCACCATCTTGGCGGCACGGCGCGTGGTGCCGCCGGACTTGATGGCGCCCGCCGCACGGTCGCCGATCTTCAGGAAGCTCATGAGGCCGGAGGAGCGCCCGCCGCCGGAGAGCTTTTCGCCCTCGCCGCGCAGGGACGAGAAATTTGAGCCGGTGCCTGAGCCATACTTGAATAGGCGCGCCTCGCGCACCCACAGGTCCATGATGCCGCCGTCGCTCACGAGGTCGTCGGCGACCGACTGGATGAAGCAGGCGTGCGGCTGGGGATGCTCATAGGCCGAGGTCGACGAGGTCAGAACGCCGGTCTCATGGTCCACGTAGAAATGGCCCTGGCCCGGCCCGTCGATGCCATAGGCCCAGTGCAGGCCGGTGTTGAACCATTGCGGGGAATTCGGCGCCACCATCTGCATGGCGAGCATATAGCGGTGCTCATCGAAGAACGCCTGAGCATCGGCCTCGCTGTCGAAATAGCCGCCCTTCCAGCCCCAATAGGTCCAGGTGCCGGCGAGACGGTCGAACACCTGCTTGGCGCTGAGTTCGCCGACGAAACGCTCCTCTTTGGGGAGGTCCGCGAGCGCGGCCTCATCCGCCACTGAACGCCACAGGAAGGAGGGGACGGAATTCTCTTCCACCTTCTTCAAGCGCGCGGGTACGCCGGCGCGGCGGAAATATTTCTGGGCGAGGATATCGCTCGCAACCTGCGAGAACTGGCCGGGCACCTCGATGCCCTCCTGGCGGAAGACCACCGACCCGTTAGGGTTGCGGATTTCGCTCACCGTCTCGCGAAAAGCGATGGCGGCGTAGGGCGACTGACCGTCTGTCGTATAGCGACGTTCGACGCGCATGACCGAAAACTCCTCAGCCCCCCAGGGGCAAGTATGGCTCAAAAGGGCGACAGCCACGACGCAACAATCGGTGCGACGGCTCGCGCCGCCCCGGAACCTGGGCTGCTGTGTTTGGAAAGGCAGACAGTCTCGCCCGACCTGTGGTCAGGACGTTCCCGCCGCCTAGGAGACGAAAGCTAGTGCGAGTCTGGCGTTCGCGTCAAACACAGATTTAGGGTCCGAAAGGCCGTTCACCTACTAAATATGGTGTCACGACAGATCTTAACAATGGGTTAACAGCCTTATGCGGGAACGAGTTTCGATCCCAGTGCCGCCCCAGGGAAGGTACCCCGACTAACCATACTTATGCACGTCATCCACAGCCCCGCAGGGCGGGTGATGTCCCGCTGCGCCTACCTGCGGGCGAACAGCTTTTCCACATCGCTCAGGGACAAGGTGATGAAGGTCGGCCGTCCGTGATTACATTCACCTGCATTGGGCGTCGATTCCATCTCGCGCAGCAAGGCATTCATTTCCTCGACTCTCAGCCGGCGCCCAGCGCGCACCGATCCATGGCACGCCATGGTCGCGGCGACATGCAGCAGCCGGCGCTCCAGAGGCAGCGAATCATCCCACTCCGCCGCATGCTGCGCGACGTCCTGCACCAGTTTGGTGACATCCGCGTCCTTCAGAAGTGCCGGAACCTCCCGCACCAGCACCGCACCGTGGCCGAATCCCTCAAGCACAAGCCCGAGACCTTCGAGGTCGGCCGCGCGCTCGGCGAGCCGGTCGGCCTCCCCCGGATCAAGCTCGACGATGACAGGCACGAGCAGCCCTTGCCGCGCGATGCCGTCGCGCTCCAGGGCGGCCTTCATCTTCTCGTAGACCAGCCGCTCATGGGCGGCGTGCTGGTCCACGAGAACCAAGCCGTCGCGGGTCTGAGCGAGGATATAGGTCTCATGCAACTGGGCGCGGGCGGCGCCCAGAGGCCGCTCAAGGTCAACAGCGGAGGGTACGGTCTCAGAGGGGCGCGCATCGGCGGACGGGAAGCCGACATCGAAATCCCCTTGCCCAGCCTCATACAGACCGGCGGCGGCCGGACGCGAAGGCGACTCACGCCAGTCGAAGAAGCCAGAGGGTATCGCCTCGGCAGGGCGGTAGACGCTCGGTGCCCTCACAGGCACCGCTTGCAGTTCCGGCGTTTGAGCCAGCGAGACGAGGCGGTCCGCCATGGTCGCGGCGGTGCTGGGCGCGCGCTCGGCGAGAGCATCCGACAGAGTGCGGACGATCAGCGCACGGATATTGCCGCCATCGCGGAACCGCACCTCGGTCTTGGCGGGGTGGACGTTCACGTCCACGTCGCGCGGATCGAGGCTGATGAACAAGGCCAGCAGCGGGTGGCGATCGGACGGCAGGAGATCCGAATAAGCAGCGCGAATGGCTCCGAGCAGAACCTTGTCGCGCACCGGGCGCCCGTTCACGAACAGATATTGGGAGAGCGAATTGGCCTTGGAGAAGGTGGGAAGGCCGGCCAGCCCCTCCAGGCGCGCCCCGCCGCGCTCGCCCATGACCGGTACCACATTGCGCCCAGCATCCGCCCCCAGCACATCCGCGATGCGCTTGGCGCGGCCCTCATCGTCGTCGGTGCGGGCCGGATAGGTCACGGGGCCGCGCTCCTCCGCCACGAGCGTGAAGGCGATGTCGGGGCGCGCCAGCGCGAGGCGGCGCACCACATCAACGGCGGCAGCGGCCTCGGCGCGGTCGGATTTCAGGAATTTCAGGCGCGCGGGGGTGGCGAAAAACAGGTCCCTTACATCGACACGGGTACCCCCGTTGAGAGCCGCTGGGCGGGGCGCCGATACCACGCCGCCCTCGACCCGGATCTCGAAGCCGTTGGCGGCCCCCTCGGGACGGCTGGCGATGGAGAGCCGCGCGACGGAGCCGATGGACGGCAATGCCTCGCCCCGGAAACCGAGGGTTGCAATGGAGAGCAGGTCCTCGGTGGGAAGTTTCGAGGTGGCATGGCGCTCGATGGCCAGTTCCAACTGGTCCGGCCCCATGCCACCGCCGTCGTCGGACACACGGATCAGCCGCCGCCCGCCGCCGTCGATGACCACCTCGATGGCGCGCGCGCCGGCATCGATGGCGTTCTCCACCAGTTCCTTCACCACCGCAGCCGGGCGCTCCACCACTTCGCCGGCAGCGATGCGGTCGATCAGCACGGGAGGCAGGCGGCGGATGGTCATGCGTGCGACTCAAACATTGGGAGCGCCATGATAGCCCACCGCGAGGCACTGGGACGTTTTCGCCACACCTTCCCCAAACAGCGGGCGGCGGCCGCCACGCTCGGAACCATTTTTCCGCTGGGGAATTTGCTTCTTATCGCACCGCATGATGGTGCCGGATGGGACGAGCCATGAACCTGGGATTGCCTTTCTTCGATGGCGGACGCCACAGGAGCCCAGCCTCCCGTACAGCGGGGCTGATCGAGCCCGGCGACTTTGTGGTCGCACGCTGGGTCAGTGGCGCTGCGCCTTCCGCCTGGATTTTCTTCGACGGGTCCGAGACCGTGACGCGGGACAGATCGGGCACCAAAATGCTCATTCCGGGCGGCGCCTTCTTCCTTGATGAAGCCCGCCCCTATGCCGACCCCGAACAAGCCCGCGCCCAGGCGCAGCGCCTGAATGCGCTCGCATTGGATGCCAACGAATCCTGGGTTGCGATCGCAGCCCGTCGGGTGGTTACCGGACTAAAAAGCTTCACACATCAGGTCGACAGCGGACGCGAGGTGCACGGAAAGCATTGCATGGGCTGAACGAGGAGATCGACAGATACGAAAAAGGCGGACCTCTCGGTCCGCCTTTTTCGTAAATGAAGGATAGACGCGCTCAGATCGCGCCATTGATCCACTGCACCAGCTTCGCCTTGGGCGCGGCGCCGACCTGACGGGAGGCGATCTTGCCATCCTTGAACAGAAGCAGGGTCGGGATCGACATGATCCCATACTTGGACGCGGTCTCGGGATTCTCATCCACGTTCAGCTTCACGATCTTCAGCTTATCGCCGAGTTCGCCAGAGACCTCGTCGAGGATCGGGCCAACCATACGGCAGGGACCGCACCATTCGGCCCAGAAATCGACGACAACCGGTCCGCCAGACTTCAGGACATCCTGCTCGAAGCTCTGATCGGATACTTTTTCAACTGCCATGGCACACCTCTTGGGGTGAACGCGATACGGGAACGTGACCGCAACGTAGGTATCCCCTCCCCGTCACGTCAAGGCAGGGTCGCGTCCTCGTGAGAAGAACCAAACCTCAGCCGCCTTCAAGAGCGGAGAGCGCAGTCGCAAGCCGTTCGGGCGGAATCCTGTGGACGAGCGGGCCGCGGGTATAAACCACCAAGGCTTCCACGGGGTTTCCCGGCATGGCGCGGCCAAGCGCCGCCGCATAGAGTGCGAGCTGCGAAACATAGGCGCCTCCGATATCCGCTGGGGTCGCCGGTGGCACGCGGTCGGTCTTGAAGTCGGCCAGCACCAGCCCTCCGCCGATGCGCGCCAGCCGATCGATTCGGCCCGACACCTCCACCTCCCGCCCGTCCGGCTGCACCCAGCGGCCGATAATTGGGACCTCCGCCACGCTCCCGGCGCCGAACAGCTCCGCGATAGGCACATGACGCAAAACGCCAATTGCCTCCCCCAGCAGGTCTTCATGCAAGGTGTCGGGAAGCCCGACTGCCGCCTGACGCAGCAGTCGCAGCCCCCGCGGCCCGCCAATCTTCCGTCGGCACGCCAGGCAGGCCGGCGAGCAGCCGGTGCATCAAGTCCCCACGCAAGCTGGGGTCCAAGGTAGCTGGGACGGGGGCCGCCTTGGCCTCACCCTCAGGCGCGCGTTGTGCACGCGAGGGCCGCAGCCGCAGGCGCGGGGCGGCCGGTACGAAGCTCGGCAGCACGATCTGCGCCGGCCGGGCCGGGCCGTCCGGCTCGGACGGGCGCAGGCTGGTCGGCAACCCCTCCTCCCGCCGCCATCGCAGAACACCGCCGTCCGCGTAGGAAGCGGCGACTTCGATGGCATCCGGTGCCAGCGCGTCATTGACGAGATCGTACCAGCAGCCCTCGGCGCGGGCGTGAGGCTTGTCTTTAGCGGCAGCGCGGGTCTCGGCGCCGCAGAGAATGATGGCGTCCTCCGCGCGGGTTAGCGCCACATAAAGCAGACGGTGATATTCCTCGATCTCGCGTGCAGCCGCCTCGGCCCGCGCTTCGGCGAGAGCCGGCGGATCATCGTCCTTGCGCGCGGCGAGGATCGGAACCAGCGCCCCATCCTCATCCGCGACCGTAAGAAGCCCCCCGTCGAGCCGAGCGCGTGGCACATCCACCGTGTCCGCCAGGATCACGATCGGCGCCTCCAGCCCCTTTGCGCCGTGCACGGTCATCACCCGCACCTCGTCGCGCCCGCTTTCCATGTCGCGCTTGGTCTCTGCCCCGCCGCGCCGCAGAAACGCGAGGAATCCCGCGAGCGTCGCCGGCTCACCCACCTCATAGGTGCGCGCGAGCGCCATGAACTCGTCCAGCACGTCGCCCGCCTCCGGGCCTAGCCGGGCGAGCATGGCGCGCCGCCCGCCATCGCGGCCAAGCACCCGGGCATAAAAATCGAAGGGCCGCAGCAGCGGCGCCTCGGCACCCCATTGCTCCAGCCGCGCGCACGCGCCGGCCCACCGCGCATCCCCCGCCATCGCTTCCCTCAAGCGGCCCGGGCGGGCGGGGCACACCGTCATGAGGTCGTCGTCCGAGAAACCGAAAAGCGGGCTCTTGAGCACGCCAGCGAGCGCGAGGTCATCGTCGGGAGAAAGCAGGGCGTCGCCCAACGCCATCAGGTCGAGAGCGGCGATATGGTCGGCGACCACCAGCCGGTCCGCACCCGCCACCTCGACACCGCTGGTGCTTTTGAGTGCGCGGATGATGGCTTCGAACAGCTTGCCGCGCCGCCGCACCAGGATCATCACGTCGCGCGCCTGCATGGCGCGACCGCTTCGCGAGGGAATGGCAAGGCGCTGAGTGATGCCCCATTTCACGAAGGCAGCGATGCGCCGGGCCAGCAGGTTGACCGGATCGTCCGCTGGCACCTCGTCCAGCGGGCGACGCCAGTCGTCTGTCTTCACTTTCGGCGCAGGCGTCACCGTGGGCCAGATTTCCACCAGCGCCGGTGCATCGGCCCGGATCGCCGCATGCGGTGGCGGCGCGCCCTCGGCGACGAGGCCCGCGTGCGCGGCCTGCGCCTTGAAAATCATGTCCACCGCGTCCAGTACCCCCGGCGCGGAGCGGAAGGAGTGCGGCAAGCTCACGTCCCTGAACGCGTCTGCTCCGGCGGCGCGGGCCACTCGGCCGTGCATGTCGCCGAAGGCGCGCGGGTCGGCGCCCTGGAAGGAAAAAATCGACTGCTTCTCGTCGCCCACCACGAACAGCGTGCGCAGCACCCCTTCGCGCGCGCCTTGCCCGGCGAAGAAATCGGAGACCAGGCCCTCCACCACCTTCCACTGGTTTGGGCTTGTGTCCTGCGCCTCATCCACAAGCACATGGTCGATGCCGCGATCCAGCTTCAGATGAACGAAAGACGCCGGCACGCGATTGAGCAGTCCGGCGGTGCGCTCGATCAAATCGTCGAAGTCCAGCAGCCCCCGCGCGGCCTTGGCCCCCTCATAACGGGTAGCGGCGGCGGCACCGAGGGTCAGAGCCGCTTCCGTGCGTTCCAGGATGACGGCGGCGCGCAGCGTGTTCATGAGCGCCGCGACCCGCTCCTTCTCCACATCAAGATGGGCGCAAAGGTCCGGCTCCTGCTGCCGTATCCCTTTGGTGAGGAAGACCTTCCGTGGCCCGCCTTTGTCGGTCAGGAACACGGAGAGATAGGCGGCCACCGCCTCTGCCCCATGCCGCGCCTGCGCCGCATCGGCGAGCGCGCGGCCGAGCCCCGAATCGCTGCTCGCGCCCGCCATCAGCCGCGCGGCGACGGAAGCCCATTCGCTGCGCGGCAGATCCCAGCTTTCTAGGATCTGTGCCTCAATCCCGGCTCGGGTGGTCCCCTCAGGAAGCCCGAGCACGCGGGCGATGCGGGCACGGCGCCCCTGCTCATCGTCGGCGAGCGGCAGGATGTCCCCCCGCGCCGCGACTGACGCTTCCAGCAGGGAATCGACGCTGGCGTCGCTCATATCCTCCATCAACCGCGCCAGGGCGATGCCCAGCGGCCCCTCCGGCTGGCGTGTCGCCTCCACGACAAGGTCGGTGCGGATCTGGGCCATGAGGTCGAGGCGTGCGGCATCGTCCAGTTCGCGAAAACCGGCGGCGACGCCGGCCTCGAATGGAAACCGATGCAGCAGACCGCCACAGAAGGCATGGATGGTCTGGATTTTCAGCCCGCCCGGCGTTTCCAACGCCGCCGCGAACAGCCGCCGTGCCAGTGCGCGAAGCTCTAGCGTGGCGGAGCGCCCCTCCGTGCGCAAGATTTCGGCGTCGAGCGCGGCATCGTCCAGGCTCACCCAGCGCCCGAGAATGGAGAGCACCCGGTTCGCCATGTTGGCGGCGGCGGCTTTGGTATAGGTGAGGCAGAGAATGCGCCCCGGCGGCGTGCCGGACAGCAACAGCCGGATCACCCGTTGCGCCAGGACATGGGTTTTCCCCGAGCCGGCATTGGCCGAAACCCAGGCTGAACGCCCGGGCGCGGAAGCATCTCCCTGGCGTCGCGTCGCCTCGGCGATCGGGCCGGTCGTGATCGGAAGGTCCCCGCTCACGCGCCGCCCTCCCCGTCCGCGCCAAGGCCCCATTCCCGCACCCGCGCGAGATGGTCATAGGGGCCGAAGCGGCCGCGCCATTGCGGCGCGGCGAGCGAGCGGTAGCCCTGCGCCTCATCGTCGAAGGCCGTGAGAAGGGCGATCAGCTTTGCGAAGACCTCCTCCGCAATCTCGGTGGCCGTGGCACCCTTGGCGACCCCCGGCTTCTCGCGGCCCGGCTCGGCGCCACCCTTCAACTCCACATGGAAAAAGTCCGCCACTTCGTTGCCGGCCACGCCCCTGAAGGCGCCGCGCGCCGCCATGGCGGCCTCCAGCGGCAATTGGGGCGACAGCGCCCGCGCCTGCGCCGCCGAGGGTGCCGTGCCGGTCTTGTAATCGACGATGGCGAGGCGCCCGTCGTCCATCACGTCGATGCGGTCGGCCTTGCCAGTGAGGCGGAACGGCCCGCCGGGAAGCAGGATCTCCTGCGATCCGCCGATCTCGGCGGCGACCCGGCGCACATGGATGCGGCGCTCACGCTCGAACTCCACCAGCCAGCCGGCCACCCGCTGAAACCGTGCCCGCCACAGGGCGTGCTCGGCCGGGAACACCTTGAGCCGCTCGAATGCGGCTCGGCCGCAACCCAAAAGCTGATCCAGCGCATCATCCGGTAGCGCCTCGGGATATTTGGCCGAGAACGCCCCGAGGGCGTCATGCAACGCCGTGCCGCGTTGCGCGCCACCGGGCGCGGCATCGAGTGGCTCAAGCGGTTGCAGGCCAAGAACATGTTTGGCGAAGATCGAATACGGATCGCGCAGGAAGGTTTCGATCTCCGTCACCGAAAGCTGGCGCGGCCGCAGCGCCAATGGCGGGGCGGGAGCCGGCTGGGTGACACGCGGCACGGGTGCGCCCTCATCGAGCGCGACAGCGGCGAAGCGCCAGGCGGCGCCGCGTGCGAGGGCGGCATCCCACCGCGCCTTGCCTGCCACCGTGGCGAAGCGTTGGACGAAGCGTGACGGCACGCTCTGTGCGCCGTCCACCTTGCCCGGAAACGTCAGGAACACTTCGGCCACGGCGCAGGCCTGGGCGAAATCGTGAGAGGATAGGCCGATCCGCCGCTCCGGCAGATCGAGCCCCAAGTCCCCGCGCATGGGGCGGGAGAGCCATGGGTCGGTGCGGGTTTGGGGGGGCCATGAGCCCTCCACCAGCCCTCCGAGAACCACGCGGTCCAGCGTCACGAGGCGCGCCTCCAGCGGCCCGAGGATGCGGACCGGCAGACTATCCTGCGCTGCCGGACGGACCATCTCGCCGGAGAGCAGTGCACCGGCCATGTCGGCGTAATCGCCCAGCGTCAGCACCGGCCCGTGGGCGGCACCGCCGGAAATCTCCTCGAAGGCCCGGGCCAGCGCGGCGCGGGCACCGTCCTCATCCTCCGGGTCCAGCGGCCCCGCCACAGCCTGCAGCGCCGCGCGGTGCGCCGCCACCCGTTCCGACAAGGGCGCGGGAGGTGCAGTGAAATGGGCGAGCGCCGCAGCGAGGCGCACGACCAGATCCCGCGCACACTCAAGCGCCGCATCGTCCACCCGACGGCGCGGATCGAGACGATGCAGCGCCTCGCGATCGAACACCTCCACCGCCTGTCGGAGCCCGTCGATGCCGGTGCGCGGGCGCGGGCCACGCAGCGCGACGAGTTCCAAGGCGGCCACCGCCTCCCGCTTGTCCTCGTCCGAAAGCCCGAAAGTGGCCAGCGGGTGGCTGAGCAACGCGAATACGGGCACCGGCGCGCAGCCTTGCGCCGCGACCCTCACCAACAGGCGCGCGAGGCGCCCCGGCGCCGTCTCTGCCAAAGGTTCGCCGGCGGAATCGTCCACGGTTACGCCGAACCGGGCAAGCTCGGCGGCGACGCGGCGGGCCAGGTCGCGGTCGGGCGTGACAAGGGCGGCGCGCTCTCCGGCGCGGCCGAGGCTGTCGCGCAGCAGCAGCGCGATGGAGAGGGCTTCCTCACGCGAATCCGCCGCCTCGATCACACTGACGCGCGAGAGCGCATCGTCCAGCGTCCCGGTGCCCAGACGCTCGGGCAGTGAGGCCCAGAGGTCCGACGTGTCCACCTGACGCATGGCTTCGCTGATAAGGCGGACACGCGCGGAAGCCGGAGCGCCGAGCGGGCGCACGTCGCGGCGCTCCGTCTCCAGGGTTTTCAGCAAACGGGCGAGATTGAATTGAGGATGGCCGGGCGCGGCCTTTTCCGGGTCGGTCAGCAAGTCGAAGGCGGCGTCCTCCATCTCAAGGTCGAGGCCGGGCAGCACCACCGCACCAAGCGGCAGCTTCGCGATGGCGGCGAGGAGGCGCGCCGTGGCCGGCAACGAGCCGGTGGAGCCCGCCGCAATGACCGGCCCTGCCCCAGCACCCAGCGCCGCGAGGCGTGCCGCCTCGGCTCCCACCAGGGCATCGCGCCGCTCGGCGGCCTCGACCAGACCATGGGCGGAGAGATGGTCCGCCCAGGCGCCCCGCGCGATGCGCAGGAATTCGAGGCTCATCTCGAAATAACCGTCGTGCTCCTCGAGGCTCATGCCATCGAGCCGCGACCAGGGGATGCCGGCAATCGCCATCTGGTCGAACAACGAGGCCAATTCATCGGCCAATGCGACTGTGGACGCAGGCCCGGCGGCGACAGCTTCCTGGCCGGCCGCCTTCGCCAGCGTATCGCGCCAGCGCGCCACCAATGCGGTCAGGGCAATGCGGCGGTGCACCGGGGAAGCGGAAAGCGGTGCGGTCAGCGCCGAAGCAAGGTCCGAAAAGGCGAGCGCGTCCTCGTCCACGTCGCCAAGTGGAACGATGCGCGGCAGCAGCGCCGCCTGCGCCCCGGTCGCCTCCAACAGGGTTTCGGCAAACAGCCGCCCGGCGCGGCGGGTGGGCAGGAACAAAGTCGCCGAGGCCAGCGCAAACGGGTCATTGCGCGGCGCGAAACCGGGCACGAGGAGACCGTCGAGCAAGGCATTCGCCAGGGTCGGCAGGAACGGCTCAGAGGGTGGAATTGTGAAAACGCGGGTCATAGGGCGCTTCGCCCGGCACGATCCTGGCCCTCTCCGGACCGCCGAAAAGCACGGGTGGTCGAACCCGCCGAGCAGGTGGGGTATTCCTGGCGCATCGGTCCCGCCATTACCCCCTCCCGGCTCCTCCCCCACAAGCGGGAGAGGGCATTTCCAAACGCCAAATCTCAGTCGCTGGACAGGCGGATGGCGGTTTCCGCCTCGGCGATCGCCCCCGGTGTGCCCACATGCATCCAGACACCTTCAAGCCGCAGGCCGAACAACCGACCGGCCTCCGCTGCACGGTCGAAGATGAGGTTCAGCGAAAACGGGCCGTCCGGTGTGTCGGCAAACAAACTCGGCGCGAACACCCCTGCCCCTGCATAGACGAACGGGGCGACGACCCGCTCGGGGCGGCGCGACAGGCGGCCCTCCCCGTCCATGGTGAAGTCGCCCATTCCTTCATATCCGATGGACAAGGCGGTTGCCGCGACCAGCAGCAGGCAGTCCATGCGCGCGGGGTCGAAACTGGCGGCGAGGCGTGAAATATTGGGCCGTACGCCCTCGATCCAGATGGTGTCGGCGTTTATGGCGATGAACGGAGACGCCCCGAAGAACGGCAACGCCTTCTTCGCCCCGCCCCCAGTCTCAAGCAGACGCGCACGCTCGTCCGAGACATGGATGCGCGGTGCTGAACGCTTCGCGACATGGGTTTCTAGCAGATCGGCGTGGTGGTGCACATTCACCACCGCCTCTGCGATCCCCGCATCGGCAAGGCGGTCGAGAACATGGTCGACAAGCGGGCGCCCCTCCACTTCCACGAGCGGTTTGGGGCGCGTATCCGTGAGCGGGCGCATGCGGGTTCCCATGCCAGCAGCGAGCACCATGGCCTTGTCGATGGTCACGTCTGGAAATCCTTTGCTGGCAGCACCGCCTCATACCATGTGCGCAGCGACCCCAGTTCCGGATGGCCGAGACAGCGCGTCAGATAGCGCCGGATACGGGGAAGATGGCGCAGATAATGAGGCTTGCCGTCCCGCTGGTTGAGACGGGCGAAGATGCCGAGAATCTTGGTGGCGCGCTGCGCGCCCATCAGCGCGTAGAGATGGGCGAAGGTGCGCGCATCGAAGGTCGGGTCGGCGCCGCGACGGTGGCGCACGTACTGCCCGATCAAATGCAGTTCCAGGTTCTCGGGAATGTCGAGCCGGGCATCCTGGGCGAGCGAAGCCACGTCATAGGCAGCCGGCCCCATCACCGCATCCTGGAAATCGATAAGGCCCACCCGGTCGATGCCGGTGCGATCCTTCAGCCAGATCAGATTGGGCGAGTGATAGTCGCGCAGCACCCAGGTCTGCGGCTCGGAGAGCACCGGCCCCAGCCCATTGCGCCACAGCAGCAGGAACTCCTCGCGCACCACCTGGTCGATCGCGATGCCCCGGAACGGCAAATACCAGTCCAGCATCAGTTCCACCTCGGTGAGGAGGGCTTCGACGCTGTACGCGGACAGGACATGTTCGGATTGCGGGGCAATGGGAAGAACGCTTGGCAGGCGGCGACCGTGCAATGTCGCGAGGAGTTCGACGGCCGCCTCATAGCGCGCCTTGATAGGCTCGGGCGGTGACCCTTCGATGACGCCCTCGTTGCCGAAATCTTCAAGAATCAGAAGGCCGTGCTCAAGGTCAGCGGCGTAGATTTCGGGCGCCGAGAAGCCTTCCGCCCTTAGCGCCCGTGCCATCGCCACGAACGCGCTCACGTCCTCGGCAAGGTGCACAAGGCGGCTATACGGCAGCCCGCGCTTCACAGGAGGCCCGTCCGGACGGCGCGGCGCATTCATCAAAACGGCCGTGCGGTCCGGCAGCACGAGCCGGGAATAGGAGCGGCTGGAGGCATCGCCCTGCATGTACTGGTGCTCGGCCTCGCTGAAGCCGGCGTCTTCGATCAGTTGTTCGGCCACATGCAGCCGTTCCAGCCGCGCGGCGAAGCTGCCGCTACCGCTCAGGAGGGCGCGACGTGCCTCCGGCCCGAGATCCGGGGCAAGATCAAAAGCAATGTCGAGACGATCCTCCGGCAGGCGCTCTCCCGCGCGGTCGGGCCACTCGACGATGGTAATCGCGTCTTCCGCAAGTTCCTCCCAGCCGATTTCCTCCAACTCGTCGGGATCCTCCACGCGATAGAGGTCGGCGTGCAGGACCTTGCCGCGCGGCAGGTCGTAGGAAATCACCAGGGAGAAGGTCGGGCTCGGCACTTCTGTGGCGGGGTCATCGGCGAGCGCGCGGATCAGGGCGCGGGCAAACTCGGTCTTGCCGGCTCCGAGATTCCCCGAGAGCGCCAGAATGTCGCCCGCGGAAAGCCAGGGCACCAGCAGGGCTGCAAGCTTGCGGGTGGCATCAAGGCTCGGCAAATCCACGAGAAAGGCTTCGGGATCACCTGAAATCTTGGTGAGGCGGAGGCTCATGCGGCGACCTCACGGCGCGGAGGCGCATCAAGGGGAAAGATGCACACGGCAAGGGCGCCGCCATCGCGCACGCTGGTGAGGGAAACCGAGCCGCCGTGCAGAGCCATGAATGAGCGCACGATCGATAGGCCGAGGCCCACACCCGCGCGCCCCCTGGCGCCGGGGCGCGCCTCAAACCTCTCAAACAAGGTCTCGGCGACTTCCGGCGCGATGCCCGGCCCCTGGTCGCGTACCCTGATATAAAGTGCATTCCCCTCGCGCTCGGCGCTGATGGTCACCGTGCCGCCCTTTGGCGAGACGGCAACCGCGTTCGAGAGCAGGTTGAACAGGATCTGCCGCACCCGCCGTCCATCGGCAGTAAAGTGGCCCACGTCGTCTCCCGCCTGGATTGCAAGTTCCACGCCTGCCTCGGCAAGAAGATCACGCACCGCATCGGCCACAGCCTCAAGCGTGTCGCGCACGTCCAGTTCGGCGAGATCGAGGCCCATGGCGCCGGCATCGATGGTGGCGAGGTCGAGAATATCGTCGATCAGCGCGCGCAGCGTGTCGGACGACTGGCGCACATGGGTCAGGAATTCCTGCTGGCGGATATTGAGACTGCCGATGCCAGGCTCCCCCAGCATATGGGCATAGCCGATCAGTGTGTTGAGCGGCGTGCGCAAATGATAGGAGACGTGGCCGACGAAGGCATTCTTCAGAGCGTCGGCTGCTTCCAGCGCTTCGTTGCGCTCGATCAGCGCCCGCTCCACCTTCACGCTGTCCGTCACGTCGCGGAATGTGACCATGGTTCCGCCGTCGGGCAGCGGCTGGGCAGCGCCGTCGAGAACCCGCCCGTCGGCCCGCTCCAGGCGCAAGATCTCGCTGCGCCGGTGCTCGATCGCTGTGACCACCGAGCGGATACGCGCCCAGGTCCGCGTCTCGCCATGCAGGGGGCGGCACATTGCAGCCACCGCATCGATATGCGGTTTGTCGCCCAATACCTGCGCGCTGAGCGACCAGAGGGCCAGGAAGGCTTCGTTGTAGAGGCGCAGACGGCCATCCGAGCCGAACACCGCCACCGCTTCCGCCAGGCCATCCAGGGTCTCGCCCTGAATGCGGATCAGGCTGTTGTAGCGGCTCTCCAGCGCCATGTGCTCGGAGACGTCCTCAAACAGATAGGTGACGCCGCCCTCCGCATTGGGGGTCGCCACCATACGCAGCATCTGGCCGCCCGGCAGGTGCCACCAGTCATGCACCGGTTCCACCGCACGGTAGGCCTCGCGCAGATGCTCGCGCCAGGCCCGGAAATCCGCCTGTTCGGGCACCCGGCGCTGGGTGCGCAGATGTTCCAGGATTTCGCTTTCGGTGGGCCGCGCATCCAAGAAGGAGACGTCTAGGCTGAACAGGGTCTCGTAGGCGGAATTATGGAACATCAGCCGCTCGTCCGCGCCGAACATGACGACGGCGGTTGCCAATTGGTCGAGGGTGCGACGATGGGCTGAGACGGTGCGCTCGATCTCGCGCTTCAGCCCTTCTTCCTCGGTGACATCGACCGCAAGCCCGACTGCCCCCGAGGGGCTGAGAGTCTCGAACACCTCGAGTACCCGTCGCTCCCCGCCCGCGACCACCCGCGCCCGGCCGCGATAACCACCCGCATCGCGCCGCGCGAGGGCGGCGGCATCGCGGGTTGTCTGGTCAAGCAATTCGAGTTTGCGCGCCACCGCATCCGCAGGTGCGGCAGCGGCCACCGCAGCGGCAAAAGCCGCATTGACCACTGAAAGCGCACCATCGGCGTCCCGCGCCCATGCCGGCTGCGGCACGGCGGCAAACAGGACGGCGGCTTCAGTTCCCCCGATACTTTCAGCGGGAAGCGTGACCGGCAGCGCGTGGGCGATCAGGATGCGACAGCCAGCGACAGCCCGTCCCTCAACCCGCAATCGACCGGACGGGCCATTTACGATCTCGCTGAAGCCTTCGCTCGCGCCCTCAAGCCGCGCAAGCGGCTTTGCCAGAGCTTCCGCCGCGCTGGTTCCAAGCCAGGGAGCGGGGTCGAACGCGCCCTCAGCCACAGCGTCGAGCTTCAGGGCATTACCGAACAGATGAGGCCTTTCTCCGGCGCTCCAGATGACGCCGCCATCGGCATCCGCCGCGATCAGCACCTTGAGGTCATGCAGATTGGCGCGGGCGGTGGCGAATGCCACGGCGCTGGCTCGCTCGGCTGCGGTCCGCCCACGGCCGCGCACGGCATAATAGGCCGCCACCGCCGCCGCCGCGCCGCAAGCGCCAAGCGCCAGCGCAGCCACCAGACCGTCCTGTACCGTGAAAGTATCGAATGCGAATGCCGATGCACCAGAGGTGCTGCCGAGCAATACGGCAGCGGCGCCTACGGCACGAAGCCGGGCGGTGCTCCGGTCTCGGTCCGCCATGCGCCCCAACATGCAGTCCGGCCCCATACCATCAAGCGGACTTCGGCCCCCGGGCCCCCGCGAATCATTCACACTCTATCGGAGGGGCGGAAGGGAGAGAAGCCGGGGCGGCCGAACCCTTCCGCCTGCAAGATCCCCGGTCGGCAGCGGGGCCGGACGGCCCGGCATAAATGCCGGGCCAAAACTCTCAGAGCCCCTCGAAAAGGGCTGTCGAGAGATAACGCTCGGCGAAGGAGGGGACGATCACGACGATGCTCTTGCCCGCCATGTCCTTGCGGGCGCCGATCTCCAGGGCGGCCGCAACCGCCGCGCCCGAGGAGATGCCGCCGGGAATGCCTTCGTAGCGGGCCAGCGCACGAGCGGTGTCGAACGCCGTCTGGTTGCCGACCGTCACGACCTCGTCGATCACCGAGCGGTCCAGCACGTCGGGTATGAAGCCGGCGCCGATACCCTGGATCTTGTGGGGACCCGGCTGGCCGCCGGACAGAACCGGGCTATCCTCCGGCTCAACCGCCACCATCCTCAGGCCCGGTTTGCGGGGCTTGAGGACCTGGCCGATGCCGGTGATCGTGCCGCCGGTGCCGACACCCGAAACCACCACGTCCACCTTGCCCTGGGTATCGTTCCAAATTTCCTCGGCAGTGGTGCGCCGGTGCACGGCGGGGTTTGCCTGATTCTTGAACTGCTGCGGCATCACGGCCCGAGGCAGGTCGCGCAGCAATTCCTCGGCGCGGGCGACAGCGCCCTTCATCCCGAGGTTGGCAGGCGTAAGCACCAATTCCGCGCCCAGCAGCGCGAGCATCTTGCGGCGCTCCACCGACATGGATTCCGGCATCACCAGGATCAATCGCAGGCCGCGCGCCGCCGCCACGAAGGCCAGAGCGATTCCGGTATTGCCAGAGGTGGGCTCCACCAGAATCGTGTCCTCATGCAGCACGCCCGCCGCATCCATCGCGTCTACCATGGCGACGCCGATGCGGTCTTTGACGCTGGCGATGGGGTTGAAAAACTCGAGCTTCGCGAGGATTTCGGCCTTCACGTCCCGCAGTTCCGGCAGGCGCTTAAGGCGCACCAGGGGCGTATCGCCGATGGTCTGGGTGATGGAGTCGTAAATCCGCCCGCGGCCGGGCTTGAACGCGCTTTCCGCCATGGACGGCTCTCCCAAGATTGTTTGTCGAGCGGGCGACGAGGCCCGATCAGATCGTGAAGTCGATGCGGTCGTTTTCCGAACCGTGCCCCTTGCTGTCGGCGGCGCGGCAAAGATCCTCAAGCGTCACCGTGTCGAGGGCGGCATCAAATGTGTCCTCGGCGGCGGCGACCGCCGGCTGGACCACTTCGATAACAAGCGGAGGAAGGATGATCTCCTTCTCCTCGTCGCCTTCCACCACCCGGACGATTTCGGCGACGGAGACCCGCCGGCGCTCGCGGGCGAGTTCGTAGCCGCCGCGCGGTCCGCGCACGCCCTTCAGCACGCCCGCATGCACCAAAGCCTGGAGCACGGGTTCGAGCCGGCGGGGTGGCAGATTGTGACGCGCGGCGAGCGCCTTCGCAGCCACCGGGGTTCCCCTGGCATGGACGGCGACGTCGACAACGGCAGCTATTGCGAGAAGGCTTTTGTCCGATAAACGCGGCATATCACTGTGGCTATTTCGATACTGGAGCGCCGTGAAGCCCGGTCGAACCAAAACCACCGACGCCGCGTGCAGTTTCTTTCAATTTTCCGGATTCTACCAGCATTATTCGCGTGACGGGGGCGACCACAAGCTGGGCGATGCGCATTCCTCGGGCCACCTCGAACGGCTCATGTCCATGGTTTATAAGGATAACTTTCACTTCCCCCCGGTAGTCGGAATCCACCGTTCCCGGTGCATTCAGCACGGTGACACCGGACTTAAGCGCCAGTCCGGAGCGCGGACGCACCTGTCCCTCGAAGCCATCGGGCAAGGCGATGGCAATTCCGGTGGGGATTGCCGCGCGTGCGCCGGGGGCGAGAATGAAGGGCGCATCGCCCGGAACCGCCGCCATCAGGTCCAGACCAGCGGCAGCGGCGGTGGCATAGGTGGGCAGCGGCAGGTCTGCGCCATGGGGCAGACGTTCCAGTTCAAGAGACAAGCTCATGATGGGCTCCCCGCCAGTGCGCCGGCGATCCGCGCCACCAGCTTGCGAGCGACCTCGCCCTTGCTGGCGGAAGGCCAATCCTCCACCCCCTCAGCGGTGACAAGGTGCACCGTATTGGCGTCCCCGCCCATGATGCCGGTGGCGGGCGACACGTCGTTCGCGACGATCCAGTCACACCCTTTGCGCAGGCGCTTCGACTTGGCGTTCGGCACGACATTCTCGGTTTCGGCGGCAAATCCCACCACCAGACGCGGGCGCAGGGTGGAATGGGTGGAGATCGACGCCAGAATATCCGGGTTCTCCACCAGAGCGAGAGACGGCGCACCCTGCCCCGCCTTCTTGATTTTCTGGTCGGCGGCGCTGACCACCCGCCAATCCGCCACGGCGGCGGCGAACACGGCGGCGTCCACAGGGAGGTGCTCCTCCACAGCGGCGAGCATCTCGCGAGCGCTTTCGACCTTGATCAACGTGACGCCACGCGGGTTGGGAACCTCCACCGGACCCGAGATCAGCACCACCTCGGCACCCGCTGCTGCGGCGGCGGCGGCAATGGCATGGCCCTGCTTGCCGGACGAGCGATTGGCGATGTAGCGCACCGGATCGATGGGCTCGTGGGTGGGACCAGAGGTGATGAGCACGCGCCGGCCCTTCAGCAGCACCGCCGGCTCCGCGAACCGGGCCTCAATCGCGGCGAGCAATTCCAGCGGTTCGGCCATCCGGCCCTCGCCGAACTCGCCGCGCTCGGCCATGGCGCCGGAATTGGGGCCGATGAAGAACACGCCGTCCTCCTTCAGCCGGGCGAGGTTTCTCCGGGTCGCAGGGTGCGACCACATGCGGGGATTCATGGCCGGCGCCATCAGCACCGGCTTGTCGGTGGCGAGCAGGGCGGTGGAGGCGAGGTCGTCGGCGAAGCCGTTGGCAGCCTTCGCCATGAGGTCCGCCGTAGCCGGCGCAACGACGATGAGATCGGCATCGCGGGACAGCTTGATATGCCCGATGTCATGCTCGGCTGTGAGGTCGAACAAGTCGCCGAACACCCGTTCGCCGGAGAGCGCACCCACCGAAAGCGGCGTAACGAACTGCTTGGCGGCCTCGGTGAGGATGACGCGCACGCTCGCGCCGCGCTCCTTCAAGCGCCGGATCAACTCCAGGCACTTATAGGCGGCGATCCCTCCGCCAATGATGAGGAGGATGCGACGTTCGTGAAGCATGGAACCCGTCTCCGCGCGCGGATGGACGCTGGGATAGCAGGAAATGGCGGGCATGGGGAATGGGCGGGCATTTGCCCTCCCCGGTTTCGTCTTCTCGGGCAGGCAGACGCGCCGACAGCCCCCCGCCGCGCGCCTACTTCAGCGCCAGAAGCAAAAGCGCCGCCGCGATCACCCACAGCGCAGCGTTACCCCAGAAGGCGCGGCGGGCCTCGGCGCGGCCGATGCCCTCCAGAGTTTCCGGCGACAGCGAGAGGCCGTTGCGGGTGGCTTCGTCGAGTTGGGTGACGACCCGCCCTGCCCGCGTCAACAGCCGAGGGGCATCAAGGAGAAAGCTGCCGACTTCCCCGAGGCCGCTGCCGGCTTCCTCGATGCGGCCGACAGGGCCCAGGTTGCGGGCGATCCAGTCTTCCACCACTGGCGCCGCCGTGGTCCACATGTTGAGTTGCGGGTCGAGCGAGCGGGCGACGCCCTCCACCACCACCATGGTCTTCTGAAGCAGCAGCAGTTCCGGCCGCGTCTTCATGTCGAACAAGGCGGTCACTTCCAGTAGCAGCGAGAGCAGCTTCGCCATGGAAATCTGCTCGGCACTGCGGGAATGGATGGGCTCGCCTATGGCGCGGATGGCGAGGGAGAAATCCTCCACCGAGTGATGCATAGGCACATAGCCGGCATCGAAATGTACCTGGGCGGTGCGGCGCCAGTTCCGTGTGATAAAGCCGTAGAGAATTTCTGCCAGGAACCGCCGCTCGGGCACACCGAGCCGGCCCATTATACCGCAATCCACTACCGCTAGCCGGCCCTGCTGGTCCACGAACAGGTTGCCAGGATGCATGTCGGCATGGAAAAAGCCGTCGCGCATGGCCTGCCGCAGGAAGGATTGCATGACGATGCGCGCCAGCGCCTTCAAGTCATATCCGGCGGCCTCCAGCGCGGCGCGGTCGGAAAGCTTGATGCCGTCGATCCACTCCGTGGTGAGAACCTCGCGGCCGGAGCGGTCCCAGTCCACGGCGGGGACATAGACCTCGGCGTCGTCCTGGGTGTTCTCCTTCAGCTCCGCGTAAGCGGCCGCCTCCAGGCGCAGGTCCGTCTCCATGGAGACCGAGCGCGCCAGCGTGTCCACCACCGCCTCTAATCGCAGCCGGCGCGCCTCGGCGAAATTGCGTTCGGCAAAGGCGGCGACGCGGCGAAAGCTCGCCATATCGCTGCTGAAGCGATGGGTGATATCAGGCCGCAGAACCTTGACCGCAACGGCGCGGGTGCCGTTGGCGTCAATCACCTCGGCCTTGTGCACCTCTGCGATGGATGCGGCGGCCACCGCCGGGCCGAACACCGCGAACGCTGACGCAAGCGGGCGTTCCAATGTGTCCACGACGATGGCTTCGGCAACTGCCTGCCCGAATGGCGGCATGCGGTCCTGAAGCACTTCGAGATCGCGGGCGACGCCCGTGCCCACCACGTCCGGGCGGGTTGCCAGGAACTGGCCGAGCTTCACATAGGACGGGCCAAGCCGGCTCAGAGCGGCGGAAAAGCGGGATGCGCGGCTGCCGGCGTCCGGCCGCGCGATCATACGGGCGATCCGCAGCAGCAGCCGTACCGGCGGCGGCGCGGCTGAAGGCACGACGAGGCTCAGCACGCCTTCGCGCGCCATGACATAGCCGGCGCGCATGAGACGGGTCATGTCGGCAATCAGAAGGATCACGCGTCAACTCTCCGGACTGCGCCAAATGGCGGCCTGCGAACGCGGGACATCAGATACGGTAGCCGGAATGGAGCGCGACCACATTTCCGGTCATCGACGTGTAGGAGACGCGCCCGAAGCCGGCCTCCCGCATCAGACCCGCAAACGCCTCCGGCGCGGGAAAGCGTCGGATCGATTCCACGAGATAACGATAAGGCTCCGCATCTCCCGCCACCCGCTTGCCCAGTTCCGGGATGACGCGGAAGGAATAAAGCTCATAGAGCTTATCCAGCATGGGCACGTCCACCTGGGAGAATTCCAGCACCAGCGCCCGCCCGCCCGGCTTCAGCACGCGCCGCATCTCGGACAGCGCCGTGGGAATGCGCGGCACGTTGCGAATGCCGAATGCGATGGTCACCGCATCGAAATGAGAATCGGGAAAGGGCAGCGCCTCGGCATTCGCCTCGGCGAACTCCACGCGCGCATCGAGCCCGGCCTTCTGCGCGCGCTCGCGGCCCACTTCAAGCATGCCGGTGTTGATGTCGGCGACGATGGCGCGGGTGCCCTCGCCGCCCGCCCGAACCACGCGGAACGACACATCGCCGGTGCCCCCGGCAAGATCGAGCAGCAGAAACGGCCGGTTTCCCTGGGGCGGACGCACCTTGGACACGAGCGCGTCCTTCCACACCCGGTGCAGGCCGACCGACATGAAGTCATTCATCAAGTCGTAGCGGCGCGCGACCTTGTGGAACACGTCGTTCACGAGCACCTGCTTTTCCGCCAGCGGAACGGTGCGATAACCAAAATGGGTTTCGGCGGCGTCGTGGGGTTCCTGTGGCATCGCGGCTCTAGCGGCTCCGTGCGGTATTCGCCGGAACCTTACCGGATCGCTCCGCCCGGCGCCATGCGGCGGGGGCGGCGCACCTGCTCCCCCTCCGCCTTTGCATGCCCCGCCCTCTCCCGCTTGCGCCGAAGGTCGAGGGATTGTGGGAATTGCGCCTCAGGACCGCCGGTCGCGACGTGACCGGGCGCTTTCCACATCATCAATTTGGTCGAGCGGCAGCAACTCAAGCTCAAGAAACCCCTCGGCATCGCGCGAGCGTCGACGTGGCAGAAGGCCGTTCAGAATATTCGAAGATTTCCGCACCCGGCGCGCTTCGACTTCCTGCCTCATCGGAAACACCGGAACATTGATGGTAAATGTCATGGAAATCTCCGACAGGGTTAACGCTCCGTATACGCGGAACGACCGAATGCGAAGTGGGTTATACTTTCTTGGCGCCTAACAAAACGCCAAGGCCACTTCGCGTCGGCAACCAAGGTCGGTGCAGATCGGGGCGAATATTTGGCGGTGAGGGGGAGGAAAAAGGATCATCCCAAGGCCAAGATGCAGTCTGTGGAAACCCTCTATTCTGCGGCCGGGCGCACCAGGCGGCGTTGGGCCAGAAGCGCGCGCAAAGCAGCGGGTTTCAAAGGCTTGTTGAGCATCGTCATGTCGGCAGCAGCGGCGGCATCGCGCACCTTGCGGGTACGGTCGGCGGTGATGAGGACGGCGGGGATTTGCCCGAGCTTCGAGCGCAGGCTGGTGGCGGCGTCGATGCCGTGCCCGCCGTCGAGATGATAATCTACCAGGATGAAGTCCGGCCGGACCTTGGCGGCCCGCACTTCGCGTAGGGCGCTCGCGGCATCGCCCGCCTTGATGACGGTGCAGCCCCATCCAGAGAGCAGCAGGTCCATGCCGTCCAGAATAGCCGGCTCGTTGTCGATGGCCAGGATCACCAATCCTTCAAGCGGCGCAGCGCGACTGCCAGCGCTGCGCGGCTCGGCCGCAGCCTCCGGCAAGGGCAGCGCGATCGGCAATTCCACCGCGAAGCTGGAACCGCGCCCGAGCGCGGAGCGGATACTTACAGGATGCTCCAGCACGCGGGCAATTCGCTCGACGATGGACAGACCGAGGCCGAGGCCGCGCGCCTCACGCGCACCCTGGTCGAGCCGCTGGAACTCCTGGAACACCAGCTTGTGCTTGGATCGGGGGATCCCCATACCCGTGTCGATCACCTCCACCCGCACCTTACCGCGCCGCCGCCGGCAGCCAACCAGAACCCGTCCCTTGGGGGTGTATTTGATGGCGTTGGAAATCAAGTTCTGCAGCAGCCGGCGCAGCAGGCGACGGTCGGAGCGCACGGTGAGGGACGACGCCACGAAGGTGAGCTTCAGATTCTTCTCAGCGGCCATTGGCTCGAATTCCAGCGCCAGTTGCTTCAGCATGTCGTTCATGCGGAACGGCGCGATCTCCGGGCGCATGGCGCCGCTGTCGAGGCGGGAGATGTCGAGCAGGGCCGAAAGGATTTCCTCTACCGCTTCCAGTGATGAATCGATGTTGCCGGCGAGTCGCGCCTGATCGGGTGCCTGGGCGCGCTCCACAAGACTGGTGACATAGAGTCGAGCGGCATTGAGCGGCTGGAGAATGTCGTGGCTGGCGGCGGCGAGGAAGCGCGTCTTGGAGACGTTCGCTTCGTCGGCGACGGCGCGCGCCCGCTCGAGAGCCTGGTTGAGATGTTCCAACTCCTCTGTGCGCTCGCGCACCCGGCGTTCCAGGGTCTCGTTGGCCCGCTCCAGCGCCATCTCCGCGTCCACCGAAGCGGTGATGTCGGTGAAGGTCACGACGATGCCGCCGTCCGGCAGAGGATCGGAGCGAGCCTCGATGGAGGCGTTGAGGTGCTTCAGGCGCTCCTGGAGTCCTGGCCCGCCCACGGCATAGCGGGCGAGCCGCGCGTCGAAGTCGGCGGAGGCATCCTCCGGCTCCGCCTGGGCATGGCGCAGGATTTCCTGGAGTTGCACGCCGATGGCGTAGCATTCCGGCGGCAGGTCCAGCATCTCGCCGAATTGCCGATTCCAGCACACGAGATGCAGGTCGCGGTCGAACACTGCGATCCCCTGCCCCACATGATCAATGGCGGTCTGCAACAGTTCGCGATTGTACTGGATCGCGGCGGAGGCATCGTCCAGCAGCTTCAGCGCCGCCTTGGTTGAGACCGCGCGCTTGCGCAGCAGCAGGGACAACACGAGACGCGAGGAGGCGGCACCGATGGCCGAGGCCAGCAGATGCTCTGCATAGCGCACCAATTGCGCGTCCGCCTCGTGGCGCGGATCGATCCGGATACCCCGGTCGCGGGCGAAGGCGGCGAAGGCGGAGCGGGCGCGCTCCTCACCGAGATAGCGGGCAACCGTGGTGATCAGTTCCTCCACCATGACAGAGGAACGCCAGCGGCGGAAATTGGGGCGCGGCGTCGCCTGCTCTGAAGCGATGAACAGGCCCGCCTGCACCTGCTCGATGGAGGAAGGTTTGGTCAGCAGCGACACCAGCGCCAGCAGCAGGGTGTTCAGTCCCAGGCTCCAGGCGACGCCGTGCGCAAGCGGGGTTGCGGATAGTCCCAGAAGCTGGCCGGGCCGCAGCAGGCCGATGCCGAATGGCCCGTTATCCACGAACGGACGAGGAATGAGGCCGGCATCGGCGAGCATCGGCAGCAGGAGGGTATAGGCCCACACCAGGATGCCCACCAGAATACCGGCTATCGCGCCCTTGGCGGTGGCCCGGCGCCAGATCAGGCCAGCAGCAAACGCTGGGCCCACCTGGGCGATAGCGGCGAACGAGAGCAGGCCGATCTGCGCAAGCTGCACATCGCCCGTGGTGCGGTAATACAGATAGGTCAGCAGCAGGATCAGGAAGATCGCCGCACGCCGCACCGAGAGCAGCACCCCCACCATGTCGTGTGGCGTCTGCTGGCTCTCGCCGCGCGCCGTCCGCCGCCGCAGCAGAAGCGGCATGACAAGGTCGTTGGAGATCATGATGGCGAGAGCCACGGTCTCCACGATCACCATGGCTGTGGCAGCCGAGAGGCCACCGACGAACGCCAGCAGAGCCAGATACTCCGCCCCCGCAGCCAAAGGCACGGCGAGCACGAACACGTCCCGGTCCACGGTCTGGAGCGGGAACAGCACCATGCCCGCCAGCGCCACCGGCACCACGAACAGGTTGATGAGCACGAGGTAGAGCGGGAACAGCCAGCGGGCGCGCTTGATCTCCTCGACGCCACGGTTCTCCACCACCGCAACATGGAACTGGCGCGGCAGAAGAACAAAGGCACCCGCGGAAAGCAGGGTCATGGTGACCCAGTTCTCCAGCGAGATACCCCGGTCGAACGGCGCGATGACGCCGGTCTGCCGGGCCGCCTGCAACAGTGGGCCGGGGCCGTCGAACAGCATGAAGGTGACGAAGAATCCGACCGCCAGGAACGCCACCAGCTTGACGATGGATTCCGTCGCCACCGCCAGCATCAGCCCCTCTTGATGCTCGGTGGCGTCGGTGTGGCGGGTGCCGAACAGGACAGCGAAGGCTGCCATGGCGAGTGCGACGAACAAGGCGAGGTCGCCGCCGATGGAGCCGGCGAGCGGACCCGAGCTGAGATGCCCCATGACAGCCAGCAGCGAGGACGACACCGCCTTGAGCTGCAGCGAGATGTAGGGAATGGATCCGACAATGGCGACCACCGTGACCAGCGCGGCGATGCCCTGGTGCTTGCCGTAGCGCGCCGCCATGAAATCGGCGATCGAGGTGATGTTGTGCGTCTTCGCTAAGCGCACGATACGCATAAGAACCGGCGCCGCCGCGCCAATCACGATCACCGGACCGAGATAGATGGTGAGGAAGTCAAAGCCCTGGGTGGTGGCGAGGCCCACCGAGCCGAAGAAGGTCCACGAGGTGCAATAGACCGCGAGGGAAAGCGAATAGATCAGCGGACGCGGGGCGCCGCTCGGCTTGGCCCGGCGCAGCCGGTCGCCGAAGCTCGCCACGCCGAACAGCATGCCGATATAGGCGAGCGCGACGAAGACGACGACCCAGGCTTGCAGCATGTCCTTCTGATCCAGTGCCCGGTGCGCGCGGGTGCGAGTGTTCACACAAAGTTCGGGCCTGTCCAGATGTGCACCTCGGCCGCTCCACGCATCCCGACCCGCAAGTCTCCGTTTAGGGAACAAGCTCTGCCGTCACGCTGTTGAACGGCAAAAGGGCTGGAGATCGTCGATGCGCGTTACTCTCATTCACAATGCGACCGCCGGTAATGCCGACCAGGGTGCGGAAACGTTGGTCGAACTGCTGCGCGAGCACGGCCATTCCGTGCACTATCGCTCCAGCAAGGACCCGACCCTCGCACAAGCACTGACGTGGCCGGCAGACTTGATCGCCGCCGCCGGGGGCGACGGCACAGTCAGCAAGGTGCTCAAGCAATTGCCCGAGGATGCCCCGCCGGTTGCCATCCTGCCGCTGGGCACCGCCAACAATATCGCCATGTCGCTGGGCATCCGGGGCGCGTGCGAGGATCTGGTCCCCGGCTGGACGGAGGGGAGGGTCGGGCGCTTCGACATCGGCTCGGTGGAGAGTTCCGACGGCACCCGCAGCGTGGTGGAAGGCATCGGCATCGGTGCGTTCGCCGCCGCGATGCGCACACTCGACGATATCAGCGGCCCAACCGAGACTCAGCTTGAGACGGCACTGAAAACCATCACCAAGGCCATGAAGCGCAAGAAGCCCCGAAGCATCGAGATCGAGGTGGACGGCAAAAGCGCCGTTCTGGACGTTTTGTTCGCCGAGATCACCAACATCAGCAGGATCGGCCCCAAGATCAATCTGGTGCCCTGGGCCGAGCCGGGCGATGGCAAGATCGAGGTGGTCTATGCACTGGAAGAACAGCGGGAAGCCATGGTGGAATGGCTGACCCACGCGGACTGGGGCATCCGCCCACCCGTGGAATGCCTGCGCGGAGAGCAGGTGACAATCCTACGCGCCCATAAGCGGCTGCGGGTGGACGACGACCTCGACGTTTCCATCAGCGCCCTGCCTTTGACGCTGGAGATGGGCCGCACCCATGCCCGCATGCTCCTGCCGCAACTGGCGGGACCGGACGCCTAACGCGCCAGCCCCAGGAGAAAGGCATGCAAGGCCTTCGCTGCGAGGCCTATGTCTTCCGGCGCGGCGTATTCTCTGGGGTTATGGCTACCGTTCTGCGAGCGCACGAACATCATCGCCATGGGGAGCACGTTGCGGAACACCATAGCGTCGTGGCCGGCCCCGGAAGGCAGACGATGCGCGGTGAGGCCGACGTTTTCCACCGCCTCGGCGAGCCGGGCCTGAAGTCCCTCGTCGCAAGGCGCAGCGGGGGCGTCATGGCCCCATGAGAGAAACGGCTTTACCGACCGGCGGTCGGAAATCTCCGCGATCGCCTGCGAGATATCAGCCACAGCCGCCTTGCGCACTGCATCGTCGGAGGAGCGCACGTCGATTGAGAATTGCACTTCCCCCGGCACCACGTTTACGGCACTGCCGGCGATGATGAGCGTGCCCACCGTTGCCACCAGGGAAGCGGGCTCGACGTTTACGGAACCGCGCTGCTCGATCGCTAGGATGATCTCCGCGGCCGCCGCCAACGCGTCCTGGCGCATGGGCATGGGCATGGTGCCGGAATGGGCCGCCTGCCCTTTCAGCCGCACGGTCGCGCGCGACGCGCCGGCTATGCCGGTGACGATGCCGAGCGGCAGCTCCAGCGCCTCCAGAACCGGCCCCTGCTCGATATGCACCTCGACATAGCCAAGCGTTTCGGCCGGGTCGCGCGCGCAGGAGGGAATGGTCTCCACAGGCGCTCCAAACGCCCGCAGCGCCTCGTGGCGCGAGATGCCGGCGGCGTCCACATCATCGAGGCAGGCAGGATCGAAGATGCCAGCGAGCGCCTTGGAAGAGGACAGGGTCGAGAGGAAGCGCACGCCCTCCTCATCCGCGAACGCCACCACCTCAATGGCGAACGGCAGGCGCCGCCCCTCGCGGTACAATTGATGAACCGCGGCAATACCCACCATCACACCGAGATTGCCGTCATAGATGCCCGCGTTGCGCACCGTGTCGATATGCGAGCCGATGATCAGCGTCTTTGCGTCCGCCCGGTCGGCGGCATAGCGGCCGACCACGGCACCGGTGCCATCCACATGGACCTGCCGCATGCCCGCCGCGCGGAGCCAGTAGGCTACCTGCGCCGCAGACCTCTTGTGCGCGGGAGACAGCGACAACCGGGTCATCTCACCGGGCACGTCAGTGAAGGCGGCAAGCTCCTTCAGCCGCGCGGCGATGGTCGCCCCCTCCAGGGGATCGGGATCGAGCGGCGCAAAGTCCGCGCTGGTCGTGACGCTGCGTGTCATCGGACGCTCTTTTTTCCGAACTTCGGTTTCAACTGCACGGTGATGGCCCCACTGGGGGCGGCCCTATCCCGGCATCATCTGCTCAAGGCGGAGCAGCGCGATGCGCTCGATCTGGGTAAGAGCTTCCGCCCGTTCGGCGTCCAGCGAATTCTGGAGCCTGCGCTCGAAGCCGGCGACGATCTCGTCTTTGGTCCGGCCGCGGATCGCCATGATGAAGACGAAGCCGAACCTCTCCACATAGGCCGCGTTCAGCGCGGTGAACCTGGCCTTTTCCGCCTCGGTCAACTGGTCGAGCCCGGCGGATGCCTGCTCGTCGGTGCTGTCGGCGGTGAGCATCTTCGCGGCCGCAAGCTTTCCCGCGAGGTCCGGGTGAGCGTTGATGACGTCCATCTGCCGGGACAGAGAGGCGGCGCGCAGCACCTGCGCCATGACGGCGTGCAGTCCTTGCGCAGTGCCTTGAGTGGACGTCAGACCCGCGTCATACACGGCTTGCGCGATCCAGGGCGAATGCTCGAACACGCCGCCGAACCGTTCCACGAACAGCGCGCGCGACATCCGGCTCGGCACATAGCCGCCGGGCGGGGGATGGTGGGCAATCCAATGTCGGGCGATATCCACCCGCCGCGCCACCCATACCTTCTCATGGCTCTGGATATAATCGAGGAAACGACCCAGAGCCGCCGCCCGGCCCGGCCGCCCCACGAGGCGGTTATGCAGACCGATGGAGAGCATGCGCGGCGCGCTTGCTCCCTCGGCATAGAGCACATCGAAGCTATCACGGAGATAGCCGAAGAACTCGTCCCCCGAGCCGAAGCCCGCCGCCACAGAGAAACGCATGTCGTTAGCGTCGAGCGTGTAGGGCACCATCAGGAAAGGGCCTTTCGGCCCCTCGATCCAATAGGGCAATTCGTCTGCGTAGGTGTCGGCTGAATAAAGGAAGCCCCCCTCCTCCATCACCAGCGGCGTGGTGTTTTCCGCGGAACGGCCCTGGTAGAACCCCAGCGGCCGGGCGCCGGCGACCTCGGTGTGGAGGCGCACGGCCTCAAGGATGTGCTCGCGCTCGTCCTCCTTCGCGAAATCCTTGTATTCGATCCACTTATAGCCATGGCTGGCGATCTCCCAACCCGCTTCGTTCATTGCGGCGACCGCATCCGGATGGCGCGCCATCGCGGTGGCCACCCCGAACACCGTGAGCGGCATGCCGCGTTCGGTGAACATGCGATGCAGCCGCCAGAAGCCGACGCGGGAGCCGAACTCGTAAATGCTCTCCATGTTCATGTGCCGCTGGCGCGGCCACGGCACGGCACCGATGATCTCGGACAGGAACGCTTCCGAGGCATTGTCGCCATGGAGGATCGAGTTCTCGCCCCCCTCCTCGTAATTCATCACGAACTGCACGGCGATCCGTGCATCGCTCGGCCATCGGGGATGGGGCGGGTTGCGTCCATAGCCGACGAGGTCGCGGGGATAGGGCTTAGATGTCATGTCAGGAGCCGCGATAGGTGGAATAGGCCCAGGGCGAGCAGAGGAGGGGCACATGGTAATGCCCATCCTCGCCCATGGAAAAGCGCAGGGGAATTTGGTCAAGGAACGGCGGCTCGGAAAGCGGGGTGCCCTGGGCCATGAAATACGGCCCCATGTGGAACACCAGTTCGTAGGTGCCGCCCACGAACGACTCGCCCGAGAGCAGCGGCGTATCGGTGCGCCCGTCGGCATTTGTGATGTGCCGGGAGATCAGGGTGCGCCCGCCTTCCGCTGCAATGCGAAAAAGTTCGATCTCCACCCCCAGCGCCGGCACGCCATCGACAAGATCCAGCACATGCGTCGATAGGCGTCCCATTCGCTTACCCTTCCCGGGCAAAGATTCCTCGCCTACGGAGCATAACCTGCGCCAGCGTCCGCGATTATATGAAAAATTGGAATAACTTCGATCTTCCAAGCTATTTCATGAGCCGCGAAAATGCTCTTTGATGCGGTGCAGCAGCGGCGCCTAGACCGCGCGTAAAATCATCCTTCCCAAGATAACCGGCCTTTTACGAGGGGGTCCTCATGTCGCAAGCCGTTCATCCGGTCGATGAAGTTCTGCCGACGCCGAAACTGCTCGCCCTCGGGTTGCAGCATGTTCTTGTCATGTATGCCGGCGCGGTCGCCGTTCCGCTGATCATCGGGCGCGCGCTGAAACTGCCGCCCGAGGATATCGCCTTCCTCATCAGCGCCGACCTGTTCGCCTGCGGGCTGGCCACCCTGGTGCAGTGCCTCGGCTTCAAGGGCGTCGGCATCCGCCTGCCCGTCATGATGGGGGTGACCTTCGCCTCGGTCGGCCCCATGCTCTCCATGGCGGCGGCACCGGAAATCGGGCTGCTCGGCATCTATGGTTCGGTCATTGCCGCAGGCGTCTTCGGCATCGTGGTGGCCCCGTTCATCAGCCGGCTGCTTCCGCTGTTTCCCCCCGTTGTCACCGGCACCATCATCCTGGTCATCGGCATCTCGCTGATGCGGGTCGGCATCAACTGGGCGGGCGGCGGCATTCCCATGTTCACCAAGGTTGTGAACGGGGAGACCGTTTCCGTGGCTAACCCGGCGTACGGACAGCTTCAAGGGCTCGGGATTTCGCTGTTCGTCATGTTGGTGATCCTCGGTCTCATCAAATGGGGCACAGGCTTCGTGTCCAACGTGGCGGTGCTGCTAGGAATCGTCGCCGGGGCCGTGCTCGCCACGGTGCTCGGCGTTATGTCCTTCGACAAGGTGGCCAAGGCGTCTTGGGTCGACGTCATCATGCCGTTTCACTTCGGCATGCCGCAGTTCCATCTCATCCCCATCGTCACCATGAGCATCGTGATGATCGTGGTCATGATCGAGAGCCTCGGCATGTTCCTGGCGCTCTCGGAGATGACCGGCAAGCCGGTGGACCAGAAGGATCTGGCGCGCGGACTTCGGGCGGATGGCGTCGGCACCCTGCTCGGCGGCATTTTCAACACCTTCCCCTACACCTCCTTCTCACAAAACGTGGGCCTGGTCGGCATTACCGGCGTGCGCTCGCGCTGGGTGACTGTAGCTGGCGGCGTCATCATGGTGGTGCTCGGCCTGCTACCGAAGATGGCGGCGCTGGTGGAGTCGGTTCCGGTGGTGGTGCTCGGCGGCGCGGGCCTAGTCATGTTCGGCATGGTCGCCGCAACAGGGGCACGCATTCTTACGGCGGTGGACTTCAAGACCAACAAGTTCAACCTGTTCATCGTCGCCATATCAGTCGGCTTCGGCATGATCCCGCTGGTCGCGCCCAACTTCTTCAAGAACCTGCCGCACGAACTCCACCCGCTGCTGGAGTCCGGTATCCTGCTGTGCGCCATCGTGGCGGTGCTGCTTAACGTCTTCTTCAACGGCATGAAGGGAACCTCCATGGAGGACATCGTCGCCGCCGCGAAGCAGTCGGACGCACACTGAAGTCAGCAACAGAGAGGCGTGCTCGCCGCATGCCTCTCTTTTCTGGGCAGGCGCCCGGGGGGCCGGTTACGCCAACCCCACCACTGCCAAAGCCTCAGACTGCCGCTGCGCGACGGTCGCCATGCTGAAATCGGCGATCGCCGCCTCAAACAGGGCGTGGAAGTTCAATTCCGCCTTCAGGTGCAGGAACACCGCGCCGAGGCCGATCGCGGCACGGTCCATGAACACGAACTCGCGCGGCACCGTCACGGGGCCAAGCCGCTTCAGCGCGGTATGCACCTGGAACGCCTCGCGCCGACCATACTGGCCCGGCGACACCCCATCGGCGATTGAGCGCACCCGGTCATCCATCAGTGGGCCGTAGATGAAGCGCGCCCAGATGTTCAGAACGTCGATGAGTTCGCGCTTCAAGCCCTTGAAGCCCCAGGTCTCATAAGCATGCACCACTCGTGCGTCGTCGCCTTCGCTCAGGCCGCGATAGAGGTCCACCACCCCAGCGACGAAGGCCGGCGGGAAGATGCGAATGCAGCCGTAGTCCAGAAGATTGATGCCCGCCGGCCGGCCCTCTCCATCCTGGAACACCGTGTAATTGCCAAGGTGCGGATCGCCATGGATCACCCCGTGACGGCTAAACGGCAGCCACCAGGCGGCGAACATTGCCCGCGCCAGCAGATTGCGCTCCTCCAGGGGATGATCGACGAAATTGAGGATCTTGGTGCCCTCAAGCCAACCCATGGTGAGCAGGCGGCCGGTTGAAAAATCCTCCCGTATGCTGGGCACCCGCACCAGCGGTTCATCCGCCAGCATCAAGGCATAAAGGGCGGCGTGGCGGGCCTCCCGGCGATAGTCCAGTTCCTCGCGAACCCGCGCGCCGATTTCGCCCGCGATCTCTCGGGTGTCGATGGCTGGGTCCATACGGCGGTGGAGGGAAAACAGCAGTTCAAGCTGGTTGAGGTCTGCCTCCACGGCCGCCTGCATGTCGGGATATTGCAGCTTGCAGGCGACGGTCTGCCCGTCCAGCGTCACCGCCTTGTGCACCTGTCCCAGTGAAGCGGCGGCGGCAGGCGTGTAGTCGAAGCTGGCGAAGCGCCCTTCCCAGTCGCGGCCCAGTTCGGCCATCATGCGCCGCTTAACAAAGGCACGGCCCATGGGCGGCGCGTCGTTCTGGAGCTTCTGAAGTTCGGCGGCGTATTCGGGCGGCAAAACATCCGGCACGGTTGCCATGAGTTGCGCAACCTTCATCAGCGGCCCTTTCAGGCCACCCAGGGCAGCGGCCAGCGCGGCTGCGTTCCCCTCACCGGACTTGTCGAAGCCGAGAAGACGGGAGCCGGCGATGCGGGCGGCGACGCCGCCAACATTGGCGCCCACCCTGGCATAGCGCACGGCGCGGGCGGAAAAGCGGTCGCGTTCAGCGTCATCGGGCATGTCGGGCTTTCTGGAAGCCGCCCGCTTCAGGGCCGGGCGGTCTTGCGTGTCAGGACCAGCAAGATGAGCAAGGCGAGCGGCGTGAGTATGTCCGTATAGAAAATAGGCCCGGCATTGCCCGGCGCGAAATTGCCGGCGGCAGACATCTGGATCACATGCCCAACCGCCGCGCCGCCAAGGAACGCCGTGACATAGAGGGCGAGAGAGAGGCGGAAATTCCAGCTGGCGTAAAACGCGGCGATGAGACCGACGACGCCGAGCCCGAGATTGCATACACCCACCTCGAACTGGAACGGGCTCGGCGCCCAGCCGATCGAGGCGGCGGTCTGAGCAGGAAAGCCGAGATGTCCCAACGCCCCCCACAGGCCCTGGATGCCGACGGGAAGCAGCAGAATGTATTTCATCAGCCGGTCCGCCACGAAACCCGCAGGTCTCGGCTTTGGAGCCCGGCCAATGGAGACCCCGGCAAGAAATATGGCGAGCGCCCACATAACGATTGGGAACCAGAAGACCATCGCTACCTCCCGAGGCTGCACCGCCGGAAGGGCTTAGACTGGCATCATTTTCTTTGACCTGCCAAGCGGCGGCGGCCGCCGCGACCTCGCGGCCCTTGCCTGAAACCGAGCAGCCGCCTAATCCATTGCCATGCGCCATCTGAAGCCTGGAGCGGAACGTGTGACGAGGTGGGCCATCCGCCTCACCTTCGCTTACGCCTTGCTGCTGCAAGTCGTGATGGGCGCGACCGCTGGCACGGTGCACGCACTGGCGATGCAGGAGGCCGTATCCGGCGCGCTCTGCACCCCCTCCGGCTCCGGCGAAGCCCCCGACGGCAATCCCCCCCATGACCTCCTGTGCTGCACTCTGGGCTGCGCGGCGTCCCAGGTAGCACCGATCCTGGGCGCGGCGGAGGCGGTCAGTCTGGTGGCACCGCCGCAGGCCGGGACAGCGCTGGCACCAGCGAAATATACCGCCGCAGACCTGGCTGCGGCACTCCCTGCTTTCGAGGCGCGAGGACCACCGGCGCGGGCCTGATCCGTTTGCCGTTCCTCATTTCTCGGAGACAATCCATGTCGAGTTTCACTCTGCGCGGCGCGCTTTGCGCGGCTGCCCTTATGTCCACCACGCCCGCTTTCGCCCATATCACCCTGGAACAGGGGCAGGCGACATCCGGCACCTCCTACAAGGCGGTGCTGAAGGTGCCGCATGGCTGCGGCGATGCCGCCACCACAGGCATCAAGGTGTCTATTCCCGAAGGTGTTATCTCGGTGAAGCCTCAGCCCAAGCCCGGCTGGACCCTCGCCACCGAGACCGGCCCGTACACCAGGGCCTATGAGGTGATGCACGGTCCCCCTGCGAAGGAGGGGGTGAAGACGATCTCCTGGACCGGCGGCAACCTGCCGAATGCCCATTACGACGATTTCGTCTTCGTCGCCTATCTCGCGCCCCAGGCGGACCCGACCACGGTGTATTTCCCGACCGTCCAGACCTGCGGAAGTGCGACTGCCGATTGGACCGAAATTCCCTCCGCGCAGGCGCCTAAGCCCGCCAAACCCGCGCCAGGTCTCAAGCTGGCGGCGGCGGCGACTGCCGCTCAGACGTTCAAGGTGGGGGATCTCCTCGTCACCGCGCCGTGGAGCCGCGCAACACCGGGCGGCGCCAAGGTGGCGGGCGGCTATGTCGTTATCACCAACACCGGGACGACGCCGGACAAGCTGTTGAGCGGCACGTTCGAGCAGGCAGGCCGGTTCGAGATTCATGAGATGTCCATGAAGGACAACGTGATGATCATGCGCCCGTTGCCGGCCGGCCTCGACATTCCTCTCGGCCAGACTGTGACGCTCGCGCCGGGCGGCTACCACCTCATGCTCATGGACCTGAAACAGCCACTGAAGGAAGGCGACAAGGTCAAGGGCACGCTGACCTTCGAGAAGGCCGGAAGCGTGAACGTGGTGTTCGAGGTGCGCAGCATTGCCGCCGGCGCCGCCTCAGCGATGCCGGCGGGCGGTGGCGAACACAAGCATTGAGGCGCCGGCTGCCAAAGAAAATGCCCGGGGCAAGCCCGGCACAGCGTTCTGATCATTGAAAAACATCCCGTGGCGTCGGCGCCACGGGATGCTTCTGGGCGCCCTACTTCGGCAGGAAGTCATTGGTGTAGTATTTCGCGCCCTGGGCCGGATCGACTTCCACGCCGCTATACTTGGAAAGGATGTCGAGGGTCGAGGCGACGTCCGCCGGGGCGGTCCAGAGTGGCGCCTTGTCCTTGGTGAGGGGTGTGTGAAGCAGCGGAAGCGTCACGGTCCAGCTTGCGAGCAGGGTTTCGCGCTTACCGGCCTTGGGATTCACCTTCAGCATCGCGTCCACCGCGCCCTCGGGGTTCTTCTTCGCCTCTTCAACCGAGGCCGTCACGGCCCGCAGGAAGCGCTTCACGAGGTCGGGATTGCTGGTCAGCAGGTCCGGCTTGGTGATGAAGGCGCCGTTGACGGTGTTGATGCCGAAATCGGCAAACAGCATGGCGTAGACCGGCTTACCGGTCGCTTCCTCGATCAAGGGCTTCTGATCGTTGACATTTCCCAGCAGAAAATCGGCTTGGCCGGAAATCACCGCGTTGCGCTTGGTGGCGGCATCGCCCAGCAGCACCTTGACCTGATTCTCCTGGATGCCGTTCACCTTCAGCAGCGCCGGCCACAGCTGGGAGAAGCTGTCGCCCGCAGTAAACACCACGGTCTTTCCGATCATGTCCTTGGGAACACGGATATTTTTGTCCGCGAAGCCCTCGACCGCCATCGGGCTGGTCTGGAGCATGATACCTACCGCCTTGATGGGAGCGCCTTTTACGGCGGCTTTCACCATGGTGCCGAAGTCGGCGTAGCCGAAGGTGGTGGAACCGGCGGCAGTGGCCTGGACGGTCACGCCGGAGCCGCGCCCTTCCTGGATTTCCAGTTCGATGCCTTCCTTGGCGAAATAGCCCTTGTCGATGCCCAGATAGAACGGGGCATGCTCGCCGTAATTGTACCAGTTGAGCAGCAGCGACACCTTGTCGGCGGCGTTGGCGGCGTTGGCACCAGCGGTTCCGGCGAGAAGGGTGGCGGCAGTGACGAGCCACACTCCGAGCTTGGATTTACCTATCATGTTGTCCTCCCAAGAGAATTTCAGTCACGCCTGAGGCGCGTTCTTTTGTTTTCGGTTCGCCGGTCCCGGTTGGCGCCGGGGGCCGTCGTCCGTCGATCGTCTTGCGCGGCGGTTGCACCGCCCCTCATGTTAACCCGTCCGGCGGCGGACGTGAGCCATGAAAGAGGAAGGCGCCGACACGCAGATTGGCATTTATCTAACTGTATAGTTACGTCGCCGCCAAGAGGAAAATCGCCGGTCGCATGCCATCGCGCCCCATCAGGGAAAAAGCGGTTCGGAGACCTTTGATTTATCCATTTAATGGCTAGATCTGGACGCACGACGGGCCCGTGAACCACAGGATCTACACGCATGGATTACACTGTCATCGACAACCCCTCCGAAAGCCGTTTTGAAATGGCGGTGGGCAAGGAACTGGCGATTGCGGAGTACCGCATCGAGGGCAACAAGGTCCTCCTGACCCACACCGAGGTGCCTGAGGCGCTGGGTGGCCAGGGCATCGGCTCCAAGCTGGCCAAGGGGGTCTTCGAGGCGATCCGCGACAGCGGACGGCATGCCGTGCCCCTGTGCTCCTTCATGGCCGCCTGGGTGGCCCGCCACTCGGAATTCGCGGATATCGTCGACGGGTGAGGGAGGCCTTCGCTCACCCATGCAAGGCCCCCTCCCCCCTTGAGGGGGAGGGTTGGGGTGGGGGGTATGGCGCCACCAAGACCACCCACACCAGACCAAATGGAGAGATACCCCCCACCCTGCCCTCCCCCTCAAGGGGGGAGGGTGAAATCCGAGGGGTTCGGCCCGGAGCAAAAGGCTCCGCTCTTCACTTCAATGAGCGTGGCCGAGATAGGCGGCGCGCACGGCGGGGTCGTCGCGCAAGGCCGCGGCGGGGCCGGAGGCGGTGATGTTGCCGTTTTCCATGACGTAGCCGAAGTCGGCCACCTCCAGAGCGGCGGCGGCGAACTGCTCCACCAGGAGCATGGTGATCTTCTCCGCCTTCAGCCGGGCGATGGTGGCGAACACCTCCGCCACAAGGCGGGGCGCGAGGCCCATGGAGGGCTCGTCCAGCAGCAGCACCTGGGGGTTGAGCATCAGTGCGCGGGCCATGGCGAGCATCTGCTGCTCACCGCCGGAAAGCGTGCCCGCCAATTGCTCGCGCCGCTCCTTGAGGCGCGGGAACAGCGTGAACATGCGCTCCAGGTCCCCGTTAACATCGCCCTTGGGCCGCGACCCTGTGAGGCGCGGGAAGGCGCCGAGCAGCAGGTTGTCGCGCACGCTCAGGGTGGAGAACACGCGCCGGCCTTCCGGGGAATGGGCCATGCCCTTGCGGGTGATGCCGAACGAGGGCAGTCCGCCGATTTCCTCGCCGCCGAGGCGGATGGAGCCGGACTGCGGCGCTATCATCCCCGATAGCGCCCGCAGCGTGGTGGTCTTGCCGGCCCCGTTAGAGCCGATGAGGGTGACGAGTTGGCCCGGCTCCACCTGCAGGCTGAGCCCGTGGAGCACCTGGACCTTGCCGTAGCCGGCAACGAGATCGGTTACCTCAAGCATGGCATCCTCACTGCGCTGCGACGGCGGCGCCGCCGAGATAGGCTTCAATGACACGCTCGTCCGCCTGCACCTGGGCCGGCTTGCCCTCAGCGATCTTCTGGCCGAAGTCGAGCACGCTGACCGTGTCGCAGACGCTCATCACAACATCCATGTGGTGCTCGATGAGCACGATGGTGACACCGGCATCGCGAACCTTGCGGATGATTTCCATCAGGCTCTTGATGTCGGGCGCCGTTAGCCCCGCCGCCGGCTCGTCCAGCAACAGAAGCTGCGGGTCCAGCGCCAGGGCGCGGGCGATCTCAAGCAGGCGCTGCTTGCCATAGGGCAGGTTGCGGGATTCCTCGTTGGCAAGATCATGCAGCCCGACGAAGGCCAGCAGGCTCATGGCCCGCTCGCGCGCGGTGCGCTCCTCGCGCCGGATGCGGGGAAGCCCCAGCGCCACGTCGAAGAACGTAGCGCGATAGGTGTGGTGCAGGCCGACCAGCACGTTCTCGATCAGCGTCAGTTCGCTGAACAATTGGACGTTCTGGAAGGTCCGCGCGATGCCGCTCTTGGCGATGGCGGAGGAGGTCTGCCCGGCAAGGTCGTGATCGCGGAACCGGATGGAGCCTGCGGTGGGCACATAGATGCCGGTGAGCACGTTCATCATGGTGCTCTTGCCGGACCCGTTGGGGCCGATGAGACCATGGATCGTGCCAGGCTTCACAGCGATGGAAACACGGTCCAGCGCCTTCAGGCCACCAAACTGCATCACCACCCCGTCCACTTCCAGCAGCACGCCCTCAGCGGCACCCGCGGCCGCCGTGATCGGCTTGCGCGCCGCCTGCGCGTCGATGACGGCATGGGCGTGGAACAGGCGCGGCCACATGCGGATCGCCGCCCGCTTGAGGAAGCCGACGATGCCCTCCGGCAGGTAGTAGACCACGAACAGGATCATCACGCCGAACACGGTGAGCTTGTAGTCCGTAATCTTTTGAAGCAGCAGCGAGAACACGAAGAACAACAGGCACAGCACCACGGGAATGGCGTTCTTGAGCCGCCGCTCCGGCTCGGTGACGAAGGCGCGCGCCCCGGCGATGACCGCAATCACCGCGATGATGCCGGCGATGTAGCGGAACAGCACGATGTCGGAGAGCAGGTTCGGCAGGAACACGATGATGACCGCACCGAGGATCGGCCCGAGCCGGGATTTGCGCCCGCCCACGGTGACCGCCAGCAGGAACTGCACCGAAAGCTCGAAGCCGAAATTGTTCGGCGCGATATATTGCTCGGAATAGGCGAACAGCACGCCTGCCAGCCCGGCGAAGCCGGCGCTGACCACGAACGCCATCACCTTGTGCTTGTAGACGCTGACCCCCATGCAGTCCGATGCGATCGGGCTGTCGCGCAGCGCCTCGAAGGCGCGGCCGAGGTGGGAGGCGAGGATGCGGTTGATGACCACCAGCGCCACCACGAGCCAGAAGGCGCAGATGTAATAATACTCCACCTCCTTCATGCGCTTGAGCGACATGTCGAACAGCGGGATGGCATCGCCCAGCCACCTGAGATCAAGGAACAGCGGTGTGTTCAGCTTGATGCCGAGCGGACCGTTCGTCAGGTCGGTCATCTCATTGATGAGGATCTGCACGATGGTGCCGAACGCCAGCGTCACCATGGCGAGATAGGGGCCGTTCACCCGCAGCGCCGGGAACGCCAGGACCACGCCGAACAGCGCCGCGACGATGACGCCGAGCGGGATCGCCGGCCAGAAGCCGATGCCGAAATGCATCGCCACGACGCCGGCGGTGTAGGCGCCGATGCCGAACAAAGCGGCATGGCCGATGGACACCTCGCCGGTATAGCCGAACACCACGTCGAGCCCGAGCAGCAGGATGGCGTAGATGGCGATGGTGATGGTGAGGTGCAGATAATAGGGGCTCGTCACCCAGAACGGCAGAACGACGAGCGCGGCAAGGCCCAGCAGGGCACCGATAAGTTTGATCGGCATCGGCTCAGACCTTCTTGATCGTCGCGCGGCCGAACAGGCCCGAAGGCTTGAGCGTCAGCACCAGGAGAAGAAGAACAAGGCCCGGCACATCCTTGTAGCCGGTGGAGATGTAATAGCCGGTGAGGGTCTCGGTGATGCCGAGGATAAGCCCGCCCGCGATCACACCCATGCCGCTGGAGAGCCCGCCGATGATGGCGACCGCGAACGCTTTCAGCCCGAGCACCGCGCCCATGGTGGCGCCGGTGAGGGTGACGGGCGCGATCAGCACGCCTGCAAGCGCTGCCGTCATGGACGACAAAGCGTAGGAAAAGGTGATGACCCGGCTGGTGTTGATGCCCATCAGGTCGGCGGCGTCCTTGTCATTGGCGGTCGCCACCACCGCCTTGCCGAAGATCGAGCGGCGGTTGAAGATTTCCACCGCCAGCATCACCGCCAGCGCGCCGAGCACGATGGCGATCTCCATGGGCTGGATGCGCACCGGGCCGATGGTCAGCGCCGCTTCCGGCAGGGGTGAGGGAAAGCGCAGCGCATCGCGGCCCCAGACATTCTCCGCCAGATTGCGGAAGATGATGCCCAGCGCAATGGTGGCCATGATCCACCCGGCCTCTGACTTGGCCTGCACCGCGCGGCGCACACCCAGCCATTCCACCACCACGCCCTGGCACAGGCCGAAGGCGAAGACGATGGGCAGCATCAGCAGGTAGGCGAAGCCATTGCCGAGCGACTGGCCGATGAGAAAATTGATGGTGGTGAGACCGACCAGCGCGCCGAGCATCAGCGCCTCGCCCTGCCCGAAGTTCAGTGTCTTCGAGGTGGCGAACGTGAGCTGGTAGCTGAAGGCGATCACGCCATAGATCATGCCGACGGATATGCCGCTGACCACAAGCTGCAACAGGATGTTCATGAGTGTTTCCGAAGCGTTGAGGCGGAACCCCTCGCGCCGGGCGCGAGGGGGCCGTTATCGGAACCTGCGTGTCAGTTGGTGGCCGGCTTCACCCGAACCGCCTTGTCTCCGGCGATGTCTTCGGGATGAGCGACGACCACGCGGCCGTTCTTGACGACGCCGAACACCGGGATGTTGTTGGTGATGGCCTCGTGGTCGGTGGCACTGAACGGCTTGTCATAGATCGTCACGACGCCTTCAACCTTGGTCTTCAGGTTTTCCAGAGCCTCGCGGATCTTCTTGCCGTCCGTCGAACCCGCCTGGGTAATGGCGGCGGCCAGCAGGTACACCGAGTCATAGCCCTGCGCGGCGGAGACCGGCGAGGGAATGCGGTCCACCTTGTAGGCCGCCTGATAGGCGTCGATGAACGCTTTGCGCTTCGGCGTGTCGGGGGTCTGGATGAAGGTCTGGGGCATCATCGCGCCCTCGCCGTTCGCGCCCGCCGTGTCGATGAAGCTGGCCATGGACAAGGTCCAGGAGCCGATCATCGGCACCTTCCAGCCGAGCTTGGCCATGCCGTTGGCGATCTGCGCCAGCTCGGGGCCGATGGCATAGGTGAGGATCACGTCGGCGCCCGCTTCCTTGGCGCGCAGCAGCTGCGCGGTCATATCGGTGTCGCCGATGTTGAACTTCTCTTCGGCCACCGGCTTCACGCCGAGCACCGCGAGAGCCTTGGTCAGGTCTTGCCGGCCGAGCTGGCCGTAATTGGTGCTGTCGGCGAGGATGGCCGGCTTCTTGAAGCCCTGGCGCTTCACTGCTTCATCGGCAATCATCGCGCTCTGAATGATGTCGTTGGCGGCGTTGCGGAAGACGTAGTTGGCCTTCTCCTTCGGCGGGATGAACTGCTGGGTGATCAGCGTGCCGGTGGCGACATTGTTGATCACGGGGATTTCGGCTTCCTGATAGAAGCGCTGGGACGCCAGGGCGACGCCGGTGTTGATGAAGCCGACGGTGGCCGCGACTTCTTCCTTGTTCACCAGCTCCTGCGCGATCTGGACGCTGACTTCATTCTTGGCCTCGTCATCGCGCTCGACCACGACAAGCTGCCGCCCGAGAACGCCGCCGGCCTTGTTGATTTCGGTGACGGCGAGCTTCACGCCGTCGCGCATGCTGACCCCCATCGAGGAGGACCCGCCAGTGAAGGGCCCGCTCAGCCCGATCTTGATGGGATCGGCGGCCACAGCCGCACCGATCATGAGGGCGCTGACGGCGACTGCCGTCAAGAACCTGTTCAATCGCATGTTTCACTCCCCAAAATGCCATTTTTTTCGGCACATATTCTACCGTGAACGGCAAATACAGCCGACCGGACTTCAATCGTTTAGAACAAGTGAGAGCAACGCGCCAGTTCTACGATAGGTTGATGTGGCGATACGCACGAAGGCCCTTTCCCCACCGCCAGGAGGGTGACTTGCGGCAACCCTTTCTTCCGCTCCCGCGACCATCCATGGCCGGTCGCGTCAGCTTTCTCACAGGCTAAGCGCGGGATTTTATCGATAAGTCTTGCATATGATCAGCTTGCGATTTCATCTTAGCATCGCGCCGGCACCGGCTGGGCGGAAGAGGAAACGAGCGACATGGAGACGGACGCTTCAAAGGCCGGTTACGGCCTGATCTACGAGAAGAACGTCGAGATCCCGATGAACGACGGCGCGATCCTGCGCTGCAATGTGTTCCGGCCCGATGCGGAAGGCACCTTCCCGGTCATCGTCGCCATGAGCCCCTATCCCAAGGACATCCATTTCAAGGACAATTACCCGCTGCAATGGGAGGAGATACTGCATCTCTATCCCGAGTTCGCCAGCAACGGCTCCAGCGGCAAGTATCTGCGCTGGGAGACGGTGGACCCGGAACGCTGGGTGCCGCACGGCTACATCGCGATCCAGATCGACTGTCGCGGCGCCGGCGCCTCCCCCGGCCTGATGGACCTGCGCTCGCCGCGCGAGGCGATGGATTTCTACGAGGCGATCGAATGGGCGGCTGTGCAGCCCTGGTCGTCAGGCGCGGTCGGCACGCTAGGCATTTCCTATTTCGCAATCAACCAGTGGATGCTCGGCTCCATGCGGCCGCCCTCCCTCAAGGCGATGATCCCCTGGGAAGGCGCCTCCGACGCCTATCGCGACCAGCGCCGGCAGGGCGGCATTCTCAGCAATAATTTTCCCGCCTACTGGTTCACCCGCGCGGTCATTCCGCACCAGAACGGCAATGGCGCGACCACCTTCCGCGATGCCGACACCGGTGGCGCCTATAACGGCCCGCCGCTGCCGCCCGGCATTCTCGAGGGCAACCGCATCGACACGCTGGAAGGCTATCGCCGGCACACGCTGGACGACGCCTGGTTCAAGCAATATTCGCCCGATCTCAGCCGGATCGAGGTCCCACTCCTCTCCGCTGGCAACTGGGGTGGGCTAGGGCTGCATATGCGCGGCAATATCGAGGGCTATCTCAACGCCTCCTCCAAGCAGAAATGGCTGGAGATGCATTGCGGCACCCACTTCGAGGCCTTCTACATGCCCGAGGGCGTGGCGCTGCAGATGCGCTTCTTCGATCATTTCCTGAAAGGCATCGACAACGGCTGGGACGCCGAGCCCCCGGTGCAGTTGGCGATCCGCCATCCCGGCGGCTTCACCAAGCGCATGGAGCAGGAATGGCCGCTGGCGCGCACGGTGTGGACCAAGTTTTATCTGGATGCCGGAGCGCATACCCTGTCGACCTCGGCACCTGAGGCATCGGCTTCCGCCAGCTACCAGGGACTGGGCGAGGGCCTGCGTTTCACCACCGGGCCTATGGCGGAAGAGAGCGAATTCACCGGGCCGGTCGCTCTGCGACTGTGGGTTTCCTCGAGCACGCGAGACATGGACATTTTCGTCACCCTCCAGGCGTTCGCGCCCGATGGTACGGAGGTGGTCTATTCCGGCGCCAACGATCTCGCGACGCCCATCAGCCAGGGCTGGCTGCGCGTCTCCCACCGCAAGCTGGACCCGGTGAAGTCCAAGCCCTACCGGCCCTATCATTCCCACGACGAAGCCCAGCCGATGGCGCCGGATGAACGCTACCCCGTCGATGTGGAAATCCTGCCCACCAGCCTGGTGGTGCCCAAGGGCTACCGGCTGGATCTGCTGATCGAAGGAAAAGACTTCGAGCGCGAGGTCATGGTCGGCCGCTTCCGGGGCTCGGGACCGTTCCTGCACAATGATCCGCAGGATCGTCCGCCAGAGGTGTTCGACGGCAAAAATACGCTCTCAACGGGCGGCGCGCACGAATCCTATCTGCTGCTGCCGCTGATTCCGAAGCGGTGAGCGGCACGGCGCCCGCCTACTGAAACGATGGGGGCGCACCGCCGGCGCGCGGATTGCGCCCCATCGCGTTTCCGCGCAACCTCGATAAAAAATCGGGGCGGAGATGCGCGGCATGGCGAAGCTTGTCTTTGGAATGAACCAGTCCCTGGACGGCTATGTCGACCATATGGCGTTCGGCCCGGATGCCGAGCTGTTCGGCCATTTCATCGAGCAGGCCCGCGAACAGGTGGGCAGCATCTACGGCCGCCGCCTCTACGAGATCATGCGCTATTGGGACGAGGATCATCCCGAATGGGATGCCCCGAGGCGCGCGTTCGCGGAAGCCTGGCGGAAGCAGCACAAGTGGGTGGTCTCGCGCACGCTGACCTCGGTCGGCCCCCAACGCCACGCTCATTGGCGATGACTTGGAGGGCACGGTTCGCGGCTTGAAAGAAAGGATCAACGGGGAGATCCAGGTCGGCGGACCCGTTCTGGCGCGAAGCCTGACCGCGCTCGGCCTGATCGATGCGTATCGCCTCTACATCCACCCGGTCGTGGTCGGCGGCGGGGCACCCTTCTTTGCCGGTTCCCGGCCGGCCCTGCGCTTCGTTTCCAGCGATCGGATCGGCGACGTGATCCGGCTGACCTACGCCCCCGCCTAGCTCCATAAAAAAGCCCCTCCCCGATCGCTCGGAGAGGGGCTCGAACCGCCGCGATGGCGGCATGTCGTCAGGTGTTGGCGACTTCGAACTTCGCCGCGGTCTTGGCGCGGATCTCTTCGAGGGTCACGCCCGGCGCCAGTTCCTTGAGCATCAAGGTGCCGCCGCGCTTGGTGAACTCGAACACCGCGAGATCGGTGATGACGAGGTCGGTCACGTTGGTGCCGGTGAGGGGAAGCGTGCACTTCTCCACCAGCTTCGGCGCGCCGGACTTCTCAACATGCTCCATGAGCACGATCACCGACTTGGCGCCGGCGACGAGATCCATCGCCCCGCCCATGCCCTTCACCATCTTGCCCGGCACCATCCAGTTGGCGATGTCGCCGGTCTCGGACACCTGCATGGAGCCGAGGATGGACAGGTCCATATGGCCGCCACGGATCATGGCGAAGCTGTCGGAGCTGGAGAAATACGAGGTGTCTGGCACCTCGGTTACGGTCTGCTTGCCGGCGTTGATGAGGTCGGGATCCTCCTCGCCCGGATAGGGGAAGGGGCCGATGCCGAGCATGCCGTTCTCGCTCTGGAAGCTCACGTCCATGCCGGGGGGCAGGAAGTTCGCGACCAGGGTGGGAATCCCGATGCCGAGATTGACGTAGAAACCGTCTTCAATCTGCTTTGCCGCACGCGCGGCCATCTGTTCGCGGGTCCAGGCCATTACTTCGCCTCCTCGTGCTCGCGGGGACGGGTGGTCACTTTTTCGATCCGCTTCTCGGCATTCTTGCTGAGAACGACGCGATCCACATAGATGCTCGGCGTGTGGATGTTGTCGTGCTCGAGTTCGCCGACTTCCACGATCTCCTCGACCTCGGCGATGGTGATGTTGCTGGCGGTCGCCATCATCGGATTGAAGTTGCGCGCCGTCTTGCGATAGACGAGGTTGCCTTCCTTATCCGCCTTCCAGGCCTTGATGATGGACAGATCAGCCTTGAGGCCGGTCTCCAGCACATAGGTCTGGCCGTTGAAATCGCGGGTCGGCTTGCCCTCGGCGATGATCGTGCCGACGCCTGTCTTGGTGTAGAAGCCGGCAATGCCCGCGCCGCCGGCGCGGATGCGCTCGGCCAGCGTGCCCTGCGGGTTGAATTCCAGTTCCAGTTCGCCGGAGAGATACAGCTTCTCGAACAGCTTGTTCTCGCCCACGTAGGACGACAGCATCTTCTTGATCTGCCCGTTGGCGAGCAGAAGGCCGAGGCCGAAATCGTCCACGCCGCAATTGTTCGACACGACGGTCAGGTTCTTGACGCCGTTATCCCGGATCGCGGCGATCAGGTTCTCGGCGATGCCGCACAGGCCGAAGCCGCCGGCCATAATCATCATTCCGTCCTTGAGCGTGCCTTCAAGCGCGCTTTGTGCATCCGCAAACACCTTGTTGCGCATCTGTCAGAATCCTCCCAACCCTATCGCGTTAAATCAGGTCCACGGCCCTATGGGCAAATGCCGCCGCAAGCCGGCCTGTCTCTTCCGCATTCTCAGATGTCGCCGTACCGGCCTTGGCGCGCCCGGCGATACCCTCAAAGATCATAGACCAGCGGAACAGTGCGAACGCCATGTGGAAGTTTGTCATCCCCACCCCATGGCACGCGTCGGCATCATAGACCGCCAGATAGGACTTTAACGAGGGAAGTCCCAGCCTGTCGAGATCAAGTCCCGCGATCCCACCATACTCGTCCGGCTGCGACAGCCACGCCATGGCGCTATGGGCGAGATCCGCCAGGGGATGGCCCAGGGTGGAGAGTTCCCAGTCGAGCAGGGCCACGACGCGCGGCTCGGTGGGGTGGAACATGAGATTGCCGATGCGGTAGTCGCCGTGTACCACGCCGGTGGTGTCATCGGCGGGGATGTTCGCCGGGAGCCAGGCCACCAGGCGCTCCACATTGGCGTCCTCGCGGGTCCGGGACTGCTCCCATTGCCGGCTCCAGCGGCTCACCTGACGGGCGAAATAATTTCCCGGCCGGCCGAAATCACCGAGGCCGGCCGCAGCGGCGTCCACATTGTGAAGCACCGCCAGGGTGCGGGCCATGGAGGCATACATGGCGCCCCGATCCTGCGGGCTTACCCCCGGAAGGGTGCAGTCGTGGAACACGCGCCCGTCCACCCGCTCCATGACATAGAACGGCGTACCGACGATGGCGCGGTCGGCGCAATACAGCAGCGCCGGCGCCACCGGCACCCCATGGTCCGCGAGCGCGCTGATGACGCGATATTCCCGGTCCACCGCATGGGCGGACGGCAGCAGGTCCCCCGCCGGCTGCTTGCGCAGCACCAGGCGGCGGTTGTCATAGGTGACGAAGAAGGTCGGGTTGGACTGGCCGCCCGCGATTGGCTCCAGCCTCGCCTGCCCTTCGAGGCCCGGCACCTGCGCCCGCAGATAGGCGTCCAGAACCTTGATGCTGAAGCCGAAGCGATCGTCCGCGCCGCTCATGAGGGCGCCACCGGCCAGTGCCAGAACTCCGTTCCCTCCTCCGAGAGGAAGCGGTTGAGCACCATTTCGTGCACCTCGTCCGCCCCGTCCACCAACCGCGCCTGCCTGGCGTAGCGGTAGATCCATTCCAGCACCGTGTCCTTGGAATAGCCGCGCGCGCCGTTGATCTGGATCGCCATGTCGGCCGCGCCATGCAAGGTGTTGGCGGCCTGCACCTTGGCCATGGACACCTCCTTGCGGGCGCGGCTGCCCTGGTCGAGCGCCCACGCCGCCTTCATCACGAGGAGCCGGCCGATCTCGATGTTCATGGCGGTCTGGCCGAGCTTGAGCTGCACGCTCTCCCGGTCCGCCAGCGCGACGCCGAAGCCGTGGCGCTCGGCGGCATAGGCGCGGGCAATCTCGACGCATCGCTTGGCAAGGCCGAGCCAGCGCATGCAATGGGTGAGGCGCGCCGGGCCGAGGCGGATCTGCGTGACCTTGAGGCCGGCCCCCTCCCCCATCAGAACGTCCTGCGGCGCGACATTGAGCCCGTCAAATTCGATCTCGCAATGCCCGCCGTGTTCTTCCGGCCCCATGATGGGAATGCGTCGGACGATGCGCCAGCCCGGCTGGGCGCGGTGGAACAGGAATGCGGTGAGGCCGTTGCGCGGGTCGTCCGAGGTGCGCGCCATCAGGATGAAATGGGCGGCCTCCTCGGCGCCGGTGATGAACCATTTGCGGCCGTGGATGCGATAGGACCCATCCGGCTGCTTCTCGGCGCGCGTCAGCATCATGGTGGGGTCGGAGCCGCTGCCCGGGTGCGGCTCGGTCATGGCGAAGGCGGAGCGCACCTCGCCGCGCACGATCGGCGCCAGCCAGCGCGCCTGCTGGTCTGGTGTCGCGACCTTTTCCAGCACCATCATGTTGCCGTCGTCCGGGGCGGCGGAATTGAACACCACGGGGCCGAAGATGGAGCGGTTCATCTCCTCGTAGCACACCGCCATGCCCACACGCCCGACACCGAGCCCACCTGTCTCCGGGCGAAGCTGAAGGCACCAAAGACCCTCCGCCCGCGCCTTGGCGCGCATCTGCGCGAGCAGGTCGGTGCGGATGTTCTCATGGGCATCGTAGGAACCAGGCTCGGCTTCGAGCGGGATGAGTTCGCGCTCCACAAAGGCGGCGACCCGCCTGCGCAGGTCGTCCAGGGCCGGGGAGATGGAGAAATCCATGGATCTGCCGTCAGAGAGAGGAAACGAGATGGCCGCCATCCACTTCGATGGTCGAGCCGGTCATGTAGGCGGAAGCATCGGAGCACAGGAACAGCAGCGGGCCTTCGAGGTCCGCGAGGGTGCCCAGCCGGCGGAACGGGATGCGGCGCACCAGCGCCTGGCCGGCATCGCTCTCGAAAAAATCGCGATTGAGTTCGGTCTCGACATAGCCGGGGCAGAGCGCATTGGCGCGGATCTTATGGCGCGCCCATTCCAGCCCCATGGATCTTGTGAGTTGCACCAGCGCGGCCTTGGACGCGCAATAGGCGGCCACGTGCCCGGCAATTCGGTGGCCGAGGATCGAGGCCACATTGACGATGGTGCCGCCCCCGCCATCCGCCGCCATGGCGCGGGCGGCGGCCTGCCCCATCAGGAACGCGCCCTTCAGATTGGTATCCATGATGCGGTCCCAGCCCGCCTCGTCCTGCTCCATGAGCGGCGTGGTGGTGGTGACGCCGGCATTGTGGACGAGGATGTCGAGCCGCCCCCAGGCGCTCACGACGCCTGCTACCGCAGCTTTCACCGATGCCTCGCTCGTGACGTCGAGCTGGATCGCCAGCGCGGTGCCGCCGGCCGCGCGGATGCGCGCGCAGACCGCCTCGCATTCCTCCACCTGCCGCGCCGCCACCGCCACCCGTGCCCCGGACGCCGCCAGCCGCTCGGCGAAAGAGGCGCCCAGGCCCTTCGAGGCCCCCGTGACCAGCGCGATCCGCCCCTCAAGGGACACATGAAAGCTCATGATGCCGGCCTCCCGAACACGCGCGACCTTGTCGCGTCCATTTTGCAAGCGTCGGCTCGCTTATAGACTTCGGGCGGCCGCGCAGCCATGGGCGCGTCGTGGATGGGGCGTTGGGTTATGTCCCCGCGCCGGCGGGCACCGTCGCGTCATCCCCTCTCCTGCTTGCGGGAGTTCTGCGAAATGAGGAGGCGCGGGTTTCGTGGTGTTTGTCGAGCGGCTGCGCCATGCCCCCTCTCCCCGAGGGGGAGAGGGCTGGGGTGAGGGGGTGACAACCTTTCCAGTCCTGAAATGTCGGAGCCCCCTCACCCGGCAGCTTCGCAGCCGACCTCTCCCCCTCGGGGAGAGGTGGAAACTGCCCGGCCTTTGCACATGATGACCCGCGATAGCTTGCGAGGTCTATTACGCAGAGCTGTCGCAAGCGGGGGAGAGTTAGGGAGGGGAAAATTGCTGAAAAATGGCGGGGCGCAAAGCTTTTTCCTAGGCTCCAGGCCCCCTCCCCAGCCCTCCCCCCGCAAGCGGGAGAGGGAGCGCGTATCACGCAACGCTCCCAATCAGCCTCTTTACGCCCGGCCGCGCACGACAACGTTCGGGGCCGTACCCTCCATCGCCCATTGCGCGACATTCTCGGCATAGCGGCGCCGCAGGTCGCGGACGGAGGAGGTGGAATACCAGGCCGCGTGTGGGGTCACGATGGTGCGGGGGTGGTGGAGGATGGGGTGGTCCTTGGGCGGCGGCTCTACGGGGAGAACATCGAGGCCGAGCCCGCGCAAGGCGCCCTTATCAAGAGCGGCCAGTGCCGCGTCGAGATCGATCAGGCCGCCACGCGAGGTGTTGACGAGATAGGCGCCGCGTTCCGAAATCCGCGACAGCAGATCGGCGCCCACCATGTTCTGGTTATCTGACGTGAGTGGCAGATGGAGGGTGATCGCATGGCTTTGGGCGAACAGCTCCTCCGGCGACAGGCGCTCCACGCCATCAGGCCAATACTCCGGTGCCACGAATGGGTCGTAGGCCACCACACGGGCAAAAAACGGCCCGGCGAGCTTCAGCACGAAGCGGCCGAGCCGGCCCATGCCGACGATGCCCAGCGTCATCTCGCTGAGGCTATCCATGGGTCCCGTCGCCTGCACGTCCCAGGTGCCGGCGCGCACGTTGCGGTCGTGGAAGGTGACGTGCCGGAGCAGCGAGAGCAGCAGAGCGATGGCGTGGGTCGGCACCTCATCGTGGCCATAGACTGGCACATTGGAGACCCAGACGCCGTGCCGCTCGGCCGCCTTCAGGTCGATGTTGTCGACGCCGATGCCGCAGCGGCTGACCATGCGCAGCGCCGGCAGGGCCTCGAACAGCCGCACCGTCATTGGCGTGTATTGCACCAGGATGGCGTCGGCATCCGCGCCGGCATCGATGATGTCCTGCTCGGTGCGGCAGGTCGCGACCTTCACCGTGAAGCCGGCGCGCTCCAGGGTCTCGATCTCGATATCCGGCGTGCGAATGCCGATGTCGGCGATGAGTGCCTTCATGACAAAAAAACCCCTCGGCCCCCGGCGGGAGCCGCGGGGGTCTCATTTCAGCGATCAAAAGATGTGGGCGGGGCCGAGGCTCAGCTCGGGTGGAACTGTACCACGACGCGCTCGGCGAAGATGGGGGTGCAGAATTCCTCGAAGAACGCCTGATGCTCCTTGGATTCCGCATAGGCGAGGTAGCCCGCCGCATCGTCGAATTCCAGCACCAGCCCAACATCGTAATTGGGCCGGAAATTGTGCCGCTTCACATGCGACTCCCCGCCCGCGCCCTCGTTGCCGCCGATGTACCAGGACTTGATGACCGGCAGGCTGGTGGCGAGCTTGGGGAAGTTCTCGAAATAGCGTTCCACCGCAACCGGGTCGGCATCGGGCTTGAACTTCAGAATGGCCATGTGACGGAACATGCTTGGGTCTCCTCTTGGGTCAGATTTGCAAAGTGAGGCTTGGCGACACGGCGGCGGAGCACGGCGGCAGGCCGAACAGGCGCGACGCCGTGCCCCCCATCACCGCCGGAAGGAAACTCGGGTCATGGCGCGCGACGATGCTTTCGATGCCGCGCCAGATCTGCGAATAGGCGCCGGCGAGCCGGGCGACCGGCCAGTTGCTCGCCGCCATGACGCGGTGCGGGCCGAAGCGGTCCAGCGCATGGTCGGCGAACGGCTGGAGTTGGTCCTGCGACCAGCGCCAGTTCATCACCACGTCCAGGCCCACGGAGAGCTTGATGGCGACATTGGGCAGCGCCGCCGCGCGGTCGATCAGCATCGCCCATTCGCGCGTGTCGCCGCCGATGGGCGGGCGGCAGAGATGGTCCAGCACCACCTGCATTCCCGGCCGGCGCTCGGCGGTGGCGATGACGGCAGCGAAGCGGGCGGGATCGTTGGGCACGGCGTCGAACACCAGGCCACGCGCCGCCACGACGTCGATTGCGGCCTGAACCTGCGGCGCAAGCAGCCATGCGGGATCGGGCTCGAAATTGATCAGATGGCGGATGCCCACCAGCTTGGAAAAGCCCCGCAGATTTGCCAGCGCGGTCTCGGTCGCCGCCGGATCATCGAGCGGCACCCAGCCGACGACGCCGCGGATCCAGGGCGTGCGCGCGGCAAGCTCGAGATATTCTATGGTCTCCTGCGCGTCGTTGAGCGACTGCATGAGGATGGTGCCGGTGACCCCACTCGCCGCCATTTCGGGGACGAGATCCTCGGGCGTGAAATCCCGGTGCAGCCGGTCGCCCACCGCGTCCGGCCAGCGGTGGGGACGCCGGTCCAGCCACCAGAAATGCTGATGCGCATCGATCATGGCCGTGCGGCCTCCGCCAGTTCTGCATCGTGGTGCGTGAGAAGACGGTGGCCCCACAACGCGAAGGCGGAGGCCAGAACGCCCATGGCGCAGATGAACCACCAGGCGGCCGAGAACGAGACGTTCTGGGCGATCCAGCCGAAGGCGGGCGGGCCGAAGATGGAGCCGGCGAAAACCCCGGCCTGGGTGATGCCGGTGGCGGCGCCCGCAGCGCCCGCGCTCGCCCTCACGACGGCGAGGATGGACAGGCCGGACCAGCCCCAGCCCATGCCGAAACCAAGCAGCGTGCCGAAGGCGATAACGCCGATGCCGCCGCCGAGCGCGAGGCTGGCATAGCCCAGCGCGCCGCCGGCAAATAGCAGGGCCACCACCGGCAAAGGCGCGAACGCGCGCTTGTCCACCGCGAGGCCAAGAGTGATACGCGTTGCCACCGAGAACAGGCTGCCCAGCGCGATCATCAGCCCCGCCGTCGCCGGGTCGTAACCCGCGCCGGTCATGGAGGGCACGAGAAACGCCGCCATGGCATTGGCGCTGCCGGAGCCGAGACCTGACATGACCGAGAGAACAAGAAGAGTGGCGATCTGCGCGCCGCCGGCGCCGCCCTCGCGTCGGGTTCGGCGCCGACCCGGCTCGCGCGGCAGGATAAGGACAAGCGCCAGGGCTGCGATCCCGGCAAAGCCGAAGGCCCAGCGCCAGCCCAGGGTCAAGGCGATGAGCGGCACGGCGAAGCCGCCCACCAGTGTCGCGAGCGGAATGGACGATTGCTTAATGCCGAAGGCCAGCCCCTGCCCGGCCCCCGCGAACTGCGAGACCGCGAGGTTCGTGGACGGCTGGATCCAGCCATTGGCAAGCCCGGCGACGACGAGGAAGCCGAGAAGCACCGGCTGGGACCCCGCAAGCAACGCGATGCCGCCGAGCGCGACCACGCTCGCCGCCATTCCCGCGCGGGTCGCCCGCCAGGAGCCGAGCGTATCGGCGAGCCGCCCGAGAAAACCGGAGCCCACCGCGGACGCCGCATAATACACCGCGACCGCCATCCCGAGCCCGAGGGCATCCATCTTGAGGTCCAAAAGGATGAACGGCGCCAGCGAACCCAGGAAGAAGACCGGCAGCGAGCCGAGCGTCTGCGCTGCCACCGACAGCGCCAGCGCAAGGATCGGCCGGGCTTCCAGCGTGGCGATGCTGACGCCTGGGCCGCTCATTTCAGCAGTTCCACGCGGTCGATCCACGGCAGGCTGGCGAGGCCTTGGAGTTGATCCTGCGAGACCTGCCGCAGGCGGATGCGGCGCAGCGAGCCGTCGCGGCCGCTGAACATGCCGTAGGTGGCAAGCCGCTCGTTGTGGAACCGCTCCGGCTCGAACCCCACCACCGCCACGACATTCACCAGCCCGTCGCGGGGAATGGCGGGGTCGATGCGGGTGGTGCGGGTGAGAATGCCCACCACCTGCTGGCCATAGAGCACGGCCAGCACGATCAGCACGCCGAGCACCAGCTTCATCACGTCGGGGTTGGGGAGCCGCAGGCGGGCGCGGGGGCGGGCGGTGGATGAGGTCATGGTCATCTCAAGCCCCCTTGCTCGGGGTCACGAGGCCCCAACGCTCGATGGTGCGCTTTTCGATCGGCAGCACGAGGAAGCGGTCCATCAGCAGCCCGAGGGTGCCGATCACGATGCAGCCGGCCAGGATGACGTCGACGCGGTGGAATTCCGCCGCCCGGAAGATCATCTGACCCAGGCCCACCGTCGCCCCGACCAGTTCGGCAGCGATCAGCGCGCGCCAGCCGAAGCCGAGGCCGGAGCGGATGCCGGAGAGGATGTAGGGCAAAGCCCCCGGCAGGGTGACGTTGAGCACGGTGTGCAGCCGGCTTGCGCCCAGCGTGCGCACGCCCTGCTCAAGCACGGTCGGCACCAGCTTCACGCCGAGCACAGTGTTCTGGAAAACCAGGAAGAACACCGTGTTCCAGATCAGGAACACCACCAGCGCCGTGCCGATGCCGAGCCAGCCGATGACCAGCGGCAGCCAGACGATGCCGGAGATGGCGTTGAAGAACACCACCAGCGGGTTCACGAAGTCGGACACCTGCCGGTTCAACCCCACCAGGAAGCCGGCGACGACGCCGGTAACGACGCCCACCGTGGTGCCGAAGATCAGCCGCCCCAGGCTGGCAAGCACGTTGTTGAGCAGTTCGCCGCTGACCGTGAGCGCCCACAGCGTCTCGGCCACCGCCCACACCGGCGGCAGGGTGCCGCTGGCGGGCCGGGCATAGAGCCAATAGGCGGTCCAGGCCAGCGCCAGCGCCACGAACGGCGCGGCGGGGAGCACCTTCCACAGGAGGGTGTCGGTTTCGGATTTGATGCGGACAGGCTGGCTCATTTGCGGAGCACTCCCCAACGCGCGACGGTGAGGTTCTCGATCGGCTGGATGATCAGGCGGTCCACCACCACGTAGAGCACGCCGATGGCGATCATCCCGCAGATGATGCGGTCGATCTGACCGAAGGTGCGGGCGCCGAAAATGAGGTCGCCGAGGCCGCCCTGGCGGATCAGCATCTCGGCGGCGATCAGCGCGCGCCAGCCGTAGCCCATGCCGAGCCGCAGCCCGACGACGATGCTCGGCAGCGCGCCGGGCAGATACACATCAGTGACGATGCGCAGCCGGCTCGCCCCGAGAGAGCGCAGCGCCAGCGCGTAATTCTCCGGGATCGCCCGCACGCCCAGCATGGTGTTGAAGATGACCGGGACCACCAGCGTGTAGACCACAATCACCAGCACCGTGGTATCGGTGAAGCCGAACCAGATGATCGCGAGCGGCAGCCAGGAAATGCCCGACACGCCCTGGAAGAAGCGCAGGAACAGGCCGAGCGAGCGCGCCACATAGCGGTTCGCGCCGATGGCGAAGCCGAGCGGGATGCCGACCACCGCCGAGACCAGGACGGCGATGCCGATCATGTAGAGGCTGGATGCGGCGTAGTCCGCCAGCACACCGTGGGACACCAGGGTCCAGAAGGTGGCGAGCACCTGCGGCGGCGAGGCCAGCACCCGGTCTGAGAGGTCGAAATGGACCTTCACGAACCACCAGACCGCCACCAGCAGCGCGAACGGCAGCATAAATTTTCCCGCGCCCACCAGCCCGGACAGCAGGGCACTGGGGCGGCGCGGTGGCGCGGCCGGGGCCGCTGGAACCGAGACGGCGGTCATCGTCATGACGCCTCCTTCAGCGGGATGGCAGCGTCGGTCTCCACGACCGGCTGGGCGGCGGGGTCGATGCGCTCGTCGCGCACCAGGCGCAGCACCTGCTCGCAGATCGCCTGCATTTCCGGGTCGGTGGTGAAGCTTTCCCAGTCGCGACCGCCCGCCTTGCGGCGCGGCACCTCGATGCTGGCCTTGATGCGGCCGGGGCGGCGGCTCATGACCAGCACACGGTCGGCGAGGAACACCGCCTCATCGACGGAATGGGTGATGAAGAACACGGTCTTGCGGGTGGCGCAGGAGAGGCTCGCCAGTTCCTCTTGAAGCGTCAGGCGGGTCATGGCGTCCACCGCCGCAAACGGCTCGTCCATGAGGATGACGTCCGGGTCCGCCGCCCAGGTGCGGGCGACGGCGACGCGCTGGCGCATGCCGCCGGACAGTTCGTGGGGATAGCGATCCTCGAACCCGCGAAGGCCGGTGAGCGCGATCAGCCGGGCAACGATCTTCTCCCGCTCGGCCTTGGGCACCCCCGCGATCTCAAGGCCGTGGCCGATGTTCCGCCGCACCGTGCGCCAGGGCAGGATCGCGAGTTCCTGGAACACCACGCCGCGCTCACGCCCCGGGCCGGTGACGAGCTTTCCGTCACAGGTGATCTTGCCCCGCGAGGGCGTGATGAAGCCGGCGATGGCCTTGAGCAGCGTGGTTTTCCCACAGCCGCTCGGCCCCACCAGCGTCACGAACTGCGCGGTTGGAATGCGCAGGTCGATCAGTCCCGTCGCCTGGACGGGACCGTCCGCCGTCTCGAAGAAGTGCTGAAAGCCTTCGACGATGATCTTGTCGGTGGAGGTCGCGTCCATGGCGCGCCTCACGCGACGTGCTTGGCGTCGAGGCGGCGGGTGCCGTCTTCGCTCAGCCAGATGGTCTCGGCGGCATCCGTGGAGGGCACGCCGATGTAGCAGAAGATGAGCGATGCTTCCTCAGTCTCCGAGGCATTGGCGATGACATGGATGGCGCCGGCAGGCACATAGGCGAAGTCGCCGCCTTCCAGGATCACTTCCTTGCGGTCGCTGGCATCGCTGCGGGCGTACCAGAGCTTGATCTTGCCGTAGAGGATGTACCAGACCACGTCGTTTGAGGCGTGATAGTGGGTCGGGTTCGGCCCTGCCCCCGGCACCAGGATCGAGCGACCCATGGTGGCATTGGGCGAATCCACCGTCTTGTCGGAAATGCCGAAGCCGATGCGCAGCGGCGGCTCATAGGTGGTGTCGGTGCCGATCTTGCTCTGGCGGATGACCGTGACCTGCTGCTTGTCGAAAGGAACCATGTTCATTCTCCTGATGGCTTGAGATGGACGGAAAGGTGCTATTTCAGCGCGCCCTTGCAGGCGGCCAGCGTCGCCGGGAGCGGCGGCAGATCATCGAAATACTGGGGGTTTTCCTTCTGGACCTTGGCCAGAATGGTGGTGTCCACGAAGTCGGAGGCCGAGGTGAAGGGGGCTCCCTTGATGAGGCCCTGCTTGACCATGTCGTTGCCGGTCTTCAGCAGCCCGTCGTCGGTGCAGATCGAGATGCGCGGGTCCCAGGCCATATGCTTGATGCCTTCGGCGGCATCGGCGAGGTTCAGGCCGTCGAGCTGGTAGGTGGCGATCTTCGCGGTCTCGGCCGGGTTCTTGCGCACGAACTGGGTGGCTTCCGCGAGGCCGAGCGCGAAGGTTTCCAGCAGCGCCTTGTTCTCGGTGATGTATTTCTCGTTGGCGAGAACCCCGATCACATCGGCCACAAGCCCGGCGGCGCCGCGGCTGACGACCACCGCGTTGGAGCCGAGTTCGCGGACGCTCTGCGAGAGGTATGGCTCCCACGGCACCGTCGCATCCACCACACCCTGGGACAGGGAAATGGGCATGTCGGGCACCGGCACGTTGACCACCGACACCTGCTTGATGTCGACCCCGCCCAACGACAGGAACTCGCGCAGGTAAACCTCCTGCGTGCTGCCGGCGAGGCTGCCGACCTTCTTGCCAATGAAAGATTTCGGGTCCGTGGTGATGCCCCGGTCGGCGCGCCCGATGATGCCGCGGCCGCCGGCGATGGCGATGTAATTGGCATCGTTGTAATAAGGGATGACGCCCTTGATCAGGTTGCCGCTGGCCCGCGCGCTGGCGGTGGTGGTGCCCATGTTGGCGCCGCCGAGCTGGGCTTCGCCGGCATTGAGCGCCTGGGTGATTTCCCGCCCGCTCGCCACCAGCTTCAGGCGCACGTTAAGCCCGCGCTTGGCCCAATAGCCGTTCTCCACCGCGACAAAGGCGGGGGCGCTGAACAGGTTGTTGCCCAGGACGAAGACCACTTCCTTTGCCTTCGCCTGTGGGGCTTGGGCATGGGTCGCGGAGAGGCCGCAGAAAAATGTCGTGGTCGCGAGCGCGAGGGCGCCGGCCCACCTCTTGGCGTGCTTCATGTTGTTTCCTCCGTTGGGTTCGATCCGTGATCTTTGTGGCCGTTCCGGCTCTGTCGCGGCTTCGGGTGCGCCTTTGGCGCGGTTCATGGGGTCAGCGTCCCTCCCATCGCGGCTTGGTCTTGGCGATGAAGGCTTCCAGCCCGATGCGGAAATCGCGGCTGCCGTAGGTCTCGGCGATGAGGTCCTCGCCGTCCGGTATGTCCGTGTCCTGCAGGCGGCGCAGCGCCTCCTTGGCGGTGCGCATGGTGATGGGGGCGTGCTGCGACAGGCGGGTGCAGATGTCGGCAACGCGCGCGTCGAGTTCGTCGGGCGGCACGATGTCCGTGAGGAAGCCGCAGTCGCTTGCCTCGTCCGCGTCGATGGTCTCGGCCAGCAGCAGCATGCGCTTCACGCGCGGCACGCCGAAATTGGTGACCAGGCGGGCGTAGTTGCGCACCGACAGGCAATTGCCCAGCGTGCGGGCGATCGGCACCCCGAAGCGCGAACCGGGGGTGGCGATGCGCAGGTCGCAGGCCGAGACGATGGCGAGCCCGCCGCCGATGGCCCATCCCTCCACCACCGCAACGGTCGGCACCCGCACCGCCTCCAGGGCGGAAAGATAGACCTCCATCTGGCGCTCGTAATCGATCCCGTCCTGCGCGGAGTTGAAGGCGTCGAACTGGGCGATGTCGGTGCCGGCGATGAACGCCTGCCCCCCCGCGCCGCGCAACACGGCGCAGCGCACGTCCGGCGCCGCCGCGATGGCCGCGCAGGCGTCCTTGAGCCCCTCGTACATCGCCCAGGTCATGGCGTTGCGCGCCTGCGGGCGATCGAAGGTGACGTGGGCGACGCCGCCCTCCACGCGATATGTGACGGCCCCGGCGCTCATGCCGCGAATGCCCCATCCTGGTTCGACTGCGCGACCAGTTCGTCGGACAGGCCGAGTTCCCGCAGCAATTCTTCGGTGTGCTCGCCGAGCAGCGGCGGCGGATGGCGCACCTGCTGCGGCGTGCCGCTGAGCTTCACCGGGAAGCCGAGCGACTTCACCATGCCCTCGGTGGGATGGTCGAATTCCATCACCATCTGGCGCGCGATGGTGTGGTCGGCGGCCAGCGCCTGGGAATAATCATAGACCGGGGCGGCGGGCACGCCGGCGTCCAGCAGTTCTGCGACCCATTCCTCGGCCGGGCGGGTGCGGAACACCTGCTCGATTTCCTCGATCAGCAGCGGGCGGTTCTTCAGGCGCATCACATTGTTGGCGAAGCGCGGATCATCCGCCAGTTCGGGACGGCCGATGACGCCGCACAGGCTCGACCAGAGCTTCTGATTGGCCGCGCCCACCACGAACATGCCGTCGGAGGCGTGGATCGCCTGATAGGGCGCGCTCATGCGATTGGCGGTGCCGATGGGCTTGGGCACGCGGCCGGTGCCCCAGAATTCCGTGACCTCCCAGATGGAGAGGCCAAGCGCCGCCTCGAACAAGGAGGCGTCGATATGCTGGCCGACACCGGATTTCTCGCGGCCGATATAGGCGCTGAGGATGCCGTAGAGCGCGAACAGGCCCGAGCCGAGATCGGCCACCGGCACGCTGCATTTCACCAGTTCGCCATCCGGCTCGCCGGTGGCGCTGAGCACGCCGGACATCGCCTGGGCGATCAGGTCGAAGCCCGGCCGCTGCGACCACGGGCCGGTCTGGCCGAAGCCGGAGATGCTGGCGTAGATCAGGCGCGGATTGATCTTGTTGAGGGTGGGATAGTCAATCTTGAGGCGCTGGGTGACGCCGGGGCGGTTGTTCTCCACCAGGATGTCGGCGCTCTCCACCAGCTTGTAGAACACCTTGCGGCCGGCATCGGTCTTCAGATTGATGGCGATGGAGCGCTTGTTGCGGTTGAGCGCGAGGAAGCCGGGGCTGTCCTCGCCCTTGAGGCGAAAGCCCATGGCCTTGCGGGTCTGGTCGCCGACGCCCGGCGGCTCCACCTTGATGACGTCGGCGCCCATGTCGCCCAGCATCATGCAGCAGAACGGGCCGGCCATGACCTGGCTGACATCAAGGACGCGGATGCCCGCGAGCGGCAATGTCATGGGCGCTCTCCCGCCGAGCGATGGCGCGCAGCGGCGCGCGGACCGCAATCAAGCAGCCTCATGTGGCGACCTCCCTGTTCCGGCGGAGATTGGCGTCTCCATGGCCGGTTGTTCTTTTTTTGCGTCGCTGCGTTTGCCGCCGCGACGGTCCTCAAAGCCTGCCCGCTCTAGAGGCGGGTCAGGCCGAATTGCGCGATGATGGCGACCATCTGGGACGCCGCCTTTTCGCGGTGCGCCCGGTAAAGCTGATTGGCCCGCACGGCATCGCCGGCGAGGATGGCATCCACCACCTCGCGGTGCTCGCGGGTGGAATCCAGCGGCTTGGGACGCAGGCGCAGGGTGAACATGCGGGCGCGGTGGGACTGCTCCCACACACCCATCACCATGGCGGCGAGCCGGCGGTTGCCGCACAATTCCACCAGCGAACGATGGAAGCGTTCATCCGCCTTCGCCCATGCGTCAAGGTCGTCGCGCGCGAGCGCCTCCGCCATCTCGTTGCACGCCGCCACCAGGGGCGCGATCTCGTCCGGCGAGGGCTTGCGCTGGGCCAAGGTCTCGGTCGCCATGAGTTCGAGGCCGACCATGATCTGGTAAATCTCGATCATGTCGCGCGGCGACAGAGGCAGCACGGTCATGCCATGGCGGGGCACCACGCGGACCAACCCCTCCTGCTCGAGGCGCACCAGCGCCTCGCGGATCGGCGTGCGGGACAGGCCCAGATCATCCGCCAGCACCTGCTCGAGGACGGCGATGCCGGGGGCGTAGTCATTGTCCAGGATGCGCTGCTTGATCTTCCCGTAAGCGACCTGCGCAGACGTCTCCCCAGCCTTGGGCGGGGCGGGAATCGGGCGCGTCTGGTTGGAAACAAGGCTCATGATGCGATAACGTATACGCTATCGTGCGCGTGGCAAGGACTAATTCTTGGGTCGCTTTACTTTCCCCGGACCAGTGACGGCGAAGCCGGAGCGCCGATCCGGGGTCCAGCGCAAAGGACCGCCGACGGCGCTTCAATTCATCTCAGCCGCCACGCGGCACGGATGTTCTATGCGCTCGTCGCGGAGTGTCGGCTTCGCCGGATTCGTGCGCTGGACCCCGGATCGGCACTCGCGCTGCGCGCTCGTTTGTCCGGGGCAAAAAGAGTGGTGAGCCATGCGCAAACAAAAACGCCCGGAGCAGCGGGCTCCGGGCGTCTTCAGATCGCGGTCTAGGAGGCGGCTACGCCCCACTCACTTCGGCAAATTGTCGGAGATCCAGTCGCTGATATAGTCGACGCCGACCTGCCGGTTGTCCATCTGGCAATGATAGGCGCTGCCGGTCTCGGCGTTAAACATCTTCAGATGCTTGCGCGGCGAGGCGATGGCCTCATAGAGCTTGCGGGCGGAGGGCGAGGGCACGACCTTGTCCTCTTCCGCGTGGACGATCAGGAACGGCTTGTCGATCTTGGCGGCCACGTCGACCAGCGAGAATGCCTTCGCCTTCTCGATCGCCTCGTCCGCCGTATCCTTGCCCATCACCCAGCGGAAATGGAAGGTGGACTGGGCGGTGGACTTGGGGTCCGCCTCCTGCTTGCGCTTGATCTCGGCCTGCCATCCCGCGAGATCCCAATGCAGCGCCGCGAAGGCGACGCCCAGCGCATAACGCTTTTCCATGGCAGCGACGCGGCCGGCATAATAGCCGCCGAAGCTGTAGCCCATGACGACCACGCGCTCGGCGTCCACATCGTCCCGCGCGGCGACCCAATCATAGGCCGCGCTGCCCGCGACTTCGTAATCATAGCGTGCCGAAAGCTCGCGCAGGCGCAGCGATTCGCCTTGCCCCGGACCATCGATGGAGAGCGTGTTCCAGCCGCGCCGGGCGAACTCGAGCCCGGCGAACAGCACGCTCATCTCCTTGCAATTGTCCATGCCGTCGAACACCACGACGGTCGGGCGCGGCCCGGTGGCGCCGGGCGCCTTCATGAACAGGCCCGGCAGCGAGCCGCCCTCGAAGGGCACCTCGACGCGCTCGATGTTGGGATAGCGGATCAGCAGGCCCTTCTGCTGAAGATCCAGCGCCTTCTGGCCGATCGACCGCTTCTGCTCGCCCGGCTCGACGAACCGCTCTGCCGTGAACCAATACATGCCGGCGCGCAGGTAATAATTGCCGGCGGTGAGGGTGTGACCGGCGGCCTCGGCTTCATCGCCATAGGCTTCGATCTTCGCGCCCATGGCGCTCCATTCCTGGCGCCACGCGTCGGGCTCGGCCTGGCGCACGCGCAGCTTCTCGCACACCTCGTCGATCTCCGACATGGAGACGGCATTATACTGCGCCATGCCCTTGGTGATCAGGGTGGCGTTCGACCACACCATGTTGCCGGGGAAAGTCTGGGTCCAGGGGCCAAGCGTCGACATCAATTACTCCTTAAAAAAATCAGGCCGCTGCCAGCTTGGCTTCCAGTTCGCCGAGATCGAGCACCCAGCCAAGACGGCGCTGGATGTTGGAAAGGGCGAAGCTGTGAAGGTCATTGCCATAGGCGGAGGCAACGCAATCGGAAATCACCACGGCGCGATAGCCGCGATTGTAGGCGCCGAAGGTGGTGGAGAGCACGCAGGTGTTGGTGTTGCAGCCGGCGATCAGCAGCGTGTCCTTGCCCATGGAGCGCAGCAGGCGGTCCAGCGGCGTGCCCTCGAACCCGTCGAACGTGCGCTTGCCGTCGATGATGAGATCGGTGGGCTCCAGATTGAAGCCGTCGATGAACTCGGCCTCTTTCGATCCCGGGCTCTTGTGGCGCTTGAAGTCGCTTTTCTGGCCGGGAGAGAAGGATTCCTTCAGCTCGATCATCGCCTTCTCGAACGGATGGGTGCCGAGCAGGCTTTTCTCGAACACGGTCGTCAGGTGGATGATGTCCAACCCATACTCGCGGCCGAGCCCGATCAGCTTGTTGGTGCCGGCGATGACGCGGGAGCATTCCGGCTCCGGCACCGGCAGCGATGCCAGCGCCGGTTCAAGATTGCCGCGCTGGCAATCGATGGTGAGCACCACGGTCCGCTCACGGTCGAGCTTCAGCGCGTCACGCATGCGCGTGATCATGGAGGAGCGATCCATCAGCGTGGCCATTGAGTGTCTCCAGGTCAGATAAGGGTCAGAAGCCGTAGAGGCGTGCGGGATTGTGGACGAGCACCTTCTCGCGGACGCTCTCGTTCGGCACCCAAGTGCTCAACAGGTCCGTGATCGCCCCGTCATTGGGCATTGGGATGGACCAGGACACCTTCACATGCGGCCAGTCCGTGCCCCAGACAAGCTGGTCCGGCGCCGCATCGACCAGCGCATGGGCGAAAACATCCACGTCCGAATGCGGCATGTCCTGCGCGGAGATGCGATAGCCGCCGGTGAGCTTCGCCCACGCCTTGCCATCGCGCATCAGCCGCATGAGTCCCTGGAAGCCGGGATCACGGGTGCCGAGCTTGGTCGGGACATAGCCGAGATGGCCGACCACGATGTCGGTCGGGAAGTCCGCGAAGGCCTGGTCCATGTCCGGGAATTCGTTGACGTGCATGAGCAGTTCGACATGCCAGCCGAGCGGCGCGACACGGCGTGCCATGTGGCGCAGACGGTCCATGGGCAGCACACCCTTGCCGTCCTTCACATCGACGATGTTGAACCGCACGCCACGCACGCCAGCGGCATGCAGCATGTCGATTTCCGCGTGCGGAACATCGTCACCGACCACCGCAACGCCCCGGAAGCTGGGGCCGGCGGCGGTGAGCGCGTCCACCAGCGCGGTGTTGTCCTCGCCATAGAAGCTCGGCTGCACCACCACGGCGCGTTCCACGCCCAGCGCGGCCAGCATCGCCCGGTAATTCGCGATATTCGCCTCCGGCGGGGGCGAATAGATGCGATCGGCAAAGCAGGGATATTGTTCAAGCGTGCCGCACACATGGGCGTGGCTGTCGCAGGACAGCGGCGGCAGCACGAAACCGGGCTTGCGGGTGGCCAGATCAGGAGGCGCGGCGAACGGGGCCGCGTCTCCAACAGGTGTCGTCGTCATATGGCTCACTCGCTCAATTGAGGGTGATGTTCGAGGTCTTCGCGACGGCCTTCCACTTCGCCAATTCCGCATCAAGGAACACCTTGGCTTCAGCCGGGGTGCTCGCAACGGTCTCGGCGCCGAGGTTGTTCAGCTTTTCCTGGACTGCCGGATCGGCCAGCACCTGGATCAGCGTCTTGGCAAGCTTGTCGATGATCGGCTTGGGCGTACCGGAGGGCGCCAGCACCATGTGCCAGGACGAGGCGATGAGGTCCGGCATGCCAGCTTCGGCCGAAGTCGGCACGTCGGGCAGGGACGCGGAACGCTTGGGCGCCGTCACCACCAGCACTCGCAGAGAGCCGGCCTTCACCTGGGGCAGGAAGGTGATGGGATAGAACACCATCTGGATGCCGCCGGAGATGATATCCGGCAGCGCCTGGGCGACGCCCTTGTAAGGGACGTGAACGATATCGATGTTGGCCTGCGACTTGAACAATTCGCCGGCGAGATGAACGCCGGAGCCGATGCCCGTGGAGGCATAATTGAGCTTGCCGGGATTCTTCTTGGCGTAGTCGATGACGTCCTGGAGCGACTGGAACGGCTGCGTGGCGCCGACATACAGGAAGAAGGGAACGTTCGCGACTTGCGAAATCGGCGTGAGATCCTTGCTCATGTCGTAGGAGACACGCGGATTGATGGCGGGGATGATGGCAAGGCCGCCAACATTGCCCATCAGGATGGTGTAGCCATCCGGTGCCGCCTTGGCGACGTTCTCCGTACCGATCATGCCGCCGGCACCGGGCCGGTTGTCGACAATGATGTTCTGGCCAAGCAGCCGGCCCCAAGGCTCCGAGACAGTGCGCGCCACGGCGTCCAGCGACTCGCCGGGAGGAAACGGCACCACCAGCCGGATCGGCTTGTTGGGATAATCGGCCTGTGCCGCAGCCTCGCCGGAAACGCCGCAGAGGGCGGCGGCGATAAGCGTTGCGGATGCCAAAATACGCGACAGGAACGGGGCGCGGGTGTGCACGGTGCGGCTGATCATGTTCGTTTCCCCAAGTGTTGTTCGAACCGGCATTTTTGCCGGTGTGTCGTTGTCGGCCGGCGGCTCTGCCGTGCGGCCGTTGGCGTCAACGGGCGGCGAAATCGATACGCTTGGAATGGCCTTCCGACAACTTTCCGTCGAGGGCATCGCGCATCCAGTCGGCGACGTGCAGGTAGAAGTCCGGCAGGCGCCCGCCGAACGTGTGGGTCTCGTTCTCGTAGACCCACAATTCCTTCGGGCAGGACAGTTCCTCGAACAGGTCCTCGCCATCCTCCAGCGGGCAGAGTTCGTCGAACTCGCCCATCACCAGCAGCGTCGGGCACTTGATGTCGGCGGCGACCGGGCTGAGCAGCATCTGGTCGGTCATGGCGTCGAACTCATCCTCGTCGTGGATGTTCGACATGTACATGTAGTTCGCGCGGTAAGCCGGCTTGGAGTGCTTGAAGATGGTGTCCTTCTGGCCGTACACGCCCATGGCGCCCACCAGTGCCTTGATGCGCTTGTCGTGGGCAGCCATGCGCGGCGCCCAATAGCTGCCCATGCTCCAGCCGTAGGTGCCGATGCGGGTCGCATCGATGCCCGGGGTCTTCTCCAGGAAGTCGATGGCGGCAGAGCCGGCGCGCTCGAAATTGTCCAGCGTCACCCAGGTCTCGCGGGTGTTGCTCTCGCCCTGCCCCGGTCCGTCGATGGTCAGGGTGGCAATGCCGCGGCGCCGGAAATGATTGTGGTACGGGCTCGGCATGTATTCCTTGATGGTGTCCATGCCGGGCACCACGATCACGCAGGGCGCGTTCTCCACGCCGGGCACGGTCTGGAGAATGGCGGGAATGGTCTTACCGTTCTCGAACGGAATTTCGACACGCTTGACCGGGGCCTCGTCGAAATACTCCGTGAACTTGGTATAGCAGTGGATCATACGCTCGTAGAGCGCCAGCTTTCGCGGGGTGTTGGCATGTATCACGCCGCAGGCCGGTCCGTAATAAAGCGCGGCGCGATAATAAAACTCGGCGGCGCTCTGGAGGTGACCCTTCGCCTCGGCCTCGCGCGCCAGATCTTCCTCCTGGCGGGCGGTGCGCACCCATTCCTTGACCACCATGCCGGGAAGCTTGATGCGCTCGGTGGTGCGTTTGACATCAGCGGGGCGGAAGCCCCATTCCACGAACATAACCGCCCGGAAGCCGAACACGTCGAGGACCTTATAGAATTCCTCGTTGACCCACTTCTGGCTTTTTCGGCTGCGATCCGACATTGGTATTCCTTGGGCGTCCTGAGGGCGTTCCGCGACTTTCTTTCTAGAAAGTCCTTATTTTACAAAATCCTATAGTCCGTGCGGGCTGAGCACGCGCTCCAGCCAAGCCTGATCGATCCGGCCGGTAGCGATCTCCGCCTTGATGGCGTTTTCCATCTCTGCGGTCTTGCGGGCGGCGGCGATCAAGCCATCCGCCTGCGCCTGGGGGAAGGTGACGACGCCGTCTGCATCGCCCACCACCACGTCACCTGGCATAACGACCTGCCCACCGACCGTGACCGGCACGTTGATCTCGCCGGGCCCATGCTTGTAGGGGCCGCGATGGGACACGGCGCGAGCATAGCAGGGAAAATCGATCTCATAGAAAACCGCGCGGTCTCGGATCGCCGCGTCGATCACGAAACCGGTGCAGCCGCGCTGTTGCGCGTACAGCATCATCAGTTCGCCGACCAGCGCATTGGTGGCCGAGGATGCCCCATCGACCACCAGCACACAGCCCGGAACCATCAAGGTCAAGGCCTTGTAAAGCAACAGATTATCGCCGGGGGAGGTACGCACTGTCACCGCCGTTCCAACGAGTTTTGCCGCGCGATTGATCCGCGTCAGGCCGCAAACGCCGGAAAAGCGCATGAGGTTGTCGGAAAGCTGCGAGGTCGGGATATCGCGCAACGCATCCAGCACCGCCTGCGAGGCGGGCGGCGGCATCGGATTGATCGTGAAGGCTGGCGGCATCCCCTAGCCGATCTATTTTTCAGTTTTTCGTTCACGCCAGTGTTGAATTTTGGATTGGAAAAAAAAAGCGATTTTTTGTTATTCCTTATGATCTCTAAATTCGATCAATCCAGAGCGCGGAAAATCGATCATGATGACGTTCAAACAATTGGAGGCGCTGTATTGGATCGACCATCTCGGTGGCTTCGCCGCGGCAGCCCGACACCTCCACACCACGCAGTCGGCGATTTCCAAGCGCATCCAGGAGCTTGAAGCGACGTTCGCCACGCAATTGTTCGACCGCAGCAAGCGCGGGGCGTGGCTGACCGAATCCGGCGAACAGATGCTGGAATTGGCAAAAGACCTTTTGGAACAACGTGATGCCGCCATGGAGCGGTTCTCACGATTGGAAATGATCCGCCGCCAGGTGCGCATCGGCGTCACCGAATTGACCGCCCTCACCTGGCTGCCACGCCTAATCGCGGCGATCCGCGAACGCTATTCCGGCCTGTCCATCGAGCCCGATGTGGACCTCAGCACCAACCTGCGGGACAAACTGCTGGCGGGGGAACTCGACCTCGCAATCGTGCCGGAAACGCTCAAGGATCCGCGCGTCACCTGGACCAAGCTGGGCGGCGTCGAGAACGTATGGATGTGCAAGCCGGGTCTGATCCAGTCCGAAAAACCGATGCGGCTTCAAGAGCTTGAGCGTTATACATTGCTGACCCACGCGGAAAAATCCGGCACCGGGCTGCTCTATGACCGCTGGCTGCGCGACCAGGGGGTCAACCCGGCCCACACCATCCGCACCAACAGCCTCGTGGCGCTGATCGGCATGACGGTTTCGGGCCTTGGGGTGAGCTATCTCCCCCGCACTTGCGTGAGCTGGCTGATCGACACAGGCATGCTGGAGGTGGTTAACACGCGCCGCCCGCCGCCGGACGTGAATTACATCGCGCTGCGCCGTGCCGGCTCGGAAAGCGCCCTCGTGGACGCGCTTATCGCGCTCGCGAAGGAGCACTGCAATTTCTCACGCATGTTCCAGACCACGGCCTGAACACTTCGTCACACCGGATTTATTCTTGATATCGGCCGTTGACGTCCTTCCGCGTCCGGCTTACACCTTGCGCCGTCGCGGACTTGAGTTTCGCGCGCCATAATCCGGCGCCTTTCCTGCCATCACGCGTCGATCATCACCCATAGAACCCGCGAAGCGGGCCAGACGAGGACATCCCATGGATCTCGGATTGAACGGCAAGGTCGCGCTTGTGCTTGGCGCGGGCGGTGGGCTTGGGAGCGCCATCGCGGCGGGTCTTGCGCGCGAGGGGGCGAAGGTCGCGCTCGGCGACATCGACGCGGCGGCGCTCGCGCGCACCGCGGACACCATCACCAAGGCCGGCGGCACCGCCCTCGTGCTGCCCTGGGACCTCTCCGATCTCGCGGCCATCGAGACCAATTTCGCCCTGATCGAGGACACGCTCGGCGGCGTCGATGTGCTGGTGAACAACACCGGCGGTCCGCCCCCCACCCCCGCGAGCGGCCAGTCGCCGGAACTCTGGACCAAGAGCTTCCAGCAGATGGTGCTGTCGGTGATCTCCGTCACCGACCGGGCGCTCCCCGGCATGCGGGCGAAGAAGTGGGGCCGGATCGTCACCTCGACCTCCTCGGGCGTGGTGGCGCCGATCCCCAATCTCGGCGTCTCCAACGCGCTGCGCCTGTCGCTGGTGGGCTGGTCCAAGACCCTGGCGCGCGAAGTGGCGCGCGACGGCATCACCGCCAACATCGTCCTGCCCGGCCGCATCGCAACCGACCGTATCAAGTTCCTCGACGAGCAGAAGGCCAAGCGGGAAAACCGCACGGTGGAAGCGGTCTCCACCGAGAGCACCGGCTCGATCCCCGTCGGCCGCTATGGCGACCCGAGCGAATATGCCGACGTGGTCGCTTTCCTCGCCAGCGCCCGCGCCTCCTATCTCACCGGCTCCGTCATCCGCGTGGATGGCGGGCTGATCGCCAGCATCTGACGGAGGCCGGCATGGCTCGTCTCGACATCACCGCCAGCGGCCTGTTCCCGATCGCCCCGACGCCGTTCCTGGCGGACGGGCGGATCGACCAGGCTTCCATCGACACGCTCATGGAGCGCTACATCGCAGCGGGGGCCACCGGCGTCACGGTGCTCGGCATCATGGGCGAGGCGCCCAAGCTCGAGCCGGAGGAATCCCTCGACATCGCCGCGCGCTTCGTCACCGGCATGGCGGGGCTGCCGGTGATCGTCGGCGTCTCGGCGCCGGGCTTTGCCGCCATGCGCTCGCTCGCCCATCAGGTGATGGACAAGGGCGCGGCGGGGGTGATGATCGCCCCGGTCCCGAGCCTGCGCACCGACGACCAGATCCTGACCTATTACCGTCAGGCGATCGAGGCGATCGGCACGGATATTCCGTTCGTGATCCAGGATTATCCGCTCACCCTCTCGGTGCAGATGACGCCGAAGGTGATCCGGCAGATCGTCCAGGATCACCCGTCCTGCGTGATGCTGAAGCACGAGGACTGGCCGGGCCTGGACAAGATCTCGGCGCTGCGCGGCTTCCAGGGGGACGGGTCGATGCGGCCGATCTCGATCCTCACCGGCAATGGCGGGCTGTTCCTCGACTTCGAGATGGAGCGCGGGGCGGACGGCGCCATGACCGGCTACGCCTTCCCCGAACTGCTGGCGGACGTCGTGAGATTGCAGAAGGCCGGGAACCGCGATGCCGCGCACGACCTGTTCGACGCCCACCTACCGCTGCTGCGCTATGAGCAGCAGCAGGGCGTCGGCCTGTCGGTGCGCAAATACGTGCTGATGAAGCGCGGCTTCATCGCCTCCGACGCCCAGCGCAAGCCCGGCGGCGCCCTCAACGCCGCCGCCCGCGCCGAAGTCGACTACCTCCTCAAGCGCCTCGCCCGCACGGACACGCGCGCGGACGTGTGACGTAGGAGCCTCCCGCTCCGTTTGATTCCCTCTCCCGCTTGCGGGGGAGGGTCAGGGAGGGGGAATTGCTGAGAGATGGCCGGGCGCTGAGCTTCTTCCGAGGCTCCCGGCCCCCTCCCCAGCCCTCCCCCGCAAGCGGGAGAGGGAGTGCAGGGTGCGTGTTGAGGGGGCAAGGCGCTAGATGCGGAGGAGGCGGCTCAACCCAGCGCAGCCTCATAGACCTCCGGCTTGAAGCCCACGAGGAGCCGGCCGCCCAGGTCGAGCACAGGGCGCTTGATCATTGAGGGCTGTGCCTGCATCAGCGCCAGCGCCTTTGCCTCGTTGATATCCGCCCGCTCCGCGTCCGGCAGCTTGCGGAAGGTGGTTCCCGCGCGGTTGAGCAGGGTTTCCCACCCCACCGCCTTCGCCCAGGCTGCAAGGTGCGCCCGGTCGATGCCCTGCGTCTTGTAGTCGTGGAAGGCATAGGCGACAGAGTGCGCGTCGAGCCAGGCGCGCGCCTTCTTCATCGTGTCGCAGGTCTTGATGCCATAGATGGTGATCGTGCCAGCCATGATGCTCGTCTTTATGCCTCAGTTGGGGTTGGGGACCGTCTTGCGCGTGGCGGTGAGCGCCTCGATCGCCGCGCGGATCGGCCCGAACGGACCATATTTCTGCTGCGCGGGCGAGAAGCCGTCGGCATAGGGTCCATAGGGCGTGTCGACCGGCTTCAGCAGCAAATCAGGGAAATCGCGGTCCAGGCCCGCCCGCACCGGGCGCGACTGGGAGAGGACATAGGCCGCCACGTCCCACGCCTCTTCCGGCGATAGGCTCGGCATCAGCCAGTCGGTGCCGGCCGGCATGTTATTGTGGATGAAATTGGCGGCGGTGATGAGCCGGTTCATGCCAGCCCCATCATTGAAACTGTCTGAGCCCCACAGGGGCGGCGCGCTGTAGCCGAACGATGCGTCGGCGGAATTGCGCCGCACCCCCTCCCCCATCCGGCCGTGGCAGTCCGCGCATTTGGCGCCGTACAGCGCCGCGCCCTTCGCGGGGTCCGCCGGACGGTCGAGTTCCGGCATCGCGCCCGCGCCACCACCGGCGATCCGCGCGTCATCGGGAACATGGGTGGAGAGCAGCTTCAGATAGGCAACGAGCGCCTGCATGGGTTTTGCGTCCGGCGGCATAGGCCGCCCATTCATGGAGCGCGTCATGCAGGCATTCAGGCGGTCCTCCAGCGTTGCCTGCCCGCCGCGTCGATTGCTGTAGGCGGGATAATCGGCCGATGCCGCCACCAGAGGCAGACCGAATTTCTTGAGGCCGGCGCTGAGATGGCAGTCGGCGCAGGCCAGATTGTTGCCGGCGAAGCGCAGCGCCGGATCGGGCGCATCCGGCCCGATATGGGCGGAGGTCGCGGCGATGATCGAGCGGCCGAAGCGTGCGAGGCGACCGACCTCATCGTCCGGCAGCATGTCCACCTGGGGCACGTCCCACACCGCTATACGCTCGCCCTGGGGCTGTGCCGGTGCGGAAACCGGGAAACCCGCCACCAGCCCGCCCAGCAGCGCCAGCACCCGCCACGCCCGCATCATCACGCTCTCCCCCGGCGCCCAGCCGCGCCATTATTGCATTTGCGGGCCTTGGCGGTTATAAGCCCGCCTTCGCTTGGCATGCGCCCCCCTGGAGGCGTGCCGTGCGAAAGCCACACGGCCGCAATTGCGGCCGTTGGCCATTCTAGAACCCTTTAGAATTAGGACCAGTGCCATGACCGCCATCAAAGAATTGAAGGCTGTGGCGCGCCCGCGGGCCGGCAAGGGGGCCGCCCGTGAAGAGCGCCGCGCCGGACGCGTGCCCGCCGTAATCTACGGTGAAAAGCAGGATCCCATCACGATCTCGCTTGAGCACAAGGAAATCACCCGGACGATCTATGCCGGCCACTTCCTGACCACCCTGTTCAACATCGAAGTCGACGGCAAGCGCCACCGCGTGATCCCCCGCGACTACCAGCTTGATCCGGTGAAGGATCTGCCGCTGCACGTGGACTTCCTGCGGGTGTCCGCCGGCGCCCACGTCACGGTCGACGTGCCGGTGCATTTCGTGAACCAGGACAAGTCCCCGGGCCTGAAGAGCGGCGGCACGCTGAACATCGTGCAGCACGCCATCACCCTGGACGCCCCTGCGGAATCGATCCCGGAATATATTAGCGTCGACTTGACCGGCCTTGAGATCGGCGACAGCGTTCATCTTTCTGCGGTCCAACTGCCGGAAGGCGTGGTGTCCGAGCTTGCCGGTGACGCCACACTCGCGACCGTGGTCGCGCCGTCGGGCCTGAAGGAAGCCGAGGATGACGAAGCGGCCGCTGCCGCTGCGGCTGCGGCTTCGGCTGCTCCCGCCAAGTCCTGAAGCTGATTTCGCGCCGGAGGGACCCGTGCTCCTGTTCGCAGGCCTGGGCAATCCCGGCGCGAAATATGCCGGCAACCGGCACAATATCGGCTTCATGGCGGTGGATGCTCTCGTCCGCCGCCATCGCCTTACCCCCTGGCGCCGACGCTTCCAGGGTGCGGTGAGCGAAGGCGAGATCGCCGGCGAAAAAGTGCTGGTTCTCTGCCCCGAAACCTTCATGAACGAAAGCGGGCGCGCCGTAGCGGAAGCCATGCGCTTCTACAAGATCCCGCTGGAGAAGGTTTTCGTCTTTCACGATGAGCTTGACCTGCCACCCGCAAAAATCCGCGTGAAGACGGGCGGCGGCAACGCCGGCCACAATGGCCTGCGCTCCATTACCGCGCATTGCGGCAATGAGTATGGGCGGGTGCGGCTCGGCATTGGTCATCCCGGCGACAAGAGCCTCGTCCACGCTTACGTGCTGAACGATTTCGCCAAGAGCGAAAAGCCCTGGGTGGAAGCGGTGTGCACCGCGTGCGCCGACTTTGCGGGCCTGTTTGCCGAGGGAAAGCCCGAGGAGTTTCAGAACCGCGCGCACCTGTTCCTGGAGGCCCAGGGCTTCGGTGCGCAGGCGGCCGGCTGAACCGGGCTTGACGGAAAGGGGGCGGCCATGAAGAACGTGACCATCACCGTGACGGAGGATCTCCTGGCGCGGGCGCGAATGGCGGCGGCGCGCGAGGGCGTGAGCCTGTCGAAATTCGTCGCCGAGCAATTGTCGCGCGCACTGGGCGGTCAGGCTGACCCGCTCGAACCGTTTGACCGCTGGCTCGCCGGCCCGGGCTGGGGCGTCGCGCCCGCCCCCGCCGTGCCGCCGAAGCGTGAGGAGACCCATGAGCCTGCGATGCTTCGTGGACGCGCCGATCCTGATCTATCTCCAGGATCGCGCGGAGGCCCGCAAGCGGGCGATGGCCCGGCATAGCCTGCGCTCCATCCGTCGCAACGGCGAACTGGTGGTGAGCCCGGCTGTTATCGCCGACGTCTACGGCCTGGCGCGGCGCCGTTTTCCGCAGGTGCCCGGCGACACCGTCCGCGCCTTCATGGGCGATCTCATGCCCGCTTGCCGGTCCGCCGGCGCGGGAGACTTGCTGGACCGGGCCTTTCGCATTGAGGACCGGCTTGCCCTGTCTTGGGGCTGCTGCCTGACGTTCGCTGCGGCCACCGCCGCAGACTGCCGCTTCCTGGTGAGCGAGGATTTCGAGGATGGCCTCGCGATCGAGCGCACCACGGTCATCAACCCCTTTGTGACGGACATCGAAACCGTCTTCTCATCGCTGAAAGATCGCTGACATGGGCTTCAAATGCGGCATCGTCGGCCTGCCGAACGTAGGCAAGTCGACCCTCTTCAACGCGCTCACGCAGACCGCCGCCGCGCAGGCGGCGAACTACCCGTTCTGCACCATCGAGCCCAATGTCGGCGAAGTGGCGGTGCCCGATCCGCGCCTTGACGCGCTCTCAGGGATCGCCGGCTCGGCGCAGATCATCCCCACCCGCCTCACCTTCGTGGATATTGCCGGGCTGGTGCGCGGCGCCTCCAAGGGCGAGGGCCTGGGCAACCAGTTCCTCGCCAACATCCGCGAGTGCGATGCCATCGCACATGTGGTGCGCTGCTTCGAGGATGGCGACGTGACCCATGTGGAAGGCAAGATTTCGCCCGTGGACGACATCGAGACCATCGAGACCGAGCTGATGCTCGCCGATCTCGAAAGCCTCGAGAAGCGCGCCGCGGCTCTGGAGAAGAAGACCAAGAACAGCACCGACAAGGAAGCCAAGGAAATCCTAGACCTGATGCAGCGCGCCCTGGTGCTGCTGCGCGAGGGCCAGCCCGCCCGGCTGGTGGAGCGCAAGAGCGACGAGGAGCAGGCGTTCGGTATGCTCGGCCTGATGACCGCCAAGCCGGTGCTCTATGTCTGCAACGTCGAGGAAGCCTCCGCCAAGGACGGCAATTCCCTCTCCGCAGCGGTGTTCGCGCGCGCGGCGCTGGAGGGTGCGAAGGCGGTGGTGGTCTCAGCCAAGATCGAGAGCGAGATCGCGGTTCTGCCGGCCGACGAGCAGAAGGACTATCTGGAAGCCATCGACCTCGACGAACCCGGCCTCAACCGCGTGATTCGCGCCGGCTACGACCTCCTGCACCTTGTGACCTATTTCACAGTCGGCCCGAAGGAAGCCCGTGCCTGGACCATCACGCGCGGCACCAAGGCCCCGGCAGCTGCGGGGGTGATCCATTCTGACTTCGAGAAGGGCTTCATTCGCTCGGAAACCATCGCCTATGACGATTACGTCAAGCACAAGGGCGAGGCGGGCGCGCGCGACGCGGGCCGGCTGCGGCTGGAAGGCAAGGAATATGTGGTGCAGGACGGGGATGTGCTGCACTTCCGCTTCGCCAACTGAGTGCAGCGCAAAAACGGCGTTCGACCCTGGACAGAACAGCAGGGTATAAGGGGAGAGGCGAGCAGGAGGCGGGCGTGCCGGATATCTTCTTCGAGGATTTCATCGAACGCGAGGTGAAGACCTACGGCTCCTACACGGTGAGCGAGGAGGAAATCCTCGCCTTCGCCCGTGAGTTCGACCCGCAGCCCATGCATCTCGATGCCGAGGCCGGCAAGGCTTCCATGCTGGGCGGGCTTGCGGCCTCCGGCTGGCATGCCTGTTCGATCATGATGCGCCTGATGTGCGACGGCTTCCTGCTGCGCGCCGCCGGGCTCGGCTCGCCGGGCGTGCGGGAGGTGAAGTGGCGCCAGCCGATCCATCCCGGCGACGTGCTCTCGCTGCGCCGGACAGTGCTTGAAAGCCGGACCTCCAAGAGCAAGCCCGACATGGGGCTCGTCACCCTGAAGCTGGAACTGCTGAAGGCGAAGAACGAGGTCGCCGCCGAGCAGGTCTGCGTGATCCTGTTCGCCCGCCGCAATCCGGGGGCGCGCCTCGCATGAGCTTCTTCGAAGACATCGAACTGGGCGAACGCCACACGCTGGGCAGCCATCGCTTCCTGCGCGAGGAGATTCTCGCGTTTGCCGCGAAATTCGATCCCCAGCCGTTCCATCTGGACGAAGAGGCCGCCAAGCGGACCCATTTCGGCGGGCTGGTCGCCTCCGGCTGGCATACCGCCTCCATGTGGATGAAATATTTCGTCGCCGACCGCCAGCGGGACGCCCAGGAGCGGGCCGCGCGCGGGGAACGCGTGGCGCAGATGGGCCCCTCCCCCGGGTTCGACGATCTGCGCTGGCTGAAGCCGGTCTATCCCGGCGACACCATCACCTATGCCACCGAGGTCCGCGAGAAGGTGGTCTCGAAGACCAAGCCGGGCTGGGGCGTGATCCTCGCCTACAACAGCGGCACCAATCAGCACGGCGATCTCGTCATCGACTTTGAAAGCGCGGTGTTCATTCAGCGACGGACCTAACCCCACTTAGGCACGCGCCGCTTGTTCCTCGCCCTTCGGGCGGGGCTTGGATTGCGCCGCTTTCCGCTCGGGATCCTCCGGCGCCTTCAGTTCCTCCTTCACTTGGCCGTACGCGAGCAGCGCGAACAGCGCCGAGCCACCGATGACGTTGCCCACCAACAGCGGCAGCAGCAGCCCACCCAACGCGGCACCAAAGCCGATCTCCCCGATCATCAGCAGCAGGAAAATCTCCACCGAGCCGGAGATGACGTGGGAGAGTTCGAGCGCCGAGATCAATGAGGTGAGAATGAGGATCACCGCGAAGCGGGAGCTTTCCGCACTCGGCATCAGCCACACCACCGTCGCCACCAGCCAGCCGCCCAGCACGCCGCGCCAGAGCGCATCGGAGGGTGAGAGGTGGCCGAGGTCGCGGGCGATGGCGAGAATTCCCTCCTGGTGATCGTTCGGCAGGAATAGGCCGGAGGCGAGCATGGCGCCGAACAGCGCCGTTCCCACGAGATTGGCGGCCAGCACCACGCCCCAGATGCGCAGAAGCGAAAACAGGCTGGCACGAGAGGGCTCGGCCAACACCGGCAGGACCGCCGTCAGCGTGATTTCGGTGAAAAGCTGGTAACGCCCCAGGATGACGATGAGGAAGCCCACGGAATAGCCCAGGCTCTCCACGAGGCCGCGCCACGCGACGTCTGGCAGGTGGGCATGCAAGGCGCCCTCCGCCACCACCGAGAAGCCGATGGAGAGCCCTGCCGCGAGGCCAGACCACCAGAGGCTCGCCAGGGGCCGCTTGAGCTCCTCAACCCCTTCGCGTCGGATCACCTCATAGACCGCCAGCGGGCGCAGGCTGATGCGCTCCTCCACGGCCTCATCTTCTCGCGCGGTGAGGTCTTTTCCCTCCTCTCCTACGTCTTCGAGCTTTGCCTTTTGCATCTTGGCCATGGCCGCCTCCTCCATTGCCAAGCTGAACGCCAAAGCCCGCGAATGGGTTGCATTCTACGGCTCGGTCTGCGGTGCGGGCGAACCTCTTGCCCGCAGGCGCATCATCCCCCATCTTTAGGGAGATCGATCCGCCGGCCTTGAACCGGCGTGGTCAGGAGTTTTGACCCATGAACGCCGTTACCAAGACCGCGCCCCGCGCCCGCCCGCCGGTTATGCGCATCACCGATGCAGCCGCCGCGCGCCTGCACCAGATCATGTCCCGAACCACGCCTCCGTCTGCCGCTGTGCGCGTTGGCGTCAAGAACGGCGGATGCGCCGGCATGTCCTACACCATGGACTATGCCGCCGAGATCGGCCCACGCGACGATGTGGTGGAAGACAAGGGCGTGCGGGTCATCATCGACCCTAAAGCGGTGCTTTTCCTGCTCGGCACGGAGATGGACTTCAAGACCGAGAAACTCTCGGCCCAGTTCGTGTTCAACAATCCCAACCAGACCTCGGCCTGCGGCTGCGGTGAATCGGTCGCTATAACGCCCGCCTCTCCGGACGCGGACCAGGCCGCTAACGGCTAAAGGATTGTTGACGCAGGTGGGTTTGCGCGGCACATCCTGTCCCGATTGAGGGGCACCACATGACACCGCGCATTATTGCCAGCATTCTTGAATCCCGCGCATTTGCGGTTTTAGCCCGTATTGTTCTCACCTTCGTGTTTTGGGGCGCAGGGCTCGACAAGCTGATCAACTTCCGCGCGACGGTAGCGGAGATGACGCATTTCGGCCTGCATCCGCCGGAAGTGTTCGCCGTGGCGGCAGTAGTTACGCTGCTGGTCTCATCGCTGCTGATCATCTTCAACAAATTCGCTTGGCTCGGCTTCGGTGCGCTTGGGATTTTCCTGGTGCTGACCATCCCCATCGCTCACCCCTTCTGGGCGGTGCCCGGCGAGGAGGGACTGCACCATTTCCGCACGGCGGTGGAGCATGTGAGCCTGATCGGCGGCCTGATGGTCGGCGCTATCCTGTGCCATCGCCAGCGCGCCTGACGCTTCTGGCAGGGTGCAAGTTTGGTCTGCCGGGCCGGCTAGAGGTTCCGCCGGTAGCTCCTCATGCCCATGCCGCCGGCAATCCAGATGCCCAGGGATGCGGTCAGGAACGGCCCGATCAGGGCGAGGCCCGACCATTCCCGGTCCACCATGACCACCACCAGCAGCCCGCCGATCGCCCCGCCGCCAAGGGCAAAGATGATCCTCGCACGCTGGTCATGCCGCAGCTTTCCGTGGATGTAGGCGTAGAACATCATCAGGAAAATCACCACCAGCGGCACAAACTGAAGCATCGATCGATCCGAGCGTGATGGCGACCCGGCGTCGCCCTCCGCCCCTGTAGCAGGTCGGCGCGCCCGCGTGGAGATGAAGGAAGCGGTCTCCCCTCCCATACGCGTCCCTACTCCACCTTGACGATAGGCCCTAGGTGCTTGAAGGAGGGACGGTCGCCGGACGGATCGGGGAATACCGATGCTGGTGGCGACAGTGCGGACGTGGCGAAACCGGTAGACGCACGAGACTTAAAATCTTGCGCCGCAAGGCGTGCGGGTTCGAGTCCCGCCGTCCGCACCAAATATTGAGGATGATCCAGCAGCGTCTTGGATCCGTCAGAGCGCCAACACGCCTCGCAACCAGCTGATTTTGGCCGTCGCCACTTCCAACGCACGCGTTTCATCATCGAATGAAAGCGCGGAATACCCGCCGATTGGAAACCAGCCCCGGTTGTCCTCCGCATCGCGCCTGAACTCTTCAAAGCCAACCGTGCCGTCGGGGCGAAGGAAGATGTCCACGCAAAGGGAGGCACCCTCATTGTTGATGGACCGAAGCACCCGCTTTGAATTTGGCATCCTGGGTTCCGCTGAGCGAACGCGGTTTTGGCCCGTTGCGGCCGGGCGCTGGCAGCCCCCTCACCTTCTCATCGTCCTCCGGCGCAGTGTGCGCCGAAACCTCTCGCATCTCCACAAGCGACTTTCGATCCATCGCACTGCGTCCAGCGCGGAACGGACCGCGCCAGATTAGATCGACCTTCCCCCTACGGACCTTCACTTAATTGGTAAAAGCCGAATTCAGGCGCTATTTTTGCAGATTCTTCGACGGGGGATAGTCGCGGGAATAGACTGGGTTCTTGAGGAAGTCCTCAGGCTTGTAGGTCCAGAATTGGCCGACATTCTCGTAGGTCTTGATGACGGCATTGACGAGCCGGCCCTCCTGCTTCGCCACCTTACGGATATAGATGTTGCCGACGACGTTGCCGTATTTGTCGAACGCCACCGGCCCACGGCAGGTATCTTCAACCTTGTTGGTGCGCAGGGCATCCATGAGCGCCTGCTTGTCATCCGTCTTGCCGCCCACGGTCTTGAGCGCGGCTTCCAGGATTGCGGCGGCGGTATAGGTGGCCGCGCCGTAATAGCCGGGGTCGACCTTGTAATCGCGGCGCATGCCTTCGACGAACCGCTTGTTGGACGGGTTGTCGAGGGTCGAGGAATAATAGTTCACCGACAGCAGGCCGATGGCATCCTCGCCCATCTGCTGGAGCAGGCTTTCGTCGAACGCGGTCATGCCGCCGAGCAGCGGGATCTTGCCCTTCAGCCCGTACTCGTTGAACTGGCGGAAGAACCGGAAGCCGTTGGAGCCCGCGAAGCCGCAGTAGAGCGTATCCGCCTTGTCGTTGAGCTGCGCGATGTAGGTGCCGTAGTCGGGCACGGCGAGCGGCGGCCACAACTTCTGCACCACCTTGCCGCCCTCGCCTTCGAACACCTGCTGAAAGCCGGCGATCAGCTCATGGCCGTAGGCAAGATCATCGGCGATGGTGCCGGCGGTCTTGTACTTGAGATCCTTTGCCGCGTAGTCGCCCATGACGTGGCTGCACTGCGAGGAGGTGGAGGTGCAGCGCACGAACCACGGGTTGGCGCGACGCTGGGTGATATCGTCGGCGGCGGCCACCGAGATGGTGGGGGTCTTGGTCTCGCGGATATAGTCGTCGAGTGCCAGCGCCTCCTGGGTGGAGAGCGGGCCGATGATGGCCGAGATGCCGAAGCGTTCCACAAGCTCCTGCATCTTGGTGCGTGCCACGGCGGGGGCGCCGCCCGTGTCCACCGTGATGATCTCCACCGGCACGCCGGCAAGGATGTTGTTGCGCTCCTTCATGTAGAGCGTGAGCGCCTGCTCCATCTGGATGCCGCCGGACGCCGTTGGGCCGGTCTTCACCGTCATGAAGCCGACTCGGAACGGCTTGGCCTGTGCGCGAACCACGGCCGGCGCACCGACTGCGGCGAGGCCGACGCCAGCACCGAGCCCCTTCAATACGCTTCTGCGATCAAGGTTCATTGTGATGTCTCCTTGGTTGTTTCCCCATGCGCCCCCTTTGCAAGCGTTTCGCTCGGCGGGGTCGCCGCTCTTGGCCGAGGCGGTGGCGCCGGCTGCCCCGTGTGTGCGGGGAAACCGACGGTCCGTCTCTGGTCATCACGCGCGGCGCGGACACGGCGCGTGTCGTGTTTGTATGGTCGATCAGGTGGACGGGATGATCGGAAGCAGCAGATAGTTTTCCCGGTCCCCGCCGAAATGAAGCGTCGTCGTGCCGCCGTAGATCGACACCGGGCGGTCGCGCGGGTCATCGTGCAGGAACGGGCCGCAGCCGGTGAACACGTTCTTCATGTTCGAGAGCTTCCCGCCGGAGCCGCCGGGGTAGACATAGTCCTTGCCCCGCACGCTGAGGCCGATGCGATAGCCCTTCGGCACGACAATGCAGGTGGGGACGATTTCCACGTCGAGCGCATAGACCTCGCCCGGCGTGAGCGGCTGCTTCTCATCATGGGAATGGTACGGCCGGTAAGGCAGCGTCAGTTCGGGATCGAGCTTGCGATGCGAAGCCCGTAGCCAGCCCTGGCCGACCGGGGTGTGCGGGTCGAGCGCACCCTGGAACACGATTTCCTTGAAGTCCGGCGCGAACACCCGCAGCACCAGGAACAGGTCGGCATCTTCAGTCGAAGATGAGACGTTCAGCTTCGCCGCCACCGGCCCGGTGATCTCGGTTGCCTGATCGAGAGGATCGGTGACGAAAGTCAGGCCCTCGCCGAGGGCAGCAAAGGCAGCGGTGCCCTCGTCGCCTGCTTCCGGCTCCAGCTTGCTCGCCGGCGTGAGGTGAAACTTGGTCCATTGGGTGCTGGGCAGCGGCCAGGCGTCCTCATTGCGTAGCACGAACTTCTCACCAGGATGGCGGATGTTGAGCTGCACCTTCGGCTGCTTGTCCCAGCCGTTCTGTTCGCCCTTGAGGAAATAGTCGAAGAACCGCCGTTGCAGGTCGATACCATAGTCCGTGTAGTAGTGGGTCCAGTGCTCGATGCCATGGACCTCCAGCCACTTGTCCTTTGATCCCGAACGCACGAAGCCCTCGAAATTGCCGCGCGGATGCAGCGGTTGCCCGCCCCAATTGGCGGCCGACAGCAGGGGTACATTGATCTTGGAGAGGTCCGGCGACAGCGACTTCCAATATTCATCATCCATGGGATGGGCGATGTAGGTGCCGCCGAGATCGAAGCGGTTGGCGCCCATCTCTTCTGAACTTAGGGTATCCGGGCCTGAAACCCACTCGCCATTCATGCGGCTGCGATGGCCGTTCACGCCCAGGCCGTTCTGAACGGTCCTGATCTGCATGTCGTACCAGTTCTGCGCGAAGGTGGAGTAGATGCCGCCGTTGTGGCTCAGCTCGCGATAGAAGTCGGCGAACCCTTCCCACACGCAGATCGCGGCCAGATGCTTGGGCTGGAGCGCCGCCACCTGCCATTGGTTGACTGCGTAATAGGAGATACCGCTGAGGCCGACCTTGCCGTTCGACCATCGCTGCTGGCCGGACCATTCCACGCAATTGGCGAAATCCTGGGTCTCACGCGGCGACCAGTGCTCCACGAAACCAGGCGAGCGGCCCGCGCCGCGCGAATCCACCCGCACGCACACATAGCCATGGGGCACCCACTTCTCGGGGTCGCAGACCTCCCAGCTGGCATAGCGGTTGCTGGTGCCGGCCATGACATCCGGATGCTTCTCCTCCATCCGCTTCCAGGCCGTCTCATAGCCATCGATGAAGTGCAGCCATTTCGCATAGGGGCCATAGCTGAGCAGGACCGGGTATTGGCCGTCCTCGATCGGGCGGAAGATGTCGGCACGGACCACGAGGCCATCGTCCAGCTCGATCGGCATATCCCAATCGATCCGCATGCCGTCCCGGATTTCGCTCACTTCACGATAGCTCATCGGTGTTCCTCTTGGTGATGATGCAGACGGGGGCGCAGCCGGCCGCGCCTGTCGAGGGCCCTGCGTTGGGCGGGAGGAAAGGGAGTTGGGGAAACGCGCGCGCCGTGAGACCGCGAAGGTGCATTCGGCGGGCCTGGTGCTCCAGCCGCCTATCCTCTCAGCCGCCGGCGCGGCGCGCAGACAGGGCGAGCAAGGACACGGCGAGGATAGGTTGAATGGCGGCACAAATTGCCGCTTGGACGCTCAGAAATTCTGAGCATCCACACCGTGTCTGCCGACATGGTCGTCTCCCTGCGCTTCGGACTTGCCATCCTTTTTGCTAATTGGATCGCGTCCGAATTTTCATTTATGTTCGAAATTAATGGGCAAATTTGAATTTTAAGCAACGAGAAAATTCCCGTGAGCTCCGGCGGGCCTCTATGAGCCGGCGGGAGACCTACGGTAGTGAATGCCTGTAATGAGCGTGCTGCGGGATCACCTGCGCGCTGGAACAGCCGGATCTTGATGACGAAACGAGCAACCAAGCCCGCGGACGAGCCGCCGCCCCTCGCGGAGCGCGCCCTGGAGCCTGTTCGCGCGGTGCCGAACACCCTCGGGGAGGAAGCCTATTGGCTGCTGCGCCGGGATATTCTCTCAGGTCGGCTGGCGCCGGGCACCAAGCTCCAGTTTCGCTCCCTCGCCCATCATTACGGCGTCGGCATCGCGCCGCTGCGCGAGGCGTTGTCAAAGCTTGCCTCGGTGCGTCTGGTCTCGTTCGAAGGGCAGCGCGGGTTCGCGGTCGCGCCGGTCTCGCGCGAGGAATTGCATGATGTGTGCACGCTCTGGACCGAGCTTTCGGTCGCGGCCATGCGCATCGCCATCAGGAAGGGAGACGCGGACTGGGAGGCCGACATCCTGGCCAGCGTCCACCGCCTCAGCCGCACGCCCTTGCCGGCGTCGCCGGACGATTACGAGGCCATCGAGCGGTGGGAATATCTTCACGCCGCGTTTCACATGAGCCTGATCAGCGCATGCGGGTCGCCGTGGCGGACGCATTTCTGCGGGCTCATGTCGGATCAGTTCGAACGCTACCGCCGCGTCATCCTGCTGCGCATGGCAACCTCTGAGCCGACCGCGCGGCGCGTCGATGAGGAACATCGCAATATCGCCGAGGCGGCGGTGGCGCGGGACGAGGAGCGGGCCGCCCAACTCCTGGCCGCTCACTTCGAGGGGTCGCTCTCGGTCCTGGACGAACAGTATGAGCGCCACCTGGACGCCGGCCAGCGTGGCAAGACCGGTGCGGAGAAGAAGCGCAGATCGGCGAGCGTCTCTTAAGAGAGACACCCGCTATCGCGGCGCCAACGCAATCATCCTCTCACGAACGGAAGTCGGGTTTAAAAATCCTACAACGCGTCCGCGTCGGTTTCCCCGGTGCGGATCCGTAAGGCGTGGTCAATGGAGAAGATCAGAATCTTCCCATCCCCTATTTGGCCGGTACGGGCGGCGCGGGTGATGGCTTCCACCACGCTCGTGACCCGGTCTGTGGGAACAGCCAGTTCAATTTTCAGCTTCGGCAGGAAGTTCACGGCATATTCCGCGCCGCGATATATCTCGGTGTGCCCCTTCTGACGGCCATAACCCTTGGCCTCTGTGACCGTCATTCCATGGACACCCATGCCAGTCAGGGCGTCCCGGACCTCTTCCAGCTTGAACGGCTTGATGATGGCCATAACGAGTTTCATGGGTTCGCTCCCTGCGTATTTTATTGCCAGCCCTGAGGGCACGTCACGCGTCGATCACATCGTTGAGAAACTGGCAGCGCTTTGACTTATCATAGCGCTGCCGCTTGCCTGCATGCTCATCCTACCTGGGATCGACCGCCCGACCTTCATGAGCCGCAGATTCCACGATTCCCTGCATGATGGCGACGTTGTGGATCGCCTCCTCCGGCAGCACCCGGTACGTGGCTTCACCTGCGCAGGTGTCCGCAAACTCCTCAAGCTCCGCGCGCAACGTGTTGATTGGGTCAAAGGCGAGAGCTTCCTCCGGGCCACCCGGCGCCTTGGTCCAGCCCCCAGGCGCATTGGATGGTCGAAGCCACCCGATGTTTGCCTCCGGCGCAATCTGGGCAATGCCCTTGGTGCCATAGACCGTGAGAAACGATTGGAAGGGCGAAACGAAGATTGTGCCGAGATAGCCTGTCGGACCGCTCTCGAACTGAAATAGCGCAGAGGTTGTGTCGTCCATGTCCACTGAAACCGCGCGGCGGATCGCCTGAGCATTGATCCGCGTCACCCGGCCCAATAGCCAGGTCATGAGGTCGACCATGTGTATGCCGAGCCCGGCAATTGCCCCGCCAGGGCTCTCGGTCCGGCTCGCACGCCAACGGTCTTCGGTATAGGTGATGGCGCCAGGCGCGGAGATATTTGCCTCCGCATGCAGGATCGTGCCGAGAGCGCCACTGTCGACCTGCTGCTTCAGCCAGGCTCCGCCGGACGAGAAGCGCCTGTTGTGACCGATGGCGAGGACGATACCCGCCGCGCGGCAGGCCTCCGTCGCGTTGACGCCATCGGCCGGCCATAGGGTGTAAGGCTTCTCCACGAATACGTGTTTGCCGGCGGCCGCAGCCAACCGCACATGATCGCCGTGCATGGAATGAGGTGTCGTCAGAAGGACCCCGTCAATCTCCGGGTCGGCGAGAACAGCTTCATAGGTCTCTATCGGCTTCGCATTGAACCGTGACGCGAACGTCTCGCGCTTGTCCTTGGAGCGGGAGCAGCAAGCCACAATCTTGATCTTCTCCGAGCCCTCAACGGATTTCGCCAACTCGTCCGACCACCATCCAAGGCCAACGGATGCGACTCTCAAGGGTGAGCTAGACGGCATGGCAGTTTCCTCGTGCTGCTTTGGGTTGGCGCTTATAGCGCGAGCCGTTGATACACGCGGCAGGTGGCAGAGGACAGAGCGTCGCGAACACATGAGTCGGCTTCTGCGCCTGGGCGCACCGAGTGTTGGGCTGCGGGGGTACTCAATCGTCATTTGACGCGTTTAATTTCTCGGGCGGTGTGCCTGCGTCACGCGCCGTCTTCAGACGCCCGCCCGGCTGCCCGCGCAGTTAAAGTTTGTCGATATGGGTGGAAAGCGACATACCTAGCCCCGGCGCTGCCGACGTCTGGAAATTGATTTAAGGGGAACAATATGCTCGCAACGTTGGCGCCTCGGTGGACGTGGGCTTGGCCCCTGCTCGCTTGGCTGATTTTGCTGGCGTCGATCCTGCTTGGTGGTAGCGGCCCCATCGCGGCGGTGGCAACCATCGCACTGTTTGGAACCGTATTCGCGGCCGTCTATCACGCGGAGGTTGTCGCCCATCGCGTGGGCGAGCCGTTCGGCACATTGGTGTTGGCGCTTGCTGTCACCGTGATTGAAACAGCACTGATCGTCTCGGTCATGGTTGCGGCTCCCGCCGAAAAAGCCGGACTTGCCCGTGACACGGTGTTCGCCGCAGTCATGATTGTTTGCAACGGGATCGTCGGAGCGTGCCTGCTGTGGGGCGCCGCGCGTCACCGCGAGCAAGGATTTCAGCTCCAGGGCGCTAGCGCCGCCCTTGCCGTACTTGCCGCGCTCACCTGCCTGACGATGATCATTCCAAACTACACAGCCAGCCACCTTGACGCCCAATATAGTGCACCGCAGTTGATCTTTGCCGCCCTGGTGTCGCTGGTGCTCTATTGCTCGTTCGTGTTCGTCCAGACGGTACGGCACCGCGATTATTTCCTTCCAGTTAAGGATGAAGGGGCCGACGCGCACCTGCCGCCTCCCTCGGGCAAAGCGACGGCGTTGAGCGCCGGACTTCTTGTTGTCGCGCTGGTCGCAGTCGTCGGGCTAGCCAAGGTTCTCACCCCTGCCGTGGAATTCGGAATAGCCTATGCCGGAGTGCCGAAAGCGGTGGTGGGCATCGTCATCGCCGCGCTGGTTCTGCTGCCCGAGAGCGTGGCGGCGCTCAAAGCTGCGCGAAGCAACCGGTTACAGACCAGCCTGAACCTGTCTCTCGGATCAGCCCTGGCCACCATCGGCCTAACCATCCCGGCGGTGGCCGCCGTTTCGCTGGTCATTGGGCAACCGCTAGAACTCGGCCTCAACGCCAAGGATACGGTGCTCTTGGCCCTCACTCTGTTCCTTGGCGTGATAACCCTTGGCACCGGACGGACCACCGTTCTTCAGGGAATTGTCCATCTGGTTATTTTCGCGGCCTTCTTGTTTTTTGCGGTGGTCCCATAGGCATTTGATTAGCCCGCACCCATGAACCAACGCCGCTATTGGCCATGGGATCATCATTGCGGACTATTTCCAGATGAAATTGTTCGCCAGAAACCCTGCCGCTAAGGCAATTGCGGCCGCGACGAGTATCTTGCGTCCCAGGCCCAGCCCAACCCGCCGTGCGCGCCAGTGGATCAGGCCGTCCGCAGCCGCCTCGATAGCGTTCGCAAGCTCTGGATAGATTGCGGCATGCCCCGTGATGACCATCAGGCTTTCAGGGGCGAAGGCGGTTCGATCCTCAACCGTGTCTGAACACCAAAGGAAGATGGGTTTTTCGCGCGCCTGCGCATAGCCGATCTCCCATGCCAGGACGGGAGCCATCGGGATCTGAGGAAAGAGGGATATGTGCGCGACCACGGCGTCCGCCGCCTCGATGCGTAGAATGCTGCGCGCGCGGAAAGCAAGCGGTTCAGGAGGCGTGTCCGCCCCGCTCTCGTCGGGCGGGAAGAGGCCGCGCAGATCACAGGCCGCACACAATGCCTCCAGATGTTCCTCGCTGGGAAAGGAGGCCGTGCGACCGATGAAATAAACCGTGGGCTGCATCCCCCTGCTTTAAGGACTTCGCCGTGGGGAGGCTAGCCCGACCGGCGATGGGCTGGCCGTGGACACCGACTGCGTCATGGCGATGGATTCAAACAGGTTTCCATGGAGCGGCTTGGCGGGATAAATGCTGCGGTCAGACTTTCACGGCCTTCGATGCGAACGAGGAACAACGCGGAAATGTGCACATCTCTGAGCTATCGGGACGCCACAGGAAAAGTCTACTTCGGGCGCACGCTCGAGCTGACGATGGACCTTCCCTATCAGATTGCCTATTTCCCGGCCGGCTTCGCCACCACCTCGCAGGTTGAGGGGCAGGCGCCGCTTTCGTTCGCGGCGCACCACGGCGTGCTCGCCGTAACCATGCCCTGCCGCGTGCCCACCGCTGACAAGCCGATCGGCATCGCGGACCTCAAAATCCTTGAAGGTCTCAACGACAGCGGCGTGACGTTCAGCCTGCTGTCCTACCCTGCCGCCGGCGATGGCCACCGCGCCGCGCAGGTGACGCAGGCGGTGCTGGGCGCCTCCGACCTAGGTGCCTGGGTTCTCGGGCAGTTCGGGAATGTCGCCGAGGTCAAGGCCGCGCTCGCCGCGCAGCCCGTGATGGTGCAGCCGCTGGCGATCCTCGGCGGCGTGGAATCGCCGTTCCACTATGTGGTTCACGATGCGAGCGGCGCCGCGCTGGTGATCGAGTTCGATAAGGGCGAGATGTCGGTTTACGACAACCCGGTGGGCGTTATGACCAACGGCCCTGCCTTTCCGTGGCATCTCACCAATCTCAACAATTACACCTTCCTCACGAATGTGGACGCGCCGACCGCGCGTTTCGGCAGCTACAAGGCGCTTCAGCCGGATTCGGGCATCGCCACCGCCGGCCTACCGGCGTCGAATACTTCGGTTGGCAGGTTCGTTCGGGCCGCGTTCTATTCCCAGTACACCGAGACCGCCAAAACGCCGGACGACGCCGTGCTGACGCTGGCGCACATCTTGAATAATTTCGACCGCGCGCGCGGCGTCACCATCGACTATCCGCAGCAGGACGGCGGCCATCTCGAAGTTGCCGGCCTGGAGGAAAAATCGGGCGCGGACTATGCGACCGAGTTCACATCTTGGACCAGTCTCGCGGATCTCGAGCGCACGCTGTTTTTCATCCGCGACTACAAGAGCCTGAACTACACGCGGTTTGACGTGGCCGCGCTCAAAGATCTGAAGCAGCCGCGCGTTCTGCCGCTCAAGGCGCTGAATGGCGGGGCATCCGACGCCACCGGTCTGCTCAGTGGCGGTGTCGGCTAGACGCGGGTCTAGGGCGGAAGGTTTGAGGATTCCCCAATGCCCATGAGCGTGCGCCAGATGGAAGTGTTCAACGCCATCATGCGCGCGGGCTCCGTGACGGGCGCGGCGAAGCTCCTCAATATATCGCAGCCCGCCGTCAGCGCCGTGCTTCGCCATTGCGAGGCCGGCCTGGGCATGCGCCTGTTCGACAGGATCGGCGGGCGGCTTCAGCCCACCCCCGAGGCGCACGCGCTTTACCCCGACATCGCCGGCATCTTCCGCCGGATCGATAAGGTGGGTGAGATGAGCCGCGATCTCGCGGGGGGTAAGTTGGGGTCGGTCTCCGTCGCCGGCTCCTTCCCCTTGATCCATGGGCTGGTCACGCAGGCGATGGCGGCCTTTCAAGCCGCCCAGCCGGAGGTGACATTCTTCCTCCAGACCTTGACCACGCAAAGCGTGCTGGATCGGCTGCTGACCGGCGAGGTGGACCTCGGCGTTTGCTTCGCGGACCCTCCCGCATCCACCGGCCTCGTCGCCGCCCCGCTGGCCGAAGCGGAAATTGCCTGCATCCTGCCCGCCGATCATCCGCTCGCCGCGCGGGCGGAGATAACGCCCCAGGATCTCGACGGCTTGCCGCTGATCACCTACACGCCGCAATCCCTGCTGCGCGAGCCGGTGGACCGTGCCTTTCTGGCGGCGGGCCGTGTGGCCGTGTTCCGCGCCCATGTGGACCTGTCGCTGACCGGCCTTCGCCTGGTGCAGCAGGGCTTCGGCATTGCCATCGTGGATGCGCGCATGGTGAGCGTCCTCGCCTTGCCCGGCCTTGCCGTGCGCCCGATGTCGCCGCCGATCACGGCGAAGGCGAACGTCATCTACCTTGCCGCCAAGCCGCGCTCGACAGCCGTCGTGGCTTTCCTGCGCGCCCTGCACGAAGTGGCCGGAAGCGATAAGGGTACGGACTTATCCGCATAAGCTGAGATTATGACCTTCCTACAAGTTGCGATTGGCTGCGGGTCCGGCAAGGCCCGATAGTCGCGCCAACTTAAAAACGTGGGAGGGCCGAGCGTGCCGGCACACAAGGTTGCCTTTCTCGATATCATGGCGCCCGAAGTCTATGAGGTGATTGCTGGGTGCGTCCCTGACGGCTTCGAGATCGACTTCGTCAATACCAACGATATCGACGCCCATATCAAAAGCGTGAGGGACGCCGAGTTCATTCTCACCGGCTATGCGCCGGTCAGGGCTGATCTCATGGCGGCCGCGCCCTCGCTCAAGCTGATCCAGAAATGGGGCATCGGCTATGATAAAATCGACCTTGAGGCCGCTCGCACGGCCGGGGTCGGCGTCACCATCGCCTTTGGATGCAACGCCGGACCGGTTGCCGAACTGGCGGTTGGCCTCATGCTGGCCGTCTACCGTCATATTGCCTTGTGCGACCGCCGACTGCGCGAGGGCATCTCCCTCAAGCAGCGCATGCGTTCTATAGCCTATCAGGTGGGGGGCAAGACCGTGGGCCTCTATGGCTTCGGCAACATCGCCCGCATGGTGGCGCACCGCCTGCGCGGCTTTGATGCAGATATTATCTATTACGACGTGCGCGGCGCCGACCAGGTGTCGGAACGCGCACTGGGCGTCCGCCGGGTCGAGTTCGACGAACTTCTGGCCACCAGCGACATTCTCTCGGTCCACGCGCCGCTCAATGCCGGCACGCGCAATGCCATCGACGGCGGCGCCATCGCCAAGATGAAAGACGGGGCCGTCATCATCAACACGGCGCGCGGCGGCATCGTCAACGAGCAGGCGCTTTACGAGGCGCTGGTGAGCCGCAAGCTGCTGGGCGCCGGCGTCGATGCGTTCGAGGTGGAGCCGCCGCCGCCGGACCATCCCTTCATGTCGCTCGACAACGTGATCGTCACGCCGCACACCGGCGGCGGCGTGTTCGACAATGTGGAGAGCGTCGCGCGCCACGCCTTCCGCAACATGGAACTGTGCCTGCGCGGCGCCGAGCTGCCGCGCGAGGACGTGATCGTCCCGCCCGGCCGACCCGCGACACCCCTGCGTGCGGCGGGCGCCCAATGACGGGCAAACGGGTCGATACCCACGCCCACATCTTCGTGCGTGGCCTCCCCCTTATCCCCGGTACCCGCTACGTCCCCAAAAGCGACCACACCGCAGCGGACTATCTCGCGGAGCTGGACGCGCACGACGTGGATTACGGCGTGATCGTCGCCCACAGCGCGTTCGGCACCTACAACGACTTCACGCTGGAGGCGCTGCGCGCCCATCCGCGCCTGCGCGGCACCTGCATCGTCGACCCGACCGTGGACATGGCGACGCTGCGCGCCATGGATGCGGCGGGCATGGCAGGCATCCGCTTTATGGCCCTCGGCTACACCCTGCCGGACATTGCCAGCGCCGAATATGCGGGCCTGTTCCGCAAGCTGGTGGAGTTGGACTGGCACGTCCACATGTATGCGGAAGGCGAGAAATTCGCCTACGCGCTGCCGATCTTCGCGAAGGCGGGGCTGAAGGTCGTGGTGGACCATTTCGGCCATCCCGATGCCGGGCAAGGAGAGGACAGCGTGGGCTATCAGGCGGCGCTGCGCGCGCTCGCCAACGGCCGCACCTTTGTGAAGCTTTCCGCCGCCTACCGCTTTCCGGACGTGGATGTCGCCCCCCTCGCCCGGCGTCTTCTGGCCGAGGCCGGCACCGAACGCCTGCTTTGGGGCAGCGACTGGCCCTTCACCCGGTTCGAGGACCAGGTGACCTACGGCTCGACGCAGAACCGCTTCAAAGCGTGGGTGCCGGATGCGGCGCAGCGCGACGCCATCCACGCCACGGCCCGCAAACTCTACCGCTTTCAAGACTGACAAGAGCCGACCACCGGCCAAACGAAATTTGGGAGGACAAGATGAACCGACGCCTAGCTCTACTCGGCCTTGTGACAACGGCGGCATTCGCATTTGCCGGTGCGGCCATCGCCCAAACCTTCCCCTCCAAGCCGCTCAACATGGTGATCCCCACCGCCCCCGGCGGCACCGGCGACATCATCGGCCGGCTGGTGCGCGAGAAGATGGAGCAGAATCTCGGGCAGACGATAATCGCCAACAACAAGCCAGGCGCCAACGGCACCATCGGCACGGCGGCGGTGGCGAAATCGCCGCCTGATGGCTACACCTTCTTCGTGGCTTCCTCGGCAACGTCGGGCGCCGCCTCGCTCTACAACAACCTCACCTACGACACGATCAAGGATCTCGCGCCCATCGCCTCCATCGCGGTGACGCCGTATTTCCTGTTCGCCAGCACGTCCCTGCCTGCGAACAACATTCAGGAACTGATCGCCCTCGCCAAGGCCAAGCCCGGCTCCATCGCCTATGCCTCCACCGGCCCCGGCGCCTTCACGCATCTGGCGGCCGAACTGTTCGCCTACAAGACCGGAACCAAGCTGCTGCATGTGCCCTATAACGGCACCGGCCAGGGGCTGATCGACGTTGCCACGGGCCAGGTCCAGATCATGTTTACCGGCCTGCCGGCAGCCATGCCGTTCGTGCAGGCGGGCAAGTTGAAGATCCTCGGCGCGGCGACCCTGGAACGCTCCTCTCTGAAGCCTGACGTCCCCACAATTTCGGAGCAGGGTGTCCCCGGCTTCGAGGCGGCCTCCTGGTTCGGACTCATCGCCCCCGGCGGAACCCCCGAGGACCGGCTGGAACGCATCGCGGCGGCAGTGAAGGTGGCGGTCGACGATCCCAATGTGCAGAAGCACCTGACCGACCTCGGCGCCGTGCCGTTCTTTCAGGGGCCGAAGGCGTTTCGCACATTCTTCGACAAAGACGTCGCCGCCTCCGCCGAGATCGTGAAAATCTCAGGCGCCACGGCCAACTGATCGCAGCCTTCCGCAGCCTTCCAGGAAGGGATGAACAATGACCGACTACGCCTCGTTTGCCGCGCGAAACCACCTCAAGGAAAAGCTCGATGCCGGCCAAGTGGTGGCCTGCATGATCCTGCGCATCTCGCGCGGCACCGAGATCGCCCGCATCGCCAAGGCCGCAGGTTTCGATGCGCTCTATGTGGACCTTGAGCATTCCTCGGCGTCGCTGGACACCACCGGCCAGATTTGCATGACGGCGGTGGACCTCGGCGTGACACCGCTGGTGCGCGTCGCGGACAGTTCGCCCGAAGCCATCTGCCGGGTGCTGGACAGCGGCGCCATGGGCATCATCGTGCCGGGCGTCTCGAACGCGGCCGGCGCGCGGGTGGTGGTGGAAGGCGTGAAGTACCCGCCTCTCGGTATTCGCTCGGTCTCCAGCGGCCTGCCGCATTTCAACTATCGCAGCGTGCCGACGGCCGAGGGCAATGCCATCCTCAACCAGCGCACCATGGTCAATGTGATGATCGAGTCCGAGGAGGCCCTCGGGCGGATCGACGAGATCGCCGCCGTGGAGGGCATCGACATCCTCCATGTCGGCATGAACGATCTCGCGACCGCACTCCGCCTGCCCCTGCCGCTCGACCCGGCGACGGTGATGGACATTTTCGGTAAGGTGCTCGCCGCTGCCCGACGGCACGGACGCCACGTCGGCGTGGGCGGCCTTACCAACATGCCGGAGTTGCTGCGGGCTCTGGTGAAGGACGGAGTGCGCTTCATCTCCGCCGGTACTGAACTCTCATTTCTGCTCTCCGCCGCAACCGAGCGGGCGAAGTTCGTTCACGGACTGCAGGACTAGGTTGAGGGAGCGCGCGACGACTTGCGCCGCGCGCTCTTTTCCTTTTGCCAGCCGACCGCGAGCGGGCCGGTGCCAAAGCCTACCGTCGTGTAGCCCCCCTCGGGGCGGAATGGCTCCGTCAATTTCCCAGGAACATGGCGTAGGCCGGATTTTCAGTCTCGTCCCAATGCGCATATCCAAGTTCTGCGAGGAAACCCTCGAAAGCGAGGCGCTCCGAGGGGGGAACCTGGATGCCCGCAAGCACGCGGCCAAAGTCGGAACCGTGGTTTCGATAGTGGAACAGGGAGATGTTCCAATCCGAGCGTAGGCCCTCCAGGAATTTCAGCAGCGCGCCAGGGCGCTCGGGGAATTCAAAGCGGCAGAGTATCTCGTTCTCCAGCCCCTCTACGCGCCCGCCGACCATGTAGCGGACGTGCAGCTTGGCCAGTTCATTGTCGGTCATATCCACGACGGTCAGGCCGTTATCCCGCAGCAGGGCGATGACCTCCCGCTTCTCCGCCTCTCCCCCCTTGAGAGCCACGCCGACGAATATCTGCGCGCTCGTGCCACGCGAGATGCGATAGTTGAACTCCGTGATAGAGCGTCCGCCCAGCAGCCGAATGAACGCGCGATAGGCGCCTGGCTGCTCCGGTATGGTGACGCCGAGCAGAGCCTCGGACCGCTCGCCGATCTCCGCACGCTCAGCGACGTGCCGAAGACGGTCGAAATTCATGTTTGCACCTGACGCGATGGCGATCACCGCCCCCGGCAACGTCAGGATTTCCGCATGGCGCCGCAGGCCGGCAAGCGAGACCGCGCCGGCCGGCTCCGCGATCGCGCGGGTGTGGTCGAATATGTCCTTGATGGCCGCGCAGATCTCGTCGGTGGTGACGGTCACCACGTCGTCGAGCAGTTCGTTGCACAGCCGGAAGGTCTCGTCGCCGGCCTGCCGCACGGCGACGCCATCGGCGAAGATGCCGACCTCGTTCAGCGGAACCGGACGGCCCGCCGCGATCGCCGCCTTCATGGACGCAGCATCCTCCGGCTCGACGCCGATCACGAGGACGTCGGGACGCAGGAATTTCACATAAGCCGCAATCCCGGCCGCAAGCCCGCCCCCGCCAATGGGCACGTAGATGGCGGCGAGCGGACCGGGATGTTGGCGCAGCAGTTCGACACCGATGGTGCCCTGCCCCGCGATCACGTCGGGATCGTCATAGGGGTGGACGAACACAAGGTCCTGCTCCTTGCAGAGCGCGAGCGCGTGCAGGCGCGCATCGTCGAAGGCATCGCCGTAAATGACGACCTCACCACCCAGGCGGCGCACGGCCTCGACCTTGATGGATGGGGTGGTGGTTGGCATGACGATGGTGGACTTCACACCGATACGCCCCGCGGCATAGGCGACGCCCTGCGCGTGGTTTCCGGCGGACGCGCAGATGACGCCGCGCCGCTTCTCATCCTCGGTCAGCCGGGCGACCTTGTTGTAGGCGCCACGCAGCTTGAACGAGAACACCGGCTGAAGGTCTTCCCGCTTCAGCAGCACCTCCCGGCCCAGCTTCTCGGAGAGCGTCCTCATCCGATCAAGCGGGGTTTCGATCGCCGCCTCGTAGACTGCCGTATCGAGGATGCGCCGGACGTAGTCTTGCATGTCTCATCTTCCTGAGTGTCGGCGCAAGGCATGTCCGCTTGTCACCGCCGGGTCAATGGCGGCGACAAATTGAGCCGTTCAAAATGCACCGCCCGCACCCCCGCCATAAAAAACACGCCCGAGAATCCGTCCTGGAGTCTCGGGCGTGCATAACGAGGTCAGGTTAAAGGCGGCGACCCAGCCGCCCGCCGTGCGTCAGTAGTCGACGGCGTCGCGGATGATCGGGCAGGTCATGCAATGCCCGCCGCCGCGCCCGCGCCCAAGCTCGGCACCGGAGATGGTGATGACCTCGATGCCTTCCTTGCGTAGCAGCGTGTTGGTGTAGGTGTTGCGATCATAGGCATAGACCACGCCCGGCGAGGCGCACACCAGATTAGCGCCGCTGTCCCATTGGGTCCGCTCGCGCATGTAGGCGTTGCCCCCGGTTTCCACCACGCGCATTTTCTTGAGGCCCAGCGCATCCCGCACGGTCTCCACGAAGCTGCCCTTGTCCTTGTGCAGTTCGACGCCGCCCTTGCCGTCCGGGCGATAGGAGAACGCCTCTATGCTGTTGACGATGTCAGGATAGAGCAGCACGCAGTCGCGGTCGGCGAAGGTGAAGACCGTGTCGAGATGCATCGCCGCCCGCAGCTTCGGCATGGCGGCGACGATGACCCGCTCAGCGCCGCCTTTCTCAAACAGCGTAGCGGCAAGCTGGCTGATGGCCTGGCGCGAGGTGCGTTCGCTCATGCCGATCAGCACATTGCCCTTGCCGATCGGCATAACATCGCCGCCTTCCAGCGTGGCCATGCCCCAGTCCTTGGTGGGGTCGCCCCACCACACGTTGACCTTGCCGGCAAAGTCGGGATGGAATTTGTAGATCGCCGTGGTGAGGATGGTTTCCTCGTGCCGTGCCGGCCAATAAAGCGGGTTCTGTGTGACGCCGCCATAGATCCAGCAGGTGGTGTCGCGGGTGTAGAGCGTGTTGGGAAGCGGCGGCAGCAGATATTCGTTGGTGCCTGCCGCGTCGCGGATCAGGTCAAGCTGCTCGCCGCCAATGCCTTCAGGGAATTCATAGGTGGAAAGGCCGCCGATCAGGGTTTCCGCCAACTCGCGGTTCGACAACCCCTCGAGATACGAGCGCACTTCATTGATCAGGCCGAGACCGATCTGGTTCGGCACCACCTGGTGGTCAAGAATCCATGCCTTGGCTTCCGGCACCGCGACCGTCTCGGCCAACAGGTTATGCATCTCCACCACATCGATGCCGCGATCCCGCATCTTGGTGATGAAGTCGAAATGATCACGCTTGGCGTTTTCCACCCACAGCACGTCGTCGAACAGCAGCGCATCACAATTGCTCGGAGTCAGCCGCTGGTGGGCGCGCCCCGGAGCGCAGACCATGACCTTTCGGAGTTGGCCGACTTCTGAATGGACACCGAAAGGAATGGCTGCGGCATCGCTCATGTTGATGCTCCCTGTTCTTTTGCTGGTTGTATCAAAGGGTGATGTAGCCGGTGGCGAGGCCGTGGATGCCGACGGCGCAGCCGGCGAGCGTCGCCAGGAAGATCGCCCATTCGATGGGGGTGAACAGCACCCTGCCCTGCTCACGCCGCGCCCAAATGTAGAGGAAGCTGCCGGGCCCATAGAGCACGCAGGACAGCAGCACGAACTTGCTGCCGCCGGCCAGGATCATGAAGATGGTGTAGGCCGTGGCGATGCCCGCAATGGTGAGGTCGCGGGTGCGATCCTGCGGGCGGACCTCATAGGTTTCGCCGCGCTTGGCGATCAGCACGGCGAAGCCCGCAACCAGAAGATATGGGATGAGCGACATGGCGCTGGTGAGGTTCAGCATCAGCGAGAAGGCATCGCTCGACCAATAGGTCGAGATGACGATGAGCTGAACAACGATGTTTGACATCCACAGCGCGGCAGCCGGCACCTTGGCCGCGTTCTCCGTGGCGAAGACCTTGGGCATGTCGCGCGTCTTGGCGGCAGTGAACAGGACCTCCGCGCAGATCAGCGACCAGGCGAGATAGGCGCCAAGCACCGAGACGATGAGCCCGACACTGACGAAGATTGCCCCCCAATGCCCCACCACCGCTTCCAGCACAGTGGCCATGGACGGTTGCCGCATGCCGGCGATGGCGGCGCGATCCAGCACGGCATAGGGCAGCATGGTCACAAGCACCATCAGGCTGGTGACGCCGATAAAGCCGAGAATGGTGGCGCTGCCCACGTCCGAACGCTTCTTCGCGAACCGCGAATAGACGCTGGCGCCTTCGATGCCGAGGAACACGAACACAGTCACCAGCATGGTGGCGCGCACCTGATCGAACAGGCTGGTCTCGGGCATGCCGACGCCGCCCCAGAAATTGGCCCGGAACAGATCCAGCCTGAAGGCACCGATCAGGATGATGATGAAGACCAGGATCGGCACGACCTTGGCGACCGTCACCACCGTGTTGATGACGGCTGCCTGCTGTACGCCGCGCAGAATCATGAAATGGAACAGCCAGATACCCACCGAGGCTAGGACAATGGCGATGACGGTGTTGCCGTCTCCGAACATCGGAAAGAAGGCGCCCAGCGTGGACTTGATGAGCACCCAATAGGAGACATTGCCGATGCAGGTGCCGATCCAATAGCCGAAGGCTGAGAGGAAGCCGGGATAGTCCCCGAAGCCTGCCTTCGCGTAGGCATAGACACCGGCATCGAGATCGGGCTTTCGCTCGGCGAGCGACTGGAACACGCGGGCCAGCATGTACATGCCCCCGGCGGCGATGCACCAGGCGATGATGGCGCCGAACGGCCCGGTCGCGGTTCCGAAGGTTCGCGGCAGCGAGAAGATGCCCGCGCCGACCATGGAACCGACCACCATGGCGGTCAGAATGGGGAGGGAAAGCTTCCCAGACTGCACTTCAGCCATCGGACACACTCCGCGACACGCCGGAAAACCAGGCCGGCGACTGGAAAACCCACTGTTTCCGACGAAGGCAGCATCGGAACACAATCTATTTATAGAACAAAGGCGCCGATTCGAGAATGATTTAAGTAAAATCGTAAATAGCCCTTCGTGCTGCAACGCAAATTTATCTTAATAATACTTTATAAAAATAGCCAAGTTTAAGTATAAATACTGGATACAATAATTCGCAGACGCAGCATTTATGGATGTGCATCGAATTTTCGTTCACCGCAACGCGGGAGCGACCAATGATATCGATGCCAAGGGAAATATAATCCCAGATATGTAGAAGGAGACGCGAGGCCAGCGGGCGCTCTGCAACTGGGCTCATCTCACCATCCTCTCACGGCATGGCGCTGCGCCGGCCCGAATTTACCCGCGCAAAGCCTTTGAAGCGGAACTGGCCGACCCTCGCGTGCGCGGGCTTTAAAACGCGGCGACATGGCGGATGTTTCGGAGCCTGGAAGCTTCAGTCGGCAGGGCTGCTTTCAGCCAGAGGCGCACTGGCGGGGGCGTTTGGATCGCCGGGCTCGGTTTCCCAGGCAAGGCCGGGAATGGCGACGATGCGCCTGCCCCGGCCATCCAGGCGGCACACGATCACCTGCTGCTCCTCCATATAGGCCAGGAGGCGGCGCGCACGACCGGGCGAGCGGCTGCCATAGGCGCGTGCGACATCGGCGTCGGACGGACAGGGGCGGTGGTCGAACGCGGCACGGGCGATCGACAGGAACACGCCCTGCATTTCCTCCGGCAGCGTGCCGGCCATGGTCAGAACTTCGGCCCAGGGCGAATCCTCCGCCTCGGCTTCCGCCATGTCGATACCGGCATGGGCCACAGCCAGCCGGCGGCGAAACGCCGAGAGGCTGAGGGGATCGTTTCCAACCCGGCGGATCCGGCAACGCACCAAAAAGTCCTGGTAGAGCACCGCGATGGTGCGGAAGCCGGCGACGCTCTCTGCGAGAATCTCCCGCATGACACCGTCGATCGCCGCCTGACGCTGCTCCGGGGACAAACCGGGAGGCGGCGCGGCCGCAGCGGCAGGCGGAGGTGTGGGCTGCACGCTGCGGGCAAGTTGCGCCAGCACATCCGCCGTGGGCGCGACCGCCGGCGGACGGCGTGGCACCAGGGGCCGTGTTTCATGGGCACCGGCGGTGAAAATCAGATCGTGGGCGTCCTCGGCCGCAGCAGGCTCCGGCATCGGCATCAGCTTGGGACTGGTGGAGCGGGCCGAGGTCTCCACCGGGCCGATGCGCACCGGAAGCGGCCGACGCGCCAGGGCCGGGCCGAGCGCAACGAAATTGCCACTCTCCAGATCGCGGAACATCTCTGCCTGCCTCCGCTCCATCCCCAGCAGATCGGCGGCACGCGCCATATCAATATCTAGGAAGGTGCGGCCCATGAGGAAGTTGGAAGCTTCTGCCGCCACGTTCTTCGCAAGCTTCGCGAGACGCTGGGTGGCGATTACCCCGGCAAGGCCGCGCTTGCGGCCTCGGGACATGAGATTGGTCATGGCGCCAAGCGACACTTTGCGGGCTTCGTCCGAGACCTCGCCAGCCGCTGCGGGGGCGAACAATTGCGCCTCGTCCACCACCACTAGGACCGGATACCAGACCTCCCGGTCCGCATCGAACAGGCCGCCGAGAAAGGCTGCGGCGGCGCGCATCTGCTGGTCGGCGTCGAGACCTTCGAGGTTGAGCACGACGGAAACCCGATGCTGGCGCACCCGTGCGGCTATTCTCTGAAGGTCTGCCTCGCCGCGCTGGGCATCCACCACCACATGGCCGAAGCGATCCGCCAGCGTGACGAAATCCCCCTCCGGATCGATGATCGCCTGCTGCACCCAGGGGGCGCTCTGTTCAAGAAGCCGACGCAGCAGGTGCGACTTTCCCGAGCCGGAATTTCCCTGCACGAGAAGGCGCGTGGCCAGAAGCTCCTCCAGATCCAGCACAGCCGTTCCCCCGCCTGCGCGGGTCCCGAGATCGATGGACACCTTGGCGGGCGCCGTCATCGTGGCGACCGCATTGCGGTGGAGCGACAAAAAATCATGGCCGGACTCATATCAATTCGCGCGGCGTGTTCAACCGCCCACAAGCCTCTCGGTGCACCAAGAGGGTAATGAATGGGGCGCGGCAGTTATATCGAGGCGCTGTGCCATACCAGGGTGCTGGATTCGTCAGGCTTCGATCCGCATGTAGCCGATACGCCGCCATTGGCCTCGAGCTTGAGACGAGCGACATCGACAGTCTCTGCCATGCGCCCGATTCCCTCGCCTTTTCGCTCGCGCTTGCAAGCCCAAGGATTTGGGATCTGGCAATCGCGCAGCAAGGTCGACCCGTGATTGCGTTCTTCAGCTCGCACGGCTGAGGCTTTGAGATTTTCGCGGCCCCAGTGCCGGCGGACCAGCAGAGCGGCTGGCGCGGACATGTTGCGGCTTTATGAAGCAACAGACGCGGTGTTTTGCGAAATTCTGCGCAAGGCCGTATTTTCAATTCCCGGAAGATCTTAGGTAATAGAGCGGGCATGTTCCGGCTACGCCAGATTCATTATTCTAAACGAAAAGACCCCGTCTGATTTCTCAGGCGGGGTTTTGTTGTTTTTGGTCGTCTATATGGGCATTGAAGCTGGTTAGCTTATTTCGTCATGTCCTTTGCAGGCCTGGCAGCGACCTACTCTCCCGCGTCTTGAGACGAAGTACCATTGGCGCAGTGAAGTTTAACGGCCGAGTTCGGGATGGGATCGGGTTCAGGCTTCACGCAATAGCCACCAGGCCGGCGAAGGACATGAGGAATGAAGCTGGTCTTTGGAGCGTTTTGCTCCGGATCCGTTTTTTGTCGCATGCCTTGCATGGACATCGAGGATGAGAACGATCAAGCCAATCGAGCTATTAGTACCGGTAAGCTGAACGTGTCGCCACGCTTACACACCCGGCCTATCAACGTGGTGGTCTTCCACGGCTCTCAAGGGAAAACTCGTTTTG
>NZ_CBDIHQ010000016.1:0-125000 GCF_965279295.1 Aquabacter sp. | reverse complement strand
CAGCCCGAGCCGGTTACCCTATAGCGAACTGCCCGCCTTTATCTCAGAACTTCGACAGCGGGAGGCCATGGCGGCCCGGGCAATGGAGTTCGCAATACTCACCGCCGCTCGCTCGGGTGAGGTCCTTGGCGCCATCTGGGCGGAAATCGACCTGAAGACCAAGGTATGGACGATCCCCGGCCACCGGATGAAAGCCGGGCACGAACATCGGGTGCCGTTGTCGGATGCGGCTCAGGCCATCCTTAAGGCTCAGATAACCCTGCGCCCTGCTGACGATGACAGCTCTGCGTTTGTTTTTCCCGGACAGCGTGAAGGCCGCCCATTGAGCGGTATGGCAATGGAGATGCTACTACGCCGCCAGAAACAGGAGATCACCGTCCACGGCTTCCGATCTTCGTTCCGTGACTGGGCGGCGGAAGAGACTAACTTTCCGCAATGGCTCGCCCAGACCGCTTTGTCCCATGTGGTGGGCGATGAAACTGAACGCGCTTACAGGCGCGGCGACGCGCTGGAGAAGCGCCGAGAGATGATGACGGCGTGGGAGAGGTTCTGCTTGGCCGGAGAGGAATCCAAGCAAAAGCACAAAGAGGTAATTTAATACTACTTTTATAAGTTATCTGTCTTTACTCCGAAATCTTCGAAATCTCCGAAATTAAATGTTTGTTCGATTTCAATCGTTTGGTTCATTAATTTCGGAGAGTGCGATGTTCCCAGAATGTCCGCTACTCGGGACAGAAATCCACGTTGCCAAGGTTTCGAGGCGATGAGGGATCGCGAAGCGTCCTCCTCGTTGATCGGCGAGAGGCCGTGAATTGACCCATACCTGCCCCTCGACTGCCCTTTCAGCGATGTCCGCTTTGCGCCCCCATCTTGGTCATTGATCTGGTAACGGCTGCCGCCCAAAAGCGGACATTAGCTTGACACGGCACGTAGGCACTTTGCGCCAATAAGTGTCCCCGCGAGCATCACCCTAATCGCAATGTATCTGAGGACAATTCAGCGAGGAGATTGATTGCGGCGTGGTGCACTTCGGCAGCTGCGTGCATAAATGGCCGTAGTGCGAGGAGTGGGGCCGCTGCTTTTAAGGAAACGACACTTCATTGCGCGGGACTGTTTTTCGACAGATGGGTCATTGCCCGTTCCATCGCTTCCTCGAGACGTGATCGGGACACTGCCGCCAGCCTTTCCACGCCCAGAAGCCGCGCGAAGTCCAGGGCCGGATCTGGCTGTTCGAGCAGATCGCGGTTTTTCACGACAACGAAGGCAAGCTCCGCCAGCGCGATGTCGCCAATCGGCCGGCGTGAGGCGGCGTCGGCCGCAGCTCTATATTCGATGACTTCGGCAACGCTGCCCTTCTTCCAAACAAACGCACCGCTCGATTCCTGTGTTGCGTCGGCTTCTCGCAGGTGCAGGTCGACGCGCTCGCGTATTCTGCGGCCGGTTTGAAGCCAGCCATGAGCGCGTGCGATCCGCTGCGCCAGAATATCGGCGCGGATCGGGCTCTCCACTTCGATGACATGCTCGATCATGGAGCGCAGCGTGTTGCGATAGTCCAGATCGTAATAGCGGCCCGGATCGGCGCCGAAATTGGCAAGATCGGTCACGCGATAGATTCCCGGTGCGCGCGCAACCGCCTCCCCGGCAGGTGTCGCAGTTAGCGTCGCGGATCGGCAACCTTCATCCGGAACGGAGCTGACGGGGAAGGGAGAGGTGTCGGCAGGGGACAGTGTAGCGAGAAGCTGGACGAGATCGGCTTCTAGTGCCGGCATGGGCGGCGAAAGCTCCTCTGCAGACGGCGTTTCCACTTCCGGCATTGGCTCCGCTTGCTCGACTTCGTGCCCCATGTCCCAGCGGGTGGTAAGCTCGGCTACCTCGTCCTGGCTGGCCCGCCGCTCCCGGTCCTTCTGGAGGAGGGCCTCAAGATTTGCATGAAGCCGTTCCGCGCAGCCTTGCCGATCGAACCACCAGTCTGTCGACCAAACCCGCTCGATCTCCCAACCGAGGCCACGCAGGACCTGCTCTCGCACCTTGTCGCGATCTCGCGCGGTCGCGGAGCTGTGGTATGTCGCGCCGTCGCATTCGACGCCCGCGAGATAGGCCCCCTCCAGGTCGGGATGGCGGATGCCAAGGTCGATCCGGAAGCCGGAGATTCCGACCTGCGGGACGACCCGCCAATCGCGGCGCGTCAGTTCGGCCGCGACGGCTTCCTCGAAGGCGGAATCGAAACCCCCGACAGATCCTTCGTCCTGCGCCGGCAGCGCGATCGCGCCGCGCTCGGCATAGTCGAGAAAGGCCTTGAGATGGGGCACGCCGAGCGACTTAGTGCGAGAGGAGTCGATCTGGTCGGCGGTGAACCCGGAAAAGACGATGAGCTCCTGTCGGGCGCGGGTCACCGCGACATTCAGCCTTCGCTCGCCGCCATCACGGTTGAGCGCGCCGAAATCCCCCGACAATTTGCCCGCGGCGTCCCGCGCGAAGGTGATGGAGAACAGGATCACGTCGCGCTCGTCGCCCTGCACATTCTCCAGGTTCTTGACGATGGCCGGCTCGATGCGGTCCTCGGCAAAGAACCATTCGATTTCCGGCTCGGCCCTGCGCGCCTGATCGAGCAGGTCCATGATCAGCGACTGCTGCTGGGCGTTGAATGTGATGATGCCCAGGGTCGGGCGCGCCCTCTCCTCCAGGCTGAGCCACGCGCGCATGCGCCTCACGGCTTCCGCAGCCACGGCACGCGCCTCCATCGGATTGGTTCGGCTCTTGCCCCGGTCGTAAATGCCCTCTCTTACCTTGCGCAGGTGCACAGCGCGATCCACGATCGACGGCGATGGAAAGGTTATAAGCCTGTTCTGGTAGTAATGGTGGTTCGAGAAGGCGATCAGAGACTCGCTCCTGCTGCGATAATGCCAGCGAAGATCGCGCACCGGGATGCCGGCGGCCTTAGCTTCGTCGAGAATGCTTTCGAGATCCTTCTCGTGCTCGACAGTCTCGCCGTCATCGTCCGCGTTACGGCCGAAGAAATTGGTCGGGGGTAACTGCTTGGGATCGCCGACGATGATGGTCTGGCGCGCCCGCGCGATGGCGCCGACCGCATCCCAGGTGGCGATCTGCGAGGCCTCGTCGAAGATCACCACATCGAAAAGCGCCTGATCGGGCGGCAAATATTGCGCAATCGAGAGCGGCGACATCAGCATGCACGGCGCGAGCTTTGCAAAGCTGCCCGGCAACGCCCGGATCATGTCGCGAATCGAGCGGCTGGGCCGCGTGAGCTCCATTTGGGCACGCAGCAGGCCGAGTTCGGAATTGCGCGGCACGCTCTGGACCGAAGGCAGGTCATGCCTGAGCGCGCCGAGCACGCGGTGGGTCGCGTGTGCCCGCACCAGATCGTCCACGTCGCGAAATTCGGTAATTGCGTTTTCGTGCTGAAACCGGCGGAAATCCCGTAGCACTGGATCGGCATCAAGCACGGTTGGGAGCCACCACCTTGCATAAGCCAGCCGGAACGCCGATCGGGCTGCGTCGGCCGGCAGAAGCCCCGTCTCCAACTCCTCCACCAGGGGCGTGAGCCCGCCGGCGACCGCGCGCTTCCTGCCACGGCACCATGCGGTCCAGTCGCGAAGCAGGTGCCGCGCCGCGATCAGTTCGCCAAGCGAATCCCGCAACGCGGCGAGACGCCCCTCCGATCCGCTTATGGCGGGCGCCCTGCCGGCCAGCGCGGAAAAGCTCTGCATCGTCGAACGAAACCGGGCGACCGCCGTGATAACCAGCGCCGCCGAAGAGCGGATGCGACCCTGCGCGGCCCCCGGCAGGATAGGAACCACCGAGCGCAATATGGCGCGGAAATCCTCCTGCGCGAGATGCGACATCTGGAGGGCTCCGCGGAGCCCGGCGGCAAGATCAAGGATGCGACCAAGGTGGGCGAGGTCGGTATCGATGCCAGCGAAAGGCAAGGGCTTCCCGGCAAGAGGGCCTTGCTCCGCGCGCTGCGCGCTTTCCTGCATCACGCATAGGAGGGCAATGTCCTTCTCCGGTGCTGCTTCGCCATCGAGGACGTGTTCTTGAAGCAACTTCTGCACCTTCTTTCGGCCGAGGGCGGAAGCTGGCCACATGGCGGCAACGGCGCGGCGCCACTGCTCGTCGATTGCCTGCGGGTCGATGTGGAGGATCACGTCGGCATCGTACCGCGCCGACAACCCGCCCTCGGCGGTGCGATATCGCTGGATCGTCTCCGCGAGGCTCGTCAACGCCGGCCGCATCTGGGCGAAGTCGCTGTCGGCGAGGATCGCGACATTGTGGCCGGCGGTTTCGTGCAGCCATTTCGCCAGCCGTTCGAAGCCATCGAACGCGCCGCCCGCAAGATCATCGCTCGGGGTCAGGCCGAGGGTCGCCAGAAAGGCCGCCATGGCCTTGCCCAGTGCATCACTGGCCTTGCCGAATGCATCGGCGGCGGCCATGAGGCTTTCCTGCCACTGCGAGGTCCAGTCCGAGACATCGACCATGTGCAGCGCCGGACTCATTCGCACAGACCGAAAGGTCAGCCCAATATCCGCGGCGATCTCCTCGAGGTCCGCCAGCGATGCCTCGTCGTGTTTCGCGCCCGTTGGCCATGACAGGGCGGGGGCGTGAACCTCGCGGTCGCGCATTGCCAGACCCATCGCCCGATAGGCGCTCCAACCATTGGCGTGGCGGCGGTGTAGCGCCTCCACATAGGCGTTCAACTCGTCGCGCCGACCGCGAAGGCGCTCATTGATCACAATCCATTGCGAAGGATCGACCCGCGCGTCGCTCTCCCAAGATGATTTGAGCTGTGCGAGAAAACGGCGGCGATCGGCCTTGCTGGAGTGAAGTTCGAGGCAGCGCTCACCGAGCCCATGTTGGCGCAGCCGTCGGTAGACAACATCGAGCGCCGCGGTCTTCTCGGCCACGAACAGCACGCTCTTTCCCACGGCCAGACAGTTGGCGATCATGTTCGCGATGGTTTGGCTCTTGCCCGTGCCAGGGGGCCCGACGATCACGAAGTCACGGCCCTCGGCCGCGGCGAGGCTGGCTGCGATCTGGGAGGAATCGGCCGGCAGCAGCGTGACAATGTCTTTCGGCGCGTAGTTCCGGTCGAGTTCCCGCTCGCCGCGAAAGACATCGCCCCGCGCGGCCTGTTGGAAAGACTGCTCTGGCGAATCGATGAGATGACGGACGACACGATTTTCGCGAAGCGCCTCGGTCCGATCGATGAGATCCTTCCACATCAGGAATTTCGCGAAGGAGAAGGTCGAGAGCGCGATCTCGTCGATCACCTCCATCCCCGGCACGTCCCGTATCGCCCGCCGCATCATGGCGATGAGCCGGGGGACATCCACCCCACTCTCGTCGGTCGGCGGGGTACCGGAGAACTCCGGCAGCTTTAGCGCGAAGTCGCGCTCGAGGAATTGCAACAGTGTGGCGTTGAAGCGCGGCTCGTCCTCGTGGAACTTAAGTGTGAAGCGTGAGCTGGCGCTGCGGCGCTCCAGCTTCACTGGGACGAGCAGCAGCGGCGCGCGATACGTGCGTTCGTCCTGGGGCTTCTTTTTCCAGCGCAGGAAGCCAACCGCGAGGAAAAGCGTGTTGGCTCCGCCTTCGGCGAGATCGTTGCGGGCATTTCGGTAAAGGTCGATCAACCGCGCTTCCAGCACGCGGGCATCAAGCGGCGATGGCAGTTCGTCGCGCTGAAGCGCTTCGGCGGCGAAGCCGCGTTGCAGGTCGCGACCATGGACATCGCGATAAAGACCCGCATCGCGCTCGCCCAGCGGATTCTGCGCTGGCAGCGAGATCAGGTGGATCGCCGCTCCGGCGGCGAGGCGGTCTTCAAAATAGCCGACATCGGTGCAGAGAAAGGGCACGGATTTCTTTGAATCCGGAAAATTTAGAAGGTTGTTGCGAAGCGTGAGATCGAGCAGCTTCCTCTGCCAGCGGTGGAGCCGCCCTGCCGCCGTGGTCGGCTTGACCTCCACCTCTTCGACCGGCAGTTCAGGCACAGCGGGCGCGCCCAGGAGCGGCAGTACGGCTCCCTCTCCCGGCATGTCCTCCTCGCTCACGCCTTTGTGGATCGGCTGATGGGAGGCGAGCGGCATGATGCCCCCGCTTCGGGAGCGGCGGATATCGATTGCGGTGACGAAGCCCGCCGACCCGTCTTGGTCGAGGCGCAGACCGATCACCTGCTGCGCCGCCTGGAGGATCATGGCCGGCCGATGGGTGACGCCGGTGGTTTCGAAGATGACGAGTTCACGCGCGGCGAGCGCTTTGCGCACTTCGATCGGGTCTGGCTCGATGGTGTTTGACAAGGTCCGTCGCACCAGCCAGACGCCGACAGCCGCGTGGCCCTGGAAAATCAGCACGACCGGATGTAGTCCGGCAGCCTCCAGCACGGCGGCGAAAAGGAGCGAGGTGTCGAGGCAGGTCGCGAGCCGCTCGGCGAGGATGGTGGCCGGACGGCGAACCTTCTGACCCCGACTTTCGAAGCTCGTCGGCGGCTCCGCATAATGGAGTCCCAGTCCCGCCACAGCCGAATAGATGGCCTCGGCCAGGAGGAATACGCGCTGTGGGCTGTCGGTCTGGTAGCCGTCGAGACCGCTTGAGTGGCCGTGCGCGGCCAGCCGCTCCGCCGCAGTACGTAGGATGGTCGCGACCGCCGGGTCATTGGGCATCACGAATGCAGGTAAAAGCTGCGCCGTATCGAGGACGCCACCCCATTCGTCTCTCGCCAATAACCGGACGGGGCGATGTTCTACGCAGAGGACACGGTCACCCGAGACGAGGCGCAGGGTGATCTCTCCACGCTCGGCTTCATTCAGACCATCGAGGTATGCGGGGTCGAGATCAACCTTCCTGTCAGAGAGCGCCAGTTCATCACCGGGGAGGAGTCGCTCGATGGTCCACGTCTTCGCACGAAGAAAAGCTGGCGACGATGTGAGTTCGAGACGGCAGCGCTCAAAGACCTCCGGGCCTTGGTTCTCGATGATGATAGAGCGCACGACCGGGATGGCATTCTGAAACGAGGCGAAGGTGAAGCAGGGAGCGAGATCGGCGCGAAAGACGGGAAGCACGGGCGCGGCGGGACCATCGACGATCATCTGCATATCCAACGCTTTCGGCTCATTCTTGCTAGGGCGACAATTCCGCCGAATGCATCCGACGATTGTGCAAAAGCGCCAAGGTGAAGGCAAGAGCGTGGAGTGTACGTGATCTTCTCCAAGCGGGCGCGAGCGCTGCGTTGCCGATCTCACTCGTCGCGACCGTCCCGCTGAAATCGCAAGTGGACAGCAACCCTCTGGACGGACCGTTATCGGTTGAGCAGTTGTAGACGGTGGACAGACGGTCCGCTGTCGGCCCCTCTGTGGGGTAAGGTCCCTCGACGTTTCTCCCTAGGCCAATTAGGGCCAAGGAGAACTCACATGGGCCATTCTCAATTTGATGATGCCAGCCGCGAGCGTGCGGCTTGGAATGCCGGAAAGAAGGTAGGCGCCAAGCGCCCTTTCACCCAGAAACAGATCTGGGCAATTCGATTCTTCCTCGATCGCGAAAGACGCATTCGTGACCGTGCGCTGTTCGATCTGGCCACCGACAGCAAGCTTCGCGGCTGCGACCTAGTCAAGATCAGGATCCGTGACGTGGTCGCCGGTCCGGAGATCAGGACTCGCGCGATCGTCGTGCAGCAGAAGACGGGGCGGCCGGTCCAGTTCGAGATCACCAGCGACGTACAAGCGAGCATGCGAGCCTGGCTGGAACGGCGCGGCGGCACCGTTGAGGATTATGCTTTTCCGAGCCGGATCGATCACGAGCACCACATGAGCTCAAGGCAGTATGCTCGCTTAGTCGAAGAGTGGGTGACCGCGATCGGCCTGCGCCAAGAGGAATATGGCACTCACTCGCTCCGTCGCACGAAGGCGTCCATGATCTACAAGGCGACAAGCAACATCCGAGCCATCCAGATCTTGCTCGGTCACTCCATGATTGAAAACACGGTCAAAATATCTTGGTGTCGACGTGGAGGACGCTCTGCTGCTGGCAGAGCGGACGGAAATCTGACGTTGGGCGGCCATCCGAGGTAGCGCGGATGGCCGCTTTGACGCGCAGGATATGTTGCCTGCCTGTCAGTCTTGGGGGTGGATTGCGGACTGACGGCTTTTGGGTGGTGTAACTAGTTGTTTGATCCCGGGCTTTGATGGTGCAGTCTTTTCGCGGGAGTGGAGGGAGGCACTATGGGCCAGTTTCTACACGGGAGCGCCACGACGACTGAGGCAGTCCGTCGAGCGATACAGCATAGTCAAGAGAGCCTGAGGGCTCTGGCGAAGCGCTATGGGATCAACCAGAAGACCGTCGCCAAGTGGAAGAAGCGGACCTCGGTCGCCGATCTGCCGACTGGTCCGAGAGAGCCGACATCGACGGTTCTGTCGATTGAAGAAGAGGCCATCATCATCGCTTTCCGCCGGCATACGCTGCTGCCGCTCGACGACTGCCTCTATGCCTTGCAGGCGACGATCCCGCATCTGACGCGCTCATCCCTGCATCGCTGCCTGCAGCGCCACGGCATCAGCCGGCTGCCGGAGGTGGAGGGCGACAAGAAGCCGAAGAGGCGGTTCAAGTCCTATCCGATCGGCTTTTTCCATATCGATATCGCCGAGGTGCAGACCGCCGAGGGCAAGCTGTACCTTTACGTAGCCATTGACCGCACGAGCAAGTTCGCCTTCGTGCAGGTCGTCAGGAAGACAGGCCGGAGCTCAGCCTCGGCCTTTCTCATGGCCTTGATCAACGCGGTGCCCTACCGGATCCATACCGTTCTTACCGACAACGGCATCCAGTTCACCTTTCCGCCTCGCTACGCCGATGGGCCGACAGCTCGCTACATCACCCATATGTTCGACATGCGCTGCCGAGAGAACGGCATCGAGCACCGCCTGACTAAAGTGAAGCACCCCTGGACCAATGGCCAGGTCGAGCGGATGAACCGGACCATCAAGGAAGCGACCGTCAAGCGCTTCCACTACGACGACCATCATCAGTTCGAAACGCATCTCACCGACTTCGTCGCCGCATACAATTTCGGCCGGCGCCTGAAGACCCTCAGGGGGCTCACGCCCTACGAGTTCATCTGCAAATGCTGGACTTCAGAGCCAGAGAGATTCATCCTCGACCCCATCCATCAAATGCCGGGACTAAACAATCGTCCGGGCTCACCAGCAGGCGGCGAGTGGAAAAGGGGGGCCAAGGATCAGGCGCTGGGGCGTTCCCGAGGCGGGCTGACCACCAAAATCCACATGCTTGCCGACGCGCTGGGACGTCCTCTGCGTTTCATCATCACGGCCGGTCAGGTGGGCGATGTCACCACCGCTCCCGCCCTGGTCGACGGTCAGGCCGGCGGTGCCGTGCTCGCCGACAAAGCCTATGACAGCAATGCCTTCCGAAGGCAGGTCGCCAGCCTCGGTGCGGCAGCGGTGATTCCTTCCAACCGAAGCCGGAAGATCCTCATCCCGCACGATGCAAAGGCCTATAAGCGTCGCAACTGCATCGAGCGCTGCTTCAATCGCCTCAAGCACTTCCGCCGCTTCGCGACGCGATACGATCGGCGGACGGTTCACTTCACAGGCTTCATCCACCTCGCCGCAATCATGATCTGGCTACGGTGAATGTCGATCGGTCCTAGCCATCGTATGGGATGTGCGAGGCGAAAACCGACGTGCCGCGCGGCCCAGCCGGCTTCCGGGCCCGTCCGCGCCTGCGGTAGCAGCCCAGCAGCAGCGGTGCACCCAGTATGCCGGTCACCGCGCGGGCCGGCAGGTCCGCCAGCTGCGGGAGAAGGAGCCCGATAGCCTGAATGCTCTGGTCCACGGCGCAGAGCAGCGCGGCGCCCAGGCCCGCCACCCACCAGAGCCGGCTGCGCAAGGTGCGCGCACCGCTCACACGCGCCAGGGTGAGCGCCGCAAGCCCCACGAAGCCGATGATGCCGACGCTCGCGACGATGCTCTGTTCGTGAAACAGCGCGGCGACGGCGCCCACAAGATAGTTAAAGAGAACAGGCCGGACTTCTGCGCGGGAATGAAGCGAGCGCAAAAAGCCAGACCGATGGCCCGACCGGCCGCGAACCTGATAGGGAACATCGGCACGCAGGTCTTGCTTGCCCAGCCGGCTATCTACCGGTGGGAGGGTGGAGTTGCGTAGGGAGCTAAAAATAATGAGGCGACTGCCGAACCTAGCCGCTGACCACTGGCTGCTTCTCGTGGGAATCCTGCTCATGGCCGCCACGCTGCGTGCGCCCATAACGGGTGTGGCGCCGATGCTTGGCATGATCCGCGAGAGCACAGGGATTAGCGCCGCTCAAGCTGGGATGCTCACCACGCTCCCCTTGATCGCCTTTGCCGCGATATCGCCGTTCGCCGCCATTCTGGCCCGCACATACGGCATGGAGCGCGCCCTGGGCGGTGCACTCATCCTTATCGCGGCCGGTGTGGGGTTTCGAGCCACCGGCCCGGCGTGGTCGCTGTTTTTGGGAACTGCGACGCTGGGCGCCGGCATCGCCATTACCAATGTCCTGCTGCCCAGTCTGGTGAAGCGGGATTTTCCGGCGAGCGTCGCCAGCCTCACCGGGGCCTATGCGCTAACCGCCGGCCTCGCCGCAGCTTTGGCCTCGGCTATCGCCGTCCCGCTCGCTGAGATTCCGGGATCGAGCTGGCATGTGGCTCTGACGAGCACCGTGGCATTTCCGCTCCTGGCTCTCCTGGCCTGGCTGCCGCAGATGCGCCGACATTCCGCGCGCCCATTGGAGCCGGCATCGCTGCCGCAGGGTGGTCCGATCTGGCGCTCGGGTCTTGCCTGGCAGGTGACCGCCTTCATGGCGCTCAGCGCATTGGGCTACTACATCCTGGTGAGCTGGCTCCCATCGATCCTCACGGAAGCCGGTTATTCCCCGAGCGCGGCGGGATCGCTGCATGGCGTGTCCCAGATGGCCACGGCGTTGCCAGGCCTTATTCTTGGCTCGATCGCCAAGCGCATGAAAGATCAAAGAACTCTGGCACTTATAGTCTCGCTGGTAACGACCGCGTCTTTTCTGGGCCTCTGGCTCTTTCCTTCGCTAGCAATCATCTGGATTGCGCTTTTTGGCTTTGGAACGGGATCGACGTTTATCCTCAGCCTGGCCTTCATGAGCCTGCGGGCATCAAGCAGCCGGCAAGCCGCCGCGCTGTCGGGCATGTCGCAATGCGTGGGCTATAGCCTTGCGGCCGTCGGCCCGCCTGTCGCAGGTTTTGTTCACGACGTGACCGGAAGCTGGGATATCATGCTCGCGAGCTGTGTCGCCTTATCCCTGCTGATGGCCGTGTTCGGCACTCTGGCGGGGCGAGCAGCGGTTGTTTGACCACGGCCCCGAAGGTTGCTTTCGCGTGCTTTAGCGAGCGGCCGACCTATGGCGCCTTGGTCGTCCCGGACGACTGGAAGATGTCGTTCAACGCCGCGCCCGGGATGCCCTCCGCGAATACGTCGAAATTGCCATCCCTGATCTGCTGGGCGGCATGAAACACCGATGCCCACATGACGCGCGCAAGAGCGCCGCCCACGCTGATACGCCGGACGCCGAGATCCGCGAGCGCCGCCAGGTTGAGCCCCGGCTTCATCATCACGACATTAAGTGGTTTTGGCGCCACGGCTTTGACTATTTGCGCGATGTCATGAGGGTCTCGAACGCCGGGCGCATAGAGGCAGTCGGCTCCGGCATCGGCGAAAGCGACGAGCTTCTCGATGGCCGGCTTCAGGGCGCTCGGGTCGAAAAGCAGCAATTCCGTCCGCGCAACGAGGACAACATCTTCACCGGCCCCATCGATCGCGGAACGCGCGGCCTTGAGGCGCTCAATCGACGTCGCGGTGTCATATAGGCCCGAACCGACAACATCCCGGTCCTCGATCGAAAGTCCCGAGATGCCGGCCGCGACTGCGAGCCGGACGCTTTCTGCGACGCCTTCGGGGTCGGCCGCAAAGCCAGCTTCAAAGTCGGCGTTGATGGGCAAGTCGACGGCTTTGCTGAGTTCCGCCAAGTGGTGAAGCACTTCGTCTCGAGGAAGCCCATAATCCGGACGTCCCGTAGCCCAGGCAAACCCGGCACTGGTCGACGCCAACGCCTTAAAGCCCAGGTGCTGCAACATCCTGGCGCTGCCGACGTCCCAAGGGTTGGGAATGAGGAAGCATCCATCGTTGTGCAACGCGCGAAAGCGGGCGCGCTTCTCTCGTAGCGTCGGCTTCATGTCGCCATTCCGATGGATGAGACATTCAAGACGATGACGTTCCAGATATTGACGACGACAACCTTGCCGGAACCTTCGTCGACATGAGGGCGCACACGAGCTTCCGGTGAGGAGAGCGCCCCAACGTTGCCCAAGGCATGCAAACTCCTCAAAAACGATGTCGCGGTTTGCACTTATCCGCGTGCTCTCATTTGCGATTGCGAGTGCCTTGAGCGCAACGGCTATCTTGATTGGATCGATAGTCGGCCGTTGCTCTGATCGGATGGGCACGGCATCAGCTCTCGAAGAGAAAAGGCCTTTGATCACTCGTGGAACGCGCTTGAGAAGATCAATGATTTGGTGGCTTGGGCCTTCAAGGCGGCTTTTCAGCCTCCCCACCTAAAGCGCGCCTTCACGATAGGGGTTCGAAGCCGATCGGCAATGGTCGGGAAACTCTCAGGTCCTTTGGCCCCGCTGCTTAACCACAGAGGCCCCCCGATTACCAAGTCCCGATTACCCCGGCGGCTTTCGAAATACAAAGCACTGCTTGGGTTTGATTGGTTTATCGCTGAGGTGGCTTTTTGGTCGAAGTGTCAGCCTGTCTCACCGGGAAAGGCGGCCATTGTCGCGCCGTGTATTCTATAATCTTGCGATTTCGCGCGACCGATTGAGGATGGTTCCAAGTAGACCTAGGTGCTTTCGGGGCGCTTCGCTCGGGCCCGCGCAATACTCACCGAAGAGAAGTGTCTCGGCTTTAATGGGCCTCGCGCCTGATCATATGTTGCTGAACCGATCCGCCGGGCCTTTCCCCATTCTCACCATCTGATCCGCAGTGCGCCGGTTGCGCCGAAGGTGGAATAGGCGGAGGCGAGTTGGGCATCCAGGCCAGCGGAGAGTGTCACGTTCGGCCCGACAGAGAATTGCAGGCCGGCATGGATGTCCGCAGCATCGCTCACCGTCGGCAGGGCGCTGGCCGAGAAGCTGATGCCGGGAAGCTCAGCGAAGCTGCGCGGCATATCGCGACCGGGGCTGAAGTCGTGCATCCAGGCGAGGCGCAGGAACGGCGCGTAGCTCCGGCCACCGGCCGTCCACAGCCCGTCCAGTTGGGCACCGAGATAGACCGGCAGGGCGGTGATAGTGGTGGCGTCATAGCTCAGGCCCGGCCCCACGGAGAACATTTCCGAGCCGGAGCCGAGCGAAAGCTGGATCGGCTGGAACGCCGCGAACGGGGTTAGACTCGCGCCCGTAGCGCCCAGTCGAAGGCTGTATCCCGCCTCGATGCGCCCGCCGAACACCGTGCCGTCGAAACCGGACGAGGTCGCAAGGCTCAGGCCCAGGCCGTGGAGGTTGCGGTCGAGATTGCTGCTGCCATACCCCAATGTGGCAATCGCCGAGAGGTAGGCCGGCCCAGCTTGATAAAGGCCGTAGAGGCTGAAGCCGCCATAGCTTGTGGACGTGGTCGAGCCGTAGTTCGACGCCGACAGGCCGGTGTCCGAAAAATTGACCGCACCACCGAGCAGAAGCGGCAGGTTGGGCAATTGCCCGTCGATGCCGGTGGCGCCGCCGATGCTGGAGCCGGAGATGCCGCTGCCGCTGGTGACGCTACCCGTGGATGCAGCCCAGAAATAGCGCGACATGCCGGCATCCGGGCCCGGTTCGCCCGCCGCCGGTGCACGGGTCTGAAGCGTGGCCCGCCGGCCGGTGCGCCACTGGTCGATCTGAGTGTTGATGGTGCTCAGCGAACCCGCGGCGGCGCCGATCATGGCCTGGGGCACCAGGGAAGCGGCCCCCCCGCTGATCGTGCCGTACGCCTGGCCGAGGCCCGATACGCTGGTCACGTCGAGAAGCGCGGGAACGATGGTCTGGAACAGTGGCGATGAGCCGCGCGCCTGGACGGCCCCGATCAGGTCGCCCACCAATAGCGCGCTGCGGGACAGACCGGCGGGCGTGAAGTCGATGCTGGTTGTGAGGTTGAGACCCGGGCCCGTCCCGGCGAGCAAATAAGAGAGTATGGCGGTGTTGCCGAGGATGGTGAGGCCGGAGGTCGTGACCGCGCCGCCCGCCGTGAGGAATGGCGTCGTGAAGCTGCCCGCCGTCGCGAGACCCGGATTGAGCAGCACGCCGCTCACGGAGCCGCTGAGCGTTGCGCTGCCGCTCACGGCAAACTGGTCCACCTGGCCGGTAGCTTGGTCGGCGCGCACCACGAGGACGCCGGAGGAGGTCTGCACCAGGCTCCCGTTTATGGTGGTGGTACCGGGCGCGGATGCCGCGCTCTCGAGCGTGCCGGTATTGCGCAGCACGCCGCTTGTGCCGCCGAGGTCCAGCGAGGGACCGGCTAGGATGATGCCCGAGGCGAGGTTGTCCACGAGGTTCGCGGCGCCGGCCGTCAGGCTGAGGTTGCCGGCGATCGTGCCGCCGTTGGTCACCACGGCGGGGCCGGTGGTGGTCTGGATGGCGAGGCCCGTCGATCCGTCCACGGTGGAGAGCGAGCCGGAGTTGTTGATGAAGGTCTCCGTCCCGTCGCTCGTGATCGCCGTGCCGCCGACGCCGCCGACGATGCTGACGCCGGACGCCACATTGATGATGGGATCGCCATTGCCCTGGGCATAGATGCCGGTGGCGTAGGCGCCCCACACGAGAATGCTGGCGTTGGCATACACCGTCACCTTGCCGGAGGCGCCCGTACTGCCGAAGGCCTTCAGCGAATTTCCGCTGATCACCAGCCCGCCGCCGCCGCTGATCGACTGCGCGACGACGCCATCGGCGCCCGCGCCCGATGTGGTGATGGGCGCGTTCACGGTTACGGTCACCGCCCCGCCATCGCCCGCGCCCGCTTGCAGGGAAGCGGTCACGGCCCCGCCGGTGGAGAGGCCGATACCCCCGCCCCCGCCGACGCTCTGCGCCAGGATGCCGACGGCGTTCTCCCCGCTGGTGGTGATCGCCCCGCCGCTGGTCACGAGCACCGTGCCGCCGTTGGCGCTGGTTGAGGCGCCTCCGAGCAGCACGGTGTCCGCCAGCGTGATGCCGCCGCCGCCGCCCACGCTCTGCGCCAAGATGCCGACCGATGCCGCGCCCGTCGTGGTGATGGCGGGCGCGGTGGTGACGCTCACGTTGCCGCCGGCACCGCCGTTCGTACCGCCCAGCACCGCGGATGCGGTGTTCGTCGTCATGCCGCCGCCGCCGCCCACGCTCTGCGCCACGATGCCGTGCGACACGCCGCTCTGCGTGTCGATGGCGCCTGCGGTGGTGGTGACGCTGACCGCGCCGCCGCTGCCTCCGGTCAATCCGCCGAGCGTCACGCTGCTGCCGGTATAGGAGACGCTGCCGCCGTTGCCCGCGATCAGGCTGACGGCCAATCCGCCGCCGCCGCCGATGCTTTGCGCCAGGATCGCCGACGCGTGCGAACCGGCGGTGGTGATCTTGGCGGACGAGGAAACCGACACCCCCTGCCCGTCCCCCCCGCCCCCGGCGCCGGCCCCGAGGCCCACGATCACTTGCTGGCTGACGCTGATGTCGTCCCCGTAATAGATGAACGCACCCACGCCGCCGCCGCCGCCGATGGACTGGGCTGCGATGCCGATCGCCGTCGATCCGGACGTGGAGATGGCGCCGCCGCTGGTGACGCTGACGGCGCCGCCAGTCTGCGTGTTGCCCCCGCCCGCTCCGCCGAGCCTCATGGCGAGCGAGATATCGCCGCCGGACCCGGAGGTGGTGACGACGGCGTTGCTCACGCCGCCACCGCCGCCGACTGACTGGGCGAGGATGCCGTAGCCAAGGGGGCCGCCCGTGGCGATGCTGGAATCGATGGCCTCGGTGACGCCGCCCGATGTCTCGACGAGGGTCGCGGTGGTCACGCTGACAGCGCCGCCGATCCCGCCGGTGCCGCTTGCGCCGGCCGTGGAGGCGCCGGCGCCGAGAGTGAAGGCGCCGGCATACTGCGTGGCGTTTTCCAGCGTGGTGGTGCCGCCGCCGAGGCCGCCGCCGCCGCCCACCGACTGGGCGAGGACGCCCATGGCCGCCGTGCCCCTGGCGGTGATGGCGCCGCCCGCGATGCTGACCGTGACATTGCCGCCATCGCCACCCGCCGCACCGCTGCCGCCCAGCCCGAAGGTGCCGGTTGCCGTACCGCTGCCCGTGCTGCTGGAACTGACCGCGCCGCCCGCGCCGCCGCCGCCGCCCACCGATTGGGCGAGGATCGCGGTGGCCCACGCACCCGTGGTTTGGACGGTGTTGGAGATGGTCACCCCCACAGAGCCGCCGGTCTGGCCTGTGCCGCCAGTACCGCCCAGCGCCATGGTCAGCGCCGCATCGCCCGCCCCGCCCGACGTGGTGCTGGACGCATCCGCGACGCCGCCGCCGCCGCCGACCGACTGGGCGAACACGCCATAGGACAGCGCGCCCTCGGTTGAGATATCGCCGCTCTGGGAGACGGTGACCGCGCCGCCGATGCCGCCCGTGCCGCCTTCCCCGCCGAGGCCGAAGCCCACCAGGAACGCACCCGAATTGGCATTGGTGGCCGCACCACCCCCCGCACCACCGCCGCCGCCCACTGATTGGGCGAACAGGCCGGCGGCAGAGACGCCGGTGGTGAAGATGTTGTTGCTGCTCGTCACCGAGACCCCACCGCCGCTCCCCCCCGCGCCGCCGGTGCCCCCGAGACCGGCGGCGATGGCGACGCCGCTGCTCGCCGATGCGGAGGCGCCGCTGGCCTTGCCTGAGACGCTTCCCGTTCCACCGGTTCCCGCCGCGCCGGACACCGCGCTGCTATAGGCCCCGCCGCTGCCGCCGCCGCCGCCGACAGATTGGGCGAAGATGCCCTGTGAGCCGACACCGGACGTCTGAAGCTGTGCGGTTCCGGCAAGCGTGAGCGTGACGCTGCCCCCGCTCCCGCCGCCGGCGCCCGACCCGCCAAGGCCGAAGGCGAATGAGACCGTTCCGCCATCGCCCGACGACGTGTTGGCGGAGCCGCCGTTGCCGCCGCCCCCGCCCACCGACTGGGCGAAGATGGCCGCGGAATAGTTGCCGATGCTGGTGAGCTGTCCGCTGTTCGACACGCTCACCGCACCGCCCGCGCCCGCGCCGCCGCCGGACCCGCCGAGCGAGAGCGCGACCGATGCGGCGGACGCCTCGTAATTGGTGGTGCTGGAGCCGCCATTGCCGCCGCCGCCGCCCACCGATTGGGCGAAAATGGTGGGCGAATTGTCCGGCGATGCGGCGCCAGTCGAAACATCCACGCCATAGCCGGTGACGATAGTCGCGCTGTTGGAAACCGTGACTTCGCCGCCCGCGCTGGCCGCCCCGCCGGCGCCGCCGATGCTCATGCCGAGCGCGGTGCCGCCGCTGGAGCCGGACTGGCTGCCCTTCGCCCCGGTGGAATCTGACCCTGCGGCGGCGGCATTGGTGGAGGAGCCGTCCGTCGACGCTGGCAGGGTGCCGGTCGAGGCGCTGCTCGAAACCGGCGAAAGGCCTGTGGTCGCCTTGGTGGTAGAGAGCGCCGAGCCGCCGTTGCCGCCGCCGCCGCCCACCGATTGCGCGAACAGTCCCGCCGCATTGGCCCCCGACGTGGTGATGACGCCAGCGTTTGTGAGGCTCACCGTCCCGGTGCCCCCGCCGCCCGCCCCGCTGCCGCCGAGGCCGAAGGAAAGGGCGGCCGTGCCGTCGGAACTCGCGGAGCTGGATGCCGTCCCGCCATTGCCGCCGCCGCCGCCCACCGACTGCGCAAACACGCCCACCGACTGCGCGCCGTAGGTGGAGATGGCGCCGAGATTGGAGACCGTCACGGTGGAGGCCGACCCACCGACCCCGCCGCCGCCGCCGAGGCTCACGGCGGCGGAATACTGGCCGCCGTCCGCGTCCGCATCGCTATCGCCGCCGCTGCCGCCGCCGCCGCCCACCGACTGGGCAAAGATGCCGTTGGAATTGGCGGCATAGGTGGCGATGGCGCCGTTATTGGAGAGGACGATCGCGCCGCCATTCCCGCCCGTCCCGCCGTAGCCGCCGATGCTCACGCTCGCGGCCTTGCCGTCGCTTGGCGCGCTGGTGGTGCCCTTCGGCTGGGTGGCGCTGATGCCCGCAGAGGCCACCGTGGTGCCGTGGGCCTCGCCGATGCCAGTATAGGAGGCGATGCCGCCGCCGATCTCGCCGCCCTCGGTGCCCTTCGCCACCGTGGAGCTGGAACCGCCGTTGCCGCCGCCGCCGCCCACCGACTGGGCGAAGATGCCGGCGGAACTGGCGCCGTTGGTTATGAGGGTGCTGTACGAGGTGACGGTGACCGTGTCTGCGGAGCCGCCGCCACCGCCCCATCCGCCAACGGCGACGGCAGCGGCATACTGGTTGCTCGACGCATCGCTCTGCGACCAGCCGCCATTGCCGCCGCCGCCGCCGATGGACTGAGCCATGATGGCGGGCGCCTGCTGGCCATAGGTGATGATGGAATCGCCGGTGTTCTCGTTGCTGGTGACGCTCACGTTCGATCCGGTGCCGCCGACCGCGCCGGCGCCGCCCACGGAGACCGCAACCGCCACATTGCCGGCTATGGCGTTGGCATCGGCCGAGCCGCCATTGCCGCCGCTGCCGCCGATGCTCTGCGCGACGATGCCGGCGGCGAAGTCGCTCAGCAGGCTGCTGTTTCCGGCGATGATGGTGCCCTTCTGGGAGATGGTGACGATGCTGCCGTCGCCCCCCGCCGCCCCGTCGCCACCCACCGCCACGGACGCGGCGGCGGTATCGGTGCTCCCCGAGCTGGCCGACACGCTGTAGGCTCGGCTCGACCCGCCATTGCCGCCGCCGCCGCCGATAGACTGGGCGAGGATGCCGTAGGACAGCATGCCTTGCGTGCTCACGCCGCCGGTGCTGGAGACGGTGACGGTGCTGCCGTTCTGCCCGGTCCCGCCCGTGCCACCGGTGGACCCGGCCGCGCCGATGGCCACGTCCGTGTCGGCAACGCCGGCCACCGCCGAGCCCGAAATCGCCGAGCCGCCATTGCCGCCGTTGCCGCCGATGGATTGCGCGACGATACCGGCCGATTGCGCGCCGTTCGTCTGGACCAGCGCGCCGACGCTCACCGAAACCGCGCTCGACAAGCTGCCGTCTCCTCCGGCCCCGCCCACCGCGATCGATGGCGCCGCCACGCCCGACGCCGCCACCGAAGCGCTGAAGCCGCCATTACCGCCGCCCCCGCCGATAGATTGCGCAAGGATGCCCGGCGACAACAGACCGGCGGTGGACACGGACAAGGACGCATCGACGGTGACCAACGCGATCCCGCCCCGGCCGCCGACACCGCCCGTGCCGCCCAGGCTGACGGCGGGCGCTGCGGCGGCGCCGAGAGATCCGGCGAAATCCCATCCGCCCAGACCGCCGGAGCCGCCGATGGATTGCGAGATGATCGCCGACGACTGGTCGCCGACAACGGTTAGGTTGCCCTGGGAATGGGTCACCGTCACGGTGGAGGCGCTGCCGCCCGTTCCGCCGCCGCCGCCGATGCTTGCCGCCGGGCTGGCGCCGCTGGAGAGGCTTCCGGCAACCGCGAAACCGCCGCTGCCGCCGCCGCCGCCGATGCTCTGAGCCACGAGGGCGGACGACAGCGGGCCCGTGACGGAGACCGCTGCGGAATTGGTGATGGTCACATCCTGACCCGCACCACCCGACCCCCCGCCGCCACCGACCGACAGGGCGGAGGATGCCGCATTGGACAGCGACCCCGTGGCGGAGAAGCCGCCGTTGCCCCCGCCGCCGCCAATGGATTGCGCGAGGATGCCGGGGGCATTTCCGGTCTGCGCCGCGGACACTGTGATGACCGCGGTGTTGGTGACGGCGACGCTGCCGCTCGTGGCACCGCCGCCACCCGTACCCCCAACGCCGAGGGAGCCCCCTGCGGCGATCGCCACATCGCCCGCCGCCGTGAAGCCGCCATTGCCGCCGCCGCCGCCGATGGATTGCGCGGTGATCGCCGCTGCACCACCGCCGGTTGTGGTAAGCGTGCCCGCGTTGGTGACCGTGACGGCTCCCGAGTAATTCCCGCCCCCACCCGGCCCGCCAATGCCGACGGCAGCGGCATCCGATAGCGAGATCGCGCCGGAAACGTCGTATCCGCCATTGCCGCCGCCGCCGCCGATCGACTGCGCCAGGATCGCGCCGGAGCCGTAGCCACTGGTGGTAATGGCACCATTGCCACCGCCCAGCGAGGAACCGGAAAAGGTCTCGTTGTAGACGGTGACAGAGCTGGCATAGCCGCCGTCACCACCCGTGCCACCCACCGACAGGGTAAGCGTCGCCGCTTCTGAGACGCCAATGGAGATGGACGAGCCACCCGCGCCGCCGCCGCCGCCGACGGACTGGGCGAGGAGGCCCGGCGAGCGTGTGCCCGAGGTGGTAAGGACACCGCCCTGGTTCTCGGCCACGACGTTGCGAGCAAAACCGCCTGAGCCGCCAGCGCCGCCGACCCCTAGGGCGATGGCGGCAACCGGTGCACCGCTGCCGCTGATAACCGAGCCGCCGCTGCCGCCACCGCCGCCGATGGACTGGGCGATGACGCCGGGTGAATCGGACCCCGACGTAATGATCTGCACGCCGTTGGTACCGACATAGGCTGCGTTCCCACCACCTCCGGACCCGCCTGACCCGCCGAATGCGAGTGAGAGGCTGCCACCCGCGCTGGCCGTCAGTGATATCGCATATCCTCCAGCGCCGCCTCCGCCGCCGATGGACTGGCCCGCAATGCCGGGAGAGCCGGCGCCCTGGGTGGAGATAACGCTGTTGGGTGCAGGCGCAGTCGCTTCCGGAATGTAGACCCAGCAGCCGCTGTTTGTGGCCGAGCCCGGGCTATAGCTGTTGCAATTCACGCCGACATTTTCGCCCAAGCCGCCCGAGCCACCGGAGCCGCCGTGGGAGATTGCGCCGGCGGCTCCGCCCGAAACGTCGAGCGCGAGAGAGCCGCCGCCTGACCCGCCGCCGCCGCCGATCGATTGCGCCAGGATGCCTGCGGAGTTGATTTCCACCGTATTGATCGAGCCAATATTGCCGACCAGCACTTGATTTGCAGCGCCGCCCCCGCCGCCCGTGCCGCCCAGCGCCACCGACAGGCCGGCCGTCGCAGACAACGAGCCGGAGAGGCCGAAGCCGCCGAGACCGCCGCCGCCGCCGATGGATTGCGCAAGAATGCCGAACGCGCCGCCGGCGCTGCTGGCCGGCGCGGTACCGCCCGCGACGCAGCCGTTGCCGGTGCAGATATTGCCGGTGTTCCACACCAGCATGGTCGCGCCGTTGCCACCATCGCCGCCGCTTCCGCCGACCGCCACCGCCAATCCCGGCGCGCCGCTGAACGCCATCCCGCCGGAGCCGCCCGCACCACCCACCGCCTGCGCGAAGATGCCGACGGACGAGACGTTTGAGACCGAAATGTCGCCGGTGTTGGTGACATAGACAGTGTAAGAATCGCCAGCCGTGCCGCCGTTCGCGCCAAGCGCGATCAGGCCCGCCGAAACACCGGCATTGCCGCCACCGCCGCCGATGGACTGGGCATAGATGCCATGGGAACCCGAGGCGAGGCTGGACGACAGCGCGCCGCTATTGGTGACCGTGACGTAATTGGAATCCCCGCCATAGCCGCCCCCGCCGCCATAACCGCCGAAGACCCCCCCGCCGCTCCCGCCGTTGCCGCCGAAGCCGCCAATGCTCTGGGCGAAAATCGGGATCGCATAATTTGAGGTGATCGCGACGGTGTTGGTGACCGTGACGGTCCCCCCGCTTCCGCCCGACACGCCCTGACCGCCATTTCCCGAAATGCCGGAGGAATTGGTGCCACCGGAACCGCCCTGTCCACCGGCGCTTTGCGCCCAGATGCCATAGGCATTGGTGCCTGTCGCGGCGACCGGCACCAAATTGGTGAGGGTCACCGATCCGCCGTCGCCGCCGGTCCCGCCATTGCCGGCGTTCTTATCGGCAACCGATGTGTTGCCCCCGTCGCCACCGTTGCCGCCGTTGCTGTAGATGAGGATGGAGGTCGCGGTATTGCTGAAAGTCCCCGTTTCTGCAGGCGTCAGCGTAACCGTGACATTCCCGCCCGCAGAGCCGCCCGCACCGCCGTACCCGCTGTAGACACATCCATTGTTGTTTCCGCCCGACCCCCCGGCCCCACCCGTACTGCCGATGTAAGCAGCCGTGCCGCCCCAGTTTTCGACGATGAGGATTTCAAAATTGCCCGAGATATCCGGCCCCGCGGTGCCGCTGCCGCCATTCGAGGGCGCGTCAGCACAGAGGTCGGAACCGGATGCATTATTCCCATGCGAGCCGGTATTTCCGGCTTTTGCGTCATAGACGACATAACCCGGACCGGTCACAGCCTGTGCCGTCTGCGCCATGGCCGGGCCACCGCAGAGCAACAGCGCAAATACCAGCGCGGCGCTTCCATTATGCCTAACGCTCATTCTGGGGGCCTCGCAACGAGCGGCATTCTCACAGGAGATAGAATTATACCTAGACCATAGCTGTGCGACGCTTCGGTACAACGGCGATTTTTGGTGTTAACCGCTTCTTCCCGAGAATCCGAAAAGACATTTTCGGACTGAAATAGGGAAAGCTTAAAATTTTTCAGGAAAAAACTATTCGGTATATTTTCGATAAACGAATCTTCTATTCAAAGTAAAATCTGAATGTCCGTTCCTGATGCACTAAGTCATAACGCCCCAATCAAAATGACTTACCCAGACATCCCTTCAAACGTCAGCCCGAAGCGCGCGAGGTATTTGCGCAACCTGTCGGCATCGTTGCCGCTCGTTTTGGTCAGGCGGGAGGCGGCGAACAGGCGGCGCCCAGCTGCACTGAGGGTTCGGCTCTCGCGACAGATGGCGACGACGGCTGCGAGTTGGGCCCGGTCGAACAGGTCGATTGTCTCCAGCCGCTCTCGGCCGAGGAGTGCGACCAGACGATCACCGGGCTCCTCCGCACCAACGCCGTCCACCCGCCACTGCTCTGTGAGGCGGGCGATCTCATCACGCACCGTCTCTTGATTGATGCGTCCCTCCGGCGCAAGTGTCGCCATGCGGGTCACCGACGCCGATAGATCGCGGAAATTTGCGGCCCATCGGGCATCGGGCGCCGTCGCGAAAGCGAGATAGGCCGCTCGTGCCTCCTTGTTGAAGGTGATGTTCTGCCGCTCCCGTTCCGCGAAACGGCGCAACTCGAAATCGAGGTTGGGCTCGATGTCCTCCTTGCGGTCGCGCAGGGCTGGCAGGCGAAAGGTCCATAGATTGAGCCGCGCGAATAGATCCTCGCGAAAAGTGCCGTCGCGGACGCAGGCAGCGAGATCTCGGTTGGTCCCGGCGATGACCTGAAAATCAGAACTGCGATCTCGGTCGGAACCCATCGGCAGAAAGCGTTTCTCTTCGATCGCGCGCAGACACATTGCCTGCTCATCAAGGCCGAGTTCGCCGATCTCGTCGAGGAAGAGCAAGCCTTTGTCAGCGGCCTTCATCAGCCCTGGCCGGTCGCTCAGGGCGCCGGTGAAAGCGCCCTTTACATGACCGAACAGGGTCGATATCGCCTGGTCGCCCCGCAACGTAGCGCAATTGACCTCGACGAAGGCGCCAGAGACTTGGTTCTGGGTCCTCTTCAACTCGTAGATCCGCTTTGCGAGATGCGACTTGCCGGCGCCGGTGGGTCCAGTCAGCAGCACTGGTGCGCGCGATCGGATCGCCACCTTTTCGATCTGCTGGATCATCGCATTGAAGGCCGAACTGCGAGTTGCAATGCCAGACTTCAAAAAGGAGGTCGCCTCCTCATGCTCGGCAGCGAAGCGCGTCGCGATTGCATCGTAGCGCGACAGGTCGAGATCGATGATCGTGTGGCTGCCGGCATAGGTTTCATCTTCCGCGCGCGCCCGTGGCGGCGAGAGCTGTATCAGCCGGCCGGGGATGTAGCGAGCCTCAGTCAGCAAGAACCAGCAAATCTGGGCGACGTGCGTACCGGTGGTGATGTTGACGAGATAATCTTCGCGATCAGGGTCGAAGGTGTAGCCGCAGGCGAAGTCCCGAAGCCCCGTATAGACTTCGCTGAAATTCCAGGGATCAGCCACCTCGATCAGGTTGTGCCGGATCTCGGTTGCCGGAGAAACCGTTTCGATATCGGCGGTGATCTGGCGCGTGAGACCTGCGGAGTTCGCATCGTGGATCAACTCAAGCCGATCGATGAAGAGCTCTGGCTGCCGGCACAATCCGACGGTAGGGCGCCATCTCTGCCATCGATCGCCGCGGCCGGCATCAAGCGTCGTTCCGAGAATACTAATAGCGACGCGGCGGCGCATGGGCTGCTATCCAAAAATCTTATCTATTATCCTCAAAGATAAATTATCACGACACAGACACACAGTCGATCAGGCCGGTTAACATTTTTGTGGAGAAATTACATAATATTTTCAAATAGATAATCGAATTAGACCGCAACAACCTCTCTGCCACGACGTTGGCACGAAGCGTGAATTGATAATCCCTGTCAGCTGATCCCGCTGAAAGTCGAGACGAATACTGCCCGCATGAGGCCGAGAAGCGAAGGCAGGCGGAAAGAGAGACGATATGACCAAAGTGTTGAGCGGACAGGACCTGATCGATGCCGGCGTGCGGCAGGGCAAGTGGTTCGGCCGCGCACTCACAGGCGGCAATGCGCTGCTTGAACAGGGCGGCTCCTTCGAGGAGGCGATCGCGCTCGCCCGCAGCTTCGAGCCGCCGGCGGCGCCGCCTCTGCATGCGATCGGGAGCTTGCCGCTTCACCTCAATATCGACGCGGAGACACCGGACGAAGCCGTGAATGTCGAGTCGGTTGTGGCGAGCATGAAAGAACTGATGCGCACGCCGGTGATCCGAGCCGGCGCGGTGATGCCGGATGCGTGCCCTGCCGGTCCGGTCGGCACGATTCCCGTCGGCGGGATTGCAGTGTCGGAGGGCATCCATCCCGGGCTGCATTCAGCCGACATTTGTTGCTCTATGGCTATCTCAGTGCTTCCCGGGGTCGCGCCGTTGGCGCTGCTGGACACCGTCCAGGCGATTACTCACTTCGGCCCGGGCGGACGTCCGCGCGGGCTGCAGCTCAGGCCGCCTATTGCAGTGATGGAGCGGTTCGCTGCCAACCCGCTACTGATGGACCTCACCAGCGCCGCGCTCGAGCATTTCGGCACTCAGGGCGACGGCAATCACTTCGCCTATGTCGGCACGCTGAAGTCGAGCGGTGAAACGGTGCTAGTTACACACCACGGCTCCCGCCGCCCCGGCGCCCGGCTCTACAACAAGGGTATGCAGATCGCTGAACAGTTCCGCAGGCTGATTTCGCCCGAGACCAGCACTCAGAACGCCTGGATCCCGGTTGACACGCACGAGGCAGATGAATACTGGGCTGCGCTGCAGATCGTGCGCGAATGGACGAAGCAGAACCATCTCGTGATCCACGACTTGGCTGCTGAGAGGCTGTCCGCGCGTATCACCGACCGGTTCTGGAACGAACACAACTTCGTTTTCCGGCGCACCGACGGGCTGTTCTACCACGGCAAGGGCGCGACCCCGGCCTTTAGTGGCTGGGCCGAGGATGCAACCGATCTTACACTGATCCCACTGAACATGGCGGAGCCGGTTCTGATCGTGCGAGGGAAGAATGCACCAAACGGCCTGGGGTTCTCGCCTCACGGCGCGGGCCGCAACTTCTCGCGTAGCCAGCATAAGCGTTCGCTCGCGGGCCGGAGCGACGCCGAGATCTTCGCGGAGGAGACGAAGACAGTCGACGCGCGCTTTTTCTCAGGCGTAACCGATATTTCGGAACTGCCGAGCGCCTACAAGAACGCAGCCTCAGTCAGGCGGCAGATCGAACGCTACGGCTTGGCCGAGATCGTTGACGAAGTTCTGCCCTACGGATGCATCATGGCCGGCGATTGGCAGGTCAATGCGCCTTGGCGTCGGAAACGGCAGAGGACCAGCTAAGGACCTAGTCAACCTGAATGACGAAGCCGCTTCGAACGATAGAGTACGGCGGCGTTCCAAATAGGAGCGCCGCCATACTGCCTAGCGATCTTCGCTGCCCACTAAGACCGCCATCTCCATTTTGGGCGGTGCTCACCTAATGTTCGGGCAGAGGTACCCCCGCCTCACAATGGGACCTCTACATTCAGTGGTGGGTATGGAAATTCACCTATGTACCGGTCTGTTTGCCAAGACAAAGATGGGTCTCGCCAAAGATATAGGTATTCTCCATGCAAGATCGGCGCGATAGGCCTCTCTGAAGGAGCCCCGAAGGATCTGCATCCGAGGCGAAGGGCGCGCATGGCCTTGGCAAGTTACGCAAGCTAGAAGGGAAAAATGCCGGCTCCGGCTGGTCACCTGGGGAGGGCTCGCGAGAAGCGGGCCGCTCACACCACCTTTTGGCCGGAGCCGGCACAGAGAAAACCCATCCGGGCTACCTGGGGACTTGCCCGTCGAAACAGGTTCATCGATCCAGCCTACGGAGGGGCCTTCTCTCACGGCTCGCCACGACTTGATGTGCCTTCCGGCACCCCTGTGTCACAACGCCCGAAGCGCTTGGCGAGCACGCTTTGAAATCATCCTGAGCTTTGCGCCCAACCCAGTTGATACATGCAGCCCTTATAGATTTCGTCCTGCGCCATGCGTGCGTCGATCGCGCGACGGACGGTAATCCCATTCGCCACGCCTTGTGCAAACGATGCACCTGGGCTGTCTATCGGTGTCACCGTCGCGTTGTAGGTCTGGTATCCAGCGCCCGGAGAAGCACCGGAACCGGAGACCTGATAGCTTGATGGGGCTGTGACGGGTGCCGGACCTAGCATCGGCGCCGCTCCCATAGAGACCTGCTTGCACCGTCCGTTGTCGATAACGAATTGCCGATCACGCGCGGCTTCGGTCTTCACCCCGGAGTTTTGCCACGACGCTGGCGCGGAGCCTGCAGCAGTTTGGCAGCCAGCCAGCATGGCCGCCATCGGAAACAATAAAAATGAACGTCTCATCAAGCCTCCCGCAACCTTTCGGAAGGACGAAGCTATGGCCTTATATTTCGGTGCGTCTAATGACTATTTTGAATCGATCGGCGTCAATCGATTCACAAATTTGATGAGGCATTCTTCGTGCCCGCCAAAGGCACCGGTCTTTTCAGAACAGAGCAGATAAAGGAGCTGAGTTGTGTCTGGAGGCTGGTTTAACGGGCGCGATGCGATCTTATTGGGCGAATTCTGGGAGCATGCTTTGCTATTGGAAGCGGTTAGCGACAAGGCAAAGGATTTAAGCAATGAAGATCCGCTCCTTCCTTCTCACTGGACGGATGATGATGTGAATGCTCTAGCGCTGGAAATTCTCTTCAGCGAAGCCGGGCTAAATGGCGATTTGGCGTTCATCGGTGTTGGTCCGGACGGGCGGCGGGTCGGCATACCGTCGAGTTACTTCAATCCGTCCCTCCGGGGGCCGTATACGCTCCATCGCGGCTTCAATCCCGATATGAACAGCATCACCTTCGTTCCACTCCACGATGTGCAGGATGGGGCATTCGATGAAGCTTCACGTCAGTCGATGGAATTCCCGAACCTTTATCACGATTGGGAAGAGGTCGAGATCATAGCTGAAAAGCTGACCCTATTCCTCAAGGAACCTAGCGGCTCAGGCGCTGTTCCTGCAACCGCCCCGGCTGAAGGCAAGCGCCTTGGAGCAAAACCAAAGTATCACTGGCCGGATTTTGAAGCTGAAGCAGACCGGAAGCTTGAGGAGGAAGGCGGCATAAGCGTGAGGGTGGATCCTGGCCCCAAAGGCTTCAGCCAAGCAAAACTGGAAAGGCATATGGCGGCTTGGTGTCAGAGCGCTTGGGGGAGCGAACCTTCAGCCAGGTCAATCCGAGATTATGTCCGCACAGCAATTGAGAAGTACGTGGTGGGCAGGAAGGGCAGCAATTGATTGTTGCCATTCCCATCCGACTTAGGGCGCCAGCCAGTTCAGAGAAGCGAACATCCAACCCGCAAACACCGGATGTTCGTCATGCCCACCGAGACCAGAACCGCGAGGCGTACTCCCCTCCCCGCAGCCGAGCGGAAGGCATTTCCGATCCGCGAGGCTTGTGAGTACGTGGGCCTCGGCCGCTCGACACTCTATGAGATGCTGCAGGCTGAAAAGCTCCGCAGTGTGAAGATCGGCGGCCGTAGGCTCATTCTGCGTGAAGACCTCGACGCGCTCTTGGATGTGGAGGCCGCGTGATGAGCTTCTCAGCCCAAAACCAGGCCGATGACTTTATCGTCGGCACGCAAAAGTCGTCTCCACCGTTCACCGACCTTGGCGAAATTCCCGAGGCAACCGCCTTCCCCCATTTCGGCCCAGCCTTCGAGGGGTTGCCCTCGTTGCCCGCGTTGGATGAGCTGAAGACCTGTCGCCAGTGGGTGGGCTGGAATTTGGAGCGGCGCGAGACGGCGTCCGGGCATGGCTGGACCAAACCGCCTGTGAACCCATTCAATGGGCACGGGGCCTCCCATTCCAAGCCTAATACGTGGAGCACCTATGAGCGGGCCGCGCAGGCTGTGGAGTTGCGTAAGTTGGCGGGCGTCGGCTTTGTGCTGACGGAAGCAGACCCATTCGTCGGCATAGACCTGGATAAGTGCCGGGATGCGACAACGGGTGTGATCGAGCCTTGGGCGCTCGACATCCTGGCGCTGGCGGAGACCTATGCCGAGATCAGCCCATCCAATACCGGCATCCGGCTCATCGCGCGCGGGGATATTCCCAAAGCCGTCAAATGTGATCCGGCGCACGTCGAGCTGTATGCGTCCCAGCGCTACCTCACCATCACCGGCAGGCACATAGAAGGTACGCCCACCGAAATCCACGCGGCGCCATGCACGATTGAAGCGCTGTTGGTCCGCGTCTCTCAGTTTCGTCCCACGACGGAGCCCCGAGCCGTTCGCCCCACCGCGCCGGTGCGCTCCGGATCAGGCGAGCCTAGCGGGACTGACTTCTTCCGCAGCGTGAATGACCTTGCTCTTGCGAACCTTGACATGTGGGTTCCGAAGCTGCTTCCGGGTGCGCGCCCTACCGGCCAGCAGGGCTATCGGGTCAGTTCAAAGGACCTAGGTCGCGACCTGGAGGAGGACCTTTCTATCACGCCCCAGGGCGCTGTGGATTTCGGTGTGGCGGACATGGGCGACGCGCGCGAGGGAAGGCGCACGCCCATTGACTTGGTCCTAGAACATCTCGGCACGGCCAATGCCACCGACGCGGCCCTCTGGCTTTGCGACCAGTTGGATCGCGATCCCGCATCCCTCGGCTGGCAAGATCTTGAAGAGTTGACGCGCCTCGGCAAAGACATTGCGGAGCGGATCGAAGACGGTGACCACACGGTCGTTGGCTCGGCCGAGGGCAAAATGGAAGCAACAACAGGCGCGTCGTGGGATGCGCCTGACCTTAGCGTTCTCTACCAGAGCCGGCGCTCTCCACCCGCGTTCGATCCGGGATGGCTCGGCCCCGTCCTCGGCCCGTGGGCTACGGCCCAGGCACGCGCGGTCTGTGCTCCGGTGGATTACGTGGCGGTGTCTCTTCTGGCCCTGGTGGGTGGCCTGCTCGGAAACCGCCGCCGCCCGATCGCCGGGGCCGCATGGTCGGAGACACCTGCGCTTTTTGCCGCTCTGGTGGGCGATCCGTCCAGTAGTAAGAGCCCGGCATCAAGCGCCGTGATGGGGCTAGCCGATGAGGCTGAACGCCGCCTAGCTTCCAAGTATGCAAATCAACTGGCTGACTACGAGACCAGAAAGGTCGTTTTCGAAGTCGAAACCGCTCGATGGAAAGGGCAGCTCCGCGAGGCACTGAATGAGCCCCAAGCAGACACCCCCGTCCCTCGGCCCGCTGCTGCGATAGAGCCGGTCGCCCCTCTGCTGGGGCGGCTCATCGTCAACGACGCCACGGTGGAGAAGCTCGCGCTCATCGCGGCCGGAAATCCCGGAGGTTTCCTTCTTCACCGGGACGAGCTTTCCGGCCTGCTTTCAAGCTTCGGACGTTACAGCGGCGGCGGCGGTCCGGACCGCGCATTCTGGCTTGAGGCATACGGTGGGCGGCCGCATACGGTGGATCGTGTCAAGCACGCAACGCCGATCCATATCCCCCACCTCTCCATCGGAGTTATCGGCGCGATTCAGCCCGATCGCTTGTCTGAACTTCTAAAAGGCGTCGACGATGGGCTGGTGGCGCGTTTTCTTTGGTGTTGGCCTGAGCCCATACCGGGGTTCAATATCTCTCGTGTGAGCGTTGACGCGACGGCGACGCGGCAAGCAATCAACCGCATTACGAACCTCATAATGAAGACCATGCCGGCGGGCGAGCCAGACGTGCCGCTTCTCGTCCCGTTGACCGAAGCCGCGCTCCTGCGTTTGGAGAGTTTCGGCCAGGAAATGAAGGCCCGAGAAGCTGGTGCTTCTCCCATGATGAAGGGCGCCCTCGGCAAGGCACGGGGTCATGCTCTTCGGCTCTCGGCGATCCTTACTTTTGCGCAATGGGCGGCGGGCCATGGAGCAACGGAGACTCCTGGCCAGATCGACGAAAAGGCGGTGGCTACTGCATGCGCGATGATGGGGACGTATTTCCTTGCCATGGCGGAACGCGTCTTTGGCGATGCCTCGATCCCCGAAGTCGAAACCAACGCCGCTGTCCTCGCCCGCTATCTGCGCAAAGAGAACGCCACAACCTTCAACGCGCGTGCTGTGCGCCACAAGATCGGCGGCCTTCTGCGCGTCGCCGAGGACATGGATGCCGCGTGCGCGGAGTTAGTGGAAGCGGGATTGATCCGCACGGTGGCTGGCCCGCGCAAGGCCGCCGGACGCCCCTCGAAGAACTTCACGGTCAATCCGGCGCTGTTTCGCAACTGAGCGGATTTCGGAGATGCGGAATATTCCGCATCTCCAAACCGATTCTAGATTTAACTTATTGATATAAAATGATAAATTAAATTTAGATGGTTTCGGTGATTTCGGACAAGGGAAAGAAATCTAGGCCGCAGGAGGCAGACATGACGCCCAAGCAGAAAGTCTTCGTCCACGAGTACCTCGTGGACCTTAACGCCACCCAGGCCTCGATCCGGTCGGGCTACAGCCGAAGGACGGCAGCCAAGATCGGCGAGGAAAACCTAAGAAAACCAGACATCGCCCGCGCAATCGAAGCCGCAATGGCAGAGCGGGCCCTGCGAACCGAGATCACCGCCGACCGCGTACTCCAGGAAGTCGCCAAGCTGGCATTCTTCGACATCCGCAAGGCCTTCAATCCCGATGGGACGATGAAGCGCCTGGACCAGATGGACGGTGACACCGCAGCCGCTCTAGCCGGATTGGAGGTCACTGAAGAGCGCAATGCGCAGGGTGAGCCCACCGGCATCGTCCGCAAGCTGAAGCTCGCAGACAAAACCGCCAGCCTGACGCTGCTCATGCGCCACCTTGGCATGTTGAACGACAAGCTGAAGGTCCAGGGCGACGCGGACAACCCGCTCGCGATGCTCATCAAGAGCTGCCAGGGATCGGCGCTCAAACCCGTTACCCATCCGCTTGCCGATGATGGCTACGCGACGGTTCAGTAACGCTGGTTTATATGGCGAATTTGAAGGGGCTGCCTAATAGGCAGCCCTTTTCATTTCGTCTCCGCCCCCGTCATCGCCGTTGGCCATAGGGTGACGCCGATCCACAAGCCTTAATGAATGGGGTAGTCAAGGACGCCGCCAGACGACATGCCGTCGCGCGTCAGATCGGCTGCTGCCGCTCGTCCTTCGACCTCCTGGCCCGCATCTCCGAGAATGCCCTTAGAGCGTAGGCGGTCGCTTCGCGCTTGTCCTGCTGCAGCGATGCGATCTCGGAGGGTGTCAGCATCTCGGTGGTTGAGGAGAAATTGAGCCTCGTCTGCGTCGAGGAAGGCAAGCTCGACCGAGGGCTTTTCTCAGACAGCATTTCCAACCTCCCCCTCACTCCGGTTGAAAGGCACTATGTTGATAGCGCCTCACGGCCGCCCACAACGCCCACCAGCACTTGAACGCGACCACTCACCATGCGACCCCTTCGATGCTTCCCAACCATCAATCCGTCCGCACTCGTATGCAGCCGTCCGCGTCCAACCGACGCTTCAAGGTGGGGTTGGCAGTGGGGTTGACCGAAGGCTTCTTATTGAAAGTTCAATAAAATCAATACGTTAGACGTGTTGATTGGTGGAGCCGAGGGGAATCGAACCCCTGACCTCTGCAGTGCGATTGCAGCGCTCTCCCATCTGAGCTACGGCCCCTGACCTTGGGAGGCGCCATTTAGAGTCCCACCCCCTCCCCTGTCAAGCGAGCGCAGGCGGCTTCCCGTCTTCGTCAACAGGCGATGCGTCTTCAGATATCCACACCGCCCGCGCGGCCACGCGATACGAAGGTAATGGTCAGCACACGCGAGGCCACGACGCGCCCGAGGTCCGGGCTCATGAGCAGCGGCGTGCAGCGGGAGAAGGAGAGAAGTGCGGCCGCAACGAAGGCCCGCTGTGCGTCGCGATCTCCCGTCAATTGTGAATAAGTGACGCTGGGCGTGCCCTTCAGTTCACCCTTGGCATTCAACCCGAAACGAAAGGTGATGCGCGAGCCTTCCGTGCCGGACGGGGCCGTCCAGCATGCCTGGAACGCCCGCCCCACCTGCGAGATTGCGGTCAGTGGCGCCGCCTGCGCCCGAGCCGGAGCGGGCGCAAGAAGACAGACCAGGCAGAAGAGACCCCACCATGCGCTCTCACAGCGTACGAGCCCGCCGTTCGGCCGCCACGCCAATCTAGAGACGATGCCCATCACCGCGTCAGCTCGGCAGCGTGCCGTTCTCGATATGATCGGCCACTTCGTTGAGCGCCTCGGCCAGCGCGCGCAATTGGATGGGATCGAGCGAAATCTGCACGGCGGGCAGGGGCACGTCCGGCCCGCGTGGCACCCCTACCTCGAAGCGCACGCCGCCGGCCTGGCCGTCGAACACCGCAGTCGTGAAAGCCTGAAGCGGCCACACCTTGAGACGGCCGCCTGCGTCCTTGTCCCAATCCTCGAATGCCATCGCGCTCTCCATGTTGGCTTGCGTATTCGCGTGAACCAAGCGGGTGTCTCACCCCACCTGCCGTCATGTCATTCTATAGATGGCATTGGAGGGAAGCGTCGCGGGCAAACTGGGGCGCGCTGGCTTTCCCGAAAGGCGGCTTTCGCCCGCGCAGAAGCAGCGAAGGACGGGACGCAGGCACGCGTGAAACCCCTTGCGCCGTCAGGATCGACAGTGCATGCCACGAACAGTATAGCTTGAGTGCATAGAGGTCGACGCCGCTTGATTTCGATCGTCATCCCCACCCTCAATGCGGAACGCCAACTGGTTCCGACGCTTGCCGCCCTGGTCCAGGGCGTGACGGGGGGGATTCTGCGCGATGTCATTCTGGTGGACGGCGGATCCGGCGATGAGACTGCGGCGATCGCGGACGCGGCGGGGTGTCTGTTTCTGACAGGAACGGGAGATCCGGGCGCGCAGCTTCGGCGCGGCGCCGCACAGGGGCGCGGCAAATGGCTGATGTTCCTTCGGCCCACCTCGATCCTGGGAGAAGGCTGGGCGCGCGAGGTCTCGAATTTCCTGGAAACGGTCGACCGACGCGGCATGAGCGACCGAATGGCGGCGACATTTCGCCTATCCGTCGATGGCTATGGGATCGGGCCGCGCGTTGGGGAGGTCGTGGCGGCGGCGCAATTGGCCTTGCTGGGACGCCCCCGGCCGGGCCAGGGCATCCTTATCTCGAAGCGACATTATGATCGCATCGGCGGCCACCCCGATGGCGCATCACCAGAGCGTCGCCTGATCGCCCGCATCGGGAGGCGGCACATTCACGTCCTGCGGACACGCGTTCTGCTGCCTGAGGCGGAGGGCGACCTTAGGGCTTCCATCTAGCCAAAGGCGGGAGGTTCGTCTGATGTGTCTTAAGAGAAGGAGCGGCCGCGCGAACGCGGTCTGCTCCTGTCGCCGCCGCAGCGGTAGGTGCCTCAGCGACCGTTGAAAACGGCCTGGGGAATCTCTTCGCGGGTCAGGCCGTGACGCGCGAGATCGGCGTCGGACAGACGGACAAGATACTGATACCGGTTGGACATTTCGCGCGCTTCAGAAACGGCGGCGAAGAACTCAGACACCAGATTGCCGAAGCGGCCAAAGAGGCCGGTCTCGCGGCTCGGGTGCGCAATCAACGTGCTCATGTGTGCCTCCATCGTTCTGACACTGAACATACGCGAAGTTTTTGCGTTGCAACACGGTCGATTGTGCATAGCACCATTGCGAGGCTGGTATACCGCCTACCAGATTATGAACGCGAGGCCGTCTTCGCCTACGCACGTTAACCAGCGAAGTTATCACCAGCATGATGTGAAGACTTCGCACACACCCTCTGGACCGCGGCCCACGAATTGCGTATAGGAGCGCCCTCGCCTGCGGGCCCTCTGGGCACCAGGCCTCCGACGAACCCGCTTCGCGGGCCGTTTGGGGGATAGTTCAACGGTAGAACTGCGGACTCTGACTCCGTCAATCTAGGTTCGAATCCTAGTCCCCCAGCCATTTCCGCTAAGTCCTTGAAAAATAAGAACGTTCTACCCTGGGACGCAGGGTCGTGCGTAACAGTTTCGCGTAACAATTTTGGGCTACGCGATAGGCGGCGGACCCGGGAACCGGAACTAGTATTCAGGCCGGCGCCCCTCCCCTCCGGGGAACCGCCCAACTTCTTCCCGCGAAGCGGGGACAGCCAATCCTAAGTGGCAGACGCATGTGACGCATTCCAGGCGGCGTCGATAACACGCGAGAAACGGCCGCAGCGCGCTGACTTATGCTGACGAATGGAGCTGAAACTCGATCAGTTGGGGGGTCTTGGAAAGGCATCAACCAATTGAAGGGCAATTTTAATTTGCAAAGTCCCCTGCGGCTCCCGACAATTATCTCTCGCTTCCGTAAGGCGAATCTCGTCCGCGACGTTTGAGAAACAAAATAGGGGGAAATCTATGTGTGATGATCACAGTGGGCCGCACCTGAGCCGCCGCAACCTGTTGGCTGTAGGGGCAGCTACCGCCATGACCGGCGGTTTTAGTATGTCGGCATCGGCACAAACGCCCGCAAGTCCGCAAAATGCAATCTCGCCCGATGAGGCTCTAAAGCGCCTTATGGACGGTAACGCGCGGTATGCCTCCAATCAGACCACGCAGAAAGACTTCTCCGCTGGTCGGGCTGCCCGCGCGACCGCTCAGTTTCCATACGCAGCGATTCTGAGTTGCGCAGATTCCCGCGTTGCGCCCGAACTGGCTTTCGATGAAGGTCCGGGGGATATTTTCGTCGTTCGTGTCGCCGGCAACTTTGTGAATGACGATGGCCTCGCAAGCCTCGAATTTGGCGCGAAGATGTTGGGCGCTCCTCTAATCATGGTGCTGGGCCACTCGGGTTGCGGTGCAGTCAACGCGACGATCGCTGTCCTGCGTGACAACGTTCAGCTTCCAGGCCATCTGCCGCAGCTTGTGGCGGCAATTAAGCCGGGCGTTGAGAAGGCGAAGGCCGAGAAGCCAGCCAACTTGCTGGACGCCGCAATCGTCGCGAACGTCGTCTACAACGTGGAGCGCCTAAAGACGGCGACACCAATCCTTTCTGAAATGGTGAGCCAAGGAAAGGTCAAGGTCGTAGGGGCGGTCTATGATCTGGCTACGGGTAAGGTGAACTTGGTCGGCGCCTGAGGCGGGCTAGAAGCTTGCCCCCCCCCCGAGGAATCAAGGTGATTCACTCGGTTTTTTAATTCCGCTGGTGGGCCGAATTGTCCACCAGCGGGAAGATGGATCAATAGCTCCCACCTTTAATGAGCTTTTGATTTTGCAAGATGTCTCTCGGACAACGGTTCGGCTCGGCGTCAATTGTCTTTTCTGAGATTCTCTCAACATTACCGATGTCCTGAAGTGCGGAAGCCCGCAGCCTTTTGAAGGGGCGGGCTCGCGCGACGGCATCAGGATGTACGCGAGGAAGGTCTATAAATCCGTCCGATCGTCCGACTGAGCGCCCGGCAAGCGGGCCAGCGCCTCGGGGGAGAGCAGCGGGCCGGGTTCGAGGTCTGCGACAACCTTCCGCATCCGATTCGCCGGAGCCTCCGTGAACGCCTTCGAGAGCGTCCTCATGCTGTCAGTGAAACCGTCTGAGCTAACGCGAACGCTCGCCGCGAGGTCTGCGCGGATCTTGCTCGCCAGGTCGGAGCCGATGGGCTCCCTCGGCAGGCTGAGCTTCGCTGCACGCTCCAGCGTTGAGCCGAGCTGGCGCAGCGTCGCGACGACATCCTGATATGCGGCGTCGGGCAGGAAGATATCGATAGGTGCGACGTGATCATTTTTCATCGCGTCCACCATGGTCGAAACCGACCAAATATTGACCATCGCCAGCGCCATCTTTGCCGCGTCGGCGCTGGCGAATGGCGCGTAGTTAGCCGCCAAGCTCACCCGCTTAACGATCTCATCCTCAGTTGATAAATCGACGGTCATCCTAACACCCAGGTTTCAGATTGAAGTCTTATCCGGCTTCATCTGCATTATGGCGTAGAATTAAATTGATATCAACAAGTATTGAGATCAGTAAGAACTGACTGATTTATCCGCCCCTGCGGCATATCAAGAATATCGGCGCATTCAAGCGGAGACATGCATGACACCCTACGTCGATGACTTGGGGGCTATGGCCAAAAGGGGGACATTCCTGCAACCCCGTGTCAGGGACATCGCCGTCGTCCTCAAAATGGAGACAGCATTAGCCACCCCATGCCGGGAATGGCCTCTCATCTCAAAAAAAGGGGACACGCTTGCAACCCCATGCGGAGACATTTCTGCAACCCCCTAAGCCGGGGACGCGCTTGAAACCCCATACGGAGACAGAACTGCAACCCCATACCGGGGACAGTGTTGCGAACCAAGGATGGAGACATTCTTGCAACCCCCAGGCCGCTGCGCTCAGAGCCGGAGCGGTGATGGAGACACGACTGCAACCCCATCGGAAACTTAATAACCGCAACGATTTTAATAAGATCTTCCCATACCGGAGAGGGTAGCCAGGGCCACGGATGGGGTTGCAAAAATGTCGCCGTTTCTCCTATAAGTAATATATATAAGAATAGTAGTTCATTAAGTTATCTTCTTTTTGGAAAACGGCGACACTTCTGCAACCCCATCTCCGGCTCTGATAGAAATCTCCGGTTTTGATGACCCTTCCGGTTGATAAATGACTTCCGGTTTAGAGAGTCTCTAGCGGCCGGGAATAGTTTTAGCTACTTCGCGACCTAAAAACTCGCGGATGCCGCCCAGCGCCTTCTCTGTGTATTTTAGATGCCATTAAAAGTGCCTAGTTCGCCTAAGCCTCACTGACGCGTTCTGTCTTCTCACCCTCCCGGCGCCAGGGGTGTGATAACCCCCAGCACCGGTCGAGGGGGTTGCGGAAATGTCCCCGGCGAGGGGTTGCAGAAGTGTCACCGTTTGGGGGTTGCAAGCATGTCGCCATTTTTGGGGGTTGCAGAGGTGTCACCGTTTGGAATGTGAACGCCGCAGTCAGCCAGGACAGCGTCGATTATCGCCAGCCGCTTCCCGCCCGCCTGCCGGCTGATCTTCGCCCCGAGCATCTTCGAAAAGTTTAATGCGACATCGGCATGCGTGGGGTGACGGCCACGCTTGCTCCAGGTCTTAATTACTAGCGCGATCAGTACCCGGAGCTCGGGCACGCGATTATTGTCCTTGATATGCTTCTGCCGCCGCCCCGGCTTTGCAAGCCACTCGCTGACCAGCCGCGAGAGCTCGGCCGTGGGCGGAAGCGGAGATACGCGAATGACCGGCGCGGGCTTAGCCAGGGCGGTCTTGGCGCGCTGGCGACGCTTATTCTCGCGCTTCCGCAGCAGAAGCGCTGCGTCGTCCCTCAGGCCGGACCATATGCGCGCTCGTTTCCCGAACTGACGCTCAATGACCATGCGAAAGGTCGCCTGCTTCCACAGCCGTTCCCGCTCGTCCGCCAGTTCCTTCGCGGTTCTATAGCGGGCGGCAGGCGCAGGCGCGGCGGACGCTGGCGCGGCGGACGCTGGCGGCTCAATGGCGGTCGTGTTCTGTGCGGGTGGCCCGGATTCATCCACCGGCGTGTCAATGTTGAGCTCTTTGAGCCCAACGATCTCGGCCTCAATCAGAGCGTCTGTGTTCGCGAGCACGATGTCACCCAACTCCTCCGAAAGGCCGGCAAGAGCATCGGCCTCAGCGCGTGGGGTTACAACCTCCAGCGCTACCTCCGGTAAAGAGGGCTCTTCGTCCTTCGTGGCTCCATCGTCATCGTCATCAGCCAGCATATCGAGCTGCTGATTGATCTCGCCCGGATCGGTGTTGCAGTTCGCGGGCGCTGCCTCAGAGACAAACGAACCGGAAAGCCAGTCATTTACCGGCGGTCTGGCAGCTTTGGATTTTTCATAAGCTTCAACGCCAGCTTTAAGCTGCGCCATCATATCAATCTTGTACGCGGCAGGCATAGCATATCCTTTTCATTCCTGTTCGCCTTAACTCTCGCTCGCCAGCTGCTCTAATCCCCGAGTTGTCCCGGTGGAATTGTTCTTCTAAAAAAAGGTCGGCCTGATTAGGGCCGACCTTTAAGTCAAAGCGAACGAAGTCACGATACAGAATGACGCAAGGATACAGCGTCGGTCCTTCAGAGGATCGCCGGTGATTATGCCTAAGACCAGCGACGACAAATAATACGAAATCTATTCTCAGAAATCAAGAGATTTCGTAAGTATTGATCTCGGCCGTCAAGGCGCAATTAGGCTGACATAGCTATTATAGCGCCCGGCACAGAGCTCTAACGCCAAAATCGAAAATTATTTTCACATTCACCGATATCCAGGCCGAAGAGCGCCGCCGGGGCGCTGCTGCTTGCGGATCTCGGAAACAACCGTGCTGCGGGCGAGCTGCTCAATCTGCTTTGCCATCTGGCTTGCAAGGTCCGCGTTCTGCTCCGACGTGCCGGCGCTACCGGTGACATGGATCGTCGGCGCGACGGTGACGCTGATCGTGTCGCCTGCCACCTGCGCCGCCATCGAGCTTGCCGGAGCCGAGATCGGAAGACGCAAGTCAACCGGGATGCGCCGACCGTCCGGCAGCGGCACGGCAGCTTCCGCGCCAGCCTCACCAAAGATGGCGGGGCGATCGGAGATGCCCCCGCCTGCGAACTTGGGGAGACCGGAGAACAAACTGCCGAAAATTCCGCCCACCGCGTCCTTAGTACTGGGCGCGCCGAACAGTCCACCAAGCGGCCCGTCGCCCATCAGCGCGGCTTGCAAGAGCAGGTCGGAGAGGCGCTTGCCCACGTTCGCCAAGCTATCCGCCCACGTCTGCGAGCCATCGATCAAGCCGCTAAACAGGCCCACGCCCATATTGCCAAGCTCACGTTGCAGGTCGAGCGCGCGGCCCTGCGCATCTGCTGCCAGTTCGATGGCGTGGGCAGTCTCTCCATATTGGGTAGCGAGGTCCGCGAGCTCTGCCGCCTGCTGTGGTGTGAGCGTGATGCCCATGCGGAGAGCTTCGGCAATCGCCTGCTGTTCGAAGCGGTAGGCTTCAGCCTCGCGGGTCGTCATGCCAAGGGCGGTCTGTTCCGTTTCGAGGTCGGCGACGCGGGCCAAGGCGGCGGCGTGCAAATCGGCGTATCCGCGCTTCAAGGCGTCGCCGGCTTGCTTGATCTTTGAAAGGTCGCCCGCGCCGGCAAGTCCCTCGGGTCGGGGCGTGGGAAGTGGGACGTTCGCGGCAGGTGGTTCACCGGAGGGCAAGCCAACGTCGAAGGAGGTGGCACGGGTGCGAGGCCCGGCGCCGGGAACGATGCCGTCAAGCGGCGCACCCGCTGCCAAATCGTCAACGTCCGGCAGGCGGATTTTCGAAACCAAGTCCACGATCTCAAGGATCGCCGATTTCACCTTCGTTCCGACCGTGGTCGCGAGCGCCTCGAACTTGCGGTTCACCTCCTCGGCTCGGGCCACGAGTTGCGCATCGATGATCGCGCCAGTCTCCCTTGCTTCCTGTTGAAGCCGCGCAATGGAGTTGCGCCCCAGGTCCATGAACCGGACGAACTGTTCGCCAGCTGTGCCGCCGAAAATCTCGTCGAGAACCCTTATCTGGCTGGCCTTGTCGAGGTCGCGCACGCGCTCGATGATCTCACCGAACAAGGCGGCAGGGTCTTTCAATTTGGATTTAAGATCGGCCGTATTGTATCCAATACGCTGCAACGCCTCTGCCGCGCTGCCTGCCCCCGTGGTGACGAACTCGTCAGCCCGAAGCTGCATTTCCTTGAGGCCATCTGCGAGGCCATCCATGTTGACGTGCGCCTGACCCGCCGCGTAGCCGAGCGCCTGGAATGCTTCGACGCCAACGCCCGCACGCTTCGCATCGGCCGCGAGATCGGCGACGGTGCGCACCGCCTGCTGAACCCCTAGCAGCACGCCAGCGATACCGACGCCGCCGACACCGAGCACGCCCAAGCCCTTGTTAAGGCCGTCTGCCACGCCTCGGCCAACGTTGCCCATGAGCTTCTGCATTCGGGCGCCGGATGTCTCCGCGTCTTTCTCGATCTTGCGCCAAGTATCGCTTCCGGTCTTCGAGGCTTTCGCCATGTTCTTCTCGAAGTCACGGATACGGGCTTCAAGCGTTACAACAAGGCGTTCTTCGTCAGTGGCCATCACATTCCCAGTACAAGGTCTGAAGGGTTGAAATCGGGGTTTTCATAGATCGAGGGCGCGGCGGGTGGCATATTCGCGCGCGCCAGAGCCATAGCTGTCGCGACTACCGGATCGATGCGGGCGCGCGACTTTCCCTTGTGAAGGGCCGTGTTGTCCGTGCGGTTCGAAGGCACGACCACGGCATTTTCAAAGGTCCAGCGCACCGCGGGATTGCCGTCATGGTGAAGGCGCTCATCCTTGACGACCTTGATTAGGTCTTCGGCCGCTGGGCTCAAGGTCGCCCAGCTCTGAGGAAAGCCGATGGCGTTGTGGCCCTTCTCGATCAGACTGCTCATCATTTCGGCCGCGAACGTCTGATCGAAGAGGATTTCCTGAACGTCGAACTCTTCACACAGTTCGCAAATGCGAGCCTCGACCAAGCCGAAGTCGATGGTGGGGCCTGGTGTGGTGACCACCTGGCCCGCCTTTGCCCAGGTCACATAGGGGGCGGCATCCTTGTCGCCGCGCTCCACCAGGCCGATTTCTGGCAGGAAGATGTTCGGCAGGACGATGAAGCCATTCCCTTCCTTCACCACGGCACAGACGGCCGTCATGTCGCCGCGCCGGGAGAGATCGACGCCGATCCAGGCCGCGCGGCCTCTCAGCGCCTCCCGGTCATAGGCGATCTTGCCCGCGTCGAAGGCGCTCATATCGAACGCCGCGCTCGCGAAGTGGTCGAGCTGGATGTTGAGTTTGAGCTGCTTGAAGCTGTCTAGCTCCGCGTTGGAATGCTCGGCCCGTTCGGCATGCCGACGGAACCCGTGCAGGCTCGGATAGCCGTGCGCGAGGCCGGGATTGACCGCGCGCCAGACGGATTCATCGCGCCAATCGCAATCCTTGTCCGCCTCGAAAATCACCGGGAGGAACGAGGGGTCGTGGATCTCGCCCGTCGCGATCTTCCGCGCCTTTTCCACGATCTCGTATGCGAGGTTTTCCCGCCCGCGCCCGGCAGTCGTTGCGATCACGGTAAGCGGGGAGTCGACCTTATCGACGCCCGTACTGATCGCCTCCCAGAGCAGGCGCTTCCGCCAAATGTGCAGCTCATCAACGAAGGCGAATGAAATCGTCCGCCCATGCTGTGTCCCGGCATCGCACGAGATAGCCTCATAGAAAGAGCCGGTCTCAGAGAGGATCAGCTTGTTCCGATAGTCCTGAATCCGGATACGCTGCTGGCTCTTGCGATCCATCATTTTAATGACGGCGCACGCCTCCTCATAGGCGAGGCGCGCCTGTTTCCGGTCTGCTGCTGCCGTAATGTTCTGCCCGCGTGGCACACGCTCCGGGCCGAACGTGTGAAGGAGACCAAGAGCCGCTGCTAGGCTTGTTTTCCTATTCCCGCGCGGCAAGAGCAACAACACGGTGTTGACGATGCGCTGGCCTTTCCGGATGCCGTTGGCCGGATCGTCCACCTCGTGCCGTGGCCCATAAATGCGCCGGACGATGCGCTCTTGCCACGGGTCCAGACTGAAGGCGCGGCCCGGCAGTCGGCTCAACGGGTGCTTCAGCGCCCGAAGGAAGCGGACGGCGCGCTCCCCGTCCCCATAGGGGTCGGGAATGGCGCTGCCGTCATAGATCCAATGGGGATACGTCGCCGGCAGCATCGTCGTCTCGAATGGAAGGGCGGGAGCGCGAAACAGGCGTCAAGCCGATCTCGGCCGCGATCTGGCGCATGGACTGCATCGCCTTGTCCTGCATGCGGACAATGGCCGGATCGAGCATCCCGGACGCCTGAATCTGGCGCTCGATCTCACGCACGCGGCCGGCTGCAACGCAAAACGCTTCGACCATTGCGAGGTCGGTTTCGGTGAGAGTTTTGCGTTCCACCAGGTGCGGCATGATCCGGCGCCATTCCGCCTTGCCGTCCTTAGACAACCAGGTGGGTGGACGCGGAACCTCAATGACCGGACAGGTGCCAGCGACGATACTCGAAGGCTTACGGCCCTTCATTGGCCGCTCCTCGTCAGCTTGATCTCCAGGCCCTCGCGACGGCCAATCTCAGCCAGCGAGACGATCGAGTACGCCCGATCGCGCCAGACAATCCGGTCGCCCAGTGCCACGTCACACCAGCGCGAACGGAAGCTCGCAGTCTCGACGCCGATGGCGCCTCGGTCCTGCGCCTGTTCTACCGCTTCCTGTTCAGTGCGTTCCGCGCGGACGCGCGCGATCTCCACCCACGTCTCAACGGGGGCACCGGATGGTTCAACGGTGCGTGTCGCATGCTCAATAACGAGTGTTTCCGACAGGCGAGCGGGCTTCATGGTGCGGCCTGCATGAGTGCGTCCAGAGACAGGACGCCGTGCGCGTACTCGCCATGCGGATCACGAAGGTAGCGTGCCGACATATCCAAGCGATGCACCATGGATTCACCGGCCATCCATGGGTCGCGGATGATCTGGAGCGCGTCATAGGCCGCTGACGCGATAGCCTTGGTGATATCGAAGCCGGTCTCTTTCACCCATACGTGCAAGTCCAAGTGGACGTTGGAGTAGAAGGGATCGAAGACCGTCAGGCCCTCGCCAATGAGGATTTCCCGGTCGAGCTCGGGGAGCTTTCGCCCGCAAATGATATGGTCAGCGGGGACAAGCTCCATCATCGCCGGAGAGGCAATAAGGCGAGCGCGGACGGCCGTCTGAATAAGCAATGAAGGTTCGCCCATCACGCCTTCGCCTCCCGCACAGCCTTCGCGATGGCGCGCTTGATCCGGGCTGTGGTTTTCTTCCGCAGAAGGCTAAGCGCCGGCCAAAAGAACGGCTGCGCTTCCATCTTCGATGTCCCGTATTCCAAAAGGTGCGGATAGCGCACGTCCTCGTTTCCGGCCGTGATCGCGACCGAATTCTCAGCGACGACCATGGAGCCGCCCGGCTGTGAGTAGGGTGGCGTGTGCTTTCCGGCTGACGTTATCTCGATCGAGGATTTCAGGTCAGGTTCGCCGGTGGCAGGGTCGTCGGGCGCTACTTGGCGCATAACGCCTGCAATCTCCTCCGCGCTCTTGAGCAGGGCGGGCTCGACGGCAGCGCGGACGGCCTTTGGGATGGCGTTGATGCGAGCTTGAAGGCGGTCGGCCTGGGCGCTCATGTCAGAACGCCCACTGGCGGTAGGGCAAAAGCGCAGCCATAGCGCGGCTTCGGGCGTCGTCGGAGGCCGAAAACTCAGCCTCAACAGCCAAAAGAATGGCCTGTTTCAGACCAGCCGGCACTTCATCCGCAGTACCGGAGAGGGGGCCAGCGAAGCCTTCAACGAATTCCTCCGCAACGTCGATAAGCCTTGCAAGCAAAGCATTATCGGCATCATCGAGGATGCGCAGATGCTCTTTGACTTCGTCCAGCGTCACGACTGACATTCATGTTCTTTCATTATGGTTTTCGGAAACCCCAATTAAGTCGTATATTGCAAGAGGCTATCCCCGCCGGTCCTTTTACCTATACGGTAAGTCGTCGAGTACCCCCGGTCGGCATGCCATTGGTAGAATTTGACCGCATTTTCCAATGAACCTTGACGACGGATCGCCTGATACATGGCATCTATCTTGACGCCGAAGCATTCGGCCCATTCCCGTGCCGTCTTATCGAGGTAACGCTTTGCGACGGTGCCGCCGTAACGCGGACGCTTGGGTTTGTTGGTATTCGGTGCGTCCAATACTTCGGCCTTCTGGCGCGGTTCGCGTCGCGTCCGGACAGGCTTAGTCACGAATGGGTCAGGTGCCTGAAGATCCCGGAGGGGTTTGAACTCCGGACCGGCATCGCCATTGCAGAGCCAGGGGCGAATGCGTTCGCGCTCGCGATGCCTCGTGCTGGCGAGCTGCTGCTTAAGGAGCTTCATAAGGCGCGCCTCGTTCTCCAGGCGCTCAATGCGTTCGAGCTCAAGCGCCTGTGCCGACATGACGATATTCATGCCGCGCGCTCCTCTCTCTGTTTGTGTCTGCTGTGACAGGTGCGGCAGAGCGCCTGCCAGTTAGAGCGCGACCAGAACAGTTTGACGTTTCCCCGATGAGGAAGGATGTGATCCACGACCGTTGCCGGAGATCCGCACCGAACGCATGTGTGATGAATCTTTAAGAACGCCTCGCGCTCCTTACGCCACTTGCTTTCATAGCCACGCTCACGAGACGAAGGGCGCTTAGCATCAGCCTTGGCCTTGCGAACGGCTTCCTTCTTCTGCTGACAGGGGCACAGCAGGCCGTATGGAATGACGTGGCGACATGGGCAAATGCGGGGGGCACGAGCCGTCATCCGTACACTCTCCCTAGCGAGGCGACTTCGGCGAGGGTGGAGCTTTTGCTGTCGTCGTTCGAACCTTCCGGGGTCGCACCGAAGAAGGCGCTATGGCCCTTGCTGGCTGACAAAATCTCTTGCGGCGTTGCGGCCCATGTATCGGTTGGTGACCAGCCCAGTCGTCCGGCGCCGATCTCGAAAAGGGCCTCATAGAATTCAGCATGCGTGACGCGCTTTTCACCCTGGCGGGTGCGCTTCGGCTTCTGGTCATCGCCGTTGTCCCCGAGATCGAGGAACCGGGTGACTACCTCGACACACGCAGGAATGAGCTGGGCGAGAACCTGCTGGAGCGCATGGCCGGAGAGACATTCGAGCAGCTCGGGAACAGTGGTGCGCGTGGTGCTGGTCTCAGCGACGATTGTCGCGAGAACACCAAGCTCTTTGTGCTGGATCGAGCGAAGGACGACACCAAAGTCCCCGTACTTCAGAGACAAGCGAAGGGCGGCTCGCAACGAGGCGCGGAGGGCGAATTGCTCGCCCCCCACGTTCACAAGGATATCGTCGTCCGCGAGACGCATGGCGTCAGGAAGCCGCGATCTTGAGCTTCACGAACCTGTCAGGGTTCGTCACGTCGCCACCCACACGCTTGCGGGCGTGGAAGACATAGATGCCATTCACAGCCTTCGTGTAAGGGTCTGCGAGAATGCTCATGTCCACGCGATCGACGATGCGGTAACCGGACCAATCGCCGAAGACGATGGGGAAGGCGTTCGCCGCAATGTCCGGCATGTCCACCATTTCGATGATCGGGCGACCGAGCAAGGTGCCGGGCTGGCCTGCCTGAAGGCCGGGCTGCCAAAGGTACTGACCGGTCGTGTCCTTCAGCTTCCGCAGGGACGCGAGAGTGTTACGGTTCATCGCCCAGGCGCCGGCCTGTGCGTGGACTGCCGGGAGCTTGCTGAACATATCGATCAGAAGGTCGGCCGGATTGCTGCCAAGGGTGCTGGCGTTGCCGGAGACAATCTGAGTGATGCCGGAAGCAGCAAGGATGCCCTTGGGCTTGCCCGTGCCATCGCCAGAGACGAAAGCGGTTCCTTCCGCGATGGCGAAGGATTCGGCGAGGTCAGAGGTCAGTTCGCCTTCGAGGTTGTACACATTGTCTTCGAGAAGCTGACCCGAGACTTCCACGAAAGTCGCCAGCTCATAGGGAGTGAGCGTCACCTGCTCATAGGTGGGGCCGCTTGCGGTGCGGTCAGCCACCTCGCTAACCCAAGTCGCGGCCGTCGAACCCGTGCGCCGGGGATAGGTGATTTCCTTGCCGCCGATGGTGATGACCTTGGCGAACTGGCGGACCGGGGAAACCTCGCGGAGCCGCTTCAGAATCTCCATGCCGAACTCGGTTGGGGCGAGATAGCCGGCAGCGGCATTGGTGGCGACCGTCAGGGCCTTGCGCTCATCGGCGCCCAGGTTCTGCGCACCGACGCGCAAGTAGGTACCGAACGCTTTTGCCTCGACCGAAGGGCCTTCCTTGGTCTCACCGGAGCCAGGGCGGTTCATCTTCGCTTCGATCTTGTCGAGGCGGGCGGTGATTTTCTCGGCCTCGCCGGACTTGGTCTCGACCTTCTCGAAGCGAGCGCCAACTTCGCCCTTGAAGGTTTCAATGGCCTTCAAGACGACGGAATCGAGATCGTCTTCCTCGCCCTTGAGCTCGACGCCGACAGGCGCCGGTACAGAATGAATCATCAGTGTTTTCCTTCGGAGATTGCGCGCGCGGCGCCGTTAAGCGCCGCAGCAATTGCCAGGGCGTGAATTGCGGATTTGGCGCTGGTGACCCGTGCGCCGGGGTGCATGGGGATGCTCACCAGGGAGCATTCCAAAAGCTGAAGGTCAGTGATGGTTCGCCCACCCTTCCGGGGCATGGCTTTCCGCGTGACGAAGCCGATAGAGAGGCCGCGCACTGCTCCAGACTGCACCAGGGCGCGGACTTCACGAGCGCGGGCCACGTCATCGACCAAGAGACGGCCCTTGAGGCGCAGTCCGTCTTCCGCCTCAACGGCTTCGGTCCAGGCGCCTACGGGGTCGTTCATGTCGTGGCCGAACAACATCGGGAGCGGGAGGGAGGCGCCGCTAAAGGCGCCTTTCTCGATCACGTCGCCGACCCGGTCGGGGGAGCCGAAGGGCCACGCGAGGCCCTCGATGGCGCCCGCGTCGTCCACGAGGATTTTGGTCTCAAAGTAGAAGCGATCCATTAGGCCGCTTCGCTCTTGGCTTTGTTCCAAAAATTATCAATGTTGAACGTTATCGGCAGAAGCGATGGAGTTTGCAGTGTTACCGATGCATCTCGATCAACAATAGATATGACCATATGCCGGTCGAGTTCGTCTTCTAGAAGCCGATCAAATTCAGCCTCATGCTTTTCGATCAAATGAGACATGGCAATTTTGAAAATTGCTTCCAACGCCTCGCGTGCCTGGGGGGTGTCTTGCAGTTCAACCTTGGCATTATCCATTGTTGATCTCATCTTCCTTGGGTTCGGGCTTTTCGGCCGTGCCGAAGAACGTCGCGTCGAGAATTCCGATGGCGATCGGGAGCGTTTCCGCGAGGGGGCGGTCGGCTGCGTAGGTGGTGACCATTTGAGCGGCGCCCATCGGGTGCATGCCGCCGCCGATCAGGCCGAGCCGGATCGTTTCGAGAATGTCGCCATGGCGGAAGGCGCGCTCCGTCAGGCGCGAGAAGATCGCGCCGATGCCGGCGCCGACCTTGTTTTCGAGCTCAACAATCAAAACCGGGGTGAGTTTGAACGTCTGTTCTGCGTCGCCGAAGAAAGCGATGTGGGCCGTGGTCAACGTCATGCGGCCTCCTCAACCGGGGACGGTGCGGGCGGCTGTGAGGCGCTTGTCGTGTGCGGGTTCACGAACTCATCGCCCCCGTCATAGGGCGGGCGGTCATCCATCGCCCTTGCCTCGTTGGGAGAAAGAGCGCGACACGCAATGAGCGTGGACGTTGTCGTTGCTCGGCTCAACGGGTCCGCGCGAAGGAGATCATCGACCAAAAATTCCGGGATGTAGTCAGCTCGCTCTTCGGCCGTGAAACAGGCCCGGCGGATGGCGGAAGTCCAGGCTTCTAGCCAGGGCAAAAGGCTATAGGTTAGGAATGCCTGACCCATTTCGCCCGTATTAGACCATGTTGCCCTATCAAGCTCATACAACATATGCGGGGGAACGCGGAATGCGCGAGCAATTTCCAAGATCTGATAGGTGCGCAGTTCGAGAAACTGGCTATCGACCGAGCTAAAGGCCAGCGGCGTGTACTTGGCGCTCTTGTCGAGGACGGCCACGCCACCGGGCTTTACTACACCTACGGCGGAAGTCCACGCTTCGCGTACTGCGGCTAGCGTTGTTGCGTTGATATCGCCTTCAAGCGAGATGACGCCGGAGGGGCGGGCGCCGTTGCGGAACAGGCCGGCGCCGTGATTTTCCATTAGGTTTGCGAGGGCGATTGCCTCGCGCGCCGTAGTGAGGGGAGCCACACCACCGGGCGCCCTGACGTGCAGGATATCTTCACGCGCGAAGACCCGGTTTTCAAAGGTGTACGAAGGTTCGCCCATGGGCGAGTAATCGACGGCGACCTTTGCCGGATCGAGCCTCAGAAGCTCGACGGGTCGGCCACCCACGCGATTAACGTAAGCGAAGCCGCCCTTGTCGTGGGAGAGCGCGTCGATGGTGACGGCGAGCTTCAGGTCGAATGCCGATTGCCAGCCATTCGCGTCGTCGTGGAGCAATCCGTAGACCGGATGGTCTGTCGCCCGCTCCTTCGAGTTATCCGCGAGGCGACGGTAGGTGATGACCGGAAGCGTTGCCACGGCTTCAGCGATGACGCGGATAGCGCAGGCTGCGGCGGGATGACGAAGTGCCGTTGAGGCGGTGACGGGTCCAGTTCCGCCAGTGGTTCCGTCCAGAAGATTGGAAAGCCACTTCTCAGGCTCGGCGAGGGACGACTTAATCTCGATGTCGCTGTTAAGCCAGTCTCGGAAACGCGACTTGATTGAACCTGCCACTTTCTGACGCCACTCTTAAATTCAAGGTGGCTTTATTATACAACAAGATTATCATCCTACAAAGGGCAAAATGCCTAGACACTAATTCCTAGTGAGTTTCTGCTCTCGTGGCGTAGACTTCCCACATGACTAACCAATTTCGATTTCAGCCGCGCTGGAAAGAAGAGCTGGTGGTTTCAGGAAGTGATGGCTCCTTCGTCCTGGAACTGCCAATGGGTGCGTTATCCGCCTATCTTCCGAGCGAGAAAGAGTGGTCCTCACGTGCACCGGAATGGGCGCGTGCGCTTTGGCCTGAATTGAAGCGCGAACTGGAACATTGGTGCAGCGAGAACGGCGCCACACTTCATATTGATCCCGCTGCTAGCATTCAGCCCATCTGACCACGACACACTTCCGGCTTCCGCCTCAAGCCCGCCGCTGGCCCCGACATGAAGTCAGGCATAGAGGTGCTTCAGGTCCAAGCCAGGATAGCTAATAGCCTCTATCATTCTCACACGCTCTAGCAGTGGACCTTCAGCAACGATGCCGTATTTGCCGGTCGTGCTCGACTTGGTATGCCCGAGTAGGGGGCCGAAGGATTCATCAAGGTACCCTGCCCTCCGGAACGCGTCCGCCGTCGCATGTCGGAAGGAATGGATCGTTAGCGATGCGTCTTTCTTAATCCCCACATGCTTCAGATACGCGCCGAAAAACTTCGATGGCACGCCCGAGTGAAAGCCACGAGCGTCCGGCTTGAGGTTAGCGAACAGCCTTGTCTCACCGCTAATTGCAGCCGCTGCATGGAACGTGAGGAACCCTAGCTTCACCAGCTCCGAGTGCAACGGGACGATACGCGCGGAGCCTGCCGTCTTGAGTGACTTTCCGGCCTCGCCTTCCTCAGTGACGTGGATGATCCACACGCCGTGCATTTCGCGGATATCAGCGACATGGAGCTGGGCCAGCTCGCCCAGGCGGGCGCCCGTGAATGCAGCCAACAAGGGAAGCCAGAAACGCCAATCCCGTGTGGTCTCGTTCCCTGCGAGGTGTTCCCTGCGTTCCCGCTGGAAGCCAGTATACAGCGGCGACGTAAAGAGCGTTCGCATGTGCTCCGGTGTGAGCGGCATGCGCTTCCGCTCCTTCGACTTTTCCAAAAACTGCCCGCGAACCGGATTTAGTGGAAGGTGGTCGTTCGCCGTCAGCCATTCGCAGAACGCTGAAAGCGCGCTCAAATATCGGTTCTTCGTTTTGTCGCCGATAACCGGACGCTGAAGGCTAGCGTTCTTCGCTATGACCGCAGCGAAGCTGAGGCCCTTAAACTCGGCCACTTGATCGACCTTCGTGGGCCAATTGAAAAGCGCGGCCTTGAACGTCCGGACGTGCTTTCGACCGATGGTGCCGACGTTAACGTGAGTGCCTACGTGCTCGGAGAAGCGCCGGATGATCCCTCGATCCTGTCCCCAAGTGTCGTGCCCCTTGGAGGCTTCCTTCTCTCGCCGGAACTGGTCAAACAGCTCCATGAGCTTTTCACCCTTCGGGGCGGTCGTTGACGGCCCCACGGGTGCCTTAACGATCGGATCGGCAGGGGCACCGGTCCAATCGCCCGCGTCCCGTTCGTCGGCGCGCCGGAGAGCTTCGAGCTCGGCACGAGCGAACGCGCCGGAGAGCTTACGCGCGGCGAGCGATGTCTTATCTAGGCCGATGCCAGCGGCGACTGCGGCTTGGTGAGCCTCCTCAAGTGAGGATGGCGAGTGACCGCGAGCGGCTTCGGCCCTTAACACCTTGAGACGCTCGGCCCGTTCGGCTTGGTCCAGCGCCACACCATCGCGGATCATTTCGAAGACGCGGAAGGCGCCCAGGTCGTGTTCGACGTACTCGCGTTCGAGGATGCGCCAAACCTCGTCAAGGTCGCCTTCGTCCGGCTGGATGAGCCGGAACCGCTCGTCACCCTCGATCAGCGCCACGTAGCGCGCCCAAACCATTTCCCGAACTTCAGCCTCGGTCGGCTCCTTGCGTGCACGTAGCTGGGCGAAAAGCTCATGCCATTCCGCGAGCTGCCGGGTGCCTAATTTCTTCGCCTCGGCATTATCCGTGGTTCGCAGAGACGTCCAAAGCTCGCTCTTGCCGAGCACGGCGCGGAGATCGTCCGGCACCCGCAGCCGGGCATAGAATTTTCTCGAACCAGGGCGGGTGACGATGCCGGACAGGAGGGACATAGATACCGTCAAAAAATGCAATGTGTAGCAGTTTTGTGTAACAGTTTCGCCTAAGAAGTCAACAATAGAGCCATTTCAACGGTTGTAAAAAAGTCCTAGTCCCCCAGCCATTTCAGCCAAATCATTCAAGCACGGCTAATCTTTCGGCCCTCCGAACGCGCTGGCCCCGTACGCGTTCAAGACCGTTTCAGCGCGTAAGCCCGAGTGTCTCGCGCAGGAAGCCCGGCAATGCCGCGCCATCGCAGCGTTGGCCGTACCAAGCGACATGGCCGTCAGGTCGGACCAGCCAGGCGCCGGTGCCGTATTGGTGAGCAAAACCATCTTGCGCGTCGCGCACCAAAGCGATGCCGACGGGATCGGGAAGCGTGGTATCGCTTGGTGTCACCGCGACCACACGCAGCGGCAGGCCAAGCGCAAAAAGGCCTCGTGCCTCGGCCTCCAGCGCGGCGCACGCCGTCTCGTCCGCGACCGCACATAGCAACACATGGGTGGTGCCGCGCAGTAGGTCGAACAGGCGCAGATCGAAGCCGACGCCGTTGCGGCGCAGGCCCATCACGTCGGGCGCCCGGTCCCCGGCCTCGGGTGAGGCTTCATGGGGTGCCGCGCCGTCCTGGCGCACGATGGCGCTACCGCGATATGTCACCCGCATCTGGGTATTGCCCAGACGATCCACGGGCTTGCTGGAGCGGCCGAGATTGATGCTCTCTTCCACCGTCCGGGCGATGACATCTTCCGCCACCGGCTGGCGCTCGGCCTCATAGCTGTCGAGCAAGGCCGGCGCAGCGATGCCCTTCAACACCAGCGCCAGCTTCCAGGCGAGGTTGTAGGCGTCCTGGATGCCGGTGTTCATGCCCTGCCCGCCGGTGGGCGGATGAATGTGGGCGGCATCCCCGGCGATGAAGGCATTGCCGACGCGATAGCGGCCGGCGAGGCGCATGGAGATGCGGAATTGGGAGGACCAGCGCAGGTCGCTGGCCACCGGCGGGTTCGGCAGCACCCGGTCCGCCGCCGCCTGGATGTCCGCCAGCGAAGGGCCGGGCCGCTCGGACTGGATACCGTGGGCCACATCATCTCCCGCGGGCGCCACAAGGCTCTCGGCGGCGAGCATGGAGACGCGATAGCGGCCATGCTCCGGCAGCGGAATGGCGATAAACAGGTCCGGTGCGTCGTTCTCGCGCAAGCGCATCGCACGCAACGCCATGCCGCGCGGAAGAACGCCGCCCTCCGGCCAGTCCAGATGCACATCACCCAGCATGAAGGGCATGGGGAAGGCTTCGCCCTCGAACGAAATGCCGACATGGTGGCGCACCACCGAATGCGCGCCATCGCAGCCGACCACATAGCGCACATGGTCGAAATCTGCCCCGGACGGCCCTTCCAGATCCACCCGCACCTTCTCGCCGGCCTGGGTGAAGGAGATAAGGCGCACGCCCCGTTCCACCTTGATGCCGAAGCCAGCGAGGTGCTCGGCCAGGACGCGCTCGGTCTCGCCCTGGGGCACGCCCAGGCTGGAATAGGGAAGGTCGGCAAGATCGACCATGGCATCGCGGGTCGGCCCGCCCGCCACCATCAGCCGCGTGCCGGACAGCCACAGCCCGGCATCGATCATCGGCCGGGCAATCCCCATGTCTTCATAGACTTCGAGGGTGCGCGGCGTGACGCCGATGGCCCGGCAGTAGGGCAGCGGCGCCGCCAGTTTTTCGATGATGCGGACACTGGCACCGTGGCGCGCCAGTTCGGATGCCAGCGTAAGGCCCACCGGCCCGGCACCCACCACGAGGACATCCGCCATATCAGTCTCCTTTGTGCGACACCCGCGCCTTAGTGCTTTGCCAACGCCTCTTCGCGGATCGCGCTGAGGGTGCGTGCCGGGGTGATGGCCTCCGGGTCCAGCCGGCAATGGAGGATCGCGGGCAGCCCGCTCGCCTGGGCGCGGGCGAAGGCAGGAAAGAAATCTTCCGTTTTCAGCACGGTCTCGCCATGGCCGCCGAACGCGCGGGCATAGGCGGCGAAGTCGGGGTTGGTCAGGCGGGTGGCGGAGACACGGCCGGGATATTCCCGCTCCTGGTGCATGCGGATGGTCCCGTACATGCCGTTGTCCACCACCACCATGATGACCGGGATCTTGTAGTGAACGGCGGTGGCGAACTCCTGACCGTTCATGAGGTAGCAGCCGTCGCCCGCGAACGCGATCACCGTGCGCTCCGGGAACTGGCGCTTCGCCATGACGCCGGCCGGGATGCCATAGCCCATCGAGCCGGAGGTCGGCGCAAGCTGGATGCCGCCGGTGCGGAAGCGGAAGTAGCGGTGCAGCCAGGTCGCGTAATTTCCCGCGCCGTTGCAGATGATGGTGTCAGGCGGAAGCTGCGCGCTGAGCGCTTTCACCACCTCGCCATATTGGAAGTCCCCCGGCAGCTTGGCTGGCGTCTCTGTCCAGGCGAGGAATTGCGCATGCCCGGCGCGGGTGTCGTCCTCCCACTTGCCCTGCGGCGGCGCCGGCAGCGCGGCAAGCGCCGCAGCGAAGGCGCCAGGGGTTGCCTCTATAGCCAGTTCGGGCTGGTAGACCTTGCCCAGTTCCTCGGCACCGGGATGCACCTGCACCAGCTTCTGGTGCGGGTTGGGAATATCGATGAGCGTGTAGGAGGAGGACGGCATCTCCGACATGCGCGCGCCCAATAGCACCAGCAGGTCCGCCGATTTCACCCGCTCCGCCAGCTTAGGGTTGGGCGAGATGCCGACATCGCCGACATAGCAGGGGTGGTCGGAGGGAAAGCGGTCGGCGCGTCGGAACGAGGTGGCGATGGGCAGCGCACAGCGCGCCGCGAAATCCGCCAGGGTATCTCGCGCCTGCTGTGTCCAGCGCGTGCCGCCGAGGATAACCAGCGGGCGCTCAGCCTCGCGCAGCATCTCGGCGAGCCGCGCCATGGCCTCGGGCGCGGGATAGGGCTCGGAGGGCTCCACATAGGGCGCGTCCGCCACTGCGGCGAGGTCGGTGAGCACATTCTCCGGCAGCGCCACCACCACCGGGCCGGGGCGGCCCTGAAGGGCGACGCGGAACGCGCGGGCTACCAGCTCGGGAATCCGCTCCGGGCTGTCGATCTCCACCACCCATTTGGCGATGGAGCCGAACACCGCGCGATAATCCAGCTCCTGGAACGCCTCGCGCTCGCGCATAGCGGTGTTGACCTGGCCGACGAACAGGATCAGCGGCGTGGAATCCTGCGCGGCGATATGCAGTCCGGCGCTGGCATTGGTGGCGCCGGGGCCGCGCGTCACGAAGCAGACGCCCGGCCGGCCGGTCATCTTGCCGTAGGCGTCCGCCATCATCGCGGCGCCGCCCTCGTTGCGGCAGACCATTACGTCGATGGCGGCATCGTGCAGCGCGTCCAGAACCGCGAGATAGCTCTCGCCGGGCACGCAGGTGATCCGCTCGACCTTCTGGGCCAGCAATTGATCGACGATGAGCTGCCCCCCGGTGCGCGGAGCGATCGGGGCGGCGATGGGGGCGATCATGCGCCTTCTCCCTGATCGAGCGTAGCGAGAATGGAGGCCGTGTCCGCACCGAGGCGGGGGCTGGACGCGGGGGCCACCATACGCACCCCGTCGATGACGATGGGGCTGGCGACGCTCGCGACGGTGCCCCCGCCGCCCTCGGGCAGCATCGCCTTCAGGCCGCGATGGATGACCTGCGGATCCTGGAACACCTGGTCGATGGAATTGATCGGCGCCGCCGGCACTCCCACCCCTTCCAGCCGCGCCAGAAGGTCGTCGCGGGCAAATCGGGCGGTGAGGTCCGCCAGTGTCCGGCAAAGGGTATCGCGGTTGTGTACGCGGTCGGCATTGTGGAGATGGCGCGGGTCCAGCGCGATCCCCGGCTCGCCCAGAACCGCGCAGAAGCGGGCGAACTGGCCATCGTTCCCCACCGCCACGATGAGATGCCCGTCCGCCGCTGGAAACACCTGGTAGGGCACGATATTGGGGTGGGCGTTGCCCATGCGGTGCGGCACCTCGCCGGAGACCAGATAGTTAAGCGCCTGGTTCGCCAGCACGCTCACCTGCGTATCCAGCAGCGCCATGTCGATATGCGCGCCCTGCCCCGTCTCGCCCCGGCGATGCAGCGCGGCGAGGATGCCGGTTACGCCATAAAGCCCGGTGAAGATGTCGGCCACCGCCACGCCCGCCTTCTGCGGCTCGCCGTCCGGCTCGCCATTGAGATCCATGAGCCCGCCCATGCCCTGCACCAGATAGTCGTAGCCGGCGCGGGGAGCGTAGGGGCCGGTCTGGCCGAAGCCGGTCACGGAGCAATAGATCAGGCGCGGATTGATCTTGCGCAGGCTCTCGTAGTCGAGCCCGAACTTCACCAGGCCGCCCACCTTGAAAATTCTCGATCAGGATATCGCTGCGGGCCGCGAGGGCGCGCACCGTGGCCTGGCCCTCGGCGCTGTCGAAATCCACCTCGATGGATTTCTTGCCCCGGTTGGTGGCGTGGAAATAGGCGGCGCCGATCGGCATGCCGTCCGCCCCGGTAGCAAACGGCGGGCCCCAGCCGCGGGTGTCGTCGCCTGCCCCCCGCCCGTTCGACTTTGATGACCTCGGCGCCGAGGTCGGCCAGCAACTGCCCCGCCCAAGGGCCGGCGAGAATGCGGGCAAGCTCAAGGACGCGGGACGCCGGCGAGGGGTGCTGACATGAATGATCTCTGGGTTCCCAAACGCAGCCCACCGGCAAAGGCGGGCTGCCATTGTGCTTCAGCCGACGTCGAAGGAGACGCCCTGGGCGAGGGGCAGCGTGGTGCCGTAATTGATGGTGTTGGTGGCCCGGCGCATATAGGCCTTCCAGCTGTCCGAGCCGGCCTCCCGGCCGCCGCCGGTCTCCTTCTCGCCGCCGAACGCGCCGCCGATTTCGGCCCCCGAGGGACCGATATTGACGTTGACGATGCCGCAGTCCGAGCCGGCCGCCGAAAGGAAACGCTCGGCCTCTCGCAGATCCGTGGTGAAGATGGAGGAGGCCAAGCCCTGGGGCACGTCGTTGTGCTGCGCGATGACCTCATCGAGGCTGCTGTAGCGCAGGACGTAGAGAATAGGAGCGAAAGTCTCGGCCTTCACGACGTCGGTCTGCGCGGGCATCTCCACGAGCGCGGGGCGCATATAGAAGGCGTCCGGCGCCACGTCGGCTCCGACACGCTCGCCGCCCGTGACCTTGCCGCCATCGGCCCGTGCACTGTCCAAGGCGCGCTGCATGGCGGCGTATGCGTCGCGGTCGATCAGCGGGCCGACCAGCGTTCCCGCCTCGCGCGGGTCGCCCACCTTCACCGAGCCATAGGCCAGCTTGAGGCGCGGAACGAGCGCGTCGTAGACGCTGTCATGCACGAACAGGCGCCGCAGGGTGGTGCAGCGCTGTCCTGCCGTGCCCATGGCGGAGAAAGCGACGCCGCGCAGGGTCAGGTCGAGATCCGCCGAGGGGCAGACGATGGCGCCATTGTTGCCGCCCAATTCGAGGATCGCCTTTGCGAACCGCTCGGCGAGGCGCGGCCCGACGGCGCGCCCCATGGCTGTGGAGCCGGTCGCCGAGACGATGGGCACGCGATGGTCCTTCACCAACGCCTCCCCGGCGCCGCGCCCACCCATGATGAGCGTTGACAGGCCTTCAGGCGCGTCACCGAAACGCGCCGCCGCACGCTCGTACAACGCCTGGACGGCGAGCGCGGTCAGCGGGGTCTTTTCGGACGGCTTCCACACCACCGCATCGCCGCACACCAAAGCCAGGGCGGCGTTCCACGACCAGACGGCCACGGGAAAATTGAACGCTGAGATGACCCCGACCACGCCGGCGGGATGCCATGTCTCCATCATGCGATGGTCGGGACGCTCGGTGGAAATGGTGAGGCCATGAAGCTGGCGCGACAGGCCGCAGGCGAAGTCGCAGATGTCGATCATCTCCTGCACTTCGCCAAGGCCCTCGGAGAGGATCTTGCCCGCCTCCAGCGTCACGAGGCGCCCGAGGTCGGTCTTGGCGGCGCGCAATTCCTCGCCGAGCAGGCGCACCAGTTCGCCCCTGCGCGGCGCCGGCACCGTGCGCCAGATGAGATAGGCGGCGTGGGCGCGGCCGATCGCGTCGGAAACGGAGGGTGTCTCGCGCGGATCGGCGATGCGGCCGCCGGTCAGGGGAGAGCGCGCGTCAAGACTTCCGCCCTCCAGTGCATCAGCGGGAACTCCCAGGCGCTCGAGGATGGCGCGGGCGTCCTTGGCGATGGTGGCGGGGAGGGAAAGATCGAGCACCGGCGAAGCTCCAAGTATCTGCTGCGGAGAGTATTTCCGCTGTCTGCCGCGTCTCGATCTGCGTAAGGCGGGAAATTCCGGGATACCCGACGCGGCGCGGCGGCACATTACGACCTTAGCGGCCGGCGGCCAATCGCTGTTCGGCGGGCCGGTTCACCAATTGGCCGGCGCAACGGCCTCGCCGCGCAATTCGGCGAGACGGCGCGCCGTGCCGCCGGAGACATCCGCCGGAGGCGCCGCGAGAGGGAAGAAGCCGATTTCGCGAATCTCGAAGCGGGGCGCAGGCACCGCACCACAGGAGAAGCCGGAGACCCGGTAGCACGCCACATGATCGCGCCCGCCGAAGCGCGGGTTGTGGAACAGCCCATGCAGAACGAGCGGCCCCTCGGCGGTGACATTGGTTTCTTCCAGCAACTCCCGCCGCGCGGCATCCTCCGCGCTCTCAAGGGCATCCACCCCGCCACCCGGCAGGTGCCAGCCGGGGGCGTAGCCGTGGCGCACCAGCAGCACCTGCTCCTGCGGATCGATGACGATGACGCGCACGCCAAGCGTCACGCCATGGGTGATGCGGCGAAGCAGGGGGCGGATTAAAGCCATGTTTCCCCTTTATAGCCACGGCGTGGCCCGGCGCGGGATTTTATAACGCGCCGGCCGCGTTGTGCTGGCCTCAGGCCGCGAGCGTCTCGGCTTCGATGGCTTCCGCGCGCTGGAACGCGGGACGCGCCACGCAGCGGGCCACGTAATCCGCGATGATCGGGCGGTCCTTGACGACCTTCAGCAGGGTCATGCCGTACCACATGCTGCAACCGATCATCACGTCCACGGCGGTGAACTGCTCCCCCATCGCCCAAGGGCCGGGCGAGACGAGCCCTTCTATCGTGTCCATCACGCGGTCGAACGTGCCCCAGCCGGCGGCGCGGGAGGGGATGGAGACATTCGCCAGCTTCTCCACGAAGGCCGATTCGATGCAGGCGGCATCGAAGAACATCCAGTGCAGATACGGGCCGCGCGCGATATCGCCCACCGGCGGGGCCAGCTTGGCTTCGGTCGCGAGGTCCGCCACATAGGCGCAGATGGCACCGCTTTCGGCGAACGCAACGCCCTGGTCCTCGAAGGCCGGCACCTTCATCATGGGATTGATGGCGCGATATTCCGCGCTTTGCAGAGCATCGCCATTGATGTCCACCAGCACCCGCTCATAGGGAAGGCCCGCCTCCTCCATCATCCAGAGGGTGCGGAATGCGCGGGTGTGAGGAGCCCAATACAGCTTCATGGATGGCGTTTTCCTGTTATGGAGACTTTAGAACATATAGAGAACGAGGACGTCAGCCAAGGCGCTGGCCGGCGTCCTCCCCGTGTTTCCCTTGCCGTCTCACGGTCGAACGGCGATAATGACTGGACGGCCTGGGGTGCCGTGCATAATGCACGGCTGAGATCATACCCATCGAAACCTGGTCTGGATCATACCAGCGTAGGGAGGAGCCGATGAGCGAGAGCTTGTCGCCCCCATTTGTTGCGAAGTCCCGCCCGTCCGTCGCCATTGTCGGCGCGGGCGTAGTCGGCCTTGCCATCGGCTGGCGTCCTGGCACAGGCCGGCTGCACGGTGGATATCTTTGATGCCGGCAAGGCCGGTGCAGGCGCGAGCCACGCCGCCGCCGGCATGCTCGCGGCCTGTGCCGAGGCGGAGCCGGGCGAGGAAACACTGCTCGATCTGAACCGCGAGAGCCAGCGCCAATGGCCGGCCTTCGCGGCCGACCTGGAGCGCGCCTCCGGCCTGTCCGTCGATCTGCGCGAAAGCGGCACCCTCGTCGTCGCCCTCAATGCCGACGATGCAGCAAAGCTGCGCCACCAGCATGCGTTCCAGCAATCCCTCGGTCTGCCGGTGGAATGGCTGACCGGCGCCGAGGCGCGCCGGCGCGAGCCGCACCTCGCCACCAAGCTCGCCGGTGCGCTCTGGTGTCCCGAAGACCACCAGGTGGACAACCGCAAGGTTGCCGCCGCCCTTCTTGTCGCGACTGAGAAGGCCGGAGTGAGGCTGCACGAGCATGCGCCGGTGGAGCGTGTGATGGCCGGCGCCGACCGGCCGCGGGGCGTCATGGTCGGCGGGCAATTGCACAAGGCCGACATCGTGGTGCTGGCGGCCGGTGCCTGGTCGCGCGGCGTCGATATCGCACCGGCGGCGCCCCTCCCCGTCCGCCCCATCAAGGGGCAGATGCTGGCGGTGCAGATGGACCCGGCCGCGCCGGTGCTCTCCCATGTGCTGTGGGGACCGGGCACGTACATGGTCCCCCGCAAGGACGGCCGCCTCATCATCGGCGCCACGGTGGAGGAGAAGGGCTTCGACACTCAGATCACCGCCGGAGGGCAACTGGCGCTGCTGACCCATGCGTGGCGCGCCGTGCCGACCATCGAGGAACTGCCGATCATCGAGCAATGGGTGGGCTTCCGCCCCGGCAGCCGCGACGATGCGCCGATCCTCGGACCGAGCGAACTGGACGGGCTGATCTACGCCACCGGCCATCATCGCAACGGCATCCTGCTGCTGCCGATCACGGCCAAGGTCATCGCGGATCTGGTGCTCGACGGCCGGCTCGATGCCCATGCTGCGCCGTTCGGTGCAGAGCGGTTCCGGCCCCGCGCGGCGGCTGAGTGAGTCCCATGCAGACTACACTCCTCGACCTCAAGGTGAATGGTGCGGGCGAAACGCTCGCCGTCAGCACCCTTTCCGATCTCCTCCACGCCAAGGGCATCGAGGCCGCGCGCAAGGGTATCGCCGTGGCGCTGAACGGCGCCGTGGTGCCCCGGGCCCGCTGGGCCGAGCAGATGCTGACCTCGGGCGACACCATCGAGATCATTCAGGCAAGACAGGGCGGATAAGCCCGCTGAAAGACCAGACCATGACCAGCTTTTCCGACCCCCTCGTCATCGCCGGCCGCACGTTTTACGTCGCGCCTATTCCTCGGCACAGCCGGCTATCCCAACCAGAAGGTGTTTCTGGACGCGCTCGAAGCCTCGGGCTCGCAGATGGCGACCGCCTCGATCCGCCGGATCAGCTTGGCAAGCTACGAGGAAAGCCTGACCGACCTGCTCACCGGTCGCGTCCATATCCTGCCCAACACCGCCGGATGCCAGACCGCCAAGGACGCGGTGCTGACCGCCGAACTCGCCCGCGAGGCTCTGGAGACGAATTGGGTGAAGCTGGAGGTGATCGGCGACCGCGAACTGCTCTATCCCAACGTCGAGGAATTGCTGAAGGCCACCGAGGATCTGGTCGCGCGCGGCTTCGTGGTGCTGCCCTATTGCAATGACGACCCCGTCACATGCCAGAAGCTGGCGGACCTGGGGTCGGCGACCGTCATGCCGCTGGGCTCCATGATCGGCTCGGGGCTGGGCATCGCCAATCCGCACATGATCGAACTGATCTGCGCCCGCTCGCCGGTGCCGGTGGTGCTGGATGCCGGCATCGGCACCGCCTCCGACGCGGCGCTCGCCATGGAACTGGGCTGCGCGGCGGTGCTGCTCAACACAGCGGTTTCGAAGGCCCACGACCCGGTCCGCATGGCGGCCGCTTTCCGCCACGCGGTGGATGGCGGACGGCTGGCTCGCCTCTCCGGGCGCATCCCCAAGAAGTTGCACGCGGAAGCCTCCAGCCCGGAATTCGGGCTGGTGGGGACCTGAAGCTACACCTGCTTCGGCGCCCGCTCGATGGGTGCGACACCCGATACGAGGCACGGCGAGAAGAATAGATAGCCGCGCCAGGCACCGTGGATGGTGCGTGACATCACAAGCAGCCAGAAGCCGGCCAAGCAGACGATGAGGACCCCGCCGATCACCGAGAAGAAGCTAAAATGGGTGACGCGCGCCAGCGCCAGCGTCGCAAGGGAATAGACCCCCAGCGGGAAGGTGAAGGCCCACCAGCCGATGTTGAACGGCATGCCCTCCCCCATGTAACGCACAGTCTTCAGCACCGCGAGCATCAGCCACCACGCGCCATAGCCCCAGAGGATGGCGCCGCCGATGATGCCGATGCCGAACCCCACATCTCCCACCACCGGAAGGCCCTGTGCGGTGAAAATCGCGGGCGCATTGCCGCCCAGCAGCAGCAGGCCGAGGGAGCCGGTGCCGATGGGACCCAATGCCAGCCAACTGGAGGCCGCCATGTCGCGCACCGGCAGCTTGTAGAGGATAAGCCGCAGCAGAAGGATCACCAGGATGCTCATGGCCAGCGGCACCGAGAACGCCCAGAGCACATAGCTGATGATGTGCACGCCATAAGCCTCAGCCGGTTCGAGATGGGGCACCAGCAGCGCACCGCTCGCCGCCGCCACCTCGGCTGCCACGATCGGCAGCAGCCAGACCGCAGTCATCTTCTCCAGGCTGTGCTCCTGGCGCGTGAACATGAGGAAGGGAATCATCAGTCCGCAGGCGATCGCCATGGCCACATCGATCCACCACAAGGTATGGGCGATGCTCAGCGCCGTGCTGCCCCACATGGGGATGCCGAACACCAGGAAGCCGTTGATGATGGTGGCCAGCCCCATGGGAATGGTGCCGAAGAACATGGACACCACGGGATGCTGGAAAATCCGCCGGGCACCGTCGAAGAAGAAAATCCAGCGCGCGGCATACATGCAGGAGAACAGGACGAAGAGGGCGATGTTCATCAGCCAGAGCGCACGGCCAATTTCCGGCAAGAACGGGATCGGCAGCGGAAACTGATTGAGCGCGAGTGCGAGCACGCCGGTGCCCATGGTGGCGCCGAACCAGTTCGGCGTGAACTGGCGGATCATCTCCTTGAAGTCGCCGGCCTGTGCGGGCCCGGAACTCGGGGCGATAGAGACCATGTCAGCCACGATGAAGCTCCTCCCACGCAAGGTGCCCGTCCAGGGATACCTACGTTCCCACTAGAGCATTTTCGCGCGGAACGGGACTCTGCTTCGCGTTGAGGAAATGCCGCAGGACCATCAAACTCGTCCCCGCAGCATCGTGACGCACCGCTTACCTTGTCTCACCGCCCATGGCATCCTCCCGCCGAACCGGACGCCTGCCTTGCCGCCCCTCCCCTCGCCGCCCCTGCTGCTGATTACCGACCGCGCGCAGGCGAAGGGCGGGCTGATGGCCGTGGTCGAAGCGGCTCTTGCCGGAGGCGTGCGCTGGATCAGCGTACGGGAGAAAGACTTGCCGGACGACGAACAGGTGGCGCTCGCCTCAGCCATCCGCGCCCTGGCGATCCCGTTCGGTGCGCGGGTGACGTTGCACGGGCAGGCGGACCTTGCCCTGCGCGCCGGGCTCGATGGTGTGCACCTTCCGGCGGGCGAGAATGCCTTCGCCGCGCGCGCGCGGCTGGGAACGGCCGCTCTGGTCGGGCAATCAATCCATGGCATGGAAGAAGCCTCGGACGCCGAACCCGGCGTGCTCGATTATGTGGTGGCCGGCCCGGCCTTTGAGACTGCCTCGAAACCGGGCTATGGGCCGGCGCTGGAGGAAATGGGGCTCAGCCTCCTGGCCGCGACCTCGCGTGTGCCGCTGCTGGCGCTCGGCGGCATCGACGCCCGCACGCTACCCCGCTGCAAGACATCAGGAATTGCCGGCGTCGCTGTTATGGGCGGCGTGATGCGCGCGCAGGACCCAGCGGCCGAGGTGCGTCAATTGCTCAAAATATGGAATAATTCTAACGGAGGCTGAAGCCGTGACATCTCCTTCGCCCGCCGATCAGGTGTCAGCGTCGGGCTGGAGACAGGCTCACCACAAGTTCAAGGTGGCCCGTGCTTCCTCGGACATACGGCCCTGATCCCACGGGGGATCGAAGGTGATCTCGACCGTGACATCGCCGACGCCGGGCACCGAGGCGACTGCATTCTCCACCATGCCGGGCAGTTCAGCAGCCGCCGGGCAGTTGGGTGTCGTCAGCGTCATCTCCACCGCAACCGTGCGGTCGTCGGCAATATCAACCTTGTAGATCAGCCCGAGTTCGTAAATATCCACCGGGATTTCGGGGTCATAGACGGTCTTCATGGCGGCGACGATGTCGTCCGTCAGGCGGGTCAATTCCTCCTCGGCGATCGCGGAGGTGAACGCCGGAGAGTTCGGGGTCTCGTTGGTGATCGTATCGCTCATGAAAATAAATCCTGCGCCTTCAAAAGGGCCTGCGCAAGGCGGTCCACGTCGGCACGGCTGTTGTAGAGCGCCAATGATGCGCGGCAGGTCGCCGTCACTCCATATCGGGCAAGAAGCGGCTGTGCGCAATGGGTGCCCGCGCGCACGGCAACGCCATAGCGGTCCAGGATTGTCGCCACGTCGTGGGGATGAGCGCCCTTCATCTCGAAAGAGACAATGGCGCCCTTGCCCGCAGCCGTGCCGATGATCCGCAGGCTGTTCATCGCCCCCAGCTTCTCGTGCGCGTAGAGGGAAAGCTCATGCTCGTGGACGGCAATCCGCTCGCGGCCAAGGCTTGTCATATAGTCCAGCGCCGCGCCAAGGCCGATGGCCTGCACGATGGGCGGGGTGCCCGCCTCGAAGCGATGCGGCGGGGCGGCGTAGGTGACGCGCTCCTCGCTCACCTCCCGGATCATCTCGCCGCCGCCCTCATAGGGGGGCATCTCGGCCAGGAGGTCCAGCTTGCCATAGAGGACGCCGATGCCGGTCGGACCGTAGAGCTTGTGGCCGGTCACGGCGTAGAAATCGACGTCGAGATCCCGCACGTCCACCGGCATGTGGACCGCGCTCTGGCAACCATCCACCAGCACTTTCGCACCCACCGCATGGGCCGCGCGGGCGATCTCCTTCACCGGCGTGACGGTGCCGAGCACGTTGGACATCTGGGTGACGGCGACGATCTTGGTCTTGGGCGTCAGAAGCTGCTCAAAGGCGGCGAAGTCGAACGCGCCGTCCTCGGTCACGGGCGCCCATTTGATGACGGCGCCTTTGCGCTCGCGCAGGAAGTGCCAGGGCACGATGTTGGAGTGGTGCTCCATGATGGAGAGCACGATCTCGTCGCCGGGCTGGATCGACTGGCCGAACGAATTTGCCACCAGATTGATGGACCCTGTGCCGCCGCGCGTGAAGATGATCTCGTCGATCGACCCGGCATTCAGGAACGCCCGCACGGTCTCGCGCGCCGCCTCGAAGCCCTCGGTCGCGGCATTGGCGAGATAATGCAGGCCGCGGTGGACGTTGGAATATTCGCTCTCATAGGCCTGCCGCATCCGGTCCAGAACCTGGCGCGGCTTCTGGGCCGAGGCGGCATTGTCGAGATAGGAGAGCGGGTGGCCGTTTACCTCGAGTGAAAGCGCCGGAAAATCGGCGCGGACAGCTTCGAGATCATAAGAGCCGTTGGCAACGGCGCGGTGAGGCTGGGTCATGGAATAATCCTTGCCGGACAACGCCCTCTCCCGCTTGCGGGGGAGGGTTGGGGTGGGGGCATTCCGGGCGGCATCCCGCCGTTCCGTCGAATGCCGCGCCTTCCTCCTGCCTAGCCCTCCCCCGCAAGCGGGAGAGGGAACCTCCGGGCTCAGCCCGCCCGCGTCTTCAGCCAGTTTTCGGCGCGGGCGATCAGGGCCTCGCGCAGATCGTCGTTCTCCACGAATTCCAGAGCTTCACCGACGAACGCCTGGATCAGCAGCGCCTCGGCTTCCTTGGGAGGAATGCCGCGCGCCTGGAGGTAGAACAGCAGATCCTCGTCGAGATCGCCCGCCGTCGCGCCATGGCCGCACTGGACGTCATCGGCGAAGATCTCAAGCTCGGGCTTGTTGTCCATCTCGGCCGCTTCGCCGAGCAGCAAGGCCTGGCTCATCATGCGCCCGTTGGTCTTCTGCGCGTCGGGACGCACCACGATCTTGCCCTGGAACACACCGCGCGTTTCGTCGGCAAGAACCGTCTTGAACAGTTCCCGGCTTTCGCAATGGGCAACGGCATGGTCCAGCACGAGCGTCACGTCGGCATGCTGGCGGCCCTTCAGCAGGGTCACGCCGCGAATGCCGGCGTGGGAATTCACCCCGGCGAACCGGCCGTAGAGGCTCACGCGCGATGCGGCGGCGCCGGTGGTGAGACCGAAGGAATGGAATTTGGTATCGCGGCCGATCTCCACCATCACGGTGGCGAAATGGAGCGCCGCGAGGCTGTCCTCCTGAAGGCGCACATAGTCCACATGGCTTTCGTCGCCCGCGAACACTTCGAGCGCATCATTGATCTGGTAGGCGACGCCTTCGCGGCCCTGGAAACTCTCCACCAGGGTCACTGTCGCGCCCGCGCCCACATCCACCAGATGCCGAGTGAAAGTCGAGCCAGCGTCCGTGCCCGTGAAGACGTGGGCGATATGCAGCGGGCGCTCGATCTTGGCGCCGTCCGCCACATGGATCACCACGCCTTCGCCGAAATAGGCGGTGTTGAGAGCGAGTACGGCGTCATACCGCTGCGGCGCCAGGGTTCCCAGGCGCTCCACCGTGCCACGGCCGTCGGTAAGCGCGCTGGCGAGCGCCACCACGGATATGCCGGGCTCAAGATCGGCGAGATCCGAGCCCTCCGCGTTGAGCTGGCCATCGATGAACAGAATGCGCCGTGTGCCGGGAAACGCCACGGGCTGCACCGCGCCATCGACGTCCAGGCCAAGAGGCTTGGCCGGCGGGGCGAAGGTGCGCATCATCGCGCGCAGATCGGTGTATTTCCACTCTTCCACGCGCCGGTGCGGCAGGCCATGGGTCGCAAAGGACGCCAGCGCCGCCCGGCGCAGTTCATCGAGGCGCGCCGCGAGCGGCCCCTGAAGCGTCGCGTCGGCGACGCGCTCCTGCATCAGCACGAGAAGTGCCTGCTCTGCGGCGGTGCGCACGGGTTGAGTCTGGACGTTCATGGTCTCGTCCTCACGCCGCGTCCTGGCTGTAGCCGGCATAGCCCGAGGCTTCCAGCTCCAGCGCCAGTTCCTTGCCGCCGGTGCGCACGATCCGGCCCTTGTGCATCACATGCACCACGTCGGGCACGATGTGGTTCAGCAGGCGCTGGTAATGGGTGATGACGATCATGCCGCGCTCGGGCGAGCGCAGCGCGTTCACGCCTTCCGACACCACTTTCAGCGCGTCGATGTCGAGCCCGGAATCGGTCTCGTCGAGGATGCAGAGCTTTGGCTGAAGCAGGGTCATCTGGAGGATTTCGTTGCGCTTCTTCTCGCCGCCGGAGAAGCCGACATTGACGCCGCGCCGCAGCATGTCCTGGTTGATGCCGAGGTGCCCGGCCTTGTCCTTCACCACCCGCAGGAATTCGGGGGTGGAAAGCTCGGCCTCGCCGCGCGTCTTGCGCTGCGCGTTGATGGCGGTGCGCAGGAACGTCATGGTGGCGACGCCAGGAATTTCGATCGGATACTGGAAGGCGAGGAACACCCCTGCGGCAGCGCGCGCGTCCGGCTCCATGTCCAGCAGGTTCTCGCCGTCCAGCAGCGCCTCGCCCTCGGTGACCTCATAGTCCTTCTTGCCGGCGAGGACGTAAGAGAGGGTGGACTTGCCGGAACCATTCGGCCCCATGATGGCATGCACCTCGCCCGGGTTCACCGTGAGGTTCAGGCCGCGCAGGATCTGGTTGTTCTCGATCTGGGCGTGCAGGTTCTTGATTTCGAGCAGGGCCATGGTCTTGTCCGTTTTGTTTCGGCGGGCTGCTGGAGCGGCCGGGTCAGGTCCGGCCATCACATCCAGCAAGTCCGCAATTTGCAGCGTGCCCGGGCTTGGCCCGGGCCGTTCAAAGCGATCAGCCCACCGAGCCTTCGAGGCTCACCGAGATCAGCTTCTGGGCCTCCACGGCGAACTCCATGGGGAGTTGCTGGAGCACGTCCTTGACGAAGCCGTTGACGATCAGCGCGACCGCTTCCTCGGAGGAAAGCCCCCGCTGGAGGCAGTAGAACATCTGGTCCTCGGAGATTTTCGAGGTGGTCGCCTCATGCTCGAACACCGCGGTGGAATTCTTCGCCTCAATGTAGGGCACGGTATGCGCGCCGCACTTGTCGCCGATGAGCAGCGAATCGCAATTGGTGAAGTTGCGGGCGTTGGTCGCCCGGCGATGCGCCGTCACCTGTCCGCGATAGGTGTTCTCCGAGCGGCCGGCGGCGATGCCCTTGGAGATGATGCGGCTCGACGTATTCTTGCCGAGGTGGATCATCTTGGTGCCGCTGTCCACCTGCTGGTAGCCGTTGGAAATGGCGATGGAATAGAACTCGCCCTGGCTGTTGTCGCCGCGCAGGATGCAGCTGGGATATTTCCAGGTGATGGCAGAGCCGGTTTCCACCTGGGTCCAGGAGATCTTGGAATTGTCGCCCCGGCAGTCGCCGCGCTTGGTGACGAAATTATAGATGCCGCCCTTGCCGTTCTTGTCGCCGGGATACCAGTTCTGAACGGTGGAATATTTGATCTCGGCATCCTTCAGCGCCACCAGTTCGACCACGGCAGCGTGAAGCTGGTTCTCGTCCCGCTGGGGTGCGGTGCAGCCTTCGAGGTAGCTCACATAGGCCCCCTCTTCGGCGATGATGAGAGTGCGCTCGAACTGGCCGGTGTTGCGCTCGTTGATGCGGAAATAGGTCGACAGCTCCATGGGGCAGCGAACGCCCTTGGGGATGTAGACGAACGACCCGTCTGAGAAGACCGCCGTATTGAGCGTGGCGTAGAAATTATCGGAGACCGGCACCACGGAGCCGAGATACTGGCGCACGAGGTCGGGATGTTCGCGGATGGCTTCGGAAATCGCGCAGAAGATCACGCCGGCCTTGGCCAGTTCCGCCTTGAAAGTGGTGGCGACCGACACGCTGTCGAACACCGCGTCAACCGCCACGCGGGACGACGGCTCAATGCCCAGCAGGATTTCCCGCTCGCGCAGCGGAATGCCGAGCTTCTCGTAGGTGGCGAGGATTTCCGGATCGATCTCGTCGAGCGACTTCGGCCCCGGCGTCGATTTGGGCTGGGAGTAGTAGTAATAATCCTGGAAATCGATCTTGGGATAGCTGACCCGAGCCCAGGTGGGCTCCTCCATGGTCAGCCAACGCTGATAGGCGTCGAGGCGCCACTGCAGCATCCACTCCGGTTCGTTCTTCTTCGCGGAGATATAGCGGACGGTGTCTTCGGACAGGCCCTTCGGGGCCTTCTCGCTCTCGATGTCGGTAACGAACCCGTACTTGTACTGATCGACATCGATCGATCGGGCAAGATCGACCGTCTCCTGAACTGCAGGCATCTTCTCGTCTCCTCTCCCGCGCGGGGTCAAGGCCCGCGGGTCAAGTTCCGTAAATCCCATAAGCCCATCTTGGGCGACCCGCTGAGCAGGCCGACCGCCATGCGCTCTATGCCGCCCGTACCGGGTGGCTTCGAAGCCGCGGCACCGCGCGGCCGAGGGCCGCGAGCGCCAAATCCACATCCTCTTCGCTGCTCGACCAGCCGAGCGAGAGCCGCACGGCTCCGCTTGCTGCATCGCTCGCGAAGCCCATGGCCGCGAGCACATGCGAAGGTCCGACCTTGCCCGAAGAGCAGGCAGACCCCGCACTCACCGAGATATGGGCGAGATCGAGTGCGATAACCAGGGTTTCAGCCTTTAATCCGGCAAAAATCACGCTGGACGTGTTCGGCAGACGCTGCGCGCCCGCACCCACGACCAGCGCGCCCTGGAAGCGTTCCACAATCCCCTTTTCGAGACGCGCGCGCAACCCCTGCAACCGGGCCGATTCGCGCACCATGTCCGCGCCGCTCACCTGCGCCGCTGAACCGAAACCTGCGATCGCCGCGACATTCTCCGTTCCGGCGCGTCGTCCCCGCTCCTGCCCGCCGCCGGCGATCAGCGCCGCGCGGGGCCGGCTGTCGGGATGGCGCGCCACCAGGGCGCCCGCCCCCTGGGGGCCGCCGATCTTGTGGGAGGACAGGGTGAGAAAATCGACGCCGAGCGCCTCCATGTCGAGGGACAGACGCCCGGCCGCCTGGACCGCATCGCAATGGACAACCGCATTGTGAACAGCCGCAAGGCGCGCCGCCTCGGCAACCGGCTGGATGAGTCCGGTCTCATTGTTCGCCAGCATCACCGACAGCAGGGCCCGGCGGCCTTCTCCCGCATGCCGCATGAGGGCCGCTTCGAGATGGGTCATATCGATGCGCCCGTGCGCATCCACCGGCAGCACCTCCACCGCTTCCGCCGAAAACCGATGGCCGCGCAGCACGGACGGGTGCTCGGCGGCGCTCAGCAGCAGCACGTCGCACGTCACAGGGCGGCCCGCGATGTCCAGTTCCGGATGCAGAACCAGGGCGTTGGCCTCCGTGGCGCCGGAGGTGAACACCACGCCGGCCTTCGGCGCCCCCGCAAGCTCGGCCACCTGGACCCGCGCCCGCTCCAACCGCGCCCGGGCGGCGCGCCCGTCCGCATGGACCGAGGAGGCGTTTCCCGGCTCGCCCAGTGCCTCCACCATCGTTTCGCGCGCCTGCGGGCGCAGCGGAGACGTTGCGTTGTGATCGAGGAAAACCCGCTGAGGGCGGCGGGAAGACATGGGATCGGTCATGACGCAAACCTCATGGCGCAAACCTCCAGCGTCGGCTCCGAGGCGGGCGTTACCGGCCCGGCCCCAGCCTGCCGGCGCCCAAGCTTGCAATTGCGCCTGATCTCGGTCATACGTCAAACTTCACCCGTTCCGCGTCATGCAGCGACGATAACCTTGTGCGCCCTGACGAGGAAAATTAGAATTATTCTAAATCGTTAGGCGGCCCCTCCGGCCAAGTCAAGGCGCCTACGGGTGGGCGTCTCGCGGGTGTTATGACTGCTCGGCTCGGCCGAGACGCACCTTCCGACTTTGCCGGAGCCGCCCAAGAGGTCGCGGACGTCCCATGCCCGAAGTCATCTTCACTGGCGAGAAGGGGCGGCTTGAAGGCCGCTATCAGCCCGCCAAGACGCGCAATTCCCCCATCGCGATCATTCTTCATCCGCATCCGCAGTTCGGCGGCACGATGAACAATCCGGTCGTCTACAACCTGTATTATCAGTTCGTGAACCGGGGCTTCTCGGTGCTGCGCTTCAATTTCCGGGGTGTCGGCCGCAGCCAGGGCTCGTTCGACCACGGCACCGGTGAGTTGTCCGACGCAGCCGCCGCGCTGGATTGGGCACAATCCGTGAACCCCGACGCGCGCGCCTGCTGGATCGCCGGCGTCTCGTTCGGCGCCTGGATCGGCATGCAGCTCCTGATGCGCCGTCCGGAAGTGGAGGGCTTCATCTCGGTGGCCGCTCCCGCGAGCCTTTACGACTTCTCCTTCCTCGCCCCCTGCCCCTCGTCCGGCCTGTTCGTGCACGGCGACAAGGATGCGGTGGTGCCCACCACGGCCGTTGCCACCCTGGTGGAAAAGCTGAAGACCCAGAAGGGCATCGTGATCGAGCAGCAGATCATTCCGGGCGCCAACCACTTCTTCGACGGCAAGGTCGACGAATTGATGGGCACCATCGGCACCTACCTCGACAAGCGCCTGCCCGGCACCCGCAAGGAAAGCGCGGCCTGACACCCACATAGATGTCAGTAGCGGGCGGCGGCGAAAAGCCGGACGCCCGCTTTTTTTATCAGGGTATTTGGTCCAGCGCTTTGCGCGCCCGGGCGATGCCGTGGTCGCCGATTTCCTGCTCGGCCAGTATCTCGTCGGAGATATAGACCCGGAACTTGTCCTGCGGCAGCCGGCAGCGGATGGCATAGAAGAACACGCCGACCGACAGGATGACGATGAGGGCCGAGTCCAGCCCTCCTCTCAAAATCCCGGCCCCGCCGAAAGTGCTGAGCGCCGAAATCAGCCCTATCCCTGCAAAGTAGGGGGCAAGCCACACCGCCTGCGCATAGTCCGGCGTGCCTTTGATGTGCTTCAGCGCGTAGGTGAAGAACAGGATCGCGCCGAGTGTCAGGCAGATGCCCAGCCGCCACACCGTCGCCCAGCCCGACCACAGGATGATCAGGGTCGTGATGACGAACGCCGCGCAGGCGATGACATGAACCGCCGGAAGCACGATCGGCCGGCGCGCCTTCGGCAGAAGGTGGCGCAGCGCCACCACTGCCACCGGGCCGACGATGAACGACACCATGATGGCGGAGGAGTTCAGCTTCACCACCTCCTCGAACGGGAGGAGGAAGAAGGTGAACACCGCCACGCACAGGTTCATGATCAGCGCGGAGAGCGGCACGCCCCGGCTGGAGAGGCGCGCGATCAGCTTCGGGAAAAGCCCATTCTCCGCCAGAGCGAAGCCGAGCCGGGCGCAGGAGCCGGTCGCCACCAGCGCGCCGCCCATGGGGCCGACCACGGCGCCCACATTCAACAGGCTCACCAGCCACATCAGCCCGAGCGCGCTCGCCACCGCCCCGAGTGGGCCGAAATCGCTGGAAAGCGACAGGCGCGCCCAGCCATTCACCAGTTCGCTTGGTTCCAGCGCACCGATGAAGGCGAGTTGCAGACCGCCATAGATGAGGAAGCAGATGAAGAGCGAGAGGATCAACGCCACCGGAATGTTGAAGCCGGGATTGCGCACCTCACCGGCCATGTCCACCGCGTGGCGGAAACCGATGTAGGAAAAGATCACGCCACCGGACGACACGGCGCTGAGGATGCCGGACCAGTGAAACGGCGCGAACCCGCCATGATCGGTGAAGTTGCTGACCTCGAAGCGAGACACCAGCAGCGTAACCACCAGCACCAGGGGAATGGCGATCTTCGCCCAAGTGATGGAGCTGTTCACATAGGCGAAGAATTTCACGCCCACGGCGTTGATGATGACGAACAGCAGCAGAAACCCCATCGCCACACAGATACCGGCGAACGAAAGGTCCGAACCCGGCCCGTTGCGATACAGCCAGTCCGAATGGGGGCCGAGGTAGCGCAGCATAGCCTCCACCTCGATCGGCGCCTGCGTGGTGTAGCCGATCCAGCCGCTCCACCCCATCATGGTGCAGACGAGATTGCCGTGGCTGAACAGCGGTACGCGGGCAACACCGCCGGGCACCGGCAACATGGCGGAGATTTCGGCGAAGGTGAGCGCCAGCAGCAGCATGGCGCCGCCGCCGATTCCCCAGGCGACAAGCGCCGCCGGGCCGGCATGCTGGGCCGCGAGCAGGGGCGCGAACAGCCAGCCTGAGCCGATGATGCCGCTGACCGCCACGAAGGTCAGACCCACCAGCCCGATGTCACGGTGCATCTTATTGTTCATCGCGTCCCCCCGCCGCCGCCGCGGCACAGCATCGTCAGTCCAGCGAACCTATTGGCCGCGCATCGGACCGGCGTCAACGGCCCTCGAAAATCAGCCCCCCGCACAACGGCGCGGGGGCGCGCGTGGTGGTTGGGAAAGTGAGGGGGAGCCCGAGAAGGGTCCGCACCGCCAGGAAGCCGAAGGCATGGGCCTCAAGGCCATCCGCCGACCACCCCACCGCATCCGCCGACATCACGGGGCGTCCCAGCCGGGCGCGCAGCATGGCCAAGAGCGTCGGATTGCGGGCCCCGCCGCCCGCCACCACCCAGGCCGCCGGCGGACGGGGCAGGAATTCCACGACGGCGTGCACCGTAGCGGCGGTAAGGGCGGTGAGGGTCGCCGCACCATCCGGCGTCGACAGGCGCTCCGGCCGGACGCGCGCGGCCACATGGTCGCGGAAGGCGTTGCGGTCGAGGGACTTGGGCGGCGGCAACCGGAAAAAGGGGTGATCGAGCGCAGACGCAACTGCCGCTTCGTCCACCTCTCCGGTCGCGGCAAGCGCGCCGTCGGCATCGAACGCCACCCCGATGCGGGAAAGCACGAAATCATCGATCAGCGCATTGCCGGGCCCGGTGTCGCAGGCGATCGGGTCCGCGCCCTCCTCCAGGATCGTCACATTGGCGACCCCGCCGACATTGAGCACCGCCAGCGGGCGCGGCAGGTGGAGGGAACGGGCCAGTGCCTGGTGGAAGACAGGCACCAGCGGCGCCCCCTCCCCGCCCGCGGCCACGTCGGCGGCCCGGAAATCCGCCACCACCCGCGTCCCGAGCGCCCGTGCCAGTTCCGCGCCGAGGCCGATCTGCACGGTGAGGCCGGCATCCGGACGGTGAAACACGGTCTGGCCGTGAAAACCCACCACGTCGATATCACAAGGGGAAAGCCGCATCTGCGCCAGCAGCGCGATCACCGCCTGCGCGTGCAGATCCGTGATGCGGCGCTCCGCCTCGCCCAGCGCGCCGGGGCGGGCGTCGCGGGCGTTGAGGCCGCGCGCATCCTCCATGGCCTGCACCAGAAGCCGCCGCATCTCGGCATCGAATGGAAAGGTCGCTGACGGCCCGAGCCAGTCCACATGCTCCCCATCGGTGTCGATGAGGGCGGCATCAATGCCGTCCATGGACGTCCCGCTCATCAGGCCGAGCGCGCGCACCTCAGACCGTTCCGCCTTCGGAGGACACCACGAGGCGCGGCACCAGATCGCCCGGCGCCGGATCCTTGGCCGCGAACGCCTCGCGCAGCGCCATCACGCCCAGCGGCCGGCGGCGCAGGCAGCGCAGCGCCTCCGCGCGATCGTTGCGCAGGAGGTCGCGCACCAGCTCGCTCGCGAATTCCGGCAAAGCCTCGTAATTGCCGAGATAGATCAGCCGTTTGATCGCCATGTCCTCAAGCTCGCCCCGCCCTTGCCGCAGCAGGCGGTTCCACTGGCGCTTGCGGTCGGCGCTGTTCCAGGGCGAGAGCGGGCGGAAACTCCATGTTGCCTTGGGGGCGATGGCGATGTGATGCTTGGTCCAGGGCGTGCCCAGGGCGTCGAGGTTGTGCATCAGCGCCGAACCGATCAGCCCGTCGCCCCGGTAGAGACCCACCGGAATGCGAAAGTCCTGCTCGGCCATGCGGGCAACAAATTCGCCGCGCAACGCGAACAGCGAGCCGTGAATGCCGGGGTTGATCATCATTTCCGCGCGCATGGCATCCGCGCTGCGGCCCGCGCTCGGCACGGCAGCCGCCGCCATGGCGCGCGGATTGGCGGCGAGCGTCTCAGCAAGATCGATCAGTGAATCCGGGGTGATCATCGCGTAGGCGTCGACGAAAAAGCAGATTTCCGCTGTGCGCCTCAGGTGGTGGACAACTTGATTGATGGCGTTGGATTTGTCCGCATAATCAATCTCATAGACGCTGAACGGCACGCCGATCTCGGGCGCGGCAGCCTTGAGCGCCAGGGCCGATCCATCCGAGCTTCCGTTCAGGATCACGCTGACATGGGCGTCGCGCCCATCCACCGCGCGGGCGATATGCTTGAGGCAGGAAATCAGCGTCGGGCGCTCGTTGCGGGCGAACACGGCGATGCTCCACGCACATAAACGTGGCGCGACATCCTCGAATGGCTTAGTCAGCAAGCGCCCTTCCCCCAGCTTCGACATTTGAGCCCGACGATGAGCGCGTTCCGTTCCGACCTTCTGCGCACGCTCCAAGAGCGTGGCTACATCCACCAGTGCTCCGACCCGGAGGGCTTGGACCAAAAGGCGTCGGCCGGGCCGATCACCGCTTATATCGGCTTTGACGCCACCGCATCCAGCCTACATGCGGGGCATTTGCTGTCCATCATGATGCTGCGCACGCTTCAGCGCACCGGCCACCGGCCGATCGCGCTGATGGGCGGCGGCACCACCAAGATCGGCGATCCGTCCGGGAAGGACGAAGCGCGCCGGATGCTGACCGACCAGCAGATCGAGGACAACATCGCCTCGATCCGCCGGGTGTTCGCGCGCTTCCTGGATTTCTCCGCCGGCGCGGTGATGGAAAACAACGCGACCTGGCTGGACGAGCTGAAATACATCCCGCTCCTGCGCGAGGTGGGGCCGCACTTCACCATCAATCGCATGCTGACCTTCGATTCGGTGAAGCTCCGGCTGGAGCGTGAGCAGCCGCTCACTTTCCTCGAATTCAACTACATGATCCTCCAGGCCTACGATTTCGTCGAGCTGAACGCGCGCCACGGCTGCATTCTGCAGATGGGCGGCTCGGATCAGTGGGGCAACATCGTCAACGGCATGGAACTGGGCCGGCGCATGCGCGGCGCGGAGCTTCACGCCCTCACCACGCCGCTGCTCACCACCTCCTCCGGCGCCAAGATGGGCAAGACGGCGGGCGGCGCGGTGTGGCTCGATGCCGACCTGCTGAGCCCCTATGAGTATTGGCAGTACTGGCGCAACACCGGCGATGCCGACGTTGAGCGGTTCCTGAAGCTGTTCACGGAACTGCCCCTAGATGAAATCGCGCGTCTCGGCGCCCTCCAGGGCCAGGAGATCAACGAGGCCAAGGACATCCTCGCCACCGAGGCGACCGCCCTGCTGCACGGCCGCGCCGCAGCGGACGAGGCCAAGGCAACCGCCCGCACCACCTTCGAGGACGGCGCGCTCGCGGTGAACCTGCCGAGCATCGAGATACCGGCCGCCGAACTTGCGACAGGGATTGCCGCCAACACCGCTTTCGTCACCGCCGGGCTGGTGGCCTCCACCAGCGAGGCGCGCCGCCAGGTCAAGGGCGGCGGGCTGAAGGTGAACGACGCCACGGTCACCGACGAGAAGCTGGTGCTGACACAGTGCGATCTGACGCCGGAAGGCGTCATCAAGCTCTCGCTTGGCAAGAAGAAGCACGTCCTCCTGCGCCCGCTCTGAGCCTCCGTAAGATGCAAAAAAGGCTCCCTCGCGGGAGCCTTTTCTGTTTTAGGCGAGGACGCCTCAACGCTTCCAGCGGCCTTCATACTTGAACTGGGGCGCGGCTTTCACCTGCTCCTTGGTCGAGTTCATGGTCGCCGACCACTTCTTGTCGTTTTCGGAATAGGCGATCTTCACAGAAGACGGGCGCACGATCACATAGTGCTCGCCCATACCCAGGAAACCGCCGACCGAGAGAACATAACCGGTGACGTCGCCCTGCGAGAGGATGATGTCCTTGATCTCGCCGACCGTCTCATTCTGCGTGTTCTTCACGTTGAGGCCGATGAGATTATAGCTGAGCACGTCCGTCGGCTTTGCTGCGACGAAGGTTTCCGTCGTGACCGCCGTTTGCGCCATGGCGGGAAGCACCGGAGCCACCAGAAGGGACGTGGCGGCAAGGGCGAATAGAACGCGGCGCATGAGGTAAACTCCTGATTCTTAATTGATATCAGGAATAACGCCCGCGCACGGTTTAGGTTCCTGCCGGCCGCCTAGCGGGCGGGCGGAGGCGCGATGGAGGTGTCGCGGAACTCGAACATCTTGCGCAAAAAGCCCGGCGCCACGGCCGACAGCGGATTGATGGTGAGGCGCGGACCGCTCAAGGGGCCGACGATCTCGAACGTCACGCCCAGCAGCCCCTCGTTCGGGCCGCCACCCAGCAGCATGCCGATCAGCGGCAGCTTGGAGAACAGGTTGTTGAGGCCGTAGGCCGGCACATAAGTGCCGCGCAACGCGATGCGCTCGGCGGCGAAATCAACGACCCCGTCCACGGTGGCGCCGGCGACCGGCCCCCAGATGGCGCCCTCGCGGACGGTTATGCTGCCCGGCGTACGGGTGAACTTGGTCTGCGCTTTCTGGAACGCCGCCGTGCCCGGTTCGGCGCGGCCGGAGGAATCGCGCGCGGCCGAGGCCAGAATGTCGAGTCCGCTTTCGCCGCGCACCACGAAGTCACGCAGGTTGATCGTACCTTCCTGCGGGCTGGTGTCGCCGCGTGGCGGGTCCACCGAGACCCACATCTCGCCGCCGTCGATCTTGGCGTAGATGTCGAGGAAGCGCATCACCGCGCCGGCATCCGAGGTGGTGATCATGAGCGCGTTGCGGCCATTCACCGGCCGTATGTCGCCGCTCAGGGTCCCGTCGCGCCCGGCCCGCGCGGTCAGGGTGAAATTGCGCATCTCGATGCCGCGCCGCCCCACTGTCAGGTCGAACTGGCGCAGCACCTCGCCATTGTTGCCGGTGAGCGCGCCGATGACTGCCTCGACGTCGACGTCCTGGTTGCGGGGCTTAGGCCCCCTCTGCGGTGCCGAAGCCGGCGTGCCGACGAGGCTTTTCATGATGCCCCGCGCGTCCACCACTTCTCCGGTGATGCGCACCTTGAGCACATCGCCGGAGCGGGTGGCGGTGAGGCTCGCCTTGTCGCCGTCGCTCAGCTGGAAGGTCGGAAAATTGGCCGAGAGCACGTCGCCGGAATCAGCGATCTCGACGGCCCCCCTGATCAGCGAGCCGGAGCCCTCCAGCACCAGATCGTTGAGCTTCACCGTTTTGCCGGCATCGGTGGAGGTGAAGCGCGCCTTCAGCGGCTTGCCCGGCGGCTTGGTGAGGCCGGGCACCAGATCGGCGATGCGCGCGCCCGTCAGGTCCAGCTCGATATTGGCCTTGGTGATCACATTGTCCGTGGTGCCGACCAAGCGCACCAGCACCGGGCCGGTGACGGCCGGCAGATTGATGCCCAGCTTGGCGCGAGAGGCATCATCCAGGGTGGCGTTCACCTTCACATTGGCGTCCGCGACATCTTTTTTCTTCTCATATTCAAAGCTGGCGGGCGCCCCGGCGATCCTGCCATCGCCGCGCAGCAGGATGCCGGCGGGGGTCGCGAATGCAATCACCGTCGCGCCTTCCAGCCGCTGGTTCGCAAACACCGCGTCAACGCCGAAATCGGTCAGCGTCGCTTCCACCGAATAGTCGGTGTCCTTGGGATCCTGTACGCGGCGGAAGTGAATGTTGATCTGAACCAGGGCGGAAAGCTTGCCGCGCGTGGTCGAGGGATCATAGGCGGTGCCGGTTGGCCCCTTCAGGGCTTCTGTGCCCAACAGTTCGATGCCGGCATCGGCCGGGCCGTTGATCTTCACCTGGATCTGGGCACGCGGCTCACGCGGGAAATAGTCCGCCATGAGGAAGGTGCCGTCCGACATGGTGAGCTTGCGGTTCTGGGGCGTGATGACCACCCCTTCCGGCATGTCGGCGCGCACACTGCGCCCGGTCACCACCACGGCGAGCTTGACATCGCGGATCGGTGGCAGGCCCTTCATCGCCTGGAGCGTGAAGCCGGTGCCGGAGATTTCCAGGTGCACCGCATCGTCGGGCAGCGGAACCTCCTTCTGCCCGATCAGCTCCAGCGGCATGTTCACCTTCAGCTTGGTGCTCTCGATGGTGCCGCCCGTCACGTTCTGGAGCACATAATCGCGTGCCGGCGGGGCGATCGAGACTGGCCAGAAGCGCCGCACCGTGGACGAGGGCATCTTGCCACCCGATGCTTCGAGCTTAATGATCGGCAAAGGCACGCCGAAATCCGCCATGCCGCTGAAGCTGAGGCTTCCGCCGACGCCGGAGAGCATGCCGTTTTCAAACGTCAGCCGCTTGTCGGCGGGCTGGTAGCGCCCGTTGACGCGCATCTGGTCGATCACCAGAGGCGGATCGGGCATTTCCGGCCCCGCCAGGATGATCTGCTGCTGACGCAAATTGTAGGTCCACACCTCGCTGGCGGAGGCTGGAATGTTGATCTCGCCCTGAAGCGCCACCTTGTTGGCGTTCTTCCCCGCCGCAAGCGGATCGATCACGATGATCCGCCGCACCGGGTCCAGGGTCAGGCCGAGGCGCAGGTAATCGACGGTGAAACGCTCAAGCGGGTCCTCGCCGTTGCCGATCTGGCCGGCGCCGAACTCGACATCCATCTTCGCCGCCAGCACCCGCCCGTCGGTGGCGAGACGCGCCTTCAGGCGCGCGCCGAGCGGCAGGTCCATGTAGAAGCGCCGCCAGTCCTGCGTGAACGCCTGCACCAGATCGCGGGTCGCCACATCCTTCAGCACCATGTCGAAGGTGCGCTCGCGCTCCCTGACGGGCCCGATGGTGGCAACCAGCGTCGCCGTCGCGCTCGGCCCCTGGAACGCAAAGCTCAGAATCGCGCCCCCCATTTCCGGGCGGGACATGCGGATGGAGATGTGCTGGAACGCATAGCTCTTGCCGCTGGACTCGTTCTCGACCTTCAGCGTGCCGTTCTTCAGCCCCACATCCTGAAGCGCGCCGCCGTCCAGGCCGCCGTTCTCCAGTTCGTTCAACCAACCCGCCAGCGCCCTCAGGGTCAGGGGATCGGTGCGGTCCCGCTCCGCCTCGGCAACGGCGGCGACGTCCGAAGTAACGCCGGGCGCGGGCTTCGCATCGCGCGCCGGGACGGGTGTCGAGGTCAGCGGCGTGGCGCCCTTACCGGTGGCGACTGCCACAACGCCCGAGGCCGCGATCTTCACCGTCATCTCCGCGCCGATCAGGTCGACGCGTCGCGCGCGAGGCGAAAGGGTGAGAAGGCTGCCTTCAAGCTCCACCTCGGCGCTCGGCGCGGCGGCAATCAGTTCGCCCGCCGACCCGACCACCTTGATGTCGTGCACGATCACCACGGTGCCGCCGTGGCTCATGGTCTCGACCGAGGTGGAACCGATGATGACGTCGTATTTGCCACCCAGGCGCTCCTCAAGGGCGCGCTCAATATAGGGCGTAGCAAGGTTGGCGGTGACGGTACCGCTCGCGATCAGGCCATAAAGCGCGAGCGCACCGATGCCTGCCAGCGCCACCAAAGAGACGAGCGACCATACGACGACCTTGGCGAACCGGCCACGGGGAACCAGCGCCCCGGCGATACCCCGAAGGCGCCCAGGCCGCGCATGCCGTGCCGGCTTGGGCTCAGCCGTCTCGTCCCTCATCCCTCAGTCGTCCTCCGGCTGCGCAAAGGCGCCCCCGCGCCGGCTTTCCAAGCGGCGCAGAATGTATCATCCCTGGCATCAGGCAAGGGCGTAAGCCTGCCGGTAGTCCGCAGACACGTCGAAAGGAAGGCAGATGTCGCAATTTCCCGCAGAAGGCTCCAAAGCTCCCCCCTTCTCGCTGCCCCGCGATGGCGGCGGCAATGTGTCCCTGGAAGACTTCAAGGGCCGCAAGCTGGTCATCTACTTCTATCCCAAGGCCGACACCCCAGGCTGCACGAAAGAGGCCATGGCCTTCAACGCCTTGCGGGCCGCTTTCGATGCCGCCGGCGCCAGCATCCTCGGCGTCTCCGCGGATCCGGTGAAGGCTCAGGACAAGTTCAAGGCGAAATACGACCTGGATTTCCCGCTCGCCTCGGACGAGACCCGGACCATGCTCGAAGCCTATGGCGTCTGGGTGGAGAAGAGCATGTATGGGCGAAAATACATGGGGATAGAGCGCGCCACCCTGCTCATTGACGGTAGCGGAACCGTGGCCACGACCTGGCCGAAAGTGAAGGTCGAGGGCCACGCCGACGCTGTGCTTGCCGCCGCCCAGGCGCTCTGATTCGCATCAGGCATCCGCTTCGGGCAAATCGACCGGCGCGCCGCTTGCCGAGGAGGCGAGGATCGCGTCGATCAGAGCCTGGACACCCAGCGCCGAGCGCCCGCTGGCGCGCGGCGCCCGGCCCTCGTCCACCGCGTCGAGGAAGTCGGCCATCAGCGCCTTGTGCGCCTCGTGGGAGAACGCCATCGGGTCGGCCCCGCCGCCGCCCCCTTGCGCGCCCTCTTCGCGCACATGGCGGCCGTCCTTCCAATAGATGTCCAGCGTGTCGGCGGCGATGATGGTCGTCGCTCTCTCGCAGGCAAGTTCCAGCCGTTCGGGAAAACCGGGGTATGCGACGGTGGTGGCATCAATGGTGCCGATGGCGCCATTGCGGAACGCCACCGCCGCCGCAGCCATGTCCTCGCTGTCGATGGGCCGCAGCGGCGACGTGACGGTGAGGGCGGCAACCCGCGCCACCGGCCCCGTCAGGCTCAGGAACAGGTCAAGCGTGTGGATTGCTTGGGTCAGCAGAACCCCGCCGCCGTCGCGGGCGATGGTGCCCCGGCCGGGCTGGGCATAATAATCCGCCGGGCGCCACCAGCGCACCGAAGCGGAGCCGGAAATCAACGGCCCGAACGCACCCTCCCCCATCATCTTCGCCACTTTCAGCGAGGTGGGCCGGAAGCGATGCTGAAGCATGATGGCCAGCGTGCGGCCGGCACGCTCCATCGCCTCCACCGCCGCGGTGGCGCGCGGCAGGTCCACCTCCACCGGCTTTTCCAGCAGCACATGCTTACCCGCCTTGGCGCACCGCGTGACGAGGTCGAGATGGGTGCGCGGCGGGGTCAGCAGCAACACCATGTCGATGGTGGTATCGGCCAGGATGGCGTCGAGATCGCCGGTGACGTTCAGGTCCGGGTTTACCGCTGAAAACGCCGCCCGGCGTTCCGCACTCGGCGCGTAACAGGCGGCAATCGAGACCCGCTTGGCGAGTTCGCGCAGGCTCGCCAGATGCGGCGCGTGGGCCATTCCCAGCCCGACGATGGCGATTTGGTGCATGTGCCTGCAGCCCTCCTGTCGAACCCGATCGCGCAAAAATTGCTCCGCATGGGCGCCATGCGTGTGCATACGGGAACCGTTTGGCTGCACAATCGTATTAACGCCGTGCACGCGCTGGCGTGCGACCCAATATGTGCGAGCGGACATGAAGCTCTTTGAATGCCAGAATTGTAAAAACCCGGTGCATTTCGACAACCGGGCATGCGTGAGCTGCGGATATCGCCTCGGCTTCCTTCCGGACCGTTGCATCATGAGTGCTGTGGAGCCGGCCGGCGCCGCCTTCAAGGCGCTGGCTGAACCCTCCCGGCCTTACGTGTTCTGCACCAATGCGGAGCATGACGTGTGCAACTGGCTGGTGCCGGAAGGCGGCAATGCGTTCTGCCAGGCCTGCCGGCACAACCGCACCGTGCCCGACCTGACCGAGCCGCAGAATCTTGGCCTGTGGCAGAAGGTGGAACTGGCTAAGCGCCATGTCTTCTATTCCATCATGCGCTGGCAGTTGCCGGTGTACGACCGGATCGAGGACCCGGAGCACGGCCTCGCCTTCGACTTTCTCGCCGACAGCCAGACGGTCGGGGGAGACCATGTGCTGACCGGGCACGACGAGGGCCTCATCACGCTGAACATCGCCGAGGCGGATGATGCTGAGCGCGAGAAGCGCCGCACCGCCATGGGCGAGCCCTACCGAACGCTCATCGGCCATTTCCGGCACGAACTCGGGCATTATTTCTGGGATCTGCTGGTCGATGGCGACGGCGGGCCCCTGGAGCGTTGCCGCGAGGTGTTCGGCGACGAGCGCGCCGATTACAATGAGGCGCTCCAGAAGCATTACCAGAACGGCCCTCCGGTCGACTGGCAATCCTCCTTCATCTCGTCCTATGCGACCGCCCACCCCTGGGAGGATTTCGCCGAGACCTGGGCGCATTATTTCCATATGGCGGACGCGATGGAGACCGCCGCCTCCTTCGGCATCCGCGTGCAGCCGCGCATGCATTCCCTGGCCCACCTCCAGGTCGAACTCAACTTCGACCCCTATCAGGCGCGCGATGCGCAGGATCTGGTTGACGCCTGGGTGCCGCTCACCGTGGCGCTCAACAGCGTCAACCGCTCCATGGGACAGCCGGACCTCTACCCCTTCATCCTGTCCGAGCCGGTGGTGAGGAAGCTTCAGTTCGTCCACGAACTCATCGCCGCCGCGCCACAGCGGCAGAGCAGCCTCGCCGCCGCGTAGCGCCCGAGACCTCCGCAAACGAAGCCCTTCCCATTCCCATGGGGAGGGTTTCGCGTTTACGGGTCCCCTCATTTACGGTGTCAGACATGCCCCCGCCGCATTTGCACTGCAGCGAAGACGGCTTCCTTCGGCGCCTCGCAGCGATTACAAAGGTGGCCGTATTTCAGGAGCTGCCTGTTGAACTGGATCTCCAACGTTGTCCGCCCCAAGATCCGCGACTTCCTCGCCCGCCGCGAGGTCCCGGAAAATTTGTGGGTCAAGTGCCCCGAGACCGGGCAGATGGTCTTCCACAAGGATCTGGAAGCCAATCTCTACGTCATTCCCGGCTCCGGCTATCACATGCGCATGGATGCCGCCTCGCGCCTGAAGATCACCTTCGATGACGCCGCCTATGAAGAGGTGGCGCTGCCGGACGTGACCACCGACCCGCTGAAGTTCCGCGACGAGCGCCGCTATGCCGACCGCCTGAAGGATGCCCGCACCAAGACCGGCATGACGGACGCCGTGAAGGTCGCCACCGGCCTGCTGGAGGGCCTGCCCGTGACGATCGCGGTGCAGGATTTTAACTTCATGGGCGGTTCGCTCGGCATGGCCGCAGGCGAGGCCGTTGTGACCGGCCTCCAGACCGCCGCCGCCAAGGGCACACCCTTCATCATCTTCGTCGCTTCAGGAGGCGCGCGCATGCAGGAGGGCATCCTCTCCCTCATGCAGATGCCGCGCACCACGGTGGCGATCCAGGAACTGCGTGAGGCAAAGAAGCCTTACGTGGTGGTGATGACCAACCCGACCACGGGCGGCGTCACCGCCTCCTACGCCATGCTCGGGGATGTCCACATTGCCGAGCCCGGCGCGCTGATCGGCTTCGCCGGCCCGCGCGTCATCGAGCAGACCATCCGCGAGAAGCTGCCCGAGGGCTTCCAGCGGGCGGAATATCTGCGCGACCATGGCATGATCGACATGGTGATCCACCGCCACCAGATGCGCGAAACCCTTGGCCGCCTCTGCCGCCTGATGGTGAAGGCCCCGGCGGTTCCGCCCAAGGCCCTCCTCCCGCGTCCGACGGCGGCTTAGAAAGCATCTTCGACAGCATGGCGCGTCCCGCATCTTCCAGCGCCCCCGACGCGATCCTGGAGCGGCTTTCGGCGCTTCATCCCAAGCGCATCGACCTGTCGCTCGGCCGCGTGCATCGTTTGCTCGCGGCCCTTGGACATCCCGAGCGACGGTTGCCGCCGGTGGTGCATGTGGCCGGCACCAACGGCAAGGGTTCCACCATCGCCTTCATGCGCGCCACGCTGGAGGCGGCGGGCCGCCGGGTCCACGTCTATACCTCGCCTCATCTGGTGCGCTTCAACGAGCGCATTCGCCTCGCCGGCACGCTGGTGGACGATGCCGCGCTTTCGGATGCCCTCGACCGGGTCGGGGCGGCAAACGACGGCGCGCCGATCACTTTGTTCGAGATCACCACCGCCGCCGCCCTGCTGCTGTTTGCCGAGGTGCCGGCCGACGTGCTGCTGCTTGAGGTGGGGCTGGGAGGTCGGCTCGATGCCACCAATGTGGTCGAGACGCCGCTGGTCAGCGTGATAACGCCCGTCTCCGTCGACCATGTGGAATTCCTCGGCGCCACCGTGGCACTGATCGCCGCCGAGAAGGCCGGCATCATCAAGCGCCGCGTTCCGGTGGTGGTGGGCGAGCAGCCGTCCGAAGCCATGGCGGTGATCGAGCGCGCTGCAGCGCGCCATCTGGCGCCCCTGTTCGCGCGCGGCCAGCAATGGACCGTCCATGAGGAGGCCGGCCGCCTGGTTTATTCCGACGAGGACGGTCTTCTCGACCTGCCCCGTCCCCGCCTCATGGGCGCACATCAGCTCGGCAATGCCGGGCTTGCGGTCGCGGCGCTGCGGGCGGTGCCCAGCCTGCGGCTTCCCGGCGCATCGATCGAAGCCGGCATCCGGGCCGCCGAATGGCCCGCGCGCATGCAGCGCCTGCCGCCCGGACCACTGGCAGAGCGGGCGCCTCAGGGCGCGGAACTCTGGCTGGACGGCGGGCACAACGCCGCCGGCGGCGCCGTGGTGGCGAGTGCACTGGTGGAGCTTGAGGAGCGTTATCCCCGGCCGCTGGTGCTGATCATCGGCATGCTGGGCACCAAGGATGTCACCGGCTTCCTGGCATCCTTCGCGGGGCTGGCGGGCGAGGTGATCGCGGTGCCGATCCCCGGCGATCATGAAGCCTTGGCGAGCGCCGAAGTGGCCGCCGCCGCCGCCGCGCTCGGCATGTCCGCCTCCACCGCGCGCGATGTCGGCGCCGCACTGGATAGCCTGTCAGCATTCCCCACCGTGCCGGCACCGCGCGTGCTGATCTGCGGCTCGCTGTATCTGGCGGGCGCGGTCCTGGAAGCGAACGGCACGCTGCCGGTCTGAAAAGTTCGCGCTAAGCGCTCACTTGGCCAGCACCATCACGCCATCGAGGTGGCGTCGGCGCGGATCGCCTGTTTCTCGCGGCGGCGCTGGACCGAGGAGGCGATGTTCATGCTCTCGCGATACTTCGCCACCGTGCGGCGGGCGATATCGATGCCGTCGGTCTTCAGCTTCTGGACCAGCGTGTCGTCGGAGAGGATTTCATCGACATTCTCGGCGTCGATCAGACCCTTGATGCGGTGACGCACCGCCTCGGCGGAATGCGCCTCGCCGCCGCCTGAGGAGGCGATGGAGGAGGAGAAGAAGAACTTCAGTTCTAGCACGCCGCGCGGGGTGGAGATGTATTTGTTGGAGGTGACGCGCGAGACGGTGGATTCATGCATGCCGATGGCATCCGCCACGGTGCGCAGGTTGAGCGGCCGCAGATGGCGCACCCCATGGTCCAGGAACCCTTCCTGCTGACGCACGATCTCGCTCGCCACCTTCAGGATGGTGCGCGCCCGCTGGTCCAGCGAACGGGTGAGCCAGCTTGCGCTTTGCAGGCAATCGGCCAGGAAGCTCTTTTCCTTGGGCGACCGAACGGCCCGCACGACGGTGGCGTGATAGGTCTGGTTCACCAGCACGCGCGGCAAAGTCTCGGAGTTCAGCTCCACCAGCCAGGTGTTCTCCGGTCCGGGCCTCACGAACACGTCGGGCACCAGCGGATGCACCACGCCGCCGCTGAACACGAGGCCGGGCTTTGGGTCCAGCCGGCGGACCTCGGAGATCATCTCGGCGAGATCCTCCGCATCCACACCACAAACCCGGCGCAGCGCATTTCGGTCATGGCGCGCCAGCAGATCGAGATGGGCCAGCAGGGCCTGCATGGCGGGATCGCAGCGGTCGCGCTCGCGCAATTGGATCGCCAGGCATTCGGACAGCGTTCGCGCGCCGACACCGGTGGGCTCGAAGGTCTGGATGAGGCGCAGCACCTCCTCCACCTCCGCGACGCTGACCTGGAGCATGTCCGCCAGCACCGCGAGGTCGCCGGTGAAATACCCCGTCTCGTCGATCAGGCCGATCAGGTTGAGGCCGATGATGCGGCGCACCGGATCGGTCTCGGCCAGAGACAACTGGGCTTCCAGATGGTCCGCAAGGGTGGTCTGGGTGGCGAGGAAGGCTTCGGGATTGTAGTCCTCGCTCCGCTCGCCCCCGCCGCCCCAGTCACTGACGGTGCCGCCGCCCGGACCACCCGCGCCGGGCCGGTCGACAGGCACATCGTCGGGGAAAATGTTGCCGAGGTCGGTGTCGAGGCGGGCCTCCATGGACGCGCGGCTTGGTTCCGCATCCTCCACCAGCCAGTCGCCCTCGCGCACGGCTTCAGGCTCGGGCGTGGGAAGGATCTCAAGACTGTCCGGCGCGTCCGCGCTGCCTTCTTCCGCCGCGCGTTCCAGCAGCGGGTTGCGCTCCAGTTCCGCTTCGACGTACGCGACCAGTTCGAGATTTGAGAGCTGAAGCAGCTTGATGGCCTGCATCAGCTGCGGCGTCATCACCAGAGACTGGGTCTGGCGGAATTCCATGCGCGGGGCGAGCGACATCAGGCGGTGCCCCCCCGGTAGCGTGGACGGGTGGCCCTCATAGGCGGAACTCTTCGCCGAGGTAGAGCCGGCGAACGTCCGCGCTGTTGACGACGGAGTCGCGGTCGCCCTCCATCAGCACGGCGCCCGAATGGATGATGTAGGCGCGGTCGATCAGGCCAAGGGTCTCGCGGACATTGTGGTCGGTGATGAGAACCCCGATGCCGCGCGTGGTCAGATGGCGCACCAGCGCCTGGATGTCGCCCACCGCGATCGGGTCGATGCCGGCGAACGGCTCGTCCAGCAGCATGAAGGACGGCCGGCTTGCGAGGGCGCGGGCGATTTCCACGCGCCGCCGCTCGCCGCCCGACAGGGCTATGGACGGCGATTTACGCACATGGGTGATCTTGAACTCCTCCAGCAGCGCGTCGACCTCTTCGCGCCGCTTGCGGCGGTTCGGTTCGGTGACTTCCAGCACGGCGAGGATGTTGTCCTCCACCGACAGGCCACGGAAGATCGAGGCCTCCTGGGGGAGGTAGCCGATGCCGAGCCGAGCGCGCTGATACATGGGCATGGAGGTCACATCATGGCCCTCAAGCTCGATGCGGCCCGCGTCGGCCTTCACCAGGCCGGTGATCATGTAGAAGACGGTGGTCTTGCCGGCGCCATTGGGGCCGAGCAGGCCGACCGCCTCGCCGCGTCGCACATTGAGGCTGACGCCGCGCACCACCTTGCGCCCACCATAGCTCTTTGCGAGATCGTAGGCGGCCAGAGCCACTTCCGACTGGTCGACGCGCGGCTCGCGACCACCCAGATCCGGGTTCGCGACATCGCCGTCCTGCTCCGCATCCCAGGCGGGATCGACGGAAGCCGCTGCCGATGCGGGACGCGAGGATTTGGAGCCGAACATGGCTAGGACGTTCAACGCGACGCCTCCGGTCGGGATTTCCCGCAGGGGCGGACACCAATTCAGTCAGAACGCCTGAATCTTAGGCCGCCTCGAATGAGGCCGGACGCAAACCGCTCAGAACGTTTGGAGGCTGAAAGCTCCATCCGCGCGGGTTGCAGCCGGAAGGGCCTAGTTTTCCTCCCTGAAGGCAAGCTTTGCAACATGCAAAATTCAGGCCGCGGGGAAAAACGGCCGTGCCGCGACGATACGCCCGCTTATGGATGACAGCATCAACGCTTTGGCGCCGCCGGCTGATCGCCCGGTTTCACGCTGCCGGGCACGATCACGCTCTCGACCCGTCCACCCTCTATCCTCGACACTCCCGTGACAAGGTCAACGGTGAGTTTCTGGCCGCGGATCACATTCGGCCCCTGGGTCAGCACCACCGGCTTTCCGGTCATGACCACGGTGTTGCTTTTCATGTCGAACGTGCCGGTCTCCCCGGTCGCGGTCTGGTCCTTGGTCTGGACCACGACGCCGCCGCGCGCCTCCAGGCGCTTGATGGAGGACGAACTCTGCGGCTGGTTGTCGGTGGGCGTGGCGCTGCCTTCGTAGAACACCAGAAGCTCGGGGCTGCGCATGGTTGTGTCACCCTGCACCACCACCACATTGCCGGCGAACAGCGCGGTCTTGTCCTTGTCCCGCACCTCAAGCGAATTGGAATTGATGCGCACCGGCTGGTCGCGGTTCTTGGCGAAGCCTTGGAGCGCGTTCGGCACGCTCGGCGCCCCCGCCTGCTGCGCGACACTTGGCGCGGCGCCGGCCAGAAGGAAGACGCTGAACAGGGCAGCGGCGCGCCCGGCGGCGGCGAGGCGAGAGGTCATCGCATGGCTCCCTTGGTGGCCGGCGCGGATTGGGCGGGCGAGGATTGGTTCGGTGCAGGCTGGACGGACGGCGGCTGGCCTGAAGGCTGAGGTGCAGCCGATGGAGCCGGGGTGGTCTGCGCCGGGGCAGCGGCGGCGCCCTGCTTGTCGGAGAAATCGGCGCTGCGGAAATCCAACTGCACATTGCCCTCGAAGAGTACCCGGTTACCCCGATCGGAGACCATCATGCGGTCGGCCACCAGTTTGCCGTCGCGATAGGTGAGCAGAACCGGGTTGTCGGTGACCAGAGTTCCGGCCTTCGCATCCACTTCAGCATCCTTCAGGCGCCCGGCATACCCGCCATTGACGGTGAGGTAAACGCCGTTCACCAGCCGGATGATCTGGCTCTTGGTATCGACCGAACCGGTCGCCGACTTCACGTTGGCCCAGCCCTTGTTGGCCAGCTCGATCTGGGCGTCGATATCCGTCAGGTCCAGCACATCGGTCTTGGCCAGATCCTGGGATGCGGTCGCGGCGTTGACGCGATAGGCGCGCCCGTCGTCGGTGAAGCCGGAGAGCTTGGGCACTTCCATGGTGAGCCGCGTGCCGGAGAGATGCAGCCCGCCGATCTCGAACGGCAATTCCAGCTTCAAGCCCATCTGATGCAGCAGAGGCACGATCACCATCGCCGCGAACGCCCCGACAAGCATCACGGGCAACAGGCGCTTCACCAGCCGCACGCGTCCGCTATGCCTGTGGGCACGGACGAAATTGGGCGCCTCGCGCGCACTGAAGATCGCGGAAGCATCGCGCCGTTCAGTGTCGGTGGAAGATACGGGTTGGCTCATTCTTCCCCTAAGGCGCGCGACATCCCGCGCCCTTCAAGATGGGCCGGAGGGATGTCCCGCGCAAGTCGCGCGGTGGGAATCAGGAATGGGCGAAAATATCCTCTTCCGCCCAGCCGGAGAGATCCAGCATCGCGCGGGTGGGGAGGAAATCGAAGCAGGACCGCGCCAGCGCCGCGCGCCCGTCCCGCGCCAGCATGGCCTCCAGCTTGTCCTTGCAGGCATGCAGATAGAGGACATCCGAGGCGGCGTACTGGAGTTGGGCCTCGGTCAGGTCTTCGGCCGCCCAGTCCGAACTCTGCTGCTGCTTGGAGAGATCGACGCCGACCAGTTCCTTCACCAGATCCTTCAGGCCGTGCCGGTCGGTATAGGTGCGGGTCAGGCGGGAGGCGATCTTGGTGCAGAACACCGGCGCGACGGCGACGCCGAAGGTATGGCCGAGCACCGCCACGTCGAACCGCGCGAAATGGAACAGCTTCACCACATTGGGGTCCGCCAGCATGCGCACCAGGTTCGGCGCGCTCGCCGCCGAGGCGCCGCGCGGGACCTGGACCAGGTCGGCGGTACCATCGCCATTGGACAACTGCACCAGGCAGAGCCGGTCGCGATGCGGGTTCAGGCCGAGGGTCTCGGTGTCGATGGCGACGACCGATGCCGGACGGAAGCTGTCCGGCAGGTCGCCCTTATGCAGGCGGATGGTCATGGATGCGTCTTTGCGTTGAGCCGTGTCGGCTTGTAGCGAAGCGGGCATGGGCTGTCGATGGGCCCGGCGGCGAGCTTGCGCTTCTGGGCCGCGTTGCGGTGTGGCGGGTCGATCGGATATTGCGTCATCGGCTTTGGAGGTGACGATGCGTGGGTGCGTGAAACTCTTTGCTTTAGCGGTCGCGCTGCTCGGCCTGTCGATCCTTCCCGCGGCTGCGCAGCAGGTTCCCGCCGGCAGCTATCTCTCCTCCTGCCGCGACGTGCGCGAGGTTGCGGGCTGGCTAAAGGCGAGCTGCCAGGACCGCTCGGGCCGCTGGGTCGAGGCGAATACCGCGATCAGCTGGTGCGCGCCAGGAAACGACATTGCCAATGAAGACGGGCGGCTGGTGTGCAAGACCGCGCCCGCGCAGGGAGCCGCGCCGGCTTTCGGTAGCGAGCGTCCGCCCAACGGCTCCTATATGTCCTCATGCCGCGACATCCGCATGGTCGCGGGATGGCTGAAGGCGACCTGTCAGGACTCGCGCGGCCGCTGGGTGGATTCCAACACGGCAGCAAGCTGGTGCGGACCCGGCCGCGACATCGCCAATGTGGACGGGCGCCTCACCTGTCGATGAGCCATTGAGGGAGAAGGCCCGTTGGCGCGCTTCCTCGAGAAGCGCGATTAGTCCGTTCGGCCGTGGGCGCCCAGCGACCAGCCGCGCTGGTCGAGGTGATGCTCTGCCGCATAGGCCAGGGGCTTTTCCTCCAGTTCGGACTGAAGCGTATCGTTCCAACGGTTGAGAAATCCGAACAGGGAGATGACCGCAACGATCTCCACGATCTGCTCGGTGGAATAGTGCGCCTTCAGCGCCTCGAATGCGTCATCCTCGACCGCGTTCGGCACCATGGCCGCGCCCAGCGCGACCCGCAGCGCCGCGCGCTCGGCCTCGCAGAACAAGGGGCTGGTTTCGAACTCCCAAACAGCCTCGATCTTCTCGCGGTCGCCTTCCGCCAGCGGCAGGCCGTCGGCATTGGCGACAGCGTGGAGCATGCAATAGCGGCAGCCGGCGGCGCGGCTGGCGACATGCGCCACCAGCCATTTCAGCACCGCAGGCACCTGCCGCTCGACCCGCAGCGTCACATAGGCGAGATCGCAGAACGCGCGCAGGATGTCCGGAACATGCGCCATCATGCGCCAAGCGTTCGGCACCGTTCCTCCCTGGCGCTCGACCCGCGCGAACAGAGGTTCGAGATCGCCGAGTTGGTCGCGCGCAATCATTGGAAGCCGGCTCATGGCACGCCTTTCACGGTTCTGAGAACAGGATGCCGCGCGGACCCGCGCGGCGCGAGGCTCAGCGCTTCAGCGCCTTCACGTCGCGTACTGCGCCGCGCGACGCGGAGGTCGTCATCGCGGCGTAGGCCAGAAGCGCCTGGGACACCGCCCGCTTGCGGGGCGCGGGCTGCCAGGCGGCATCGCCCTTGGCTTCCATGGCCGCACGGCGATGCGCCATCACCTCTTCCGACACCTGAAGGTGGATGCGCCGGTTCGGGATGTCGATCTCGATGATGTCGCCTTCTTCCACCAGGCCGATCGCCCCACCCTCGGCCGCCTCGGGGGAGATGTGGCCGATGGACAGGCCCGACGAGCCGCCGGAGAAGCGCCCGTCGGTGATCAGCGCGCACTGCTTCCCCAGGCCCTTCGACTTCAGATAGGAGGTCGGATACAGCATTTCCTGCATGCCGGGCCCGCCGCGCGGTCCCTCATAGCGGATCAGCACGAGGTCGCCGGCCACCACCTTGCCTTTGGCGAGAATGGCTTCCACAGCCGCGTCCTGGCTCTCGAAGATGCGTGCCGGGCCGGTGAAGGTGAGGTTGGAGGCGTCCACCCCCGCGGTCTTCACGATGCAGCCCTCTTCCGCGATGTTGCCGTAAAGCACGGCGAGGCCGCCATCGGTGGAATAGGCGTGTTCGAGGTTGCGGATCACGCCCGTCTCGCGGTCGACATCGAGGTCGTCCCACCGGCGCGACTGGCTGAACGCCACCTGGGTCGGCACCCCGCCCGGCGCGGCGCGATAGAAGTTGTGCACCGTCTCGCTCTTGCTGCGCACCACGTCCCAGCGGTCCAGCGCATCGGACATGGTCGGGGCGTGGACGGTCGGCAGGTCATTATGGATCAGGCCGGCGCGGTCCAGTTCCCCGAGGATCGCCATGATGCCGCCGGCGCGGTGCACGTCTTCCATGTGGATGTTGGCGACGGCGGGCGCCACCTTGCACAGCACCGGCACCTTGCGGGACAGCCGGTCGATATCGGACATGGTGAAATCCACCTCGCCCTCGTTGGCGGCGGCCAGCAGATGCAGCACCGTGTTGGTGGAGCCGCCCATGGAAATGTCGAGGGTCATGGCGTTCTCGAACGCCTTGAACGACGCGATGTTGCGCGGCAGGACATTGGAGTCCTCCTGCTCGTAATAGCGGCGGGCAAGATCGACGATGAGATGTCCCGCCTCGACGAACAGGCGCTCGCGATCCGAATGGGTGGCGAGCACCGAGCCGTTGCCCGGCAGCGCGAGGCCGAGCGCCTCGGTGAGGCAGTTCATGGAATTGGCCGTGAACATGCCCGAGCATGAGCCGCAGGTGGGGCACGCGGAGCGTTCCATCACCTTCACGTCCTCGTCCGACACGCGGCTGTCGGCGGCGGCGACCATGGCGTCGATCAGGTCCACCGACTTGGTCTCGCCGTTGGAGAGAATGACCTTGCCGGCCTCCATGGGCCCGCCGGAGACGAACACCGCCGGGATGTTCAGCCGCATGGCGGCCATCAGCATGCCGGGGGTGATCTTGTCGCAATTGGAGATGCAGACCATGGCGTCCGCGCAATGGGCGTTGACCATGTATTCCACGCTGTCGGCAATGATCTCGCGCGACGGCAGGGAATAGAGCATTCCGTCGTGGCCCATGGCGATGCCGTCATCCACCGCGATGGTGTTGAACTCCTTGGCGACGCCGCCGGCCTTCTCGATCTCACGCGCCACGAGCTGGCCGAGATCCTTCAGGTGAACATGGCCCGGCACGAACTGGGTGAAGGAGTTCACCACCGCGATGATCGGCTTGCCGAAATCACCGTCCTTCATCCCCGTGGCGCGCCAAAGGCCACGGGCTCCGGCCATGTTGCGGCCGTGGGTGGAGGTGCGGGAACGATAGGCAGGCATGACTTCTCGACCTTTTACGTCTGTTGCAGGCCCAGCCTGCGCAATTATCTTCTGGCGCCTGTCTTAGAGCGAATTCAGACAAAGCGAAATCTTTTCAAGCGTAGGGCTGGCGGCGCGGCCATGCGCCGGGGGCATTGCCGGAGCAGCAAAAGGCTCCGGCAATGCCGTAACCCGCGCCGAGCGCGCGCGGCGTGGCGACGAGGAAAAGCGCAAGAGCGCCAATCCACATTGCATTCACGCAATCCTAATACCGTAGCGAAACCGATGAGCTTTCCTTAAATCAATCCTTAGAAGATTTCCCTTCGATTTGGAGGATTTGAAAATGACCACCAACGGCATCCACCACGTCACCGCGATTTCCGGCCCCGCCCGTCGCAATGTCGAATTCTATGTCGGCACCCTGGGGCTGCGCCTGGTGAAGAAGACGGTCAATTTCGACGATCCCGGCACCTACCACCTCTATTACGGAGACGAGGCCGGCCAGCCCGGTTCGATCATCACCTTCTTCCCCTGGGAGCATGTGGCGCCGGGCCGGCTCGGTGTCGGCGAGACCCAGGAAACCACGTTCCGCGTGCCGGAAGGCGCCATAGGCTACTGGACGCAGCGCTTCGTCGAGAAGGGCGTGCGGCACACGTCGCCGGTGCGCCGCTTCGGCGAGACGGTCCTCGCCTTCACCGATCCGGACGGCATGCGCCTTGCCTTGGTCGGAGTTCCCGGTGCGGAAGCGGAGCCCGCCTGGAGCGTCGCGGATATTCCGGCGGACTATGCCATCCGCGGCTTCCACGGCGTGAGCCTGCTGGTGAAGGATGCGGCACCCACGGGCGCGATCCTCACCGATGTGCTCGGCTATGCGGAGGCGGCACGCGAGGGCGCCTATGTGCGCTTCACCTCGAATGCCGCCATGGGCGGCGTGGTCGACCTCCGGGTTGCCGGCGATTTCCTGAAGGGCCGGGCCGGCGGGGGCAGCGTGCACCATGTGGCGTTCCGCGCGGCGGACGATGCCGCCGAAATGGAGATGGTGCGAAAGCTGGCGGAAAACCACGCCATCCACACCACCGAGCAGAAAGACCGCAACTATTTCCGCTCGGTCTATTTCCGCGAGCCCAACGGCGTCCTGTTCGAGATCGCGACCGACATCCCCGGCTTCGCCGTGGACGAGCCGGCCGACACCCTCGGCCAGTCGCTGAAGCTGCCGGCGGGGCTGGAAAGCAAGCGCGACGAGATCGAGCGCGTGCTTCCTGTGCTCGGTTGAGGCGACGCCCCAACCTACCTCCCTGGCACCGTCGCCATCGCTCGGTCGCCCCCTCTCCCGCCTGCGGGGGAGGGCTGTGGAGGGGGCTGGGAGCCTTAAGAAAAAAGCCCTGCACTCAACCACTTCGCACCATTTCCCCCTCCCTACCCCTCCCCCGCAAGCGGGAGAGGGAACAACACATCATCGGGAGGGAGCACTCCACGCATTTCGCGCGCCTCGCAGCGCGCACGGAGACCCATCATGACCACGCTCACCGCATCCAGCTTCGTCCATCGCTATGAACCCGCCACGGTTCAGGGCCGCGCGCCGCTTCTGCTGCTGCACGGCACCGGCGGAGACGAGAACGATCTCCTGCCGCTCGGCCGCATGCTCTCGCCGGGCGCGGCGCTGATCTCGCCGCGCGGGCAGGTGCTCGAACACGGCATGCCGCGCTTCTTCCGCCGCCTCGCGGAAGGCGTGTTCGACGCCGAGGACGTGCGCCGCCGCGCCGACGAACTGGCGGACTTCATCGCCGCCACGCGCGAGACATGCGGCGGCCCCGCGCCGATCGCGGTCGGCTTCTCAAACGGCGCCAACATTGCCGCCGCCATCCTGTATCGCCGGCCCGAGGTCTTGGCGGGGGCGGTCCTGCTGCGTGCCATGGTGCCGCTGGAGGAGGCGCCCGCCCATGATCTTGCCGGCAAGCCGGTGCTGATCCTCTCCGGCAATGCCGACCCCATCATACCCCCGGCAAATGCGGAGCGCCTCGCGGCGCGGCTTCAGGAAGCGGGCGCCGAGGTGGAACACCGCACGCTACGGGCCGGCCACGGGCTCACCGAAAACGACGTCGCGCTGGCGAAGGCGTGGCTGACGGCTCGATAAAATGAACCTCGCGGTCACGTTAAGCGTCTTTGTCGCGTGGCCGCAGCGTTCGCGGCATAGTCTGAGACCCACCGGCGCGCGGCGATCCCCGCGCCGTTGGGTCCGGGTTTCAAGAAAAGGAATATCTCATGACCACTTTCGGCTCTGCGGTCTGGTCCGGCGGCATCAAGGACGGCAAGGGTGCCATCTCCACCAAGAGCGGCGCGCTCGATGCCTATCCCTACGGCTTCGCCAGCCGCTTCGAGGGCAGGCCCGGCACCAATCCCGAGGAACTGATCGGCGCCGCCCACGCCGGCTGCTTCACCATGGCGCTCTCGCTGATCCTCGGCGAAGCCGGCTTCACCGCCGAGCACATGGACACCAAGGCCGACGTCACCCTGGTGAAGCAGGCGGATGGTTTCGCCATCACCGCCGTCGCCCTGACGCTGCGCGCCAAAATCCCCGGCGTGGACGATGCCGCGTTCCAGGAACTCGCGGGCAAGGCCAAGGCCGGCTGCCCGGTCTCCAAGCTCCTGAAGGCCGAGATCACGCTCGACGCCGCACTGGTCTGACGCGCGCCGGACGCGCCCGCTCCGGCGGGCGTTTCCGCCGCTGCGGCATGCGCGATTTCGGCACTCACGCGGAACCGGTCGCGGGCAGCGCGGTTGTTTACCTGAGAGGCCACTCTGGGCCGCTTTGGAAAGGACACGTTCCCATGGGCAGCACCGCTGATAAGATCAAGGGCACCGCGAACGAGGCCGTTGGCAATGCCAAGCAGGGTATCGGCAAGGCGGTCGGCAACGATCGGCTCGAAGTCGAGGGCAAGGTTCAGGAACTGAAGGGCAAGGGCCAGAAGGCCGTTGGCGAGGCCAAGGATGCGGTGAAGGACACCGTCAACCGCAACCTCTGAGCGAAGCCCGCTCGATAGAAAAAGCCGCCCTCCGGGGCGGCTTTTTTGTATGTCGATCGATCAGAAGCCGGCGGGCAGCGGCTGCTTCAGCCAGCGCTCTGCCATGCCCGGCAGCGTGCCGTCGGCCTTGAGCTGGGCGATGGCGGCATTGACCTTTTCGAGCAACGGCCCCTCCCCCTTCAGCACCGCCGCACGTACCGGTGAATTCAGCAGCAGCAGTTTCTGCTCCGGCATCCGCGTCGGCTTTTGCGAGACGATGTTGGCGGCGACGATATTCCCGAGCGCCACCAGTTGAGTCTGGCCCGAGAGGAAGGCGGAAATGGTGGTGCCATTGTCCTCATAGCGCTTGATGTCGGTGCCCTCCGGCGCGGTCTTGGTGAGGATCATTTCCTCGAACGAACCGCGCGTCGTGCCGATGGTCTTTCCCTTCAGGTCCTCGATGGAGGCGACCTTGATGTCGGCGGGTCCGAAGACACCGATGAAATAGGGCGCATAGGGCGCGGAGAAGTCCACCACCTTGGCGCGCTCGGGATTGGCGCCGATGTTCAGCAGCACGTCCGCCTTGCGGCTCTGGATATAGGGAATTTTGTTTGCACTCGTCACCGGCACCAGCTCCGCCTTCACACCCAGGCTCTTGGCGAGGAGTCCGGCGACCTCGATGTCGTAGCCTTCCGGCTTCATGTCGGCGCGCATTGAGCCGAACGGGGGATAGTCCAGCACCACCGCCACCTTGAGGACGCCTGAGGATTTCACCTCGTCGAGCACGTCGGCGGCGGCCGGTTGCGCCAGGAGGGTGGCCACGAACGCGAGAGGAAGCGCGTGGCGGAAAAGCTGAGCGAGGGAAAGCTGAGATACAGTCATGGCGATCTCCTGGAGCTTAGGCTGCGATATCGCGCGCGGGGATTGAAGCGAGGAATTGCGAGAGGGCGGCATTGAAGGCGTCTGGCGTATCGGCCATGGGCGTGTGGCCGCTCTCCTCGAGCACCGCGAGCCGCGCGCCGGCGATGCCGTCTTTCAGCATCAGGGCATGTTCCATGGTCCGCCCGGTATCGTAGGGCCCGAACATCACCAGCGTCGGCACACGGATTTCGCCCAGGCGCGCCTTCACGTCTGCCTCGATGAGCGAGATCTGGGCGTCGATCATGGCCTGGAGCGGCGCCGTCTGCGCCAGTTCCACATACCGCTCGAAGAAGGGTCCCTGCGGCCAGCGAAACCAGCTTTCGCTCATGGCGCGCAGCGCCCCCGGCCGGTGTCCCTCGGTCTCCAGCTTCGCGAGCAGCGGCCTGGCAACCTTGTTGTTCGCCATGGTCGCACCGCTACAGACCAGCACGAGCCCGCCCACCGCTTCCGGATAATCCAGCGCAGAAATCTGGCTCACCACCCCGCCCATAGAATGGCCGGCGACCACCGGCCGGTCGAGCCCCAGTGCCGCGACGAAGCCGGCGAGGCGCTTGGCGAAGGCGGCGACATTGTAGCCCTCGGGCGGCGCCTCGGAGTGGATGAAATTGTCGATAGCATAGGCCGACCACTCGGCCGGCAGCGCCTCCATGGCATTGGACCAGAGCTGCGATGAACTGCCGAAGCCGCCGTGCAGAAACACGATGGTGCGTGGCCCTCCCGCGCGATGGGCATAGTGCACGCGCCGTCCGTCGATGGTCACAAAAGGCATGTCGTGGTCTCCGTCCAGAACCAAGGCTAGGAGACCGCTCGGCCTGCATCGACAGCTAATTTAGATGCTATTCTCCTTTAAGAAACACGCGTCTCATTTTTGAGATAGGCTGCTGCCTCCTTAGGCAATCGGATGCTCTCGTAATGACCGAATTGGCCGAAGTGGGCCGGCGCCTGCGCCATCATCGCGCGGTGTCGGGCCTCACCGTCGAGGAGGCGGCGCGCAGCGCCCGCCTCTCCCGCGCGCTGCTCTATCGCTACGAGGGCGGCGGGATCGTGAAGCTCGACGTGCTGGATCGTCTGGCGCGGCTCTACGGCACGTCGCTGAGCGCGCTGCTGGGCCTGGGTCAGGAGTATCTGCCCCGCGCGGTGGATTTCTTTGAGCGCCTTCAGGTGCTCGAAGAGGATGCCGACCACATCACGACAGTGTTCGGCCCGCTCGCCTATGTGCTCTCCAGCGCCGCCTATGACGAGGCGCTGTTCCTGGCCATCTCCCGCGCCGACGAGGTGGATTCCCTCACACCGCCGGAGAACCGCCGCCTGCGGGATGCGTTGCGCAAGCGCAAGATCGCGCAGGGGCGCCGGCAGGGCGGCTTCGTCAATGTCGTGCCCTTGTCGGAAGTGGCGGTCTATCTTGCCTCCGGCCTCGACGCGGCCCCGGATGCCCGCCCGCGCACCGCCGGACCGCGACAGGTGGCGGCACGCGAGATCGAACACCTGTGCCGCTTGATCGAAAAGCCGCCCATGGGGGTCCAGATCGCCGTCACCGCCCGCTCCCTGCCGACCTCCGGGTTCCAGATCCTGCGGCGCGGCGGGCAGAAGCTGGTTGTGACGAGCCCGTTCCGCCTCGGAGCGCCGCTGAACCTGCGCTATGGGGTTGCCGTCATCAGTTCCGATGCGCAGGCCCTTCAGATGTACGAGACACTCGCCGCGCGCCTGTGGGAGGGCGCGCTGACCGGCAGTGCGGCGGTTGCGGCGATGGAAACCCTGATCGCGCAGGCGAAGAAGGGGTGACTGCGCCGCGTTGGGCGATCAGGCGGTGCGGGTGACGCCGCGCACGGCTTCAGAAAGGCTGCGCACCAGGCTCACCACATCCGAGCAGGTGCGCGCGGTCGCAGCGCCGGTCTCGTCGAGAGACACCCGCACCGTCTCCACCAGCGCGGAGCCCACCACCACCGCATCCGCCCCGGCGGCGATTTCCGCTGCCTGCGCCGGCGTCTTCACGCCGAAGCCCACCGCCACCGGCAGCGAGGTGTGGGTCTTGATGCGCTTGACCGCCGCCGCGACGAGGTCGGCATCGGGGGTCGCCGAGCCGGTGATGCCGGTGATCGAGACGTAATAGACAAAGCCCGCCGTGTGCTTCAGCACCGCCGGCAGGCGCGCATCGTCGGTGGTGGGCGTGGCGAGGCGGATGAAATCGAGCCCGGCAGCCAACGCCGGCAGGCACAATTCGTCGTCCTCTTCCGGCGGCAGGTCGACGACGATCAGTCCATCAACGCCGACGGACTTGGCGTTCGCCAGGAAACGCTCGACGCCATAGACATAGATCGGGTTGAAATAGCCCATCAGCACGATCGGCGTGGCATCGTCCCCGGTGCGGAAGTCGCGCACCAATTGCAGCGTCTTCTCCAGCGTCTGCCCGGCCTTGAGCGCGCGCAGGCCGGCCGCCTGGATGGCAGGACCATCCGCCATGGGGTCGGTGAACGGCACCCCCAGCTCAATCACATCCGCCCCGGCGCCCGGCAAGGATTTCAGGATGGCGAGCGAGGTCGCCCCGTCCGGATCCCCGGCGGTGATGAAGGTCACAAGACCCGGCCGCCCAGCGGCGGCAAGATCTGCAAAACGGGTGGTGATGCGAGTGGTCATGGAGGCCGTGTAATCTATTTGCGTTTGAATGGGAAAGGCCGGCGAAGCGGCGCAAGGCGATAGAAGCTACACGGACAAAAGCACAAGCCCTGCGCAGCCGCCAGACCTCGGCCGAAGCTGTGCTGTGGCGCGCGTTGCGCGGACGACGGCTTTTGGGATGGAAATTCCGCCGCCAATACCCGGTCGGCCCTTATGTCGTGGACTTCATCTGCCTTGCCGGATCGCTCGTGGTCGAAGTGGACGGCGTGACGCACTCCGAGGTGGAGGATGTACGGCGAGATCAGGTACGTACCCGTTTCCTTGAGCAAAAACGCCTCAGGATCATGCGTATCTCGAACCAGGACATCTACGACAATCTGGAGGGTGTCCTTGAACTGATCCGCCTCGAACTTGAGCTTCCGGGTCGCTAGCACAACCTGTTCCCTCTCCCCACGGGGGAGAGGGCTAGGGTGGGGGGGACTACCCTCTCAAGTCCTGAAACGCTGGAGCCCCCTCACCCGGCTGCTTCGCAGCCGACCTCTCCCCCTCGGGGAGAGGTGGAAAAGGCTTAAGTCATCAGCTGGCGGGGGTGGTGATGGCGCAGGTGGCCTTGTTGGCGGTGGTGGCGCCAATGAGGCGCACCTGGTCCTGTCCGGTGATGCCGGGGAAGGACGAGAACAGCGTGGTATAGGACGAGCCCAGAGCCGTCTTGCCGGCGAAGAACTGGCAGGTCACCACGATCTGGCTCAAGGTCAGCGTCCCGGTGTTTGCGACCTGCACGCTCACGAATGCCCCTGCGGGATCGGTGACGACCTTGCCGAAAGTCAGCTTCAGCCCGGCGGGGTCGGCGAAAGCCGGGGCAATCGCCCCGATGCAGCCCGCCCCGAGCAGGAGCGCGCCTGCCACCCGATATTTCATGCCATCCCCCCAAGATGCTCGGCCACGGTAAAGATGTCCTTGTCGCCACGGCCCGAGAGATTGACCACCATGATGTGGTCCTTCGGCTTCTCGGGGGCGATCTCCATCACCTTACCGATGGCGTGGGCGCATTCCAGTGCCGGAATGATGCCTTCGAGCTTGGAGAGGAGCTGGAAGCCCTCCAGAGCCTCGTTGTCGGTGCAGGGGATGTAGGTCACCCGGCCAACATCGTGCAGATAGGAATGCTCGGGGCCGATGCCGGGATAATCGAGCCCGGCGGAAATCGAGTGGGCCTCGGCGATCTGTCCGTCGCCGTCCATGAGCAAATAGGTGCGATTGCCATGGAGCACGCCCGGCCGACCGCCGGTGATGGAGGCGGCATGCTGGCCGGTCGACACGCCGTGGCCGGCAGCTTCGACGCCGAAGATCTCGACGCCCTCGTCATCCAGGAATTCGTGGAACAGGCCCAGGGCGTTCGAGCCGCCGCCAACCGCCGCGATCAGGCTGTCGGGCCCCCTGCCCTCGGCCTCGAACAGTTGCGCGCGGGTTTCCTTGCCGATGATCGACTGGAAGTCGCGGACCATCGCGGGATAGGGATGCGGCCCCGCCACCGTGCCGATGCAATAGAAGGTGTCGTGCACGTTTGTCACCCAGTCGCGCAGCGCCTCGTTCATGGCGTCCTTGAGGGTGCGGGAGCCGGAGGTGACGGGCACCACGGTGGCGCCGAGCATGTTCATGCGGAACACGTTGGGCTTCTGCCGCTCCACGTCAACCGCGCCCATATAGACCACGCACTTCAGGCCGAACCGCGCGCACAGCGTCGCGGTGGCGACGCCATGCTGGCCCGCCCCGGTCTCGGCGATGATCCGCTCCTTGCCCATGCGACGGGCGAGCAGGATCTGGCCGAGAACATTGTTCACCTTGTGCGAGCCGGTGTGGTTCAGCTCCTCTCGCTTCAGATAGATCTTGGCGCCGCCCAGGTGCTCGGTCAGCCGCTCGGCGAAATAGAGCGGCGAGGGCCTGCCGACATAATGGGTGAGGAAATAATCCATCTCGGCCTTGAAGGCCGGATCGATCTTCGCGGCCTCGTAGGCATCCTCCAGCCGCAGGATCAGCGGCATCAGCGTCTCGGCGACGAAGCGCCCGCCGTGGTTGCCGAAATGGCCGCCTTCGTCAGGTCCGTTGCGGAAGGAGTTCAACACAGTCACGAAGCGTGGCCTTCCAAGATGGAGGTGGGGCTTTGAGGCGTCTGGGATAGGGCCGCCCGCGCCGCGCGGACGAAGCCGAAAATCTTCTCGGGCGATTTCACTCCGGGCGCACTTTCCACCCCGGATGAAACATCGACCCCCCCGACATTCACGCTGGCAAGCGCCTGCGCGACGTTCGAGGGATCGAGCCCACCGGAAAGCATGACCGGCAGACCCGGGTCAAGGCCGTGCAGCAGGTTCCAGTCGAACACCCGTCCGTTTCCACCCGGCAGCAGCGCGCCGGGATCGGGCTTGGCGTCGAACAACAGGCGGTCGGCCACGGCGGCGAACGCCGGGACATCCGCGAGATCCGAGGCCGTGCGCACCGGCAGCGCCTTCATGACAGGCACGCCGAACATTGCGCGGATGGCGGCCACCCGCTCGGGGCTTTCGCTGCCGTGAAGTTGCAGGAGATCGGGCGAGACCGCATCCACCAGAGCGCGCAGCTGCGCATCGTCGGCATCGACCGTAAGGATGACCTTGCCGGCGCGGCCGCCCACCATCGAAGCAAGCGCGCCCATCGCCGGTATGGAGAGATGGCGCGGGCTTTTGGGGAAATGCACGAAGCCGACGAAATCCGCGCCCGCCTCCAGCGCCGCTTCGAGCGCTTCGGGTGTGTTCACACCGCAGATCTTGACGTCGAGGCCCATGGCGTTCCGATAGCGTTCCCGGCAATGCCGCTTTCCGACGCTTATATAGGATATCGTCGGCGCGCGCGCATGTGGGACACGTTGGCGCCGGAGGCGCCCGTCTTCAGGTTTCGACGCGGGTAAACTGGCCTGCCTTACGGAATCGCCAAAGATAGCTCGGCAGCACGCTTGCCAGCGACGCGGGGGAGATGCCGAGCCCCTCGAGGGTCCGGCCCTCGGCGATGGCGGTCGCGCTCACCACCGTGTCGACGCGCAGCATGGCGACCTGGTCGCGGGTCAAGAGCGGCTTAGGCAGCTTCTCCAAAAAGCGCGCCTCGAAATCGGCGAGGCCGAACGGCAGGTCCACGAGCGGCCGCTTGCGGCCGATCTCGCGCAGCATCAGCTCCATCAATTCCTTGAAGGTCCGCACCTCGGGACCACCCAGTTCATAGGTGGCCGCCGCCTTCGCCTTGCCCTCGACCGCGCGCTGCACGGCAGCCGCCACATCGCCCACGAACACCGGCTGGAAGCGGGTGTGCCCGCCGCCGATCAGCGGCAGCGCCGGCAGGAAGCGGGAGAGACCGGCGAACCGGTTGAAGAACTGATCTTCCGGCCCGAACACCACCGAGGGGCGCATGATAATGGCGGAAGGCACCGCCTCACGCGCCGCGATCTCGCCTTCGCCCTTGGTTCTGAGATAGCCGACCGCGGAGTCCGGGTCCGCGCCAATGGCGGAAATATGCACCAGCGCGGCGTTCACTTCGGCTGCGGCGATGGAGATCGCCTTGGCGCCGAAAGCGTGCACGGCATCGAAGCTCTGGCGTCCGCCGGGCGCGAGAATGCCGACGAGGTTCACCACCGCATCAGAATCGACAACCGCCGCCATCACCGAATCGGGATAGCGCACATTCGCCTGGGTAACCTGAATCTGCCCGACATAGCCGAGCGGCTGAAGAAATCCGGCGAGATCCGGGCGGCGCACGGGCACGCGAATCCGGTAGCCGCGCTTGGCGAGCGCGCGCACCACGTAGCGGCCGAGGAACCCCGAGCCGCCGAAGACGGTGACAAGGCTGTCAGTCACGGGCCGTTCGGCCACTGAAACTTCGCTCATGCCTACTCCCTCGGGTTCTTGGGCACGCGGCCTTCCGAGCGCGCGTCACCTTATATAAACAGTGAATGCACATAAGCGAGCCCGCCGCCCTGCGTCCAGGGAACACGGCGTCGCAAGCCCTACCCGCGCCCGGAGCATACACCGAGAGCGCCAGGACTGTTGACGCGGCGAGCGCCGCCGCCTATAAGCCCCCCACTTCGCTGGCGGCTCCGCTTGCCGGCACATATAGCCATTCACTGCTGCGCAGCCTACCGATCCGGGACAGTTCGCGCGCGACATACAGATAGAGGACGGCCGATGGCCAATACGCCTTCCGCCAAAAAGGCGGCGCGGAAAATCGAGCGTCGCACCGAGGTCAACCGGTCGCGCCGTTCGCGTGTGCGCACCTACCTTCGCAAGTTCGATGATGCCGTCTCCACGGGCGACGCCGCTGCCGCCGCTGCCGCGTTCAAGGCTTTCGAGCCGGAGATCATGCGTGCCGTGACCAAGGGCGTGCTTCACAAGAACACGGCGTCCCGCAAGGTGTCGCGCCTTGTGAGCCAGCTCCGCAAGCTGAGCGCCTGAGCAAAGCTTTAGAGCATTCAGTTTAAGTCAAGCAAAGGGTCCGGCTCGCGCCGGGCCCTTTCTTGCGTTTTGGTGCCGTGTTCCGGGATAATTCCGCCGGCGGCCGGGGGGCCAGGGGGAGCGCGCCAGGGGGACCACGGCGGGAACGACCCCGCCCTCCCCTCCTCTCGACAACATGCCCCTACGGCACCTGCCTCAACCCCGCGCGCGCCTTCCAGCGCAGAGGCGACCGGCCTTGAACGGCCGCGCGACAGCAAATGTGGCACTTTTGCAACAGCCTTTGGCGTTCAGCGCCGGCGATTCCCCAAATGGGGGCCTGACGCCTTCCAATACCGCCGTCAAGGGACTGAACCCGGCTGAGGCGTGGGACGCAGGGGAAAACAGGCATTTCCGCCGAGCAGGAAAAACCGAGGCCCTGGAAAGGGTTATGGGCCAAGGGCAAAATCGCCAAAATACGATGCAGGTTATTTGGTATTAAATTACCCCAGGACAAAAATCCTAAGGGTGCCATACATCCTCAGGGAACCCTTGAATCTCATTGTCCCTTCAGAGGTTTGCCGGCTGATGTAAAACCTGTGTGGAATGTGCGGGACGGCGCCCTTGCCCCCGCAATTCTGAGCGCCGGGGAAAGGCGTTGCGCGGCCCTCACCGCCTGTGTATGTTCAATCTCACTTCGGGGGTTGCCCCCGACTTCATCAACAGATTGAAGGTTTCACGACTCTTCGTGGGCAGGGGAGGGTGTATGATATGCGTAATTTTTTCATATTCCCTCTGTATTGTACCGCCTCCTCAGGCGCGCTCTGCTCTAAGTCTGCTGATCCAGTTCTGTCCTTGAACTTGTAAGCGTTCGGGATATCGCGTTTCAAACCACAATAATCTTTCAAAGAATGATCCGTCGGACGAAATGTTCGCGGTAGATGGGGCGGCTATGACTTCAAGCATCGGCGCAGAATGCGGCGCTTTCGTTTGCACCCCGCCCCCTACTTCTGGCGAGGACGCAGGCTCGGAAAGCGGAGACGAGCGAGCACGCGCCGCCTTATAGGGCGCCGGCAACAGTCCCCCCTTCGACCATTCGATCTTTCTGCCACTGGACGCGCGCCTCGCGGCGCCGACGTTCGTGCTTTTCCAACTGGGAGCCGCTACGCGCGGTCGACATCTCATGCTGAAACCCGAAGCCGTGGACGTCGCGAAGTTCGGACCCGCCATCGCTGGCGCGACCGCGACTGACATCGGTGCGCAGCAGTGGGAGCGCGTGCGGGCACGCCTTCGGGAGGAAATCGGCGAGGAATCCTATTCATCCTGGTTTGCCCGGCTGGAACTCGACAAGCTGGGGCCGGACGGCGTCCACCTGTCCGTGCCGACCCGCTTCCTGAAGTCCTGGATTCAAGGCCATTACGCCGAGCGCCTCACCGATCTGTGGCGCGAAGAGACCGGCAAGCCCTGCAAGGTGGATGTGGCCGTGCGATCCGCAGCGATCCGCAGCCAGCCGCTCAAAGCCCGCGAGCCGCGCGCCGTGGTGGTCGAGCAGCCGGTGGAGCCGCGCCCCGCCCCGGTCGGTCCCTCGGGTGCCTCCGCCGACGTTGGCGCCGGCTCGCCGCTCGACCCGCGCCTGACGTTTGAAACCTATGTGGTGGGCAAGTCCAACACCCTGGCGCACGCCGCAGCGCGTCAGGTGGCGGACGCCGCCGCCGGCACCGGGCCGATTTTCAATCCGCTTTATCTTCATGCGGCGGTCGGCCTCGGCAAGACCCATCTGCTCCAGGCCGCGGCGTGGGCCGGGGCGGCCCGTGGACGCCGCGTGGTCTATCTCACCGCCGAACGCTTCATGTACGGCTTCGTCGCGGCCCTTAAGAGCCATGCGGCGATCGCCTTCAAGGATGCCCTGCGCAGCATCGACACGCTGCTGATCGACGACCTGCAATTCCTGACCGGCAAGAACATGCAGCAGGAATTCTGCCACACGCTCAATGCCCTGATGGATGCCGGGCGCCAGGTGATGGTGGCCGCCGACCGGCCGCCCTCCGAGCTGGACGCGCTGGACGACCGGGTGCGCTCGCGCCTCGCCGGCGGCCTCGTGGTGGAGCTGTTCCCGCTTGAAGAGGAACTGCGCCTCCAGATCCTGAAGGCCCGCTCGCAGACCCTCGCCGAACAGCATCGCGGCTTCTCCGTGCCGCCCCCGGTGCTGGAATTGATCGCGCGCAATATCGGCCAGAGCGGGCGCGACCTCGACGGCGCGCTGAATAAGCTGCTGGCCTTCAACAAGCTCACCGGGGAACCGGTGACGCTGGAAATGGCCGAGAACGCGATCCGCGACCTGGTTCGCCCCTGCGACCCCAAGCGGGTGCGCGTGGACGACATCCTCCGCGTGGTGGCCAAGCAATTTAATGTGTCGCGCGCCGACCTTCTGTCCCAGCGCCGCACCGCGAATGTGGTGAAGCCGCGCCAGATCGCCATGTATCTCGCCAAGATCCTGACCCTGCGCTCCCTGCCGGAGATCGGCCGGCGTTTTGGCGGGCGCGACCACACCACCGTGCTTCACGCGGTGCGCAAGATCGACGGGCTGATCGCCACCGACCGCGCCCTCGCGGACGAGATCGAAGCCCTGAAGCGCCTCATCAACGAGTAGGGATCGGCCCGCCGCCATCTCCCACGGGGAAAACACCGTCAGGCGCACTTGCTTTGCGCCGGGACCAGCGGCAATGTCGGCGGCCCTGCAGTTCGCCTTCGCGCGAGCAGGCGGGCCGGGGCGGCGTCCGTTGTCCCCGCGTATGATTTTCCTGAGCGAAGGGTCACGGGTCCGGCCATGAAGGTCATCGTCGAACGCGCCGAGCTGCTCAAGTCGCTCAGCCATGTTCACCGCGTCGTCGAGCGCCGCAACACCATTCCGATCCTCGCCAACGTGCTGATGCGCGCCAGCGAGAAGGGGCTTGAACTCAAGGCAACCGACCTCGACCTGGAAGTGGTCGAGACGCTGTCCGCAGAGGTCAGCCAGCCGGGAGCCACCACGGTGCCGGCGCATGTGCTCTACGACATCGTGCGCAAGCTTCCAGACGGCGCACAGGTGCAGCTTGAGGCCGGCGGCGAGCGTGGATCGCTGCTGGTGCGCGCCTCGCGTGCCCGCTTCACGCTACAGACCTTGCCGGAAGCCGACTTCCCCGATCTCGCGGCGGGCGAATTCAGCCATACCTTCAAGCTCAAATCCTCCGAGTTCCGGCGCCTCGTCGATAAGACGCAGTTCGCGATCTCGACCGAGGAGACCCGCTACTACCTGAACGGCATCTATCTGCACGTCACGGAATCCAGCAGCCTCGGGAAACCCGCCCTGCGCGCGGTGGCAACCGACGGCCATCGCCTCGCCCAGGCGGAACTGGAAGCCCCCGAGGGTGCCGCCGGCCTGCCCGGCGTCATCGTGCCCCGCAAGACGGTGGCCGAGGTGCAGAAGCTGCTCGAAGACAAGGACGCGGAAGTCACCATTTCGCTTTCCGCCACCAAGATCCGCGTTGCAGTGGGCGCCATCGTGCTGACCTCCAAGCTGATCGACGGCACCTTCCCGGACTATGGCCGGGTGATCCCCGCCGGCAACGACAAGATCCTGATCGTCGACAAGGCGGATTTCGCCGCCGCCGTGGACCGCGTCTCCACCGTTTCCAGCGAGCGCGGCCGGGCCGTGAAGCTGGCGCTTTCGGAAGGCAAGCTGGTGCTCTCCGTCACCAACCCGGATTCCGGCAGCGCCACCGAGGAGCTGGAGGTCGACTATGCCTCCGAGCCGCTCGATATCGGCTTCAACAGCCGGTACCTGCTGGACATCACCTCTCAGCTTGAGGGCGACACGGCGGAACTGAAGCTGGCCGACCCCGGCTCGCCGACCCTGGTGCGCGATAGCACCAAGACCGATGCGCTCTACGTGCTCATGCCCATGCGGGTCTGAGCCGAGGGAGTGAGCACGCCCGCCAAAAAGGCCGCGCCCGGTATCCCGGCACCTAATTTGCCGGCACCCCATCTGCCGGCGGCGCGCGTCCGCCGGCTCGTGCTGACCCGCTTCCGCTCCTACCCCGCCGCGCAGATCGCCATCGGCGAAGGGCCGATCGTCATCACCGGGCAGAACGGCGCGGGAAAAACCAATCTGCTGGAGGCGATCTCCTTCCTCTCCCCCGGACGCGGCCTGCGCCGGGCGCGCGTGGAGGATGTGGCGAACATGGCGGGCGATGGCTCATGGGCGGTCGCCGCGCATGTGTCGGGCGCGCTGGGCCTCGCCCAGATCGGCACCGGCATCGATGCGCCCCGCCCGGATGGCGGCTCGCCGCGCCGCAGCCGGATCGACGGAGAAACTGCCTCCTCGCCCGTCGCCTTCCTCGAACACCTGAAAGTGGTCTGGCTCACCCCGGAAATGGACGGGCTGTTTCTTGGCCCGCCCTCGGACCGCCGCCGGTTTCTCGATCGCCTGGTCCTGGCGGTGGACGGGGAGCACGGCACCCGCGTCAACGCGCTGGAGCGGGCGCTGCGCTCGCGCAACCGCCTGCTTGAGACCAGCGGCGATGCCAGGGTTCTGGACGCGCTGGAACATGAACTGGCGGAACTCGCCGTCGCGGTCGCCGCAGCCCGGCTTGAGACGGTGGCCCGGCTGTCGCAGGAGATCGCCGCGGCGCGCGACGATGTCTCGCCCTTTCCGTTCGCCGAGATCGCGCTGGACGGTGCCATTGAGCGCCTGCTGGCGGCGCGGCCGGCGCTGGAGGTGGAGGACCGCTACCGCGCGCTCTTGCGCGACAACCGCCCGCGCGACCGGGCGGCGGGGCGCACGCTGGAAGGCCCGCACCTGTGCGACCTGCTGGTGTCGCACGGCCCCAAGACCCTGCCGGCGGCGCGCTGCTCCACCGGGGAGCAGAAATCCCTGCTGATCGGATTGTCCCTGTCGCACGCCCGGCTGGTGGCGGCCATGCACGCGCTGGCACCGGTTGTGCTGCTGGACGATGTGGTTGCCTATCTCGATGCCGACCGCCGCGCCGGCCTGTTCCAGGCGCTTGCCCGGCTCGGCGCGCAGGTCTTCATGACCGGGGCGGACGAGACCGCGTTTCAGGCGCTGGAAGGCGCGGAACGGCTCGTTGTGCGCGCCGGCGAGGTCCGGCCCATGCCCTGAGGTTCAGCGCGATTCACGTTTTCGCGATAAGGTTTGATCTGCATCAGGGTTTTCTCGGGGTGTGGCCCCGCTGCAACCTGTGCCGTCGGCCTGCATGCTACGCATGGATAAAGTGATTCGCATTGCACATCGGGGACCCATGGCCAGCGACAGCCTCAAGCCTGCCGGAATTAGCCGCCGTCTCCTCATCCTCGGCGCCCCGCTGCTCCTCGCGGCCTGCCAGACCGATGGGTCGCCCTCGCCCATGTCCATGTATGGCGCGGTGAGCGGTGAGCCGTTCGCGGTGCCGGCGGTGGACACCTCCGAGATCGACAGGAAGTATTTCCGGCAGGTCGTGAACTACCCGACCAAGAATCCGCCCGGCACCATCGTGGTCGATGTGGAAAACAAGTTCCTTTATCTCGTGATGAAGGACGGCAAGGCCATGCGCTACGGCGTGGGCGTCGGCAAGCAGGGCTATTCCTATCGCGGCTGGGCCACCATCGCCCGCAAGGAAAAGTGGCCGAGCTGGACGCCGACCGCCAACATGATCCGGCTCCAGCCGCAGCGCTACGGCCCCTATGCCGGCGGACTGCCCGGCGGAGACGAAAACCCGCTCGGCCCGCGCGCGCTCTATCTCTACGACGGCCCCCGGGACACCCTGTTCCGCCTGCACGGCACCACCGAGCCGCTGAGCATCGGCCAGCAGGTGTCATCCGGCTGCGTGCGTCTGCTGAACCAGGACATCATCGACCTGTATGAGCGCGTCCCCACCGGCACCCGCGTCTATGTGATGTGAGCCTTTTCGGCTTAGGTCCAATCATTACGCAGGTACAGGTCCGTCGACGGGCTTGATCCGTCCGGCGGCGCTGGGCACAGCACCGGCTATGAACGCCGATGACATGATCCTGTTTGCCGCGACGCTCGGCCTCGAAGTCGCGATACCGGGGCCGGTCGCCATCGCGCTGATTGCGCGGACCCTTGCCAAGGGGCGCGGCGGCGCCATCGCATTCATCGCCGGGCAGGTGCTGGGGGACGAGATCTGGCTGGCCGCCGCGAGCCTCGGGCTGTCCACCCTCGCAGCCGATTTCCATCATGTCTTTTATGCCATGCGCCTGCTGGGCGCCGGCTATCTCCTATATCTGGCCTATCGCGCCTGGACTGCGCCGGTCGCCATCGCGGGCGCGGCCGGCCCCACCCTGGCCCCGAACCGGCTGGGACTGTTCGCAGGCGGTCTCGCGCTCTCGCTCGGCAACCCGGAAACCGGCGCGTTTTATCTCGCGCTCCTGCCCACCCTTGTTGCGCTGGACGAGATGACGCTTGCCGCCTTCGGTGTGATGAGCGCCGTAACGGTCACCATCCTCGCCGGCGTCCTGGCGGGCTATGTGCTGCTGGCGGACCGCATGCGGGGTTTCATCCACTCCCCCGGCATCGCCCGGTTCATGCACCGCCTGTCGGGCGGGGTCCTCGCCTGCATGGCGGTGGGTGTGGCGATCCCCTAGCGGCCCCTCAGTATCCCCTGTCACATCCCCGTCATGTCGCCCGTGGGAAGTGTGCGCGGGCGGCGTAAGGCCGAAGGGATTGATGGAGGGTGAATTGAGCGCGACGCAGGATATCGAGCCGTACAACGTTCTGTTTCTGTGCAACAGCAATGTCGGCCGCTCGCTGATCGCCGAGGCCATCCTGAACAAGGACGGGGGCAAATTATTCCGGGCCTATTCCGCCGGCACGACCCCGGCCGGCGCGGTAAACCCCTATGCCATCGAGACCCTGGAAGCCGACGGCTATGCGACCGAGGGCCTGCGCTCCAAGAGCTGGCGGGAATTCACCGTCCCCGGCGCGCCGGAAATGGATTTCGTCTTCACCCTTTGCGACGAGGCGGCCGGTGAGCCGCTTCCGGTCTGGCCGGGCGATCCCCAGCCCGTGACCGCCCATTGGGGCATCGAGGATCCGTCCCTGGTCGAAGGCTCGCCCATCGACAAGGAAACCGCCTTCGAGACCGCGTTCCACTACATCCGCAACCGGGTGCTGGCCTTTGCCGCGCTGCCGCTGAGCACCCTGGACCACCTCTCCCTCCACAGCCATCTCGAGCAGATCGGCCAGCAGGACGGCGCCAGCGCCCAGCGCGCCAAAGCCGGCTGAGACCCAACGTCGATCTGCGGTTCCGGTACCACAGCCCCGCGCCCGCGCGGGGTTGACCGTACGTGCGCGCGGGCGCACACGGGAGGCATGGATTTTGGTAGACTCTTCAGCTGGCATCCTGGCGCGGGGCGGCGCCTGAACGCTGTTGCGCTCGCCACCAAATAACCGCGTGTTTGCGGTATAAGAATTCAAGCCTTTCAACGATTCGAGACACCATCATGGTCGAGCCCGTACCGGCTGCATCCCCCGAGGACTACGGCGCCCAGTCGATCCAGGTCCTGAGGGGCCTTGATGCCGTGCGCAAGCGGCCGGGCATGTATATCGGCGATACCGATGATGGGTCGGGCCTGCACCACATGGTCTACGAGGTGGTGGACAACGCCATCGACGAGGCGCTGGCCGGCTACGCCAAGGAAGTCACCGTCACGCTGAACGCGGACGGCTCGGTGACGGTCACAGACGACGGGCGCGGCATTCCCACCGACATCCACTCCGAAGAAGGGGTGTCCGCCGCCGAGGTCATCATGACCCAGCTTCATGCCGGCGGTAAGTTCAACCAGAATTCCTACAAGGTTTCCGGCGGGCTCCATGGCGTGGGCGTGTCGGTGGTGAACGCGCTCTCCACCACGCTCGATCTCACCATCTGGCGGAATGACAAAGAGCATTACATGCGCTTCCGCCACGGCGACGCGGAAGCGCCGCTGAAGGTGGTCGGCGATGCCCCGGGCAAGCGCGGCACCAAAGTCACGTTCGTGCCGAGCCCCCAGACCTTCACCCACATCCAGTTCGACTACGCGACCCTTGAGCACCGCCTGCGCGAACTCGCCTTCCTGAACTCGGGCGTCCACATCATCCTCACCGACGCGCGGGCCGGCGACGAGCCCAAGGTCGAGGACCTGATGTATGAGGGCGGCGTCGAGGCCTTCGTGCGCTATCTCGACCGCTCCAAGCAGGCCGTTCTGGCGAAGCCCGTGGTGATCCGCGCCGAGCGCGACGGCATCCTCGTGGAGGCCGCGCTGTCGTGGAACGACGGCTACCACGAGAACGTGCTCTGCTTCACCAACAACATCCCGCAGCGCGATCGCGGCACCCATTTCACCGGCTTTGCCGCCGCCCTCACCCGGCAGGTGATGAGCTATGCGGAATCCTCCGGCATCACCAAGAAGGAGAAGGTCACGCTCTCCGGCGAGGATTGCCGCGAGGGGCTGACCGCGGTTCTCTCCGTGAAGGTGCCGGACCCGAAATTCTCGTCCCAGACCAAGGACAAGCTGGTCTCCTCGGAGGTCCGCCCCGTGGTGGAATCCCTGGTGGGCGAGGCGCTCAGCACCTGGCTTGAGGAAAACCCGTCCGAGGCGCGCGCCGTGGTGGGCAAGGTGGCGGAAGCCGCCGCCGCCCGCGAGGCCGCCCGCCGCGCCCGCGACCTGACGCGCCGCAAGAACCCGCTGGATGTCGCCTCCCTGCCCGGCAAGCTCGCCGACTGCCAGGAGCGTGACCCCGCCAAGTCGGAAATCTTCATCGTCGAGGGCGACTCGGCCGGCGGCTCCGCCAAGCAGGGCCGCGACCGCGCCTTCCAGGCGGTGCTGCCACTGCGCGGCAAGATCCTGAACGTGGAGCGCGCGCGCTTCGACAAGATGCTGTCGTCAGAGCAGATCGGCACGCTGATCATCGCGCTCGGCACCGGCATCGGCCGCGATGATTTCAACATCGCCAAGCTGCGCTACCACAAGATCATCATCATGACCGACGCGGACGTGGACGGCTCCCATATCCGCACCCTGCTTCTCACCTTCTTCTTCCGGCAGATGCCGGAGATCGTGGAGAACGGGCACCTCTACATCGCCCAGCCGCCGCTCTACAAAGTCACGCGCGGCAAGTCCGAGAGCTACATCAAGGACGAGCGGGCGCTTGAGGATTACCTCATCACCGCCGGCCTCGACGATGCCGGCCTCTACCTCGCTTCTGGCGAAGTGCGCACCGGCGCCGACCTCGCAGCCGTGGTGGAAGGCAGCCGTCAGCTTCGTGGCACGCTGAACAGCCTGCATCCGCGCTATAAAAAGGCGGTGGCCGAACAGGCTGCGCTCGCCGGAGCGCTGAAGGCGGGAATCCTTAGCGATGAAGAGGCCGCCAGCGCCGCCGCGCTCAAGGTGGCCGCACGGCTCGACGCCCTGGCGGAGGATACCGAGCGCGGCTGGATCGGCACCGCCGACCAAAGTGGCATGCGTTTCTCGCGCACCGTTCGTGGCGTGCTGGAGACCGCGCTGCTCGATGCCGCCTTCCTCGCCTCGCCCGAGGCGCGCCGTCTCGATAACCTCGCGACCGACCTCGACGGCGTGTTCGACGGCGCCGTCAGCCTGCGCCGCAAGAGCGACAGCACCCCCTTGTTCGGCGCGGTGGACCTCTTCGACGCCGTGACCGACGCCGGCCGCAAGGGCTTCAGCCTCCAGCGCTACAAAGGCCTCGGCGAGATGAACCCCGGCCAGCTCTGGGAAACCACGCTCGACGTCAACGCCCGCTCGCTGCTCCAGGTGCGGATCAAGGAACTCGACGCAGCGGACGATCTCTTCAATCGCCTGATGGGCGATCTGGTGGAGCCGCGCCGCGAATTCATCATGGAAAATGCATTGAAAGCCAGCGTCGACGTCTGATCGCCGCGCAAAAAGGCGCAGCACTGGGAGGTGCGCGATGCTCTACGACTATATCGTCATCGGCGGGGGCATCGTCGGGCTCGCCACTGCCATGCAGATCGTGGAACGCCGGCCCGGTGCCGGCGTCCTGCTTGTGGAGAAGGAAGACTCCCTCGGCCGGCATCAGACCGGCCACAACAGCGGGGTGATCCACGCCGGCATCTATTACGCGCCCGGCAGCTTCAAGGCCGAGTTGTGCCGGCGCGGCGCTGAGGCCACCAAGGCGTTCTGCACCGAACACAACATTCCCTTCGACGTCTGCGGCAAGATCGTGCTGGCCGTGAACGAAGCGGAAATCGGCCGCATGGATGCCATTTACGAGCGGGCGGCGGCGAACAACGTCCCCGTCGAGCGGCTCGACAAAGCGGAACTCCAGCGCCGGGAGCCGCGCATCAGCGGCCTTGCCGGCCTGTTCGTGCCCTCCAGCGGCATCGTCAATTATCGCCTGGTGTGCGAGGCCATGGGCCGGGTGTTCCAAGCCGCCGGCGGCACGCTGCTCCTCGGCACCAAGGTGTCATCGATCACGGAAGGCCCGGACGCAGTCGAGGTGGTGGCGGGCGGAACCGCCTATCGCGGCGCCAAGCTGGTGGCCTGCGCCGGGCTCCAGTCGGACCGGCTGGCGCGCATGGCGGGGCTCAAGATCGAGCATCGCATCATCCCGTTCCGGGGCGAATATTTCCGTCTGGCGCCGCGCCTCAACACCGTGGTGAAAAGCCTGATCTATCCCGTGCCCGACCCGACCCTGCCGTTCCTGGGCATCCACATGACGCGGATGATCGACGGCACGGTCACGGTCGGCCCCAACGCCATCGTCGGCATGGCGCGGGAGGGGTATCCCAAATTCTCCTTCGACCTGTCGGACGTGCTCGATACGGCGGGCTTCTCCGGCTTCTGGCGCACGCTGTTCCAGCACCCCGGCGCCACCGTGAAGGAATTGCGCAACTCGCTCTCGATCGACGGCTATCTCGCGGAATGCCAGCGCTATTGCCCGGAGCTGACGCGCGCGGATCTTATGCCCTATGAGGCCGGCATCCGCGCCCAGGCGGTGCTGCCGAACGGCACGCTGATCCACGACTTCCTGTTCCTTGAAAGCCCGCGCATGCTGCACGTCTGCAACGCGCCCTCCCCCGCTGCGACCTCCGCCATACCGATCGGGGCGATGATCGCCGACAAGGTGGCCTGAGCGTGGGCCGCCTGCTGCGTGTCTACCGCCGGGCGCTGCAAATGCTGGGGCCGCAAGGGCGCCTCGGCATTTGGCTCACGATCGGCAACCTGTTGCTGGCGCTGGCGCAATTCGCCGAGCCGATCCTGTTCGGTCGGATCATCAATGCGCTTGCGGGCACCCAGACGCCGGACCAGGCGCCGAGATGGGGCGAATTGACCCCTCTGCTCCTGGCATGGGGCGCCTTCGGCCTGTTCTCCATCGCGGCGGGCGTCGCGGTCTCGCTCTATGCGGATCGTCTGTCCCATCGCCGCCGGCTCGGCGTGCTCACCGAGTATTTCGAGCATGTGCTGCAACTGCCCCTCTCGTTTCACGGCGAGACCCATTCCGGCCGCCTGCTGAAGATCATGCTCCAGGGCACGGACACGCTGTGGAGCATGTGGCTGTCGTTCTTCCGCGAGGATTGCGCGGCCATCGTCGCGCTTGTGGTGCTGGTCCCGGTTGGGATCTGGATCAACTGGCGGCTGGGCATCGTGCTGATCGTGCTGGTGTTCGCCTTCGCAATCATCACCACCTATGTGCTGCGGCGGACCGAAGCCATGCAGCGCGTGGTCGAGGGGCACCGCTCCGGCCTCGCGGAACATGCCACCGACGCCCTCGGCAACGTGGCGCTGATCCAGAGCTACACCCGCGTCGAGGCGGAGGTGTCGGGGCTGCGCAAGACCGCGACCGAGCTTCTTTCGGCGCAGTTGCCCGTGCTCTCGTGGTGGGCGCTGGTGTCCATGGCGACGCGGGCCGCCACCACCTTGACCATCCTGGCCATCCTCATCATCGGCACATGGCTGCACCTGCACGGGCTCGCCAACATCGGCGAGATCGTGACCTATGTCGCCTTCGCCACCATGCTGATCGGCCGGCTGGACCAGACCGTGAGCTTTGTGAACCGGCTGGTGCTGAGCGCACCCGCGCTCGCGGAATTCTTCGACGTTCTGGACACCATCGGCCAGGTGCGCGACCGCCCCGGCGCGCGCGACATCGGCACGGTGGTCGGCGCGGTGGCGTTCGAGGATGTGTCGTTCTCCTATGACGGCAAGCGTTCGGCGCTCGCCGACGTCACGTTCCAGGTGACGCCGGGCGAGACGCTGGCGCTGGTGGGTTCGACCGGAGCCGGCAAGTCCACCGCGCTCGCCCTCTTGCACCGGGTGTACGACCCGCAGTCGGGCCGCATCACCATCGATGGCACCGACATCCGCGATATCACCCTCTCCTCGCTGCGCCGCCAGATCGGTGTGGTGTTCCAGGAGGCCATGCTGTTCAACCGGTCCATCGAGGACAACCTGCGCGTCGGCCGGCCGGACGCCACGGAAGCCGAGATGCGCACCGCTTTGGAGCGCGCCCAGGCGCTGGAACTGGTGGACGGGCGGCCGGACGGCCTCAGGGCCAATGTGGGCGAGCGCGGCCGGGCGCTTTCGGGCGGCGAACGCCAGCGCCTCGCCATCGCCCGCGCCCTGCTGAAGGACCCGCCCATCCTGATTCTGGACGAAGCCACCAGCGCGCTCGACGCCGCCACCGAGACCAAAGTGCAGGCCGCCCTCGATGAAGTGATGAAGGGCCGCACCACCTTCGTCATTGCCCATCGCCTCGCCACCGTGCGCAATGCCGACCGGATTCTCGTGTTCGAGCGCGGGCGGGTGGTGGAAGAAGGCACGTTCGACGATCTGGTGGCCCGAAACGGACGTTTCGCCGGCCTTGCCCGCGCCCAGTTCCTGGTGGACACACCACGCGCACCGGGACCGATCGTGGAAACCTGAAGCCTAAGCGTTAAGGCTGAGCCGAGACGTGAAACCCTTTCGGCTTTTCCGCGCCTGCGAAAAGGGTTAAGGAGTGAAATGGGGCGTTTTCATTTCATGGAGCAAGCTTTGAAGCGAGCTTTGCCGGGCTTGAGCCGTCTGCGCGCGAAAGCCGCTCTGCACCGCATGGGCTTTCTGCACCGAATTGCCTTGGCACTGCTGTCGCTGGGCCTGCTTGCTGGCGCCGCACGCGCCACCCCGATCCTCCTCGTGGAAGCCGAGACCGGAAAGGTGCTGGAGCAGCAGGAGGCCGGGAAGCCCTGGTATCCCGCTTCCGTCACCAAGCTGATGACCGTCTATGTCGCGCTCAACGCGGTCAAGGAAGGCCGGGTGACGCTCGATTCCCTGTTCACGGTCTCCCCGTTCGCGGCCTCGCAATCGCCCACCAAGATGGGCTTCGCGGCCGGCACCAAGCTGACCCTCGATAACGCCCTGAAGATGCTGATGGTGAAGTCCGCCAACGACATGGCGGTGTTCATCGCCGAGGGCGTGGGCGGCTCCTATGCCGATTTCATCCAGGAGATGAACGCCACCGCCCGGCGGCTCGGCATGACCGGCACCCATTATGAAAACCCCAACGGCCTGCCGGACCCCGGCCAGATCACCACGGCGCGCGACCTCGCGGTCCTGGCGCGTCACCTGATCTATGATTTCCCCGAGCATGAGGCGCTGTTCCGCATTCCCGCGATCCGCCTCGGCAAGATCGTGCTGCGCAACTACAACCGCCTGATCGACCGCTACCCCGGCGCCGACGGCATGAAGACCGGCTTCATCTGCGCCTCCGGCTTCAACCTCGTCGCCACCGCCTCGCGCAATGGCAAGCGGTTGATCGCGGTTATCCTCGGCGCCCCGTCCGCCGTGGCGCGCACGGAACAGGCCGCGCTGCTGTTCGAGAAGGGCTTCCAGCCCTCCTGGTCGATCTTCGGCGCCTCCGCGCCCGCCCTGGACAGCATCGCAAATCTGGACGGCGCCCCCACCGACATGAACGTCTGCAACCGCAAGCGCGCGGTCGCTGCGGCCGAGAACGAAGACGAAAATCTCTACAACCAGGGCCAGGGCGTGACCTCTTATGCGGTCTCTGCCGCGGTCGCCGCCGGCTTCAGCAAGGGCGAAGGCGCGGCGCTGCTGCAAAACCTGCCGCCCTCCATGCCGCCGATCCGCGTGTTCGTCGGCCCGGCGAATGCCGCCGCGGCGGTGCAGGACGAGGCGCTCCAGGCAGCCAAGCCCGCGCCGCCGCCCGCCGCCAAGCCGGATGGCGAAGCCAAGACAGACGCGAAACCAAAGCAGAAGACCGCCGTCATCACGCCCAATGGCACCGACGCACCCAAGACCGCCACGAAGCCGGCGGCCAAGCCCGATGCGAAGTCCAGCGACACCAAGCCGGCTGACGCCAAATCGGCCAGTGCCAAACCGGACGCGAAGCCGGCCCCGACGGCGCTGAAGCCTGCGGCGAAGCCCGCCGCCTCCGGCGACAAAGCGGCGAGCGCAGCACCGGCGCAGAAGCTGAAGCCCAAGAGCCAGGACGGGGATGACGCCCCCCTGACCTTTGGCCCCCCTCCCCCCACCCGTCCCGGCACCTGACCGGACGCCGGACCCAGGCTGGTCAGCCGCCAGCCTCCTGCCGCCAGCCATAGGGGAAGACGATGGCATTCCAATTCACCGGGCGGAACCCCTCTCTCGGTGTAGGCCTCATAGCCCTGGGGTGGCTGCTGATCGCGGTCGGCCTTTATTTCAGCCTGCCGGGCCTGACCCCAAGCCCAGATGAAGCCGGACACAGGGTGCTCGGATTTGCGGTATCGCGCACCGCAGCGGTTATCCTGGGCTACGTGATCTTCATCGTGAGCGTCACGCCCGGTTTTCTCATTCTCCAGGCCGGCCGGAAAATCCGCAGCGCGCCGCGCCCGCCGCAAAGGCTGTGACACGCCTCCACGGCGCCCCGCTGTGAGCCGTACCTGAAGGCGATCTCGTGACCGATATCGAAACGCCCGCGCCTGCTCCCGAGCGGCGGGGCCCGCCCGAGCCCATTCCCGTCACCCTACTCACCGGCTTCCTCGGCGCGGGAAAGACCACGCTGCTGAACCGGCTTCTGGCGGACCCGGCACTTGCCGACACCGCCGTGCTGATCAACGAATTCGGCGAGATCGGGCTCGACCATCTGTTCGTGCGCGAGGTGCAGGACGGCGTCGTCCTGCTCGCGAGCGGCTGCCTGTGCTGCACCGTGCGCGGCGATCTCGTCACGGCGCTGGAAGATCTGCTGCGCGGGCGCGACAACAACCGCCTGCCGCCGTTCAACCGGGTGATCGTGGAAACCACCGGCCTTGCCGATCCCGCGCCCATCCTGTTCACCCTCATGAGCCACCCCTATCTCGTCATGCGCTACCGGCTCGACGGCGTGGTGACGGTGGTGGACGCGGTGAACGGTTCGGCGACCCTCGACGCGCAGGAGGAGGCGGTGAAGCAGGCGGCGGTGGCCGACCGCATCGTCCTCGCCAAGTCCGACCTCATGGCGCACGACCCCGCCGGCCTTGCCGCCCTGAAAGCCCGCCTGAAGCGGCTGGTGCCCGCCGCCCCCCTGCTTGATGCGGCGGAAGGCGAAGCGGACGCGATGGCGCTGCTCAAGGCCGGGCTCTACGACCCCTCGCGCAAGATCCCTGATGTTTCGCGCTGGCTCGCGGAGGAGCGGGTGGCGGCGGCGGAAACCGATGTCCCGCAGGACGTCAATCGTCACGATGCCCGCATACAGGCCTTCAGCATCTCGACTGACGCCGCCGTCTCCACCGGCACGCTGGATATGTTCCTGGAACTGCTTCGCGCCACCTATGGGGCGAATTTGCTGCGCATGAAGGGCATCGTGAAGCTCGCCGACGACCCGGCCAAGCCGGTGGTGCTTCATGGCGTGCAGCACATCATGCATCCCCCCGCACGGCTCGCCGCATGGCCCGACGACGACCATCGCACCCGCCTCGTCATGATCGTGCGCGATCTCGACCCGGCAGTGGTGCGCCGCCTGTTCAGCGCCTTCCTGGGGGTGCCGCAGATCGACACGCCCGATGCCGCCGCGCTCTCCGACAATCCCCTCGCGCCTGCGGGACTCCCCCCGGCACGGGCACGCCGATGAGCGATACCGTGGCTCACTTGCCCTCCCCCTCCGACATCCTCGCCTTCTGGCTCGCGGCAGGTCGCGACCGCTGGTTCAAGTCGGACCCGGCGTTCGATGCGCAGATCAAAGACCGTCTGCTTGCCGCGCACGAGGACGCGGTGCGGCGCGGCGCCGGCGCAACCGTGCTTGCCGATTATGAGGCGACGCCGGACGGCGCGCTGGCGCTGGTTCTGCTGCTCGACCAGATGCCCCGCAACGTCTTTCGCGGCACCCCGCGCGCCTTCGCGACCGATGCGGCGGCACGCGCGGTGGCCGACCGCGCGCTGGGCCAGGGCTTCGACGCCGAGGTGGACCCGCTGCTGCGCAGCTTCTTCTACCTGCCGTTCATGCACGCGGAGACGCTTGAGGATCAGCAGCGGTGCGTGTCTCTGTATGAGCGGCACGGCTCGGCGGACGACCTGAAATATGCCGTGGAGCACCACGACATCATCGCCCGCTTCGGCCGTTTCCCCCATCGCAATCCGATCCTGGATCGCACCATGACGGCAGACGAGCAGGCATATCTCTCAGAGGGCGGCTTCTCCGGCTGAGGCGCTACCAAGCTGCGCCAACACGCCGCCCGCTGCCGCCCATCCGGTGGCAAAGCACCCTTGGAGCAGATAGCCCCCGGTCGGCGCCTCCCAGTCCAGCATCTCCCCGCAGGCGTAGACGCCAGGCAGTTCGTGCAGCATGAAGCGCCGGTCGAGCGCATCCCAGGAAATGCCGCCAGCAGTGGAAATGGCGCGCTCCAGGCCGGCGGTTTCCGTGACGCGCAGCTTCACCGCCTTGATCTGCCTCGCCAAGGCATCGGTATCGGGAGGCAGGGCGCCTCCCTCCCGCAACAGCGCGGCGGCCGCGGGCGACAGACCGGCGCCCTTGCGCAGCCGGCTCGACAGGGACTGCTTGGTGGGCACCGCCCGCAGCTTCGCGGCGATCTGTTCCGCGCTCAGGTCCGGCCGCAGGTCGATGGCAAGGTCGGCATGGCCGGCGGATGTGATCGCGAGCCGGATCGCCCGGGTGAGCGCATAGACCGCACCGCCCTCCAGCCCGTCCCGCGTGACCATCGCCTCGCCCTTCACGCCCACACCGCCGCAGGCCAGCGAAATGCGCTTCAGCGGCTCGCCCGCGAAGCGGTCCGCGAACACCTGCGACCAGGCCACCCGAACGCCCACATTGGCCGGCGCGAAAGGCACAAGCGCGACCCCGCAGGTGCGCAGCAGGTCCGACCAGCCGCCATCGCTGCCGAGACGCGGCCAGGAGGCCCCGCCGAGCGCCAGCACGGTCGCCTCTGGCTTCAGTTCCACGTCGCCGTCGGGCGTCGAGAACAGCAACGCGCCGGAGGGCGACCAGCCGCGCCAGAGATGGCGGGTGCGCAGTTCCACGCCGTTCGCGCTGAGCCGGCGCAGCCAGGCCCGCAGCAGGGGCGACGCCTTGAAGCTGAGAGGAAAAACCCGGCCGCTCGACCCGACGAATGTTTCCTCGCCAAGCTCCGCCGAGAACGCCCGCGCGGAGTCGGGCGGAAAGGCGCGCACCGCGTCCAGAAGGAGCGGCGACGCCGGCCGATAACGCGAGAGAAATTTGTCCAGCGGCTCGCTGTGGGTCAGGTTCAGCCCGCCGCGGCCGGCCAGCAGAAACTTGCGCGCGGGCGAGGGCATGCGATCAAGCATGACCACCTTGTGCCCCGCTTCGGCCAGCCGCTCGGCGGCCATGAGACCAGCGGGACCGGCGCCGATGATGCAGACTGCGGGTTCAATACTCATGCGCCGCTTGTGCCTGCGAACCCCCGCCCTGTCCATGCCGCCAAGTGAGTCAACGACGCCGCCTTCGCGGCCTCGTCCCCTCTCCCGCTTGCGGGAGCGCTGCGAAAGGGGTAGGCGCGGGTTTGGTGGTGTTTGTCGAGTGACTGCGGCATGCCCCCTCTCCCCGCGGGGGAGAGGGCTGGGGTGAGGGGGACAACCCTTTCCAGCCCTGAAATGTCGGAGCCCCCTCACCCGGCTGCTTCGCAGCCGACCTCTCCCCCTCGGGGAGAGGTAAAAGCAGCTCGGCCTTTGCATCTAGCGAACCGAGGGCGTTTGCGAGATCCCTTTCGCAGAGCTCCCGCTTGCGGGGGAGGGAATGGCGGCGGCACTCTCACCCCCCCGCACTCTCACCCCTTTTTTGCCCCCTCCCCCCTTGAGGGGGAGGGTTGGGGTGGGGGGTATGGCGCCGCCAGGAAAACCCGCGCCGAACCAGGCGGAAAGATACCCCCCACCCTGCCCTCCCCCTCAAGGGGGGAGGGTGAAATCCGAGGGGTCGGTCGAACCAAAACCTGGCTGCATACCGAGACATCCCCAGCCATCAGGCCCCGCCCTCCCCCGCCTTTCACCCCCTCCCCCGCAAGCGGGAGAGGGAGCGGATCGCGCATGACGCGACGATCCGATGGGAAAAAAGCGCGCTTGTCCCTGTGCTAGAAAGCCCCTCCCCCGCCTCAGAGCGCGGCGGAGGCTTCCAGGACGTCCTCGAGCGTGCGCAGGCCGGCGCGGGGGGCGTTCACCAGGACGGCCATGTTGCCGGGCGGGTGCTGGTTCTTCCACATCTTGGTGTGGGCGTGGGGAATGCGGTCCCACGGCAGCACTTCCGACATGCAGGGGTCAACCCGCCGGTCGATGATGAACTGGTTGGCGCCGGAGGCCTGCTTCAGGTGCGCGAAGTGCGACCCCTGGATGCGCTTCTGCCGCATCCACACATAGCGGGCGTCGAAGGTGATGTTGAAGCCGGTGGTGCCGGCGCAGAACACGATCATGCCGCCGCGCTTGGCCACCAGGGTGGAGACCGGGAAGGTCTGCTCGCCGGGATGCTCGAACACGATGTCAACGTCGCGCTTGCCGGTAATGTCCCAGATCGCCTTGCCGAACTTCCGCGCTTCCTTGGTCCATTCCATGTATTCGGGGGAATTGACCGTGGGGAGCTGCCCCCAGCACTTGAAGTCCTTGCGGTTGATCACGCCCTTGGCGCCGAGGCCGAGCACGTAATCCTTCTTCGTCTCGTCCGAGATCACGCCGATGACATGGGCGCCGGACGCGGCGGCAAGCTGCACGCCGAACACGCCGAGGCCGCCGGAGGCGCCCCACACCAGCACATAGTCGCCCGGCTTCACGGTGTGCGGGGGATGGCCGAACAGCATGCGGTAGGCGGTCGCCATGGTCAGGGTGTAGCAGGCGCTCTCTTCCCAGGTGAGATGCTTGGGGCGCGGCATGAGCTGGCGCGCCTGCACCCGGCAGAACTGGGCGAACGAGCCGTCCGGGGTCTCGTAGCCCCAGATGCGCTGGGACGGCGAGAACATGGGATCGCCGCCGTTGCATTCCTCGTCGTCGCCATCGTCCTGGTTACAGTGCACGACCACCTCGTCGCCCACCTTCCAGCGCGTGACCTTCGCACCCACCGCCCAGACGATGCCCGAGGCATCGGAACCAGCGATATGATAGGGCGCCTTGTGCACGTCAAAACGGCGTGATGGGCTGTCCGAGGCCGGCCCAGATGCCGTTGTAATTGACGCCGGCCGCCATCACGAGCACCAGAACGTCGGTCTCGCCCAGCGCCCAGGTGGGCACCACTTCGACCTTGAAGGAATCCTCGGGCGGACCGTGCCGGTCGCGACGGATGGCCCAGGCATACATATTGGCCGGGACGTGTCCCAGAGGCGGGATCTCGCCGATTTCGTAGAGATCCTTCAGCGCAGAGCCGGCTGACGCGCTCGAGACTGCAGTCTGGCCCATAGCGTCTCTTCCTTCCTCTGTGGGATTTTTGTGGAACCACGTTATTTCGCGCTGCAGCGTAGCAGAGAAAATAGCTCTGGCGAGCCCCCTCTTGATGCCCCGCGCATGAACTTGTGGGGGTATCCGCCTGCGGTTCGCAAAGCCGTGGCTTGGCCGGTAAAATTCCCGTCGACGGCGGCAGCGTTGCAGCGCACACTACATAATGGAGCAGGTGCAAAAGAGGATCGGGAAGATGGTGAGCCGCGACAAACCCTGGCTGTTCCGCACCTATGCCGGGCACTCCACGGCGACCGAATCCAACAAGCTTTATCGAGGCAACCTCGCGAAGGGCCAGACCGGCCTCTCGGTTGCTTTCGACCTGCCGACCCAGACCGGATACGACAGCGACCATCCCCTGGCGCGCGGTGAGGTCGGCAAGGTCGGCGTGCCGATTTCCCATCTCGGCGACATGCGCGCGCTGTTCGACGGCATTCCGCTGGCGG
>NZ_CBDIHQ010000015.1:0-375089 GCF_965279295.1 Aquabacter sp. | reverse complement strand
CCAGATGGTGGCAAACAAGGGCATGGATCGCAGCTTAACGGCGGATGGTTTCAGAACAGGAAACTTGGAACGCACACGCCAGCGACGGGCACCGCCATTGTCCTGCCAGCGAGAGAGCGGCGCTAAAGAAAAACCAGCCTATCCCCGCCCGACCGCGTCGCGCACCAATTCCATGGTGAGGCGGAAATGGGCGTCGATGGCGGCGGAGGCGGCGTCCGTATCGCGCGCGATGGTCGCCTCGAATATGGCGAGATGCTCTGCGTTCACATCGCGCTCCCCGCCCGCGACAGTGCGGGCCAGCGCCCGGTAACGCTCCGACTGCTCGAACAGAGAGCGCCGGAAACGCATCAGCCACGTCAGACCGCAGGCCGAGACCAGCGCCTCGTGGAAGGCGAAGTGCAGATTGGCCCAGTCGCCGTCATGGGGCGCGGTCTGTCGGGCCAGCGCATAGGGCACCTGCCGCAGCGCATCCCAGGCGTCGCGCACCTGACGCTCCCATGCCGCATCGCCCTGCTTGATGGAGCGGCGCAGCGCCAGCGCCTCGATCTCGATGCGGGTGTTGGTGAGGTCTTCCAGATCGTCGATATCCAGCGGGGTTACGCGGAACCCGCGCTGGTCCTCGCTGGTGACGAACCCGTCCGCCACCAGCCGCGACAGGGCTTCGCGCACCGCGGAGAGGCTCACGTCGAACCGCTTCGCCAGCACCGCCACCGGCAGCTTCTCGCGGGGCGCGAGGCGGCAGGTGAGAATGTCGGCCCGAAGCGAGGCATGCACCGCCGATGTGAGCGAACGCACCGGGGCGACCGGCGCGTCGAACGCCGATGTCAGGCGGCTCTCGGTCAGCGGCTTGCGCATGCCTTCTCCTCAGCCCTTCAGCGACGCACGGGTGTGCGCGGCAATCTCGCCACGGGTCGCGACATAGATGTCGTCGCGGCCGGCGACGCGGCGGGCGATTTCCTCATACGCCCATGCCCCGGCGGCGCGGCCATAGCAATGGGCATGCGCCGTCACGTCGATGATCAGCGCACCGTCGTCGACCTTCAGGGTGTGCGACAGGAAATCCTCGAACATCGAAACGAATGTCGCCGCCGTGCGGCCAAAGCGCATGGCGTGCGGCAGATCGTTGATTTCCATGTTGAACGGCACCGCAACGATGTCCCCGTTCTCGAAAATCTGGAGGTAGGGGGCATCAGTGTCCAGCACATCGCCCTGCCAGTCGTATCCCTCTTCCACAAGGAAACGCATGGTGTCGAGGCCGGCGGTGCCGCGCGGGCTCATCCAACCGCGCGGGCGGGTTCCGGTGATGGATGCCAGCGCCTCCGTCGTGCGCTTCACGTTGTCCTTATTCTGCGCCTCGGTGAGACCGGCGGGGATGATGTCCTGGGCGTAGGAATGCGCGACGATCTCGTGGCCCGCATTGAAGATGGCGCGCACCTGGTCGGGATTGCGCTCGGCGAACACGCCGGAGATCATTGTGGAGGCCGTCACCTTCTGCCGGTCGAGGACGCGCAGCAGCCGCTCGATGCCGGTGATGGCGCCATATGTGCCCCACGACAGCGCATTGGCATCGAAGGTGCCCGGCGGGAGCGGGTTGCCCATCGGGCCAATGCCCGGCGCATTGCCGTCCGACCATGCCTCGTAGGCGACGTTGAACACCACAGCCACATGCTGACCGCCCGGCCAGCGGAAATCGCGGCCAAGCTTGCGAATTTTCGGGAAGGACGAGGCGGCGGCCGACGACATAGCGTTTACTCCCTTGTGTTCACTCTCTGCGCATCGCCTCACCACGTCCGGAAGAAGCCGTCAACATAAAATCGATTATCCACCCCAAACCCATGTTTCCTTTGGAAAGCTCATGGACGGGTGGATCGCGACACATTATGAACGCCGTCAATATCGATTTTCCAAGGGAGACGGTTCATGCGGCTCATGATGGTGAAGACTGACGACGGCGACGTTCTTGGCCTCGTGAACGGCGAAGAAGTGACACTACTCCCCGGCAGGACGCTGCTTGACGTTGCCGCCGGCGGCGCTGCCGCACAGGCCGAGGTAATCGACGCCGCGGCCGACTCACCTCCTGGCGCGACGCTTCCGCTCGCCGACGTTCGGGCGGCACAGCCGTTCCTGAACCACGGCAAGTTCATCTGCATTGGCCTCAACTTCACCGACCACGCGAAAGAAGGCGGGAATCCGATCCCCGACTATCCCGCGCTGTTCATGCGCGTGCATTCCTCGCTGATCGCCGACGGCGAGCCCCTCGTTGCCCCGAAGGCGTCTCCCACCTTCGACTACGAGGCCGAGCTGACCATCGTCATCGGTAAGGGCGGCCGGCACATTCCCGAGGACGAGGCGCTCGACGCCGTGTTCGGCTACACCATCTTCAACGATGGCAGCGTCCGCACCTACCAGCGCAAGTCCACACAGTGGACGGCCGGCAAGAATTTCGACAAGACCGGCCCGGTCGGCCCGGTTGTCGTGACCACAGACGAACTGCCCCCCGGCGCTGAGGGCCTGAAGATCCGCTCCTATATCAACGGCCAGTTGCTTCAGGACGGCACGACGTCAGACTTCATCTTCTCGGTCGCCAAGGTGGTCTCCACGCTGTCCGAGATCATGACGCTTGAACCCGGCGACATGATCGCCACCGGCACCCCGGCCGGTGTCGGCTATCCCCGCAAGCCCCCCGTGTTCATGAAGGCCGGCGACGAAGTCGTGATCGAGATCGAGGGCATCGGCCGCCTCGTCAATCCCGTCATCGACGAGGTCTGATCCCATGCGGGTGGTGGAGATCCGCGAGAAGGCGGTGAAGCTTCAGAGCAAGCTGCGCAACGCGGCCTTCTCCTTCGACGAGATGACCACCTCCCTCGTGGCGGTGGTCACGGATGTCGTTCGGTCGGGCAAGCCGGTGATCGGCTATGCCTTCAACTCCACCGGCCGCTATGCCTGCGGCGCGCAGATGCGGGATCGCATGATCCCGCGCCTGTTGCGCGAGGACGCACTGACGCTGGACCCCGCCGCCTTCGATCCGGACCTGTGGCTGAAGGCCATGATGTTCGGCGAGAAGCCCGGCGGCGACATGGAACGCTCGGTCGCCATCGGCACCATCGAGCATGCCCTTTGGGATGCGGTCGGCAAGATCGCCGATGTCCCGGCCTACCAGCTCATCGCCGACCGCTATCGCGGCGGCGAAGTGCAGAAGAAAGTGTTCTGCTATGTGGGCGGCGGCTGGTACGCCCCCGGCAAAAGCGTCGCCGACCTGCTGGACGAGGTGCGGCGCTATCTGGACATGGGCTACACCCTCATCAAGGTGAAGGTGGGCGGCGCCCCGCTCGCGGAAGACCTGGAGCGCCTGGAAGCCGTCATCGGCCTGCTCGGCGATCCCTCCATGCTCGCGGTCGACGCCAATTGCGGCATCCCCCCGGCGCTCCGGCCGGCCTATGCACAGGCCATGCGCCCCCTCGGCTTGCGCTGGTTCGAGGAAGCCGCGCACCCCAGCGATTTCCAGGGCAATGCGGATTTCATCGCCTCCTACCAGAACCCGGTGGCCACCGGCGAGAACCTGTTCTCCCTGGAAGACGTGCGCAACCTCGTGCGGCACGGCGGCATGCGGCCGGGCGTGGACATCATCCAGTCCGACATTCCCCAGTCCTACGGCATCGGCACCGCCGCGCGCATTCTCGCCATGCTGGCCGAGCACGGCTGGTCGGCATCCTCAGTGCTGCCGCACGGCGGCAACCAGATGTCGTTCAACCAGAGCGCCGGCTTTGGGCTGGGCATGTGCGAATCCTACCCCGACGCCTTCGGTGTCTTCTCCGGCTATTGCGATGACCTCAAGGTTGAAGACGGCTACATCGCCGCCGGCGACTGGCCTGGCCTCGGCTTCGAGCGTCAGGCGGAACTGTTCAAGCTGTTCCAGGGCGTAATGGTCTGAGGGTCACGCCGGGTCCACCATGGCGCCGGCGTTCATCACATTGTCCGGATCGAACGCCGCCTTCACGCGGCCCATCAGGGCGAGCCGCACCGGGTCGGCGTAACGCTCCAGCAGGTCGCGCTTGATGCGGCCGATGCCGTATTCCGCGCTGAAGCTGCCGCCGAGCGATCCGGCGATGGCGTAAAGCGCGTGGGCGAGCCCGTCGTTGATGTCACGGGTGAAGGCGAGCCGGTCTGCCCCCCTTGGCACCATGATGTTGTAGTGGATGTTGCCATCGCCCACATGCCCGTACACCGACAGCACCAATGTCGGATCATGGCGCCGCACGGCCTCGCCGCCTTGCGCGAGGAAATCCGCAAGCCTGGAGAGCGGCACGGAAATATCCAGCTTCACCGAACCCCCGGCGTGTTTCTCGCCCTCTGGGATGGTCTCGCGGATGCGCCACATATCAAGGCGCTGCTTTTCAGATTGGGCGAGGAAAGCATCTTCGACCCAGCCCTTCTCCATCATCGCCTCGATGATCGCGCCCAGAAGATCGTCCAGCGGCACCCGGTGCGATGAGGCCGAGAGTTCGATGATGACGGCGCCGCCCGCACCAGTGCGCAGGCCCGCATCCCCCTGGCCGAGAGCGGCAACAAGATCGAGCGAATTGCGGGTGACGAACTCGAAGGATGAAACGAGATCAGCGCTTTCCCGCCGCACGTCAGCGAGCATGCCGGAGAGGGCGGCAGCGTCCGATATCTGCACCCAGGCGGTGGCGTGGGCGACGGGCTTGGGCACCAGCTTCAGCACCACGCCGGTGACAATGCCGAGAGTGCCCTCCCCGCCGATGAAAAGCTGCTTCAGGTCGTAACCCACATTGTGCTTGCGCAAGGTGCGCATGTCAGAAAGGAGCGAACCATCCGCCAGCACCGCCTCGATGCCGAGGATCTGGTCGCGCGCCATACCGAAGCGCAGCACGTTGAGGCCGCCGGCATTGGTGCCGACATTGCCGCCGAGCCGGCAGCTTCCCTCCGATCCCAGGCTGAGGGGCAGCATGAGCCCATGGGTATCGGCCGCCGCCTGTACGTCCGCGAGAATTGCCCCGGCGTCCGCCGAGAGGGTGAAGCCGGCGGCGTCCACCGCGCGAATGCGGGTCATGCGCTCAAGGCTCACAACAAGCTGGCGCCCGCCTGTGTCCGGGGTCGCGCCCCCCACATAGGAGGTATTGCCGCCCTGGGGTACGAGGCCGAAGCCGAGCCGGCGGGCAAGGCGCACGATCTCCTGCACTTCCGGCGTCGTGCGGGGCCGCAATACGGCAGGCGTCACGCCTTTCAGAAGGTCGCGATGGTCCACCACATAACGCGAGGTGAGGTCGGTATCTGTGAGGACACCAGCGTCTCCCAGCAGATCACGGAATGCGCCGATCCCGTCGGTGGTGGCCATCACGCGACTCCCTTAAAAATAAACGCGCCGTGTGTGGCACGGCGCGTCCGGTGTTGCATCCAGGAGGGAAAAGTCATTCGGCCTTGATGTTGGCCTTCGTGACGATCTCCTTCACCGCCGGAATCTCCTCGGCAACGCGCTTGGCAAGTTGTTCGGGCGTGCTGTTGACCACCTCGAAACCTAGCTTGTGGGCGTGCTCGATGGTCGAGGCCTCGGCCATGACCTCGCGGGTTTCCTTGATGATGCGGGCGACGATATCCGGCGGCGTGCCGGCAGGCGCGAACAGGGCCTGGAACGTGTCCGACACGAAACTCTTATAGCCAAGCTCCACCATGGTGGGGACGTCGGGCAGCGAAAACCACCGCTTCGCGCCGGTCACAGCCAGCGCCACGAGCTTGCCCGACTTGATGAGCGGCTCGGCAGGCGGCAGCGCGACGCAGGCATATTGCACATCGCCTTGTAGCACTGCAGTGGTCGCCGGACCGGCACCACGATAGGGAATGTGGGTTGAATCAAGGTTTTCCAGCAGCTTCAGCCATTCCCCTGACATTTGTGACTTGGTACCGGCGCCGGGACTGGAATAATTGAACGTGGCCGGCTTCGCCTTGATCCGCGCGATCAGTTCGGGGAGCGTCTTGATGCCGGAATCCTCACGCACGATGAACGTATTGGGCGAGTTCACCAGTTCCGAGATCGGGATGAAATCCTTGATCGGATCGTAGGGAATCTTGTCGAAGATCGCCGGGTTCACCGCGATCGAGGTGGAGGTGAGCAGCAGCGTGTAGCCGTCCGGCGTGGCACGCGCGGCGAGGCCCATGCCGGTGTTCCCGGCGGCACCGGGGCGATTGTCGATGACGATCGCCTGGCCAAGGCGCTTCTGGAGGCCCTCGCCGAGCACCCGCGCGATCAGGTCTGTCGGTCCGCCTGGCGCGAAAGGGACAATGAGGGTGATCGGACGGGTTGGGAAATTCGATTGGGCACCCGCCGGAGCCCCAGCGAGCAATGCGAAGGACACTGCCGCCATGCCGATGGCAAAGCGCCGCGAAACCGTCCCTAGGCCGCTGCGGCGGATGACCGCCGGCGTAAGCGTTCTCATTTGGCGTTTCCTTCCTGTTCAAGACCGGGACACCGCGCCGTTGTTTTTTGCTGCGGAGCTATCGGTAGTCCCCTCTCCCGCGTACGGGAGAGGGTGAGCCTGCTGTCGTTCAGTCGATGGAAATCCCGGACGACTGGATCAGTTCGCGCCACATGGGCACTTCCCTGTCCACCACGGCCTGGAGTTCAGCCGGCCCCTGGGCGAGGACACCGAAGCCGACCTTGGCGAGCTTTTCCTTGATGTCAGGGCGCTTGAGCACCTCGATCACGGCGGCAGAGACCCGGTCGATCACCGGCTGCGGAGTGGCGGCCGGGGCGAACAGCGCCTGGAAGGTCTCCGATTCGAAATCCGGAAAGCCCGACTCGATCACGGTCGGCAGGTCCGGGAGATCGAACCACCGCTGCAAACCGGTCTCGGCGAGGCCGATGACCTTGCCGGACTTGATCTGCGGGTGGGCGGGCGGCAAAGCGGTGGAGGCCAGCGGCACTTGATTGCCGAGCACGGCTTGCATCGCCGGGCCCGCGCCGGTGAAGGGAACGTGCAGTATGTCAATGCCCGCGCGCTTCTTCAACAGTTCCATCGCCAGATGCGGCGTCGTGCCTGCTCCGGGGCTGGCATAGGCGAGCTTGCCCGGCTCTGCCTTGGCCTGCTTGATGAGATCACCAAGCGTCTTGATGCCGGCCTGCGGGTTGGCGACGAACACGTTGGGCGACGAGCCGAGGTTCGAGACCGGCTTGAAGTCCTTCTTGACGTCGTACGGCACGTTTTTATAGAGGCTCGGGTTCACCACATAGGCGCTGGATGTCAGCAGCATGGTGTAGCCGTCCGGCGTAGCGCGGGCGACCGCGCCGATGCCGATATTGCCGCCGGCTCCGCCCCGGTTCTCAATGATCACCGACTGGCCGAGCAGTTCGCCGAGAGGACCCGCGACCATGCGCGCCATGACGTCCGTGGGGCCGCCGGGGGCGAACGGAACGATGAAGGTGATGAAACGCTCGGGATACGCCGCGTATGCGGAACGCATAAGCGCCGGTGTCGCCAGAGCGGCGCCGAAAAGCGTAAGGGCGCGGCGGCGGGTGATGCCGGTCGCGGAATCAGGCCGGTTGTTGTTCGAGGACACGTCTTCCCCTCCTTGTATGTACAGGCACAATGGTGTCATCCATGCGCCGGAGCACGTTCCATCCCTTAGAGGCAGGCCTTGCCCGCCGCCGGGTTTGAGGCGCGCACCAAGATGCGCGCCGGCTCCGGTCGATGTTCTTGAACGTTTGAACCGTACCGCTCGGCATGACCTAGCGGCACGGGATCATCCGCTTTCGCTCAGCGGATCGCCATGGGATTCACGGGGCCACCCACCGCGCCCGTGATCGGAAGCGTCGGGGCGACGAACATGAACTCATAGACCTTGTCTTCCGCGCAAGCGGCAGCGAGGTCGTCGAGGAAGAAAATCTCGCCCATGGTCAGGCCCATTATGGGGATGCAGATCCAGTGCCAGGGCTGGTTGACCTCGCTGTCGTTCGGACGCACCTCGACACCCCAGGTATCGGTGGCGATCGCCGCGACCTGCTTCTCGTGCAGCCAGTAGAGCGTCTCGAAGGCGAGGCCGGGGGCGTCGCCGCCGGGGTAGCCGTCCCAATGGCCCAGCTTCTTCTGCTTGGCCATCATGCCGGTGCGGATCAGCAGAAAGTCGCCGCGCCCTACCGTCACATTCTGTGACTTGCAGGCGGCGTCCAGCACTTCGTTGGTGATGGCGAAGCCGTCTTCCAGATACTCGACGCCCATATGGCGGGCGATGTCGAGCAGAACGCCACGGCCGACCATTCTATCGCGCACATGCTCGATGCCGCCCTTGGCAGCGCCGAAGGACGACACCTCACGGCAATCATAGCCGTTCCACATATAGTCTTTGTAGAAAATGTGGCCGAGGCCGTCCCAATGGGTCGCGGACTGGAGCGGCAGCAGGACCAGATCGTCGGCGGAACGGATGCCGCGCTTGTCGAGCACGCCGGAATAGGCGTCCGTTCCAGTGCGCAGCATGGTGTGCACGGGATTGAAGCGGCCAACCGGCGGGAATTTGGTCTTGCCGCCTTGCGGGCCCTTATTGTCGAAATCGATCGCGAGGGAGAACACCTTGCCGGTGCGCACCAGGGTGGCAGCGCGCGCCACGTCCTCGGGCTGCACATAGTTGAGCGTCCCGATGTGGTCTTCCGGACCCCATTTTCCCCAATTCTTCAGCTCTTCAGCGGCCTCTTCGACGAGCTTCAGGGTGATGGGGGCGGCAACTGTCTTAGTCATGCTTGGACGTTCCTTCCTTGAACTCTTGATTAAACCGCGTGCGGCCCCGCCCCTTCTCCGGGTGCGAGACCGCCCGCACTGAAAAAATCCTAATCGCCGGCCTTCCCCGCCAGGGACGGCGCGTCGTCCGCGATGCTCGGAGCCCGAAAGCCCGCCGCGAGGAACGGGATGAGATGCGCCAGGGCTCCGCGCCCGTCGCTCGGGTCGCAAGCATTGCTGGTCAGGCTTTGGATCCGCCCACTGTCAGCCATGGTGTAGACCATGGTGCCGAGCAGAAAATGAAAGCGCCACGCCAGTTCCGCGCGCGGCAAATCCGGCAATGCATCGGCGAGCGCCGCCATGAACGCCTTGCTGCTCTCGTCGAACGCCTTGGAGAGAATCCGCTTGGAGACCTTCTCCGATTCCGAGCCCAGCCGGGCGCGCAGCCGGGCAAAGGCCGGCCCACCGAAGCGCGGCTCCACCCCGAGCGTTAGGGCGGGATAGAGGAAAGCGGTGAGCAATTGCTCCAGCAATGGCGAGCGATCCGGCGCGGCGTGGCATTCGCCGAGCATGCGCATGCGCTCGTCGGCGATGGGCTTGGCGCGCGCCTCGAAGATCGCTTCGAGCAGCCCTTCCTTGGAGCCGAAATGATAGTGGAGCGAAGCGAGGTTCACTTGCGCGGCGGCGGTGATGCCGCGCACGCTGACCGCCGCCAGACCTTCATCCGCGAACATGCGCTCGGCCACCATGAGCATGCGCTCGCGCGGGGTCAGGCCGGCCAGGACCGAGCGGATATCCGCGAACCGATCTTGCGGCTGCGTCTCGTCCACTTCCACCAGGCGCGGCGGCTCGGTCGACATCCGGTTTGGCTCCCAAACGCACACCCGCCACAAGCGAGGCCTTGACGTATTCAAACGTATGTTTACCGTAAACAGTCGTTTACATATGTCAAGCTTCCGTACGAACGCGGAGGCAGCTCAGCAGGAGACGCTGAACGTGGGTAAGACTATCCTCACCGTTGCGGTGACAGGAAACCAGACAACTTTGGCCCAGCATCCGGGCCTGCCCTGCACACCCGAGCAGATCGCCAATGCGGCGATCGAATCGTGCAAGGCCGGCGCCGCCGTGGCGCACATCCATGTGCGATACGACAACGGCAAGCCGAGCATGGAGCTGGAGCATTACCGCGAGGTCGTGGACCGGATCCGCGATTCCGGCTGCGGCCTCATCATCAACCTCACCACCGGCCCCGGCCAGAGATTCGTTCCCGGCGCCGAAGACCCCAAGGTGTTCGGCCCCGGCACCACCCTGATGGCCCCGGAAAAGCGCGTCGAGCACATCATCGCGCTCAAGCCGGAAATCTGCACCCTCGACCTCAACACCATGTGGTCGGGCGATTCGGTGGTCATCAACTCCCCGAAGAACGTGACCGTCATGGCGAACGCCATGAAGGAAGCCGGCTCAAAGCCAGAACTCGAAGTGTTCGACAGCGGCGACATCCAGCTTGCCAAGGTGCTGATCGCTGAAGGCGTTCTGGAGGAGCCGCCGCTGTTCCAGATCGTCACCGGCATCCGCTACGGCTTCCCCGGCACGGTGGAGACCCTGGTGTATGCCAAGTCGCTGCTGCCCAAGAACGCCCATTGGGCTGCCTTCGGCATCGGCCGCATGATGTTCCCCATGGTCGCCGCCGCCTACGCGCTCGGCGCCCATGTGCGCTGCGGCTTCGAGGACGGCGTGCAGATCCGTCGCGGTCAGCTCGCGGCGAGCAATGCCGAGCAGGTGGCAAAGGCCGCGCGCATCATCGACGACCTGGGCGGCGAGCTTGCCAGCCCCGATGAAGCCCGCGCCATTCTCGGCCTTAAAACGTGAGCCCCACCGCCCTTCCCCTCGCCGGACGCGTCGCCCTCATCGTGGGCGGCTCCGGCGGGATCGGATCGGCCGCTGCCGAGCGCTTCGCCGCGCTCGGCGCCAGCGTCATCGTGACCTACCGCTCACGCGGGGCGGATGCGAAGGCATTGGTGGCGCGGCTGCCCGGCAGCGGGCATGCGGCGGAAGAGGCGAGCGTCGAAGACAGCGCATCCCTCGCCCGGCTTGCGGAAACCCTGAAGGCGCGCCACGGCGCGCTCCACATCATGGTCAATGCCGCCGGCTTCACCAAGGCCGTCAAGCATTCCGACCTGGATGCGCTGGACGATGACCTCATCGACCGGATGTTCACGGTGAACTGGCGCGGCAGCTTTGCCGCCGTGCGGGCGTTCGCGCCACTGCTGACGGCGAGCGGCGACGGGCTCATCGTCAACCTCTCATCCATCGCCGGATCCAACGGCATCGGCAGCAACATCGCCTATTGCGCGGTGAAAGCGGGCATCGACGTCATGACCAAATCGCTGGCGCGGGCTCTGGCTCCGGCGGTGCGCGTGATGGCGGTTTCGCCGGGCGTGGTGGACACGGACTTCGTGCCGGGCCGCGACGCCTCGTTCAACGAGAAGGTCTCGGCCACCATCCCGCTGAAGCGCATCGCGACGGCGGGCGACGTGGCGGACGCTATCGTCGCCTGCGCCACCGCGCTCAAATATTCCACCGGCTCCATCATCATGGTGGACGGCGGACGGGCACTGTAGGACTGCCTCAGGCACCTGGACCCCAACCGGTCGTCCGCCTCAGGCGGGCGGCCGGTTTGTTTTTTGGGGATGTGGGGGGATGCGCTTCCTTTTCCCCGGCCAAGCGACGGCACAGCCGGAGCGCCGAGCCGGGGTCCAGCGCAAGAGACCGCCGAAGGCGTTTCTCCTCATTTTCGACGCTGCGCGGCGGAAATGCCCAGGCGCTGGTCGCGGGGTGACGGCTTCGCCGAATTTGTGCGCTGGACCCCGGCTCTGCGCTCGAGCTTCGCTCTCACTTGGCCGGGGAAAGGCGATGGTGATGCATCGCCCCGCACACAAACCTCTCAACCTTGCGCCCCGGCGTGCTACACCGCCCGCGCAGTGAAGTTCAGAGCCCCCACATGAGCCGTTTCTGGAGCCCGATCGTTGAATCGCTGACCCCCTACGTGCCCGGCGAGCAGCCGCGCATCGAAGGGCTGGTCAAGCTGAACACGAACGAAAATCCCTATCCCCCCTCCCCGCGCGTCGCACAGGCGATCGCCCGCGAGGCCGAATCGCTGCGCCTCTATCCCGATCCAACCGGCATGGTTCTGCGCGAGGCCGTCGCGCGCCGGTTCGGGGTCGGCGTGGACGAGGTGTTCGTCGGCAACGGCTCGGACGAGGTGCTGGCGCACGTCTTCCAGGCGCTGCTGAAGCATGATGCGCCGCTGCTGTTCCCGGACATCACCTACAGCTTTTACCCGGTCTATTGCGGGCTCTATGGCATCGAACCCGCGGAAATCCCGCTGGACGATGCCCTGCGCATCCGCATCTCGGATTATCAGCGGCCGTGCGGCGGCATCATCGTCCCCAACCCGAATGCGCCGACGGGAATCAGTCTCACGCCGGCGGAAATCGAGGCACTTCTCCTCGCCCAGCCCGACCGGGTGGTGGTGATCGACGAGGCCTATGTGGATTTCGGTGGGGAAAGCGCGATCCCCCTCGTCGCCCGCCATCCCAACCTGCTGGTGGTGCAAACCCTCTCCAAATCGCGGTCATTGGCCGGCCTGCGGGTCGGCTTCGCCGTCGGTCAGGCGCAGTTGATCGAGGCCCTTGTGCGGGTGAAGGACAGCTTCAACTCCTACCCGCTCGACCGCCTCGCCTTGGTGGGCGCGGCCGCTGCGATCGAGGATGAGGTGTGGTTCGACGAGACCCGCGGGCGGGTCATCGCATCTCGCGAAAGGCTGACGAAAGCCTTGGAGGGACTGGATTTCGAGGTTTTACCCTCAAGCGCAAACTTCCTGTTCGCCCGCCACCCCGGTACGCCCGGCGGGGAACTCGCGGCCAAGCTGCGGGAGAAGGCGATCCTGGTCCGCCACTTCCGGCGCCCGCGCATCGAGGACTATCTGCGCATCACCATCGGCACGGACCGCGAATGCGACCGGCTGGTGGAGGCGCTTGTGGACATCCTGACGCGCTGACCTGCGAAAATCCGCATGGAAGCAATGTTTCCAGGCGCCGCCTGTTTGGCTTGCCATTGAAACCTGTGGCCACCTTCGCTATAGGGGCGCACGATTATCCGAAGTGGCCGGTCGGCCAACCCTCGGCCGTGTCCGCAGCCCTCGCAAGCGCGAGCCGGTCGCGCGAAAGGTGGCCGAGCACCATAGAGGCGCATTCATGTCTTCCACGTTCGATACGGTCGCCAACATCATCGCCGAAACGTGCGACATCCCCCGGGACACCATCACGCCCGAGAGCCACGCCATCGACGATCTCGGCATCGACAGCCTGGACTTCCTGGATATCGCCTTCGCCATCGATAAGGCGTTCGGCATCAAGCTGCCTCTGGAGCAGTGGACCCAGGAAGTGAATGACGGCAAGGCCACCACCGAGCAGTATTTCGTGCTCAAGAACCTCTGCGCGCGCATCGACGATCTGGTCGCTGCGAAGTCGGCCTGAGGTCGGACGGAGCTGATGCGTCCCGAAGTTTTCAAGATGGTGGACCGGGTCGTGGCAATCGACCCTGGTCTCAAGACCATCCATTGCCAGGGCCTCGTGCCCCAGGAAAGCTCGATCTTCGAGGGCCACTTTCCCGGCTATCCCATAATGCCGGGCGTGCTGTTGATCGAGGCCATGGCCCAGACCACAGGCTGGCTGATCCTGGCGCGCAACCGCTTTGAAAAGATGCCCTTCCTCGCCACCGTCAAGGAAGCGAAGCTGCGCACCTTCGTGGTGCCGGGGCAGAATCTCGACCTGTACTCCGAGATCATCCATGAGGGCTCCGGCTTCGTGGTCGCCAAGACCCACGCCATGCTCGATGGCAAGCCGATCTGCAACGCCGACCTGACCTTCCGCGTACTCAGCTGGCCGGAAGGCCGCATGAAGGCGACCGTGATGAAGGTGGCCGAGCACGTCCAGTTCCCCGTCGCGGATTATGTGGATGCATGAGGGCATGAAGCGCGATGTCTGGATTACCGGCATCGGCCTGGTTTCTTCGCTTGGCGAGGGGCCTGACGCCCATTGGGAGGCCCTGTCGGCCGGCAACGCGCCGATAACCGATGCCGAGCGTTTCGCCCCTTACGTGGTGCATCCTCTGGTCAAGCTCATCTACGACAGCCAGATCCCCAAGAAAGGGGATCAGCGCCAGATGGAAGCGTGGCAGCGCATCGGCACCTATACCGCTGGGCTCGCTCTGGACAGCGCGGGCATCTCCAAGAACACGGAAATCCTCGGCCACACCGACATGATTGTCGGCGCGGGCGGCGGCGAGCGCGACCATCAGGTGGACACGGCGATCCTCAACGATCTGCTGAACTCCAACGATGTCGGGCGCCAGCTCAACGAGCGCCTGTTGGCGGACCTGCGTCCCACCCTGTCGCTGGCGCAGCTTTCCAACCTGCTGGCGGGCAACATTTCCATTGTCCATGGTGTAACCGGTTCCTCGCGCACCTTCATGGGTGAGGAAAGCTCCGGCGTAGACGCGGTGCGCGTGGGCTTTTCCCGCATCGCCGCCGGCCAGAGCGAAATCGGCCTCGTGGGCGGCGCCTACAACGCCGAGCGGGAGGACATGCTGCTCCTTTACGCGCTGAACGACTTCTGCATGACCGGCACGTTCCGCCCGGTGTTCGGCGAAGGCGATGCCCCCGGCATCCCGTCCGGCTCCATGGGGGCGTTCCTGGTGCTGGAATCTCCCGAGCATGCCACCGCGCGCGGCGCCAAGCCCATCGCCAAGCTCTCGGGCGTATGGTCCGAGCGTGCCCAGCGCAATCAGCCGGGTAAGCTTGCCGAGAAGATTGCCGGGCTGGTGGATAAGGCCGGCAAAGCGTCCGGCACAGTCGTCTTCTCCGGCGCGGCTGGCGGACACGGCGCCACCGAGGCGGAAGCCCAGGTGCTGCGCGCCGCGAAGCTGCCGGTGCGCGCCATTGCCAACCGCATAGGCCACGGCTTTGAGGCGCAGTTCCCCGCCGCAATCGCTCTGGCGGCACTTTCCGTATCCAACGGCACCCTGTTCCCGACCCTTCCGGGCGACACCGTCGAGACCGGCGAAGGGTCCGTGGACCGCGTGCTCGTGACCGGCGTCGGCCATTGGCGTGGCGAGGGTGCTGGTCTGGTCGAGAAGATCGGCTGATCTTTCGCTGACAAAACGTCCCTCCGCGACTGCGTGACGGTCGCGTTTTCCGCGCGATAAACTACATAGAGCGGGAAAGACGCGCCGGGCGGGGCGCCCCAGCATCAGGAGCAGCGCATGGCGCAGGCGCATACGGACAAGTTCGGCCGGCCTATCGTGGTCGTGACCGGCATCGGCATCGTCTCATCCCTCGGGCAGGGCAAGGCGGAGAACTGGCGCCGCCTGACCGCTGGCGAAAGCGGTATCCACACCATTACCCGCTTCCCCATCGAGGGGATGCGCACCACCATCGCCGGGACCGTCGATTTCCTGTTCGACGAGCGCGTGGCCGCCCCGGACCTCTCCGAGCGCCTTGCGACACTCGCCGCCGAGGAAGCCATCAGCGAAGCCGGCATAGGCGGCAAGGGGTCATTCCCGGGCCCGCTGTTCGCCGCCGTACCGCCGGTGGAGATGGAATGGCCGGAAAAGTTCAAGCTCGCGGAAAACGTGCCCGATCGGCCGCTGGTCTATCACGACCTGCTCGCCTCCGCGGCCACCGGCAAATTCCGCCCCTGGCACGAGCGCTTCCTGTTCGGCTCCGTGGCGGACCGGCTCGCGGATCGCTTCGGCACCCAGGGCCAGCCGATTTCGCTTTCCACCGCATGCGCGTCCGGCGGCACTGCCATTCAGCTTGGCGTCGAGGCGATCCGACGCGGAGATTGCGATGTGGCGCTCGCGCTCGGCACTGACGGGTCGGTGCACCCCGAGGCGCTGATCCGCTTCTCGCTGCTCTCTGCCCTCACCACCGCCAACGACAAGCCCGGGGAAGCCGCAAAACCCTTCGCCAAGAACCGCGACGGCTTCGTGATGGCCGAAGGCGCGGCTGCTTTGGTGCTGGAAAGCATGGAGCACGCCGTCGCGCGCGGCGCGCGCATACTCGGCGTCGTGGAAGGCTGCGGCGAGATGGCGGACAATTTCCACCGCACCCGCTCCAGTCCCGACGGCAAGCCCATCATCGGCTGCGTGAAGAACGCCCTCGCGGATGCCGGCGTCACGCCTGAGGATGTGGATTACATCAACGCTCATGGCACCTCGACGCCCGAGAACGACCGCATGGAATATGTGGGCCTCAAGGCGGCGTTCGGTGAGGAATTGCTGGCAGGCATCCCGTGCTCGTCCAACAAGTCCATGATCGGCCATACGCTGACGGCGGCGGGTGCCATCGAGGCAGCCTTCTCGCTGCTCACCATCGCCAACGGCCGCATTCCTCCGACCATCAACTACCATTTCCCCGATCCGGCGATCCCCTTGGACGTGGTCCCCAACGTCGCCCGCGACAAGCAGGTGCGGCGGGTGATTTCCAACTCCTTCGGCTTCGGCGGACAGAATGTCAGCCTCGTGCTGGCGGCAGAGCCGGCGTGATGACGGGGAGAGGCTTGCGGCGGACGGCGTCATGAAGCGCATCCTCATCACCGGCGGCGGACGTGGGCTGGGCGCGGCGATCGTGCGCGCGGTAAGTGCTGCGGGTTTCGACGTCACCTTCACCTATCGCAGCGCGGGCGCGGAAGCGCAGGTGCTGCTGGACGAACTGCGCGCCGCCCGCCCGGATGCCAACCCCATCGCCCATGCCGTGGATCTTGCCGACCGGGCGGCGGTGGATGCCTTCGCCGAAGGGCTGGAGGCCGAGGACGACCCCTATTTCGGCTTCTGCCACAACGCGGGCCAATCCTACGACACGCTTGCCGCGATGGTGGACCAGGACAAGGCCGAGGCGGTGATGCAGGTGAATCACTTCACCTTCGTGCGCATCGCCCGCGCGCTGGTGCGTCCCATGACGCGGGCGCGACAGGGGCGGATCGTCGCCATCGGCTCGGTCGCGGCATTGCTGGCAAACCAGGGAAACGTCGCCTACGCCGCCTCCAAGGCGGCCTTGCTGGCGCATGCGCGTGGCCTTGCGGTCGAGAGCGCCCGGCGCGGCGTGACAGTGAATTACGTCGCGCCCGGCTTCATCGACACCGCCATGCTCGCCAAGTTCGCGGACTATCGCGAAAAGATGATGGCCTCCATTCCCGCCGGGCGCTTCGCGACGCCAGACGACGTGGCGCAGGTGGTGGCGTTTCTTTTCTCCCCTGGGGCAGGCTATATCACCGGCGCCGTGATCCCGGTGGACGGGGGCCTTTCGGCACAGCTCGCCGCCCACCGCTGACCTTAAGGACAATAATGCGCGCCCTTCAGCTCGTTTCCGACCGCAACCTCCAGATCGTCGACCTGCCGGAGCCCGAGGCTCCAGGTGCCGGCGAGGTGCAGATCGCCGTCAAGGCTGTCGCTCTCAACCATATCGATGTCTGGGGCTGGCGCGGCATGGCATTCGCCAAGCGCAAGATGCCGCTGGTGGTGGGCGCTGAAGCCGCCGGGCAGATCATCGCCCTCGGCGCGGACGTGAAGGGCCTCAAGGTCGGCCAGACCGTCGCCATGTACGGCGCGATGACCTGCGGCCATTGCAAGCAGTGCCTGAAGGGCCGAGACAATCTCTGCCAGAGCGTCGGCGGGGTGCTCGGCTTCCATATCGACGGCTTCGCCCGCGAAATCGTCAACATGCCCGAGCGCCTTGTTATCCCGGCGCCCGAAGGGGTCTCCTTCGAGGACGCGGGCTGCGCCGGCATCACCTTCTCCACCGTCGAGCACATGCTGTTCGACAATGCCGAGCTTGAGAAGGGCGAGACCGTCCTGGTGCATGCCGGCGGCTCGGGCATCGGCTCCGCCGCCATCCGCCTCGCCAAGGATGTGGGCGCCACCGTCATCACCACGGTGGGCGACGACGAGAAGGCAGCGAAAGCCCTGGCGCTCGGCGCCGACCACGTCATCAACTACCGGGTCGACCGCTTCGAGCACGAGGTCCGCAAGATCACCAAGAAAGTGGGCGTGGACGTGGTGTTCGAGCATGTCGGGGCCGACACCTGGAACGGCTCGCTGCTCTCAATGAAGCCGGGCGCCCGCCTAGTCACCTGCGGCTCCACCTCAGGCGTGTCGGTGAACATGAACCTGATGCAACTCTTCCAGCGCCAGTACAAGATTTTCGGCTCGTTCGGCGCCACCATCCGCAACGTGGCAGACGGCCTCGAAAAGATGGGGCGTGGCGTCCTGCCGGTGATCGATACAGTGGTGCCGCTGGAAAAATTCAACGACGGGCTGGAGCGGCTGGAAAGCCGCCGCGTGTTCGGCAAGATCGTCGTCGGCTTCTGACCGGCGTTGGGGCCAAGGAATAGATGGTGTCGCCGCTGAACGCCTATGGAGTGCGGCTGGTCCGCCGCGCGCGCATGCTGATCGCGCCGCTGTGGGAGACGCTGGTCGTCGGGCTCCTGCAGGGGCTGGTCTGGTGGTCGCGCCTGTTCCCGATCTCCTGGTCGTCGGCCATCATCGCCACGTTAGCCAAGACGCTCGGACCGTTCTTCGTGGTCAGCCGCACCGCGCGGCGCAACCTACGTGCCGCTTTTCCCGAAAAGAGCAATTCGGAGATCTGGTGGATCGTGGTCGGCGTATGGGACAACCTTGGACGCATGGCGGCCGAATTCGCCCATCTCGACCGGATCTGGGATTACAACCCCGACCACCCCAATGACGGGCGCATCGAGATCGTCGGCACCGACATCATGGCCCGGCTGCGCGATGACGGCCTCCCCGCCTTGTTCTTTACCGCCCATACCGGGAACTGGGAGCTAAACGCCATTACCGGCGGCAAGCTCGGCGTGGAGGGCGGCGTGCTCTACCGCGCGCCCAATATCAAGAAGGCGGCAGACCTGATCACCCAGATGCGCGCCGAGACCATGCCGGGTTTGGTGAAGGCCGGCAGGAACGCCGGCCGGCAGATGGCGCGGATGTTGGAGGAGGGCCAACATCTCGGCATGCTGGTGGACCAGTATTGGGGACAGGGCGTGCAGGTGGACTTTTTCGGCCGCCCCTGCCCCACCAATCCCACCCTGGCGCGTCTCGCACGGCAGTTCGACTGTCCGGTGCATGGGATGCGGGTGATACGCCTACCCCGAGGCCGCTTCCGCATCGAGATCACCGAAGAACTGACCTTACCCCGCGACGTGGACGGGAAGATCGACGTTCAGGGCGCGATGCAGACAGTGACGTCGGTGATCGAGGATTGGGTTCGGGAATATCCCGCGCAATGGCTTTGGCTGCACCGCCGCTGGCGGTGAACGCTCCGCACCGTTTCAGCGACGCGTCGAACGGCGCACACGCTTGTTGTCGTACATGAAGCGGTCTGCGGTCGCGAGGAGGTCGGCAATGCCGGTCTGGGAACTGACCATGCCTTCTGCCATGCCGACGCTGAAGGATAGCGGGAAGGCGTCGGACCGCCCCGCGTTGCAGGCAAAGATGGCATCCTGGATGCGCTGGCGCGTGACCGCCTCGTTGTACACCGGGTTGCGGATGAGCATGCAGAACTCGTCGCCGCCGAGCCGGGCGACCACATCGCCGATCCGCGCCACGACCCTCAGCACGTCGGCGGCGGAGCGGATCAGCGCGTCGCCGGCCGCATGGCCTTGCGAGTCGTTGACGGTTTTCAGCCCGTCCAAATCGATGAACAGAACCTGCACGCGGGTTTCTTCCTGAACCGCCTTCTCGGCGAATTCAAAGAAACCGCGTCTGTTATACAGGCCAGTCAATTCGTCGGTCACTGACCGGCGCTCCATTGCCGCCTTCGCCTGAGCCAGCAAGGAGAGGTCGGTCATCTGCTCATCCGCCTCCTGGCGAACGCGGATGTTTTCCATGGCCAGGGACGTCGCATCCGCCAGCGCCTGGAGAAGCTGAACCTCCTGGGTCGTCGCCTCGTGGCGGGTCGCCCAATAATTGCCGATGGCACCAACCGGAGAGAGGGTGCGGATCGGCACCATGACGAGGCTTTTCACGAATGTGGGGCGGTAGGCGTCAGCGGGAATTCGGTCATCCTCGTAGATGTCCGGGATGACCACATGGGCCTTGTTCCGCATCACCCAACCGCTGATGCACATGCTCTGCGGAAAACGTTTTCCCTTCCAGAGCGGAGCGATTGCGTCTTCATCCGCGTAGAAACAGTTTTCGCCATCGTTATCGTTGAGGACGATTGTCGCACCGTCGCAGCCCGTCAGCTCCCGCGCCACAACGCTCACGATACCCTGGATGTCTTCCAGCGACTTCGCCAAGGACAATTCTTGAACAGCACCGAGCAGGCGACCGATATTTCTCGCATAGGAGCGAGCTTCAAAATCCTCGGGAAGAGGCGATGTGAAGGCGAGCGTCCCGCGGTTCGGAGGACTGATATTCATCGGCGCCCTCAGGAAACCACGGAGATTTAACTAGGATTTGATTAATTCGCTTAAGCTTTACAAAAAGAGCAGAAAGGCGCGCCGGCTGCAACTGGGCAGTTTGTGCCTTGCAAAATTCGCCTTTGCGATCGCGTTGAGAAAAAGCGCGCAAAATCTTGTCCTTGCCGGCGCGGCCACGATCCTATAAAGCCGCGCTTTCCGATTTCAGGGATGAAAATGATGGTATCGCGGCCGGTGGCCGTCATCATGGGCAGCCAGTCCGACTGGGAAACCATGCGCCACGCGGTCGAGATACTCGACGCGTTGGAAGTGCCTTGCGACGTGCGCATCGTTTCGGCTCATCGGACGCCGGACCGGATGTTCGCGTTCGCCAAGGGCGCGAAAGAGGCCGGCTTCCAGGTAATCATCGCCGGCGCCGGCGGCGCGGCGCACCTTCCCGGCATGGTGGCGGCGCTGACGTTGTTGCCGGTATTCGGCGTGCCAGTCGAATCCAAGGCACTCTCGGGCGTCGACAGCCTTCACTCCATCGTACAGATGCCCGCTGGCGTTCCGGTGGGCACCCTTGCCATCGGCAAGCCCGGTGCCACCAATGCCGCCCTGCTGGCGGCTGCGGTTCTCGCGCTTCACGACCCTGCCCTCGCGGCGCGGCTCGAAGCTTGGCGCGCTGCGCGGACCGCAAGCGTCGCGGAGCGCCCGTCCTGACCTCCATGCTTAAGCCAGGCGGCACCATCGGCATCCTCGGCGGCGGCCAGCTTGGCCGCATGATTGCGCTGTCTGCCGCCCAATTGGGCCTGAACACCCACATCCTGTGCCCGGAGCCGGATAGCCCCGCGTTCCAGGTGGCGGCCGGCCATATCCGCGCGGCCTATAACGATGAAACGGCGCTGGCTGAACTTGCTCGCGTGAGCGACGTGGTCACTTACGAGTTCGAGAACGTGCCGCTGGCCACCGCCGAGTTCCTGGCAGCTCGCGTGCCGGTACGCCCAGGCGCGCGTGCACTTGCGGTTTCGCAGGACCGGCTGGTGGAGAAATCCTTTGTGCGGGATCTTGGCATTGAGACCGCGCCGTTCGCGCCTGTGGACGATTTTTCCGGCCTGGAAGCAGCGGTCGCGCGGATCGGCCTGCCGGCGGTGCTGAAGACCCGACGTTTCGGATATGACGGCAAGGGTCAGGTTACGATCCGTCCCGGCGACGACATCCGCGCGGCCTGGGACATCATCGGCCGGCAGAGCGCTATCCTTGAAGGCTTTGTATCATTCCGGCGCGAGGTGTCCGTGGTTGCGGCGCGGCGCGAGGATGGCGCGTTCGCCGCCTTCGACGTGACCGAGAATGTACACCGAGATCACATTCTGCACGTCTCCACCGTCCCCGCCGCGATTTCACCCGAGGCGGAGAAGCAGGCGCGGGGTATCGCCTGCCAGATCGCCGGGGCGCTGGAATATGTCGGCGTCTTCACGGTGGAGTTGTTCGTGGCCGAACGCGGCATCAGCGAGCGGATGATCGTCAACGAGATCGCGCCGCGGGTGCACAATTCCGGCCATTGGACCATGGATGGCGCGCTCACCAGCCAGTTTGAGCAGCATGTGCGGGCGATCGCGGGCTGGCCCCTGGGCGATACCGCTCGCCTCGGGCGGGTCGAGATGCTCAATCTCATCGGCGATGATGTGAACGACTGGCCGCGCTTTCTCGCCGAGCCCGGCGCCCACCTGCATCTCTACGGCAAGGATGAAGCCCGTCCCGGCCGCAAGATGGGCCATGTGAACCGCCTGCTGGACCGGCAGCCGGACGGCTGCTGACCGCCCCACCGGATCACGACATCTCACAGCGCGGTAGCGCCCATCCGGCATTCGGCTAAAGTGCGCCCCGTTTGTTGCCGGGAGCTTCCTATGTCCGCTGAGAAAGTCGCCATCGTTACCGCCGGTGGCAGCGGAATGGGCGCGGACGCGGCGCGCCAATTGGCCTCCGACGGCTTCAAGGTCGCGATCCTCTCTTCTTCAGGCAAGGGCGAGGCATTGGCGCAGGCGTTGGGCGGCTTCGGTGTCACAGGCTCGAATCAATCCAACGACGACATCAAGCGCTTGGTGGACGCCACCATGGACCGCTGGGGGCGGGTGGATGTGCTGGTGAACAGCGCCGGCCACGGTCCTCGCGCGCCGATCCTCGACCTGACCGACGAGGACTGGCACCGGGGACTCGATGTCTATCTGATGAACGTGATCCGGCCGACGCGGCTCGTGACGCCGATCATGGTGGCGCAGAAGGCCGGGGCCATCATCAACATCTCGACCTTTGCCACCTTCGAACCGGATCCGGTGTTTCCCACCTCCGGCGTGTTCCGCTCGGGCCTTGCCGCCTTCACCAAGCTGTTCGCGGACAAATATGCCGCCGACAACGTGCGCATGAACAACGTGCTTCCCGGCTTCATCGACAGTCTGCCGGAAAAGGAAGAGTTCCGCGCACGCATCCCCATGGGCCGCTATGGCAAAAGCGCGGAGATCGCGCAGACCATCGCCTTCCTGGCTTCCCCCGGCGCTGGCTACATCACCGGGCAGAACCTGCGGGTCGACGGGGGCATCACCCGCTCGGTGTGACCGGCCGGCTCATTCCTCCAGCGCGGCCTTCACCAAGGCGCGCGCCATCCAGCGCACCGTTTCGTCGGTGCGCGTGGGATCGAGTGCGCAGACATCCTTCAGAACCACCAACGCCTCGATACCCGCCAACACCGAGAGCGCATTCACCAGCCGCTCGAACCGCGCCGGCGGCAGTTCGGCCTTGAGCGGCGCCAGCGCCGCCGCCAGCCAGCGCACGCGCCGCGCGCCACGGGTGGCAGTGCCCTCCCCACCCATGGCGAGCGCCAGATAGGTTCGGAAAAGGGCTTCGTTGCGCATCACCATGGCGAGAATTCGCGAAACCGCCTCGGCTGCGGCCTCCTCCGGCGCCCCGCCCTCCGGCATGGCGTAGACGACGCCGTCCACTTCTCCCGCCAACCTGTCGAGCACCGCCTCCTGCGCAAGCGCCTCAGGCGTGGAGAAATAGCGATAGGCCGTCGCGCGTGAGATGCCCGCCTTGTCCGCCGCCTCGGCAACGCTCGCCTGCCGCCCCTGGTCGAGAAGCGCCCGTGCCGCATCCAGCAGCGCCTGCCGGGTGCGCTGCTTCTGCGCCACCCGCTCAAATCCTTGTTGACCTGCCATCTCGATCCTTTTATGAGACATATATCTCATTAAGAGACATTTGTATCATTTATCTCCGGAAGCTCAAACATGCAGGCCGCTTCGCCCTCTCCCACCTTGCCGTCGCCAACCGTCGGTTCATCGGTTCATCTTCTGGGCACAATCATCACCTTTCGCGCCACAGCGGGGCAGACCGAGGGGCATTTTTCGCTGGTGGACACCACGACCGCTTCGGGCGCCGGCACACCGGCGCATGTGCACAGCGACGATGCCGAAGCCTTCTATGTGCTTGAGGGTAGCTACGAGTTCGTGGTGAACGGCAAGGCCGGAATCCATGGCCCGGGGAGCTTCGTCTACATGCCGCAAGGCTGCCCGCACGCCTTCCGCAATGTCGGAGCCGCGCCAGCGCGCATGCTCACCATCAATGTGCCCGGCGGGCTGCACGAGCGGTTCTTCCTGGCGGCCGGCGATCCGGTGTCCGCGCCTGACGCGTTCCCCGCATCCGCCGCACCGGATCTGCCGAAAATCATCGCGGCGGCGACCGCGCACGGCATCAGCATGCTGCCGCCGTCGTAAGGCCGCTCAGAGCACCGGCTTCTCTGTCTTGTAGATAAGCCGGCCTTCCTCGGCCTTGTAGAAATACTGGCTACAGACCAGCCAGCCCTTGAGGGGCCGCAAGGGCGGAATGCAGGTCAGCAGCAGCAACGGCAGGGTGGTTACAAGATGCACCCAGTATGGCGCCTGCCAGACCACTTCCATCCAGAGGGCGAACACCGTCGGCGGCAAGCACCCGAACGTTATGACGAAAAATGCCGGACCGTCAGCAGGATCGGCGAAAGAATAATCGAGACCGCAAACCTCACACTTCGGCGCGAGTGTCAGGAAGCCGTTGAACAGATGGCCCTCTCCGCATCTGGGGCAGCGACCGCGAATACCAGTCTGCATCGGCGACAGAGGAGGCCACTGCCGCTCCATCTTGGGATTGGGCATCATTTTCTCCTATTTTTTATTATCTTTCTTGGGCTGCATATTGGACCGCCACAGCCTGCTCACAAGATGTGCACTTGTCGCAGACGGTGCGACACGCGGTCAGGGTCAGCGGGACCTCCCCGCCAACGTTAACGATGTCTTTAAATCCCCGACGCGGGACGCTGCGATCCGGCGCCGCGTTTGTTATTCTCGCAGAGCCCGGCGAGGGAGGCTGGCCGGGCAGTGCGAGGGTCCATGTTTTTCCTGATACGCATGGCTTTCTGGATCGGACTGGTGCTGATGCTGCTCCCGCTCTCTACGGCGGAAGACGGCACGCGCCAGATCGGCGCTTGGCAGGCCCTTAGCGCCGCTCAATCCGCGCTCTCCGATGCAAGCGGCTTCTGCCAGCGCCAGCCTGATGCCTGCGCGGTGGGCGGGCAGCTTCTGGGCCACCTAGGGGACAAGGCTCAAGCTGGAATCAAGTGGCTGTTCGAGAATGTCGGCACCAAGCAGGATGCAGCGAATGTCGCCGCATCCGTGCTGGACAAGCTGCCGGGCGGCCATGCCCTGACCCCGCAGGATCTCGTGCCGGCATGGGGTGGCGAGGTCAGCGAAATGCCGAAACCCGCTCTGCTGCCGGCGAATGGCGTGCCGTTCCCGCCGCGCAAACCGGTCTGAACGCTTTCTCCGGAGCCTGCAAACGCCTATATGGCGAGGGTCGGCCGCATCCTGCGGCCCCTACCCGCCCGGAACCATGGACGTAGAAAGCCTCATCGCGGACTTCCAGCTTCTCGACGACTGGGAAGACCGCTACCGCTTCGTGATCGAATTGGGACGCGCGCTGCCGCCCTTCCCCGACTCCGAGCGCACTGAAGACAACAAGGTTCAGGGCTGCGCCAGCCAGGTGTGGCTGGTGAGCCACCAGCGCACCGGCCCTGATGGGCCGGTGCTGGATTTCGAGGGTGATTCCGACGCTCACATCGTGCGCGGCTTGGTGGCGGTGCTACTGAGTCTGCTTTCGGGGAAAAGTGCCAAGGACATCCTGACCACCGACGCACTCAAGCTGTTCCGCGAGATCGGCCTTGAGGGCCATCTCACGCCGCAGCGGTCCAATGGCCTCAATTCCATGGTGAAGCGCATCCGCGCCGACGCACAGGCGGCGCTGGCGCAGGTGTGATGAGGCGTCGCCTGTCAGGCAACGCTGGCGCTGTAGGTGAGCGGATCCGGCCCGAAGCGATTTGGGCCCGGCGTCCCGCGCAGCAGATTGAAGATGAAGATCACCAGACCACCGATGAGGGTCAGGTAAGCCAGCATCCACCAGCCGGTGCGGTCGATGTCGTGCAGCCGCCGCACGCCGATCGCAATGCCGGGGATCAAGTGCACGAGATGGACCAGGGCGCCGATCGGCCCGCCATCTTCCGCTGAGCGCCCGAACAGGCCGTAGTCGAGAATTCCGGCGGCAATCTCGAGGATCAGTACCGCCAGGATGAACCACCAGAACCCTGCGCGGGACGTGCGCCCGGTGAAGGTCGTGTAGTGACGCATCGCGTCAAGATAAGCATTCATGTTTCCAGCCTCCCGCGCCGAGTATAGTCACCGGCACGCGCCCGCATAGCGCACCCGCGATCATTCCCCCACCTCCGCGTCGGGGGCGTGCCAAGAACGGAGTGGTGCTCGCGCCCGGCCCCGCGCAACGCGGGCGTAACCGTAATGGGACGCGAGCCGGTCGAGACCGAGACCCAGCACCACTTTGGCGGTTCGCGCAGGCCAGCAATGCTCCTGCTCCACCAGTTCCAGGCCCTTTAGAAAACAGCAGACATCCAGCAGCACGCCGGAAAGCTCCGGCCCCACCGCGCGGATTGCCGCATCCACGCGCGCCTTGGCGGCAAGCACCACGTCGCTGAACGCCTCGATGCCTCCGCCCGACCCAGCGGCCGCCCAATTGGTGGTGACACGCGGCGTCAGGCCCGCGCGGGTGAAATCGAGCCGCAGCCGCTCACCTGCCATGAACTGAGCCGGATCTATGAGCGGCGCGCCATCGCGTCCCCGCCGGTTCGCAAGCCAGGCCAGGGGGCTCTCGGCAAGATCAAGTTCCAGAACCCGCTCCTGCCCGTCCACCATCACCCGGCACGTAAAAAGCGGCCTACGCGCCGCCTCGCGCGCCGATCTGGTCCGCACCCGACCCTTCAGACTGTCTTTGCCATTCATGCCTGCACCCGATCGGCAATGGCGCTGCGCGCTCTGGCTTCCAGGGTGTCCACGAGGGCATCGAACGCCGGACGCTCGCGTGCCTCCTCAATGCGCGCACAGCCGTAAGCGACGCTGGCGCGATGGCGGGCAAAGCGCCGCGCAACCTCGTTCTGCGAAAGGCCGTAGGTCACATGGGCCAGATAAAACGCGAGATGGCGCGCCCGGGAGACCCGCCGGGATGCCCGCGCCGGGGCGAGAATAACCTGAGGCGGGAGGTCAGCCCAGCTTGCCGCGAGGGACCGCGCAAGGTTGGCCAAACACGCCTCCTCACGGGTAACGGGCCGCATGTATTGCTTTTGAACGGGACGGGCGGAAGCGTGAGCAAGGTCACACATGAAAATCTCCGATCTAGGATTTATATCCTAGATCTAGAAATTTTGATTGGCAAGCCATGGTCGCACTTTGGGGCTGTGGTGCGCAAGATGCTTTTAATAAGAGGACATTAGAGCTGATAAACTAGGCGAAACCAAAATTTCCTAGGATATTTTTCCGCCACCCCGGCCGGTAGCTTGATGATTGAGCCCTCTCGAAGGAGGGCCAGCCATGAACACGACACCAGCATACGCCGCGCGAGGCCGCACAAACCGCAAACACGGCCGGTCGGCAGGACGGGACAGGATACAGGGGTTTTCCAGCGTGAACCGGGAGGAGGAGATCGACGCCAGGGTGCCTGCTCTCGCCTTTCTCACCTCGGGAGAACCGGCGGCAATCCAGGCCGCGTTGCGTGCCATGCGCCGGGCAAGCCATGTCCGCGGCTCCGGCTATGATCCGATACGCCACGCGGCGCTTCTAAGATTGCACAAAATGAAGGCGCCACCTGTTGAGGTGGCGCCTTGCGCGATCGGACCTCAGTCCAAAATCTAATGAAAATGTCTCGCGAATTCGATCAGCGGCGGCGGCGCTGCTGGCCGAGACCCATCTGCTTGGCAAGCTCAGAACGGGCGGCCGCATAATTGGGCGCAACCATGGGATAGTCGGGCGGCAAGCCCCACTTCTCACGATACTGCTCGGGGCTCAAATTGTACTGCGTGCGCAGGTGGCGCTTCAGCGATTTGAACTTCTTACCGTCTTCCAGACAGATGATGAAGTCGGGTGTCACGGACTTCTTGAGCGGAACAGCCGGCTTCAGGGGCTCGGGCGAAGCCTCGACTTCACCCTTCGACACGCGCTGCAACGCAGCATGCACTTCATTGATGAGACCCGGCAGATCTCCCGCCGCGACCGAATTGTTGCTGACATACGCAGAGACAATTTCTGCAGCCAGCTCGATATAGGAGGTCGATTCCGTTGCTTCGCTCATGAGACTTTCTTCAGGTTTGAAATGAAAACCGAAGCGGCCAGTCCGGATTGGAGACCACATTCCATACGAACGCTTTATCTTCAACCGGACGGCATCGGTATAGGGATTCTCTGACCAAGCCGCATTTGCTAGTTATGTTGTTCGGATATGAATTGCAAGTTCATAGTCAGGGTAATCACACTTCTTCTTTCCTGCTCTTAGGCAATCTGATGGAACGGCGCGCGTGCACTAGCGTCATTCAAGTCCATACCATTGTTGAATAGGGTATGCCTGCGCCGCATAATGCACCTTTCTGGCGCCGGAGCGCCTTGCAGTGGCGCTGAGCAATGCTTAACTCCTGAGACCGTGCCCCATTTTGACGCTGCTAGCCTTGCCGAACACGCCGCGTCCCGCCCGGTGGCGCGCATGGCGCTAGCGTTCTATCAAGCGAGAGGATGCCCCGATGGCCGATAACGTTTCCTCAGGCAAAATCGTGAAAAGCGAAGCGGAATGGGCAAGCTGTCTCACGCCTGAGCAGTTTCGTGTCGCCCGCGAGCACGGGACGGAACGGGCGTTTACCGGCCCCTATTGGGATGAGAAACGCGCCGGCCTCTATAGCTGCGTCGCCTGCGATGCACCGCTGTTCTCCTCCGATACCAAGTATGAATCCGGCTCCGGCTGGCCCAGTTTCTTCGCGCCGGTCTCCGCAGAAGCGATCGCCAGCCACGAGGATGTCTCCCACGGCATGCGCCGGGTGGAAATCCGCTGCGCTCGTTGCGACAGCCATCTCGGGCATGTGTTTCCCGACGGCCCGGCGCCCACGGGGCTGCGCTTCTGCATGAATGGCACCGCACTTTCCCTTAAGCTCGGCGCCACGCCGGGCAGCGGGGGAAGCGATGCGGTCTGAACCACCCCGCGCCCCGCGCCGGCCGAGCACGCAAACTCTCCATGGTGTTGAGTTGCGCGACGATTATGCGTGGCTCAAGGCTGAGAACTGGCGCGACGTCATGCGCGATCCTACCGTTCTTGGTACCGACATCCGATCATATCTGGAGGCGGAAAACGCCTATTCCGACGACTTCTTCGCCCCGGATGGGGCGCTGAAGGACACGCTGCTCACTGAGATGCGCGGGCGCATCAAGGAGGACGATGCGGGGGTTCCCTCGCCCGACGGCGCTTATGCCTATTACTCCCGCCACCGCCAGGGCGGGCAGCATCCGCTGTTCTGCCGCAAGCTCCTGCCCGAGGGCGAGGAAACCATCCTGCTCGACGGCGATGCTGAAGCGCGGGGCAAGGCCTATTTCCGTCTCGGCCAAATCCGCCACACGCCGGACCATCTCCGCCTCGCCTTCGCGGCAGACGAACAAGGCTCGGAGCTTTATTCCATCCGCATACGAGATCTTGAGAGCGGTGAGGACCTGCCGGATCGACTGGAGGGCGCCACGGGCGACATCCTATGGTCGCAGGACGGCACAGTTCTTTATTACATCCGGCGCGATGCCGAGCACCGCCCATCCATGGTCTTCCGTCATCGGCTCGGCACCGATCCGCTGAGCGACGTTCTGGTCTATGAGGAACCGGACAAAGGCTTCTTCGTCTCGCTCGGAGAGACCCAGTCCCGTGCCTTCGGACTGCTCGCTTGCGGCGATCACGACACATCCGAGGTGCACCTCATCAATCTGGCGGATGCCGATATGCCCTTGCGGGTGGTCGCGTCCCGCGAGATTGGCGTGCGCTATGAGGTGGAGCACCACCCTGATCTTGGCGGCATCGACAGCCTCGTCATCCTCACCAATGCGGATGGCGCCGAGGACTTCAAGATCGTCACAACCCCCAGCGCCACGCCAAGCCGCGCCTTCTGGCAGGATTTGGTACCGCATCGGGCGGGGCGGATGATCTTGAGCCAGGTGGCCTATCTCGGCTTTCTGGTGCGGCTGGAGCGCGAGAACGGTTTGCCGCGCATCATCGTCCGCGCGGTGTTTTCCAGCGAGGAGCACTCGATCGCATTTGACGAAGAGGCCTACGCCCTGGGAATGGACGGGGGCTTCCAGTTCGAGACCGGAGAGCTTCGCTTCACCTATGCCTCCATGACCACGCCCACTGAGATGTGGGGCTACGACATGCACTCGCGCGGGCGCCACCTGCTGAAGCGGCAGGAAATCCCCAGCGGACACGACCCCGCCGCCTATGTCACCCGCCGCATCTACGCGGCAGCACCGGATGGCGCCGAAGTGCCTGTGACGCTGCTGTATCGCGCCGACACTCCGCTTGATGGCACCGCGGCTTGCCTGCTCTATGGCTATGGCGCCTATGGCATCACCATTCCGGCTAGCTTTTCCACCACCCGCCTTTCGCTGGTAGATCGCGGCTTCATCTATGCCATCGCCCATGTGCGCGGTGGCACGGAGAAGGGCTGGCGCTGGTATGCCGATGGCAAGCTCGACAAGAAAACCAATACCTTCACCGACTTCATCGCCGCAGCCGAGCATCTGGTGGCCGAGAACATCACGCGTGCGGACCGCATCGTCGCCCACGGCGGCTCGGCAGGCGGAATGCTTATGGGCGCCGTCTCCAACATGCGCCCTGAGTTGTTCGCAGGCATCGTCGCGGAGGTGCCCTTCGTCGATGTGCTCGCCACCATGCTGGACGACACCTTGCCCCTCACTCCACCCGAATGGCCGGAGTGGGGAAATCCCATCGCAAGCGCGGACGCGTTTGCGCGCATCCGCTCCTATTCCCCGGTGGATAATGTGGCACCCCGCGCATACCCCGCGATCTTTGCCCTGGCCGGCCTCACCGATCCACGCGTGACCTATTGGGAGCCCGCGCGATGGATGGCCCGCCTGCGGGAGGCGAACCAGGGCGAAGCGCCGCTGCTATTGCGCACCAACATGGACGCGGGCCACGGCGGCGCCGCTGGGCGTTTTGACCGGCTGGAAGAGGTGGCGCTTGTCTTTATCTTCGCGCTCCGCACCGCCGCGACGGGATAAGCTTGACCACGATGCCCCAAACGACCTCTCAAGGGCAGCCTGGCAAAGACCAGACCGCCCTTGGTGAGATGGGAGTGAGCGCCCGCGTGTATTCCAAAGTCGCGCCCAGAGGGCGCGCTACAACCTGAAGCAACGCTAAGGGATCGCGAGACTTCGGTAACCTTACCTTAGGACGCCGCGTCTAGGCGATAAGACCAAGCAGGTTTCACCCACGCTCCCGCATTCGGTGCTTGAGCAAATTGATTCAATATCTTGTCAGGAGCCGCCGCGAGTGCTTGAGTGCGCTCACAAAAAGCACACTCTGATTACCTTGTGCAGCAATCTGTTTGCCGCGGGTTTTCAGGAGATGGCGGACAGGGTGGCGGGGGCCAGATGGCTGAAATCCAGAATTCCACGTATCTCGACTTCGCGGGATACGGCAACACCACTGCGACAACCGTCAAGGATGCGTGGGGCCTCACCGATTCTGAGATATTCGACGCGGGTTCCGGCTGGCAGATCAACGTCGCCATCGTTCTCGACCGCGCCAATGATCCCACCGAGTTTCTGGCACGGGATTGGGCGAGCCGGGCGCAGGGACTGGGGTCCATGACCCAGGCCGAGCTGTGGGCGCAATACGGCGCAGACGTCAATAATTACAATGAGGTCATGGCCTATCTGAACGGGGCCAACCCGGAGAGCCGCCACTACACGGTCCTCAGCGACACCGGAAACAACGGCGACTATGTCACCTCGGCGGAATCGCGCACCATTTGGGTACAACTCGACGCCAACGCCTTTTCCGATTTATTCAACAAGACACTGAAGCTTGTCGACTCCACCACCGCCGGCGAATTCGTGTTCTGGGACGGCAACCTCAACCTCCCCGCCAGTTGGAACGTCCAGGGGCTCTGGATCGACGGCGGCGAGGTTGTCCCGCCCAGCGACCAGGCCGGAGGCGCTTCCGTCACGCTGCCGCAGGGCAACCAGAGCATCGGCAACGACAGCGAAACCACGCCTAACGTCAGGCCGCAGAACGTCGCGTCGGATATTTACAACTTCCCTCTCGACGGACAGAGCGTACCGACCGGGACCATAGCGTTCGTTGAACCTGGCATCGGTTCAGCCTTACCGACGTCGCAGACACAGACATTCCAGGAACTGCTGCAAGAGTATCAGACGCATGTGGGCGTCAGCGGCACCGGTGTCGTCTATACGCAGGGTGCGGATGGGCAGTCCTATGCCGACGGCGGCGGCGGCGAACGCTCCCTTGATGTCGGCATAGCAACCGCCATCAATCCCAATAGCGACATCGCAATTTATGCCGGCTCCGGCTACAACGGCAATGCAAGCGCCTCCACCTTCACCGCCTATCAGAGCGCGATCTGGCAGGATCCGGATGACGCGCCGAGCGGTTGGACCAAGCCGGCAGTGGTCTCCTCCTCATGGGGCGATGACCAGAACCCCTCCCCGGACTCGCCCTTCTACCGCGCGTATATGCAGTTGTTCGTCGATGCAGCCCTGATGCAGCAAAGCGTGTTCACCGCCTTGGGCGATGGTGGCTCGGGCAACGAACAGGGCAATGGACTGACCAATGTCAGCTACAATTACGCCAGCCCTTATTCCACGCTGGTGGGCGGCACCTCTGTTTCGACCCCATCAACCGCGGCCACTGATGAGACCCTGACCTCCCTGCTCCAATTGGCGATGCAGGGCGACCAGGCGGTGCTGTGGCGCCTCATTCAGGGCGGCCTCAACACCATGCCGGTGAGCGGCGTGTCCACGAACACCTTCATCGAGGCGGCGTGGAACGAATATTACGTCGAGGGCACCACACTCACCGAGCCCTACCAGGAGAACAACGCCACTTCGGGCGGGGTCGACACCACCCAGGCAACGCCCACCTACCAGCTCGATTACGGCATCACGCCCACCACCGACAACAGCCCTTACACCGGCCAGGGGCGCGGCCTGCCGGATGTCGCGGCCAATGCGGGCGGCAACATGTTCTACCTGACTCCGAACGGCAACATGGTGGGCTTGACCGGCGAAGGCGGCACCAGCGCCGCAACGCCGCTTTGGGCGTCTCTGGCGGTTCAGATCAACACCATCTTCGCCGACCAAGGTCTGCCCCAGCTCGGCTACATGAACGACCTGCTCTATATCGCTTCGGCGATCGCACCCGGTTCGTTCAACGACATCACCTACGGCAACAACATATCCTCCTTCTCGGAGGGCGGTGATTACACCTCCGACGGGCAGGCGATAACGCCCACCGGCTTCGGCTTCTCGGCATCCGCAGGCTATGATCTCGTCTCGGGTCTCGGCTCTCCGAACGGCAGTCTGCTGGCGCGGGCTCTGACCGTGATCGCCCATTCGGAGATGTATTTCGCGTCTGAGCCGGACGTGATCGTCGCCGTTCCGATCGACCCGAGCGAACCCTCCTCGCCCACCATCAACCTGAGCGGAACCACCCAGAACCTGCTCTTCCAGCCGATCTTCGCGTCAAGCGACGACTGGTCGGTGGAAATCGGCGGCAGTCTCGTCTCCTTCGCGGCAAATGCCTCTGCCAACTACGCCTGGACCAACCAGTTCGCCCAGCAGGTCATGCAGTCCGACTTCTCGTCCAGCCTCGTGACGATGTTCGATGCCGGCGCGCATGGCTCGGTCTATCAGGCCGGGGTCGCGGCAGATGCGAGCCTTAACATCGCCATCGGCGGCACGGCCACCACCCAGCCGCAGATCAACCTCACCTCGCCCTACGGCTTCGTCGATTTCGTTTCGGACGGCGGCGATAGCGCCATCCAGGTGGCCCGCCCCATTGCCATCGCAGAGACCGCCGGCGGGCTGGACGATCAGAATGTGGTGGTGCGCATGCGCCAGAACGGCACGAACAGCAGCACCGTTACCTTCTACAAGGTGGACGATTTCAACGGGGACATCGACAGCCTTCACCCTGGCGATGCCGGCTATGCCGCTGCGATCGCTGCTCGCGCCTACCATACCGATACCGGGGCAACCTCCGTGAAGGGCAACGGCTATGGTCAATACAGCCAGACCGAACTGATCGGGGTGGATGCCGGGGATCTCGTCGCCATGATGCTCACCAGCGGCGGCCACACCTATTACGCCTTCGCCCAGGCGAACGAGACGGTGGATGGCCAGAGCGTCGGCCACATCTGGAACTACGGCTTGAACACGTTCGGTTGGGAAGACCTCTACGGCGGTGGCGACCGGGACTACAACGACCTCGTCGTCCAGCTCGATTTCACCAGCGCCGCCGGAAGTGGCTATCTGGTGTGACAGCCGGCGCGCTCATTTCGGGGTGCAATGCACCTCGTAGGCCTTCACCGCCTTCTCCTCGAACACCGCCTTGCCCGAGCAACCGGCGGCCTTAAGCGCATCATCGAGTTGGATTTCCTGGTAGGGGAAGATCTCCACGGTCGCGATCAGCGTGGTGTCATCGCGCGTGACGCGGCGCACCACCCAGTCCACATAGAGCCGGAAGTCCTCTTCACGCTTGAGCACCGACCAAAGCTGGTTGGGCAGATCGTCGTCATCGGCGAGCAGCCGCCGCTTCAGTTCGTCCACCGGAAGGTTCGGTGCGGAGGCCATATTCAACAGGCCCTTCAGCTCGAAATTCTTGTCAGGGTCACGGCCATAGAAGACATGGATGGTGGGATCGAAGATCACCCATGACACCACATGCTTGTATTTGTGCGTCTTGATGAACTGGTAGAGATCCCAGACATCGGTCTTCACATACGAGGTCTGCGCCGCGACCACGAGATTGTAGAGCATGGCCGGAGCGATCATCAGCCAGAGCAGCGCCACCTGCGCGAGCGGCTTGAGGCCGTAGGCACGCAGCAGACGCAGCACCAGCCAGCCCAGGAAGAAGCCGATGATCGGCGAGACATAGAGAAGCTGGCGCGTGGTGGAGAAAGGATAGGCGCCGACCATATTCATCGCCAGCAGGCCGCCGCAGATGAACAGCATGAGGCGCGCCGGGGCGTGTTCCGCCGCCAGCCAGTCGCGCCAGTTCGGCACGATGCGCTCCACCAGGGGCTTGGCTGCGCGGACATAGGCGATGACCAGCACAGGAACCGCCACCACCAGGAACAGATGCGGGAAGATGCCCCGAACCTCCCGCGCCATAATGGCCAGCGAGGTCATGTCCCGGTTCATCACCACGTTCAGAAGGGTGAGGCCGGCGTATTCCTTGCCGTAATTGATGAACTGCATGGCGATCATCGGCTTGACCATCACCAGATAGGTGACAAGCCAAACGGCGCAGAACAGCGCCGCAGCTAGCGCCCACCATTTGCGCTGGCCGCGGGTTTCCCGCGTGATGAAGATGTCGAACATCACCGGGACGACGATGATCAGGCTGGAGAAGGAAAACAGGATCGAGCCCAGCGCCACCGCTAAGAACAGCGCGGCGTATCGCCAATTGTAATTTCCCCGCCGGGCGATGTGCATCATCACGAACAGGATCGTGAAGAGGAACTCGAAGACGTATTGCTTGAGTTCGGTGGCGTTCAGGATGATGGGCCGGATCGCCAGCGTGATCATCAGCCCGTAATAGATCGCCGCATCCTTCGTCCGGAAGGCGGCGATGGTGGCCGCGACAAACCCCGCCAAGCACAAAAGCAGAAGCAGGAAGCGGGTGAAGAAAATGTCGCCGCCCGCGAGCGTGTAAAACACGGAGAGGACCGCCATGGCGAGCGGCGGGGCGGCTTGATCGTAATAGGGCAGCGGCGAGAAAAAGCCGAGATAGCCGGCCGCGAAATTCAGGATGATCGCGCCTTCATCCTGGAAGATCGACCGGCGGCATGCAAACGCCCCGGTGATGAAGACGCAGATCAGGCAAAAGGCTGCGATGATTTGATGACCGCGTGATGCGGCCTGCGTACGAACCCAGGCTTTCGACATCCGGCCTCGCCGACCTCTAGGAATCCCAAACAGGCCGGCGGCCTGCGCATGTCCGTTGTCATTGCCCTGGAGCCCATGCGGCTCCAGGGATCGCGGAAAAGGCCTGCCTTAGCCCGGCTGGTTCGAGCGTGAGACGTGGTCGCGCAGTTCCTGCAGCGAGGCGAAGCGCAGCGTGCCGTCCGGAAGCTCCGCCTGGATCGAGCCGTCCGAATACAGCGTATAGGCCATTCCGCCGACGATGCCGGACTTCAGCACCGAAGGCTCCGGCGCCGCCGGAGGGGCGGGCTCGGCACGGCGCGCGAGGGGGGCGAAGCCACGGGGAAGCGCGGGCGCGCGCTCCGTGGGCAACGGCACACTTTCAGGCTCTGGCGCCGGGGGCACGGAGGGCGGCAGATCGGAGGAAGGACGCATGCGCGCCGCGAACCCTTCTCCCTCGGGGGTGCGCCCCAGCACCCGACCGCGCCGCAGCGCCTCGGGAATCGCAGCAGTGGGCTCGAACGGCGGCGGGGCGGCCGGGCGCTCAAAGCTGCTCGGGCGGGAAAAGGCGGGCGGCGGGGGAAGCGGCCGCGCCGGCGGCACTTCGAGAACGGGCTCGGGCTCTGGCGGAAGGTCAGGCTCGTAGTCCGCCTCGTCTTCCAAATCGGGCTCGGGGCCAAGATCAGGCTCGGCGGGTAAGGCGAACGGCGCGCCGCTCGGCAGGGCGCCGGATGCGATGAAGGCGTCAAGCCGCGCGGAAAGCTCGCTCACCGCGCGCAGCACCATGGCCACCGCAAAAAGGATGATGCCACTCGAGAAGCTGATCGCGCCGGTCGCCACCAGCGTGTTGCCGAAGGACGAGACGAAGATCGCCATTCCCAGCGCCACGACGACCAAGCCCGCAAGCGCGAGCAATAAACCAAGTGCCACCAGGAACCGCCACATCGCCTCACTCCGCACACGACCGGCAAGCCCGGTCCGGTTCAACCCAATCACCGGTTACCTCAGAAATCGGTGCCGCCACGGTTGTCCGATCCCCTCGCCCGGCCTATCTAGATCGCAGTTCAGGTGGCCCGTTTCGATCTTCGGAATGAAAGTCGCCGGACTCCTCCCGGATCGAACGCGGAGACGCCTCATGTCTTTCACGCTGCCAGACCTGCCCTACTCCTACGATGCCCTCGCACCCTATATGTCGCGCGAGACGCTCGAATATCATCACGACAAGCACCATCTCGCCTACGTCAATAATGGCAATAATCTCCTAAAGGGAACTGAATTCGAGGGAAAATCCCTCGAAGAGATCGTGAAAGGGTCCTTCGGCAAGAATCCGGGGCTCTTTAACAACGCCGGCCAGCACTACAACCACCTCCATTTCTGGAAGTGGATGAAGCCCAACGGCGGCGGCGCGATTCCCGGTGAGCTTGAAAAGAAGATCATCGAAGACATCGGCTCGGTCGAGAAATTCAAGGAAGATTTCGCGGCTGCCGGCGTCGGCCAGTTCGGCTCGGGCTGGGCTTGGCTCACTCTGAAGGACGGCAAGCTTTCGGTCACCAAGACCGCAAACGGCGAGAACCCGCTGGTTCACGGCGGCACCCCGCTCCTGGGCGTCGATGTGTGGGAGCATTCCTATTATATCGATTATCGCAACCGCCGCCCGGACTACCTCAAGGCGTTTGTCGAGCATCTGGTAAACTGGGAATACGTCGCCGAACTCTACGGCAACGCATCCTGATATCTGCCCGGCACAACTTAGGCCGGGTCCTTACGCTGATGGTTAACGCCGGGCACGAAGGTCGTGCTCGGCGTTTTTTCTTTTACAATCAAAAATAGCTGAATCTCAGGACTGCACACGCATCGCGCTATACGCGAATACACGCTGCGACGCCCAATGCTGCGGTGCCGCTTGCTGCGCCGCAATGCATATTTTTCTTGCAATCGCCCAGGTTAAAGCGATGATAAGAATGCTCACGGATATGTGACCAGCTGCTGCCGTTACGCTGCCGCCGGGGGGACATGTTTAGGGGGCTGATGCAGCGTGTTCGAGTTGGATCTCACAACAAATGCGTTTCGCCCGTATCTCCCTGCCCGCGGCTCTCGCGGACCGCTGCACACTTGTGCTCATCGCCGTGGCCGGCGTTCTGGCACTCTTTACTTTTCACGATTACGGCCTTGGATGGGATGATTTCACCCATTCCCAGTATGGCGATCTGCTTTATCGCTACTTTGAGTCCGGCTTGGTCTTCCAGCGGGTCTTCTCGTTCGTAAATCTCTATTATTACGGCGGCGGCTTCGATGTCGTGGCCTCGGCGATCGCCAAATGGTTCCCGGTGGACGTTTTTGCCGTCCGCCGCCTGCTCGGTGGCATCGTCGGCATCGTCGGCCTGCTGATCGTGTGGCGCACCGGGCGGCGTATCGCCGGCCCCGCCTGCGGCCTTGTGGCAGTCTGCCTGCTCCTGATCTGCCCGCTCTATTACGGGCACATCTTCATGAACGCGAAGGATGCCCCCTTCGCCGTGGCCGTCGCGGCACTGGTCTACACACTGGTCCGCGCGCTCGACGAATACCCACGCCCCACATGGCGCACGGTGGCGCTGTTTGGCCTCAGCCTCGGCCTCGCGGTCGGCACGCGGGTGCTCGGCGTCATAACGGTGGCCTATGCCGGCCTCGCCCTGATGCTGCTCGCCGGCCTGGAATGGCGCGAGATGGGTTTTCGCCGCACGATTTCACGCATGGGCGGCTGCCTTGCGCTCATGGCCATGGGCCTGCCGCTGGCTTATCTGGTGCTCGGCCTGGTCTGGCCCTGGGCGGTGGTGGAACCGCTGAACCCGCTGCGGGCGCTCGCCTATTACTCCCACTTCTGGGAAGTGCCGTGGAGTGAGCTTTACGAGGGCCAGCCGATCCTGGTGCCCAACATGCCGCGCACCTATGTGCCGACGCTGTTCGCGGTCCAGATGCCCGAGGTGTTCCTGGGCCTCTCCATCGCCGGCGCCGGTGGCGCTCTGGTGGGCGCGCTGTTCGGTAAGGGAAAGCCGACCCACCGCGCGCAGTTGATGCTCATCGTTTCGGCCGCGCTGTTTCCGATCCTGCTTACGGTCGTGACGCGCCCGGCCATGTACAACGGCATCCGCCACTTCGTGTTCGTTACCCCGGCGCTCGCCATCCTGGGCGGCCTTGCAGGGGCCTGGGCCTGGGGCTGGCTGGCGCGCCAGCATCGTGCGGTGCGTGCCGGCGCCATGGCGACCTTCGTCGCAGCGCTGGCCCTGCCGGCCACGGAACTGGCCCAACTCCACCCTTATCAGTACACCTACTACAATCACCTCGTGGGCGGGGTTAAGGGCGCCGACGACAAGTTCATGCTCGACTACTGGGGCCTCGCCTTCAAGCAGGCGGCCGCCCAATTGGACGAGTATGTGGACGAACACCGCCGCTCGCTGCCGCAAGGCCGCAAGTTCCGCGTGGCGGTCTGCGGGCCGCATCGCGCGGCGGCGGTCGAACTGGGGCCGCGCTTCGAGACCACCTACGACACGTTCAACGCCGATTTCGCGCTGATGCTGGGCGAGTTCTACTGCGCCAACGTGCAGGCGCCGGTGATCGGTAAGGTAGAACGCGACGGCGTGGTCTATGCCCGCGTGTACGACACCCGCGGCCGCAGCTTCCCGAGCGTGTTCGCAGTCGGCCACTGAGATTGGATCGGAGCGGGCTTTGGCCCGCTCCTGATCTTTCAAATTGGGTCCCGCCGTCCGCGAGGCGGGTCAAATCCAGCGCAGGCGCTTGAACAGCCAGGTGAGGCTCAGCGCAAAAACCACCAGCAGCACCGAGATCAGCCAGAAGGATTCCGGGTCATCCACGCCGGGAATCCCGCCCACATTCATGCCGAACAGGCCTGAGACGAAGGTAAGCGGTGCGAACAACACCGTCACCACCGCCAGCACCAGCATGGATTTGTTCATCTGCTCGGCGCGTCGATCAACCATCTGGTCGCGGATGAGCGATGCACGCTCCCGGATGGAATCCAGTTCTTCCGTGAAGCGCGCCACCCGGTCGGCCGCATCCCGCAGGCGGGTGCGGTCCTTTGGGCCGAGCCAGGGGTCGTCCTCGGTGGAGAAGTGATTCAGCGCCTCGCGCTGCGGCGCGATGTGACGGCGCAGCTTGATGGAGACACGGCGTAGGATTGCAAGCTTGGGAAGAAGAGCCGACGCTTCCGCTGTCTGAACTGCATCCTCTAACTCGTCCGCCTCGTCCATCAGCGCCGAGATCACGGCGTCAAGGCGATCCACCAGGCGCAGCGAAAGTTCGGCAACCATCTCGCCCTGGGTCCTGGGGCAACGGGCACGCCCGAGGGCATCCACATAGTCCGCGATGGCGGAAATCGGCTCATGTTGGAGCGTGATGATCCGGCGCGCGTCCACCCACATATGCAGCCCGAGTAGATCCTCAGGCAGGGCATTGCGGTGCAGGTTGACCGCGCGCAGGACCAGAAAGGCGCTGTCGTTGAACAGTGAGCAGCGCGGCCGGCTCTCGTCGTCCAGCATGCCTTCGAGGATGATGTGGTCGATGCCGCTTTCGTGGCGCAGCCAATCCTGGGAAAGGCGGGGCGCCGAGCGGAAATGCAGCCAGAGAAAGCCATCCTCCGGCTGCCCCACAGCCCGCGCCTCATCCCAGGTCAGACGGCGGCCGCCTCCGCGCCCGTCGAACGCCCAGGCCTCCAGCAGACCCTCGCTGTTGTGATCCAACATCTGCCCCCCCACGCTTGGGCTGAGCCTTCCTGCCAGAAAGCCGGCAGGCGGGAAAGCGCCAAGCACGGGGTCATCGAGCTTCACGCAAGGGCCTGAAGGATCCTTACCCAGCTACGCGTGCCTTTTCTGAAGGAGTTAAGGTCGTATTTCTCGTTCGGAGAGTGGATGCGATCGTCGTCTAGCCCGAAGCCGATCAGCAGCGTGTCCATTCCCAGCATCTTCTTGAACTGGCCGACAATGGGGATCGATCCCCCGGACCCCACCTCAACCGCCGGCTTGCCCCATTCCGCCGTCAGGGCGGCGGCGGCCTTGGCAAGGTCCGCGCTTTCGGGGGGGACGCGGAAGGCACGGCTGCCCTCGCCGCCTTCCAGCTTGAGCTTGCAATCGGCTGGCACCCGTTCTGTGACGAAGGCGACGAACGCATCCCTGATTGCAACCGGGTCCTGATCCGCCACGAGGCGGAACGAGATTTTAGCTGTGGCGGAGGAGGGGATGATGGTCTTGCTCCCCTGCCCGGTATAGCCGCCGTACATGCCATTCACCTCAGCTGTCGGGCGGGACTGGATTTGCTCAATCAGCAGCCGGTCGGCCTCACCGCAGGGGATAGAGAGCCCGATCGGACCAAGGAACGCCTCGGCGGTGAGACCAAGAGTTTCCCACTGCTTCAGCACTTCGGGTGTCGGCTCGCGCACATCGTCATAGAAGCCCGGCAGGGTGACACGGCCGGTCTCGTCGTGCAGGTCGGCGATGATCTTCGCCAGCACATGGGTGGGGTTGCGCGCGGCACCACCGAACAAGCCGGAATGCAGGTCGCGATCAGCCCCGATCACCGTCACTTCGCTATGGATGATGCCGCGCAGAGACGTGGTTATCGAGGGCGTGTCCTGGTCCCACATGCCGGTGTCACACACCAGCGCGACGTCGGCTGCGAGTTCCCCGCCATGGGCCGCCAGAAACGCCGGCAGGCTTGGCGAGCCGCACTCCTCCTCGCCTTCGAGCAGGACCGTCACATCAAGCGGCAGGCGACCGGTGACATCGCGATGGGCCCTCAGCGCCTCCAGGAAGGTGAAGACCTGGCCCTTGTCGTCGCATGCACCACGCGCCACGATTCGTTTGCGCCCCCCTGGGCCTTCTGCCAGCCGGGGCTCGAACGGCGGGCTCTCCCACAATTCCAGCGGGTCCACGGGCTGAACGTCATAGTGGCCGTAGAACAGCACACGCCGCGCCGCGCCGGTGTCGGTGCGCCCAACCACCACGGGATGACCGGTGGTGTCCCGCACGGCAGCGGAAAACCCAAGCTCGGTGAGGGTCTCTGCTGCGACTTCCGCCGCGCGCCGGCATTCGGCCTTGTAGGCGGGGTCGGTGGAAATGCTGGGAATGCGGAGAAAGGCGAACAGCCGCTGCAGGCTCTCGTCCAGTTGCCCGTCCACCTGGTTCAAGACGTCGTCCAGTGCGGCCATGATGTCCTCTGTTGCTCGCGTCGCGTGCGCCATCTCGGCTTGGCGTGCGCCATCTTGGGGAACACTCCGGCGCATGCGTCAAGGTGGCGGGTTTATTTCGCGTCGCCATACGGGTTCGCTGTGCATTGCTCCCCCCGTCCCCGCGAGATCCCCTCATGGCATTCGCTTGCACCATTCCCGCCATTCCGACCCTCCAGCAGGACGATGCGGACGTGCGCATCACCCGCTGGGATTTCGCCCCCGGCGCAGTCACCGGCTGGCACCGGCACGGCTGGTCGTACTTCGTAGTGATGCTGACGGACGGCACTTTGCGCATGCACGATGGCACGAACGTCAAGGACACGGCTTTGAAAGCGGGTCAGACCTATCTGCGCAAGGCGGGCGTCGAGCATGACGTCATGAACGGCTCCGACCATCCCATCGCGTTCGTGGAAATCGAGGTCAAGCGCACGTCTGCCCTGGCGATGGATTGAACCGTCCGGGATGCGGCCCGGACGGTGAAATAAACATCGAATACGACGCCGCGTTCAGTTGGCTGCGACGGCGCCTTCGGCGGCACTGGCGGCGGTGCCCACGGCAGGGCGCTGCCCACGGCGGGCGCGCTGAAGCACCGAACCGATACGACGATAGAGAAGGCGTGGAAGAAGTGGCATTCCCACAGCGGCGTCATAGCCGCCGCGGCCGGCGACGCGAGCGAGCGCATAAGCCGTTCCGTCTGCCACCACCACGGCGGGGATGGCATCGCCCGTGTCCCTGAAGGGATGATCGGGAACTTCATCGGCGGAGCTTGCCTGGACCACCAGCACATCGAATGCGCGCGGAAGATCACGGGCTTCTGCCACCGAGGACACCTCGGTCACAGCTCCGACACCGAGGGCGGTGAGCCCCAGGCGAGTCATCTGTCGCCGATCAGCGTCGGCATCGATGATTAGAATACGGGCAGTTGGCAACACCTTCATGGGGCGCTCCTGATTGAGAGCGGCACCGGCCATTTAATCGGCCGGGCCGCTGATTGAGCGACTCCGACCGAACGCAACCCCCCGAAATCACGTTCGACTCGCGACTAAAGATTAACGTCATAGTCCCCGCGAAGCAACCGTTACCAGGGTCCGGCATTCCCTTCTGGGAAGCGCCTACTTCTTTATGCCCCCGAGAATACCGCGCAGAATCGCCCGCGTGATCTGCGTCGTCACCTGCGACGCGACGGAACGGGCCACCTGCCGCACCACGACCTCGGTAGTGGACATGCGGGTGGAGGCGCGCGGCTGGGGTGCCGCCCGCTCACGCGGCGGGGCCGGAGGCGAGCGCCCAGTGTCCCCGGTATGGGGAACCGAGGTCGTGCGTGGCCCCGTAGGCGCCGGAGCCGGCTTGGCCCACGGGCCGGCGGGAGGTGTTTCCGGCGGCACACGATCGGCACGCCCGCGCAAAATCTCGAAAGCCGATTCCCGGTCCACCAGCTTGTCGTACACACGACCCAAAACGCTCGCCGAAAGGATCCCCTTGCGCTCCTCCGGCGAGATCGGCCCGACACGGGCGCACGGTGGAGCGATCAGCGTGCGCTCGACCATGGACGGCGTACCGTTGCCCTCCAGCATGGAAACCAGCGCCTCGCCTTTGCCGAGTTCGGTAATGACCCCCGCCGTATCCAAGTCGGGGTTGGGGCGGAAGGTTTCGGCCGCCGCCTTCACTGCCTTCTGGTCGCGGGGTGTGAAGGCGCGCAGCGCGTGCTGTACTCGGTTGCCGAGCTGCGCCAGCACCTTGTCCGGCACATCCAGCGGGTTCTGGGTGACGAAATAGATCCCCACGCCCTTCGAGCGGATCAGGCGCACCACCTGCTCAACCTTGTCGATCAAGACCTTGGGGGCATCATCGAACAGCAGGTGCGCCTCGTCGAAGAAGAACACCAGCTTGGGCTTCTCCACATCGCCCACCTCGGGCAGTTCCTCGAACAGTTCGGAGAGCAACCAGAGCAGGAAACAGGCATAAAGCCGGGGCGCGCCCATAAGCTTGTCGGCGGCAAGAATGTTAATGGTGCCGTAGCCGCTGCGGTCGACCTGCATCAGGTCCTTGATGTTCAACGCGGGCTCGCCAAAAAAGGCGGTCGCGCCCTGGTTCTCCAAGACCAGAAGCTGGCGCTGGATCGCGCCCACCGTGACGGCGGAGACATTGCCGTATTCGGTGGTCAAGGTCGCGGCATTCTCCGCAACCCAGCCCATCATGGCGCGCAGATCCTTGAGATCCAGCAGCAGCAGGCCTTTCTCGTCCGCAACACGGAAGGCGATATTGATCACGCCCTCCTGCGTCTCGTTCAGCCCCATCAGACGCGCCAGCAGCAGCGGTCCCATCTCCGACACCGTAGCCCGCACCGGATGCCCCTGGTCGCCGAACAGGTCCCAGAACGCGACCGGGAATCGGTCGGGCACGTAGTCCATTCCCAATTCCTTGGCACGCTCCAGCAGGAAGGGCTTTGGCTCGCCCTTGGCTGCGATCCCGGAGAGGTCGCCCTTGATGTCGGCGGCAAACACCGGAACCCCGGCGCGGGAAAAGCCTTCAGCCATCACCTGGAGCGTCACGGTCTTGCCGGTGCCGGTGGCACCGGTGACGAGGCCGTGGCGATTGGCGAGGCGCAGGGAAAGATATTCGTCCTTGAAGGCGGGTTTGGTTGACGCGCCTTTCGCGGCCTTGGCCGGCGGAGCGGAAAAGCTGCGCCCGAGAAGGATTTTTCCCTCGGAATCCTGCGTGGCCATACGCGCCCTCCCTGTTCCGATCATTCGCCTATTTCGCCCATGCCCGCCCCCGGACACAAGGCCTTGCACGCGCCGATGCAATCGCCTGCCCTTGCCTCCGGGGCAGGTGACGGTCAATATCCCGGCCCAGCCAGCGGAGGTGCGCATGGACGAGTTGATCGCGCGACTGAGGGACAAGGTCGGCATCAGCGAAGCTGCGGCACGCCGTTCCGTTGAGGTGGTGATCGCCTTTCTCGCCAGCGAAGCGCCCGCCGGCACGATGAATGAACTGGCGGCCGGCATCTCCGGGCTCGAGGAGGTTATCGCCCATTTGCCTGCCGAAACCGCCCTCCCCGCCTCCACGCGCCATTTCGGCGGCATGGCCCGGCTGATGGAGGCGGCAAATCGCATGATGGAGAGCGGCCTCACCATGTCTCAGGTGCAGCAGGCGACGCACGAAGTGGTGTGCTTCGCCCGCGACAAGGCCGGTGAGGATGTGGTGAACCGCATCGTCACCGCCATTCCCGGCCTGCGACAGGTGGCCTGAGGCGACCATGACGACCGGTGCCGCCCCGGCGCGGATGATCGAAGCCTGCGGCCGAAAGATCGCACTGGGGCCGCGCACGCTCATCATGGGCATTATCAATGTGACGCCTGATTCTTTCTCGGACGGCGGCCTCAACGCCGCTGTGCCCACGGCCCTTGCGAGTGCGCGCCGCATGGCAGCAGAGGGCGCGGACATTCTCGATGTGGGCGGCGAATCAACCCGGCCTGGCCATACGGCCGTTCCGGCAGAGGAGGAATGGGCGCGCGTCGGCCCGGTGCTGGACGCGCTGGTGCAGGAAGCCATGCCGCCCATCTCCATCGACACCTGGAAGGCAAAGGTCGCGCATCGCGCCGTGGTGGCGGGCGCGGTGATCGTCAACGACGTCTGGGGCTTCTCGCGCGATCCGGATATGGCCCGCGTGGTAGCAGACACGGGCGCCGCGGCGGTGGTGATGCACAATCGCGAAACCATTGACGGTAGCCTGGATATTGTCGCTGATATGATCGGCTTCTTCGAGCGGGCGTTGGAGCGCGCGGACGCGGCGGGTGTGCCGCGCGGGCGCATCGTGCTCGACCCCGGCATCGGCTTCGGTAAGACCTTCGCGCAAAATCTCGCGGCCCTTCGCCGGCTGGATGAGCTGAGGGTTCTCGGCCTGCCGCTGCTGCTCGGCGCCTCTCGCAAGTCGGTGATCGGCAAGGTGATCGAGAGCGCGCCCACCGAACGCCTGCCTGGCAGCATCGCGGCGCACGTCATCGGCATCATGGCCGGTGTCGAGATCGTGCGGGTCCACGATGTCGCCGCCCATGTTCAAGCCGCGCGGGTGGCGGAAGCGATCCGCGGCGCCTTATGAACGGCCGACCATGAGCCGCGCAACCCGCGCTTATCTCTGCCTCGGCGGGAACCTTGGGGAACCGCGCGAGACGCTGCGCCTCGCGCTCGGCATGCTGGCGCGAGGCGGCCTCACGATCGGCCGCCGGTCCTCGCTGTATCGCACGCCGCCGTGGGGGCCGGTTCCGCAGCCGGATTACCTCAACCAGGTGGTGGAAGTGACGACCCCCACCACGGCGCACGGCCTCCTGGATATCGCCCTTCTTGTGGAGCGCATGCTGGGACGGGATCGCACGCGCGAGGAACGTTACGGCCCGCGCAGCATCGACATCGACATCCTGCTGTTCGGAAACGAGACCGTCGCGGAGAGCGATCTGGTGCTCCCTCATCCCCGCCTGCTGGAGCGTGCTTTCGCCCTGGTGCCGCTGGTCGAGATCGCGCCTGACATCAAGGTTTCCGGTGTCAGCGCAGCGTCAGCACTCGCGCTGCTGGACAGCACGGGGATCGTGAAACTCGAAACCTGAGCTTAAAATAAAAAGGCGCCCCGTTTGTACGGAGCGCCTTTCTCTTGCACGCAGGGAAAGAGCCGAGCCGGCCCTTTGCACCTACATGCGCTTCACGATGCCGGACCTGAGACGGACCTGTTTGGCCACCTCGTCCTTTGCAATTGCGTACTGGCTCCTGGATCTGCATGTCTCCAGAAACTGGAGATTGAATTTCGATCGAGAAACGCGCGCCGTGCGATCCCGGTTCCGCTCGCTCCCCACATTGAGCGATGGGCCGTATCGCGCCATCCTGAGGGCACGCGTCGAGTCGGAATGCGCGCAGGAGGGGGCATGACGCAGCCGGCCATAGCCGAGGACGACGCCGTGCTGGCCGAGCGGGTTGCGCGCGGTGAGCGGGCGGCGCTGGCGCGCGCCATCACGCTCATAGAATCCCGCCGGCCGGACCATCGGCGCCGGGCCGAAGCCCTGCTCCAGGGCCTGCTGCCGCGCACGGGGGGCGCGTACCGGGTCGGCATCACCGGCGTGCCCGGGGTGGGAAAGTCCACCACCATCGATGCGCTCGGAACTTTCCTTACAAAGAAGGGCCACAAGGTGGCCGTGCTCGCGGTGGACCCCTCCTCCACCCGCACCGGCGGCTCGATCCTAGGCGACAAGACACGCATGCAGCGCCTTTCGGTCGATCGCAACGCATTCGTCCGCCCCTCTCCCTCCAGCGGCACGCTGGGCGGTATCGCCGCCAAAACCCGCGAGACCATGCTGCTGTGCGAAGCCGCCGGCTTCGATATCGTGTTGGTGGAGACGGTGGGCGTCGGCCAATCGGAGACCGCCGTCGCCGATCTCACCGACACCTTCCTGGTGCTGATGCTGCCCGGCGCGGGAGACGAGCTTCAGGGCATCAAGAAGGGCGTGCTGGAACTGGCCGATATCGTTGCCGTGAACAAGGCGGACGGCGACAATTTGGGCCGAGCCCGGATCGCCGCTGGCGAGTACCGCGCGGCGCTGCATCTGCTGGGCTCACGCGACACCCATTGGTCGCCGCCGGTGCTGCTCTATTCCGGCCTGCTGGGAGAGGGCATCGCCAAGCTCTGGGCCGAAATCGAAAACCACCGTACCCGTTGCGAGGCAGCGGGCGCCTTCGCCGCAACCCGCCGCGCCCAGCAGGTGCGCTGGATGTGGACATTGCTCCAGGAGCGGGTCGCGGAGCGGGTGCGCACGGACCCGACCATTAAGGCTCGCCTGCCTGAGCTAGAGCGCCAGGTCGCCGACGGAACCCTGGCACCCACACTTGCGGCCAACGAGATCGCCGCCATGTTGGGGCTATGAGCACAGGACGTCCCTTGAGAGTCCTCATCACCGGCTTCGGCCCCTTTCCCGGCGTGCCGCGCAATCCGGCCGGCGTCGCCGCCCGCAGCCTCGCCAGCTTACGCCGGCCGGCGCTCGATGGCTTGGAGCGCGAACTCATGCTGCTGCCGACGCGGTGGGATGCGCTGACGGACCTTGATGCGCGCATCGCCAAATTTGCCCCCGATGTCGTGCTGCTCCTGGGCGTCGCCGCACGGCGGCAGCGCATCGATATCGAGACCCGCGCGGTCAACGGCGCACGCGGCGTCGATGCCGCCAAGGCTCGCGCGGCTCACAAGCTGGCCCCGAACGGGCCGGACACCCTCGCGATTCGCGCCAGTCCCATGTCCTTGGTGCACGCGCTGCGCGGCCAGGGGCTGGCGGCGGGCCGTTCACGAGATGCCGGACGCTATCTCTGCAACGGTGCCTATTACACCGCCCTCGCCCGACTCGATGGATCGGCGCGGGCGGTCTTTGTGCATCTGCCCGGACGCGGCCCTTCAGCGCGCACCGAGCCAAGCCGTGTTGTGTTCGCCCTCTCGCAACTGCTGCTGGCGCTGGCAAAGCCTTAGACGGCTTCGGTTTTCAGTGACCCACCCGGCGCTGGGACCCGTGACCGCCATTTTCCGTTTGGCGACAGGGACTACCCCCGCTATAGGAAGGCCCGCGCGGGCGTGGTGGAACTGGTAGACGCGCCGGACTCAAAATCCGGTTCTGGAGACAGAGTGTCGGTTCGATTCCGACCGCCCGCACCATCAAATCAGAGAACACTGATATTTCCAGATCTCGCCGCCATCGCGTAAGCCAGGATCGCAGGCCGCGTTCAACACCCCTTTCGCCATCGACGGTCGGCACCAGCCCTTGGCTCTGAAGTAACCTGGCCTTTGACTGCGGTTGCAATCCTCATCCTGGCCCCGAAGGAAAAGAAAAGTTAGCTGTCAGCTTCGAGTGCCGCTCGATACGCTTCCTCGAACCACCCGATACGCTGTTCATACGCGCTTAGATTCTGTTCCGCGGAGACTTGGTGTGCCAAGCGTTGCTGCCCTTCACAAATAACGTTGTCCTCATTCATTATTTTTCGTGCATAGTATACTGCTATGGGTAGAAGCAGTTTATCAGTGGTAAATCTGGAAAAACGACTGATACGAGTCTCATCTGTTTCAAATGGCGCCTTGAACATCCAGACATGGGCCTCTGACTTCGTCTCACTCACGGCAACGTAGCGCGTGATCGTGACGTACCAATTGCCGGCCCCAAAAAGGTTCGTGGCGTTTGCCAGAGAAATCACCGTATTCGGGAATATATTTAATATTACATACTGATGCGGCTTGTAAGTATGGCTGACGCATAGCCTTTGCATTTCCTCCCAACAGTCATCACGCTCTGTTGCAATAAAAGAACTGTGGCGCCCGAAGCGATAATATTTCACACGCTCCGGTTTTATATAGCCATTCTTGCCAAACGTGGTCGGATGAACGGCCACGACGTGATAATCATCGAGACTAATATGATGTGAGAATTTCCAATTGGCCGCTATTTTCAACTTAAATCGGGTAGCCGGCTGCTTTTGCCTGCTCATTTCTTTGAGTATCGGGTAGCCCTCGGCCAAAAACTCGGAAAGCGTCTCCGTCGCCGTGTCGGATGGCATGCGAACGAAAATCAGGTCACCACAGCAATCGAGATCAAGGCGGGTTATGGCGTGTCCGAGATCCCGGGGGATCGCCCCGTCATACAAGGCCGGGCACATAGGTATGCCTATTGCTTGCCCGTCCTTATTGTAGCGCCAATGATGAAAACCACAGACGATCGGTCCATTTCCGCGCTCCCCTGTCCTCAGCGGATAAAAACGATGGGCACATTGATTGACGAAGCAACGTAACTCGCTGCCAAAGCGCTGCACGAAAACTGATCGCCCACCAACTGTTGTAGTAAACCAGTCGCCATCAAGGGGTATATCTGATGAAACCCCTACAAATGACCAGATCTTTGAGAACGCCTCCTGCTCGCGTTTGAAGCCTTCCGCGCTGACGGCAGCGCGAATCCAAAGGGGGCGATTTTTTTCGTCGCTGGCGGGATCGTTGATGGCTTCGGTTGGCATAGGCGCGATCACCAATCGGATCGGTTGATCCGCCCTCTACCTCATCAGCCGTCTCACGTCTGAGAGGGCTCCGCCGAATGGAACGCCCGATCTCCCAATGACCGAGCATGCCAAAGCGATACTGCACGCCTGCGTCACGGATGGCTACCCGGCAAGCCCTCGCCCCACTGCCGCAGTTTGGTGGGCAGTTCGTTTTTCCGGCGCCTGTAAATAAGCACTCCGTCCTAGAATGGCGCGATGGCGCCGCTGAGGGCGCTGGCCGCTTCAGCCACAAGGGGGGAAAACCGCTTGGCGAAGCTTTCCGGGCTCCATTCCGAGAGACTCCCCGCCACATGCACAGCCGCCACCGGCCGGGCACGGTGGTCGAGAACAGCGCAGGCCACCGCCACTTCGCCGATCAGGCTCTCGTCATAGACCAGCGATGCGCCCTCCTTGCGGGCGCGGTTCACCTGCCTGCGAATCTCCACGGGGTCGGTGATGGTCTTCGGCGTGATAGGAATGAGGTTCGAGCGGGCGAGGATGCTGTCCACCTCGCCATCCGAAAGCCGCGCCATGATGGCGCGCCCGCCGGATGAGCAATATGTGGGAATGCGCCGGCCGATCAGCGTGGCGTAGAAGGTCTGCCGCTTGCTCTGGCGGCGGATCGCATAGCAGATCGTGAGGTCATCGAAGATCGAAAGGTCCACCCGCTCGTGGGAGGTCTGCTGAAGCTCGTTTAGCACCGGCGTCGCCCGCTCGATCAGCGGCCAGGAGCGTAGGAAGTCGAACGAGCGGTCCAGCACCTTAGGCCCCAGGCAGAAGCCGCGCCCGTCCAACCCTTTCCTGAGATACCCCAGCTGCAACAGCGTATAGGCCATACGCTGCACCGTGCTTTTATCGAGCTTGGCAAAGCCTGCGATCTCCTGGAGGCTCATGGGGCCGGGGTGGGCGGAGAACGCTTCCAGCACCGCGATGCCCTTGCCTAGCGAGTTGACGAACTGGCGTGGGTCGATCGCCGAAGCCTCATCCGCGGAGAGCCCCTTTACGGCGTCTGAGGAGTTGACAAACCCGCTCAAGGGGCGTTCCTTTCTACAATAATAAAAACGATCGTATTGTATATCAATACGCAAATATCAGATGGGGACTCACATGGCAAGCGGTCTTGCAACGTGCGGGATGGCCCCCGCAGTTTTTGATCTTCGTCCTTCTTTCGCCAGCGTCGGCGCGGGCTTTTGCTCGACTGTCAACGCAATGCGATTGCATGATCACATGGGGCCGGCGCGATGACGGATCTTCAAAACACAGACACCCTTCCCGCCCCCGGCGCCCCTCCGCGCGGCATTTCCGTGCGCGGCGTCATTGAGCGGTTCGGGCCGTGGATTCTCACGGCGTGCCTGCTGGGCTTCTGGGAATTTGCAGTCCATTTCTTCAAGGTGCCGGCCTTTCTGCTGCCTGCGCCGACGCAGATCGTCATGCTGATGATCAAGGAGTGGAACCTGCTGTGGATGCACAGCGTGGCAACAATCACCTCCATGGTCTCAGGTTATGTCTGCGCTGTGGTCTTCGCGCTGCTGGTGTCGTCGGTGATGATCCGCTTCCCCCTGGTGGAGAAGTGCGTGATGCCGATCTTCGTAGCGCTTCAAAGCGTGCCGAAGATCGCCATCGCCCCGCTGATTCTGGTTTGGGTGGGGGCCGGCTTCCATTCCAAGCTTCTAGTGGTCACGGCCATCGCCTTCTTCCCGATCGTCATCAACACCATGACCGGGTTCAAGGAGGTCGACAGGGGGCTGCGGGAGGTCTTCAGCTCCGTGGCGGCGAACGAGCGGCAGATCTTCTTCCAGCTCCGCCTGCCCTATGCCCTGCCGTATATCTTCGCGGGCTTGCGCATCGCCACCACCCTCGCGGTGCTGGGCGCCATCGTCGCCGAGTATCTCGCGGCCTCGAACGGCCTCGGCTATCTCGTTCTGTCGGGCAGCTTCAACTTTAATACCGCACGCTCTTTCGCCGCGATCTTTGCGCTGGCGGCCATCGGAACAAGCTTCTTCTGGCTGATGACGTTCATCGAATCCCGTCTGTCATGGAAGCGTCGCGCCTCAAGCGACCACACCACCCATGATTAGCCGTTCCCGGCCCCGCACTACAGGAGCAGACCATGACCTTGGCTGAGGCAGGACATGCAGCGACATCGCGGGCGGACGTTGGAGCGGCCATCGGCATCTCCAATGTTACCGTGGTCTACGGCGCCGGCGGTGCCGCGCCCGTCACCGCGCTGAAAGGCATCAACCTTGAGGTGAAGGATGGCGAATTCGTCTCGCTGATCGGCCCCTCGGGCTGCGGCAAGAGCACGCTTCTCAAGGTGGTGTCCGATCTCATGCGACCGACCGGTGGGCAGGTCACCATCGGCGGCGCTTCACCGAGCGAGATGCGCAAGGCGGGCAAGCTGGGGCTGGTGTTCCAGCAGGCCAATCTGATGCCCTGGCTGGATATCCGGCGGAACATTGGACTGCTCAAGTCACTGGTTTCCGGCAAAGGCGGCAAGGTCTCCAGCGCCGGCGACTCCGTGGACCAGCTGATCGACGTGGTTGGCCTCACCGGCTTTGGTGAGAAGTTTCCCCACCAGCTTTCCGGCGGCATGCAGCAGCGTGCCGCCCTGGCGCGAGCGCTGGCGCTGGACCCGGCCGTACTGCTCATGGATGAGCCCTTCGCCGCCCTGGACGAGATCACCCGCGACCGCATGGCGTTCGAGCTGATGCGGGTGTGGCAGCAGTATCGCAAGACGGTGCTGTTCGTGACCCATAGCCTGGGCGAGGCGGTTCTGCTGTCCGACCGGGTGGTGTTGATGAGCCCGCGTCCGGGCCGCATCCACCGCATCATCGATATCGATCTGCCCCGTCCCCGGACGCCGGAAACCCGGCTGACGGAAGGGTTTTCCAAGCTGGTCCTGGAGCTCAATCGCGAGCTCTACGAGGTCATGTCCTGACTTTCCCGACACATGCATAAGGGGGTCTCTATGAAGGCCGTTCCCTCCCTGACGGTGGGCGATGATCCGCGCGAACGCGGACGTCTCCACGGCACGCGGTTCGCGCACGATATCGCCGCCAATCTCGAAACCTACCTGCGCCGCTTCGAGGCCTCCGGCCTCGACCGCGACACCGCCTTCCTTGAGGGGAACCGCTGGTTCGCCTCGATCAAGCGGCAGAACACCGAATATGCCGAGGAGATGCGGGGCATCGCCGAGGGCTCAGGTCACGGCGATGCCGCCATCGCGGTACTCAACGCGCGCTACGAACTGGCCTTCACCCTGTTCGGCCGCGACGCCGCCCGCAACGAGGCGTTGCGCAAGGAGTTGCTGACGGTGGGTCCCGACGGCTGCACCACATTCGGCCTCCTGCCTGATGTGACGGCGGACGGCCACACCTGGCTTGGCCAGAACTGGGACTGGCTGGAAGGGGTGCATAATCGCAACCTCGTGCTGCGGGTGCGCCGTAAGGATCGGCCGAGCTTTGTTTGCTTCACTGAAGCCGGCATCGTCGGCGGCAAGATGGGCGTGAACGAAGAAGGCATCGGCCTTGTCGAGAATGGCCTGGCCTCCTCCAACGACGGCGTGAACCCCTACGAGAAGCCGTTCCACATGCGCTGCCGGGAGGTGATGGACGCATCGCGCTTTGATGATGCCATGCGGCCCATCCTCGACACCAAGCGCACCTGCTCGGCCAATTTCATGATCGGCCATCCCGATGGCGAGATCATCGACATCGAGACCAGCCCAAACCACGCCACCTACATCCATCCCGAGAGCGGCATCGTCACCCACTCGAACCATTTCGTGGGCGGCGGGCATGGCGAATCGCAGATGGAGAAGATCGCCCCCAACACGCTTTATCGCTCCTCCCGCATGCGCCGCCTGCTCTCACGTACCGGCAATGCGATCACGGTGGAGGATATGAAGAGCGCGGCGCAAGACCACTTTGGACATCCGAACGCCATCTGCCGCCATCCCGACGACACCCAACCCACAGCGAAGCGCACCATGACCACGGGAGCGGTGCTGATCGACTTGAACACCCGCACCATGCACGTCGCCAACGGACCGCCCTGCACCTATCCGTACGTGCCATTTACCATCGACGGGGAGGAGTGAACCCATGAACCCGAACATCCCGGTCCCGCCGAGCCCCATCGTCGAGCGTCCGTTCTCGCGCATGGACGAGCCGTTCCCCTGGCCGAACGGCGCACGCTGCGCGGTTATGCTGACCTTCGACTTCGACGCGGAGACGCTCTGGTTCTCCCGTGATCCGGACAATGCCCGCAAACCCGGCATCCTCAGCCAGGGCATCTATGGCGGGCGTGTCGGCGTCCACAAGGTGCTGGACCTGATGAAGGAGGAGGAAACCCCCGCCACCTTCTTCACCCCCGGCTGGACCATCGAACGCTACCCCCAGGCGATCGAACGTATCCTCGCCGAGGGTCACGAGCTTGGCCATCACGGCTATCTCCACGAATGGGTTGATCCCGACTTCCCGGCTCTGGAAGAGGAGGCCATGGACAAGGGCCTCGACGCCATGATGCGGGTCGCCGGCATCAAGCCCAAGGGCTTCCGCTCGCCCGCCGGCGAATCCAGCACCAACATGATCCGGCTGCTGACGGAAAAGGGCTTCCTCTACGATTCCACCCTCATGGACGGCATCGTGCCCTATCGCCACGAACTCGCGGACGGCAAGCCGGGCGTGGTGGAAATTCCCTGGCACTGGTCCATCGACGATGCGGTGCAGGCACTGTTCTCGGTGCGCAATCCGCGTCCCATGCAGACCAACAGCCATATTCTCGAAGTCTGGCTCGAGGAATTCTACGAGATCTACCGCTGGGGCGGACTGGTGGACGTGGTGATGCATCCGCAAATCACCGGGCGACCCTCGCGTATCGCCATGCTGCGCAAATTCATCGCCGAGGTACGCAAGCTTCCGGGCGTGTGGTTTGCAACCGGCACTGAGGTGGCGGAAGCCTATGTGGCGGCCGAAGCCAAGCTCTGACCCGGCACCAAATTTCAAGTTAGAGAACCCGCGACCCAATCAGCTTGCCCTGCAAGCTGGTTGGCGCGTGCTCCTGAGGGATTAAGGAAACATCATGGCTCAACGCCAGATCCGAATTGCAATGAACGGCGTGACGGGACGGCTGGGACAAAACCAGCACCTCGTCAATTCAATCGTCGCGATCCGCAAGGAGGGCGGCATTGCGCTCTCCAACGGCGACCGGCTGGTGCCCGAGCCGATCCTCATCGGCCGCAACGCCGAGAAGCTCGAAAAGCTCGCCGCCGCCCACGGCGTCGCGGAATGGTCCACCGATATGGCGGCGGTGCTGGCGGACAAGAGCGTCGATATCTATTTTGACGTCGCCGCCACCGCCGGCCGGCTCGGCCGGACCATGGAGGCAATCGCTGCCGGAAAGCACATCTATCTTGAGAAGCCGGTTGCGGACACGTTGGAGGATGCGCTCGCCATCGCCCGCGCGGCGCATTCCGCAGGGCTCAAGAATGGCGTGGTGCAGGACAAGGTGTTCCTGCCGGGCTTCCACAAGCTGCGCAAGGTGCGGGATTCGGGCTTCTTAGGCCGCATTCTCTCGGTGAAGCTCGACTTCGGCTGGTGGATCTTCGACGGTGAGCTGTTTCCCTCCCAACGCTCCTCTTGGAACTACAAGAAGGCGGAAGGCGGCGGCCTCGTCCTCGATATGTTTCCCCACTGGCGCTACATGATCGACGGCATGGTGGCTCCACTCACAGCCGTTACTTGCCGGACCCGCACCAGCACCCCGGTGCGCCGCGACGAGGCCGGCAAGCGCTATGACGTGGACGTGGAAGACGAGGTCGCCGCGACCTTCGAACTGGAAGGGGGAATCTTCGCCCAGGTCAGCAGTTCATGGGCCACGCGGGTACGCAAGGACGACATGCTGACCCTCCAGGTGGACGGGACCAAGGGCTCTGCAGTGGCGACGCTGCACCGCTGCTTCATCCAGTCCGAAGCGGCGACCCCGAAGCCGAGCTGGAACGTGGACGTGCGACTGAATCAGGACCTGTTCAGCCAGTGGCAGGAAGTGCCCGACGTGGATGTCTATAAGAATAGCTACCGTTGCGGCTGGGAGCTGTTCCTGAAGCATGTGGTCGAGGACGCGCCCTTCCCCTCCCCGCTCCTGGCGGGCGCGAAGGGCCTCCAACTCGTTGATGCCTGTTATCAGTCCAACCGCGAGCGGCGGTGGGTGGACCTTCCACCCCTCGCGCTCTAGGCGGTGGCGATGGGCGCCCCTTCAGCGAGCCGCCAGGGCGGTCTCGAGAAGGATGTCCATCGTGTCCGCTCCCAAGCTCCGGCGACCCGTCTCAAGGTCGCCAAGCAGTTCCAGCATTCTGCGCGTCACGGGAATGGCGATGCCGTGTGCCTCCGCCTGTGTCAGCATGGGTTCGAACTGCACCGAGAGTTCCGGCACGCGGCCCTGGACGATTTGGGTCCAATATCCGCTGTGCTGCTTCGCCGAGCCCTTGAGGCGCGACAGGACGGCGTCGATGCAAGCCTCCTGGCCCGCCGGATCACTGGAGCCCAGCGCGTTGGGCTGGAACCATGGCGCGTCCTGCGCGGGATGCCCGCTCGCGGCTGCGACACCTGTCACCTCCCGCGCGATGCCGACAGCGATGGGCCGCAGGCGCGGATCGCTCAGGAACGCCGCCGTGAGGCCGTCGTTCATGGCCGCTGCGCCCAGCAGTGCACCGTAGGCCATCTTGGTCCACACCACCCCGAAGATATCGTCGGAAACGTGGATGTCGGGGTCAAAATCGTTGAATATGTCGAGCACGCCATCGAGCGGCGGCCCGCGCTCCGCGTCCAGCGTTCCGAGCGTCAGGCTCGCCCGCGCGCCGTAGGTTACATGCCCAGGCCCATTGAAATCGGCCGGCAGGAAGAAGGACGCCGCAACGGTGCGCTCAACGCCAGCGCCACGCGCCACGTCTCGCGCACCCAGGCCGTTCTGGCAGGACACGACGATGCCGTTCGCCGAGAGATGCGGCAGCAGGGCAGCCATTGCTTCATTGGTGTGGAGCAGCCGGACCGCCAGGAGGATCATCTCGAAGCTGCCTTCCACATCCTCAGGCCGGAACGCCGGTGCGCCGATGGTCAGGTTCACGACAGGCCCGTCGATGGTGAGACGACCCTCGCGAATGGCTGCGACCTGGGCATCGTTCACATCAACGAAAACAACCCTCCGGCCTGCTTTCACAAGGTGCGCACCGATGGTGGAGCCGATTGCCCCGGCGCCCCACACCAGAATGGGTTTCTGCCTATAAAATTGATTTTCAACAATTTTTCTCATCTCACAACCGCCCTTCCTCGCGAATTTAGCTTGGCTTCCGAAGCCATGTTGAAAGATATCAAATATATGATATCACAAACGCGGTCACTTCCATGGGGCGCGTTTAACATGCAACGTTACGACGGGGTCATCATCGGTGCGGGGCACAACAGCCTGGTTATGGCGGCTTACCTCACAAAGGCCGGCCTGAAGATCGCGGTGCTGGAGCGCAACGATCGCATCGGTGGCGGCTGCACCACCGAAGAGCCGACGCTGCCAGGCTATCGCTTCAACATTCATTCGAATTTCTACATGGGCTTCCGCCACTCGCCCTTCATGCGAGACCTGGAGCTTTATCGCTACGGCTTCTCCTTCATCGAGCCTCTGGTGCAGCAGGGCACCATGTTCAGGGACGGCAAATGCATCGTGCTCCAGCAGGACCTGGAAGCGAGCTGTGCCGCCATCGCCCGCTTCTCCAAGCGCGATGCCGACACGTTCCGTGACCTCTCGATCCTTTACGACCAGCAGATGCGCCCGCTGCTCACCTCGCTGCGCTACACCGCGCCGCTGGCACCGGATGTGCTGCGCGACCGCCTTTCAGGGCCTCAGGGCAAGCAGTTCCTCTCCCATTCCCAGTTCGACCTGTTCGGCGTGATCAAGAACTATTTCGAGGAAGAGCGGGTGCGGACCATGTTCGCCGCTCTCATGCATGTCGGCACCATCGAGAACGCGCCCGGCGCGGGCTCCATGTTCCCCGGCACCATGGCCGCGGTGCGTGGCTACACCCTTCCTTCGGGCGGCTCGGCCTCGTTCACGCGCGCGCTTGCCCGTGTGCTGGAGGCCGGCGGCAGCACGGTCATCACCGATGCCGACGTCCGCGAGATCGTGGTGAAGGATGGCCGGGCCACCGGTGTGCGGCTCGACACCGGCGAATATCTCGAGGCCACGCGCTTCGTCGCCTCCGGCATCGACGCGCCCACCACAATGCGCATCTCCGGCGAGGAGAATTATTCCCAGAGCGTGCGCGACAAGCTCAACAATTGGTATTGGGGGAACCATTCCTCGGTCACGCTGCATCTTGCCCTCAAGCGCCCGCCCACCTACCGCAGCGCCGCCTACGACCCCAATGTGGGCAAGGCGTTCAATACCTTCTTCGGCATGGACAGCCTGGACGATATCGAGTCTTCGTTCCATGACTGCGAGACCGGCCGCTTCCCCAAGACCCTTATGGGCAACGGCGCCTGCAACAGCGCAGTCGATCCGCTCTACAGCCCGGCCGAGGGGCATGTCGCCTTCTGGTGGCCGTTCGCCCCCTATTCCGTGGACGGTAGCCCCGGCAACTGGGACGCCCACGGCGAGGAATATGCCGCGCGGCTGCTTGAAGACTGGCGCGTGCACGCCGACAATCTGGACGGCGACAACATCCGCGCCAGCCACCTGTGCACCCCGCTCGACTATGAGCGGTTGAACATCAACATGGTGCAGGGCGCAGCCAGAATGGGCGCCTGGGTACCAAGCCAACTCGGCATCAACCGGCCGCACCCGGAACTCTCCGGCACACGCACGCCCATCGCCGGCCTCTATCTCTGCGGCTCGTCGACAACCGGCACCGGCGGTGGCCTCAACGGCGCGCCCGGCTACATCGCCGCCAACGCGGTGGTGGACGACCTTAAGCTCGAACGCACGTGGACCCAGGTGCCGGCTCCCGAGTGGAGGCACTGAGGCCATATTACGTAAGATAAGCGAAAGCTGCGCAAAGCAGCTCGAAACCTTCTTTCCAGACCAGCACGATGGAGGGGTACAATGACGTGCAACCGACGTTCGTGGTTATTGGGTGCCGCGCTTGCATTGACCGGCGTTTTCGCCGCCGTCAGCCCAAGCTTGGCGCAGACGCAGAAGCCTTTGGACAAGGTGATTCTGCGCATCAATTTCACGCCATGGGGCATGCATGCCCCTTACTTTTACGGCATAGCCAAGGGCTTCTACCGGGACGAAGGGATCGATCTTGAGATCCGTCCGCCTTCCGCTGGACAGCAGAACGAAGGCTTCATCGCCTCGGGCCGCGAGCAGTTCGGCGTCACCAATGCCGATGCCTTCACCCGTGCCAAGGGCAGCGGCCTGCCGATCGTCGCGATTATGGCGGAACAGCCGGACACGCCGTTCGGGGTAGCGTCGCACAAGTCCGACAACATCACGCAGCCAAGCCAGTTGAAGGGCAAGAAGATCTCCTGGTTCCACCAGAACGTGAAAGGCCTTCTCCTCCCGCTGCTTAAGGCTGGGGGTCTGACGATCAATGACATCGAATTCCTCACGATCGCCCCGGGCACGGAAACGCAGATGCTCGCCGCACGGCAGGTGGACGTGATGTGGGCGCAAATCCACGGCCAGCCGCTGACCATGGAGATGCGCGGTTTCCCCACGAACATGATGGCGCTCAAGGACTACGGCGTGAAGTTCTACGGGGTGTTGATCTACACCAACGAGAACCTGATCAAGACCAACCCCGACCTTGTGCAGCGCTTCGTCAGGGCAACCGCCCGGTCGATCTCGGCCGCCATCGACAATCCAGACGCCGCGGTGGCGGAGGTCATCAAGGTCTCACCGGACCGCGACCAGAAGCTTGAGACGACGAAGCTCAAGATTATCCATAGCCAGTTCTACAAGTCCCCGGACTTCGCCGAGCGCTTCGGCAAGATGAACGACGACAGGTGGCAATCCACCATCGACTATCTGAAGGACGCGGGCGATCTCGGCCAACCCCTCAAGCCGTCCGACATGTACACCAACCAGTTCATCGACGGCGCGAAGGAAACCTCGGAACTCGCGCAGAAGATCAAGTCCACCGGGACGCAATGAGGCAAGAAGGCGGCCGGCGCGCGCCGGCCGCCTTTTGACTAACACCAACGATGACGCGCGCCCGCGCGCGCCCAAAAGCCTTTGTCTTAATTAGCGCCAGCCCGGAGTAGAAAAACTATGGGTATGCATGACAGCCGCATCGCCCTCGTCACCGGCGGCGCCGGGTCAATCGGCCGGCAGATCTGCCGCCGCCTCGCCGAGGCCGGAGCCACGGTGATCGTTGTCGATCAGTCCGACCGTGCGTCCGCCTTCGCGGCGGAACTTGTTGCAGAAGGATTCAAGGCCGAAGGTCTGGTCTGCGATGTCTCCGACGAGGCCGGGGTCGCCGCGCTCGCGGCAGAGGTTATCAGCCGCCACGGCAGGGTCGACATCCTCGTCAACAATGCCGGCATCGTGTTGCGCAAGCAGGGGCAGAAAGTCCCCGCGCTCCAGCTTTCCCTGGACGATTGGAGCCGGGTCATCGCAGTAAACCTCACCGGCGCCTTCCTGTTCGCGCGCGCCTTCGTGCCGCTGATGATGGAAGCCGGCTGGGGGCGTGTCATCAACATGTCCTCCATGGGCGGGCGGGTCGGCTCGCGGATCAACGGAATGCACTATTCCGCGTCCAAGGCGGGGCTGATCGGCATGTCCCGTACGCTAGCGCTGGAAGTATCCCGATCCGGCGTCACGGTCAACGTCATAGCGCCCGGCCGCATCGCCACGGAAATGAACACGTCCGAGGGCACGTCCGATGCGCTCATCGACACCTTCATTCCCGCCGGACGCCTTGGCGTCCCTACGGAAGTGGCGGCCTGCGCGCTCTACCTTGCATCTGAGGATGCGAGCTATGTCACAGGAGCCATTCTGGACGTCAACGGCGGCTGGTATATGCCGTGATGCTTGATTCTCGATCGGCCGTGCGCGGCGCCCGGTCTGGTCGGGCCATCTCCACGAAGGTGCGTTCCATGACCAGGGTGCAGCCGGCGGATTTCCAGACCAAGACCCAGGTGGTTTTCACCGAACTGAAGCAACGCATCCTCGAGGGTAGCCTTCAGCCCGGCGCACGCCTTCTGCTGAAAGCGGTGGCCGACGAGTTCAGATGCAGCGAGATCCCCGTGCGCGAGGCATTCCGCTCGCTCGAGGCGCGTGGCTTCGTCGAACTCATCCCTCACAGCGGCGCCTATGTCACCAAGCTGCGGGTGGACGAGATCCTCGAATACACACAGATCCGCACCCTGCTTGAGCCGGAGGCGAATTTCCTCGCTACGCCTTTCATCGACAAGGCCGCGGTGAAGCAGCTCAAGTCCGTCAACGCGGAAATGACCGACCGGCGCAAGGCCAAGACCGCCGCGCGCTATTCAGAACTGAACCGCCTGTTTCACCGCATCATCCTCGGCTTCTGCCCGAACGAGAAGCTTGTCGCCATTATCAACGACGTCTGGGATCGCGGCGAGCGCGCCTCCCAGGTGTTCGAGCGCGGCCTGGACTTCGTCACCGAGGCGACCAACCAGCACGACCAGATGATCAAACTGATCGAGGCCCAAGACTTTGCGGGCCTGCGCGACCTAAGCCGCCGCCACGCTCAGTTCAACCTTGAAGCCATCAAGAACCTGATGTCGGCAGATGCCGAGAACAAAGAAGAGGACGGTACCGCGCGTTGAGCGCCACCGGGAATTCAATCAATGATCATCGACATGCACACCCATACCCTCTGCCCGGATGTGGAAAAGCTGGTTGCGGGCAAGAACGCACCGGTCAATCCCTACCGCCGCGACATGTCCCCGGACAGCCTGGTGACGGACGGCAGCAAGCGCGACATCTACCGCCCAAAATTCTCCGACCTTGAGGTGCGCCGCGCCGACATGAAGGCCATGCGGGTGGACGCGCAGGTCATCGCCCCCGCCCCGGCGCAACAGCATTACTGGGCAGACGAGGACCTGCTGGTCGAGATCAGCCGCGTTCAGAACGACCATATCGCGGGCGTCGTCGCCGGAGACCCCGCCCACTTCCTGGCGCTCGGCACCCTGCCCATGGCCTATCCTGAACGTGCCGCCGACGAGGCGACGCGCGGCGTCGAGGAACTCGGCCTGCGCGGCTTTCAGATCGACACCCGCGTGAACGAGCAGGAACTGTCCGATCCCGCCCTCGCGCCGATCTGGGCACGGCTCGAAAAGCTCGGCGTGCCGATCTTCCTGCACCCGCTGGGCTTTTCACACGGCCAGCGCCTGTCGCCGTTCTTCATGATCAACAGCGTCGGCCAGCCGATCGAGGAAGTGATCGCGGGCATGCACCTCATCAGCGGTGGAGTGCTGGACCGGTATCCCGGCCTGAAGGTGGTGATCGCCCACGGCGGAGGGTACCTGCCTTATTACGTTGGCCGGCTCGACCATGCCTGGAAGGTGCGGCCCGAGGTGCGCAAGCTGACGGCGGAGCCGCCGAGCGCTTACCTCCCGCGCATGTGGTTCGACACCTGCGTGTTCCGGGCCGATCATCTCGAAGCCTTGATCGGCGTGGCCGGCATCGACAAGGTGATGCTGGGCACGGACTATCCTTTCGACATGGGCGATGAAGATCCGCTCGCCATCGTTGATGCCTGCCATGGCCTCGACGCGGCCGGGCGCGAGAAGATCCTCACGTCAAACGCTATCTCGCTTTTCGGAAAGTTTTCGGCATGACCCTCTCAGCTCAGCTCATGGAGCGCCAGTCCGCCGCCGTCGCGGGCGGTGTCGCAACCCGCAAGATCTATGCGGCGCGTGCCCAGAACGCGGAAATCTGGGACGTGGATGGCAAGCGCTTCATCGATTTCGCCGCCGGCATTGCCGTGGTGAACACCGGCCACCGCCATCCCAAGGTGATGAAGGCGGTGATGGAACAGGCCGAGGCGTTCACCCACACCTGTTTCCACGTCGCCCCCTATGAGGGCTACATCAATCTCGCGGAGCGGCTGAACGCCATTGCGCCCACCGGCGCCGAAAACCGCTCCATGTTCGTGAGTACGGGCGCCGAAGCGGTGGAGAACGCCATCAAGGTCGCCCGCGCTTTCACCAAACGGTCGGGCATCCTGGCTTTCTCCGGCGCATTCCATGGGCGCACCCTGCTGGGCATGTCGTTGACCGGCAAGGTGATGCCGTACAAGCGCAATTTCGGTCCGTTCCCAGGCGAGATCTATCACGCCGCATTCCCGAACCCGTTCCTGGGTATCACCACCGAGGATGCCATTGCCGATATCGAGCGGCTGTTCGCCTCGGACGTAGACCCCGAGCGCGTCGCAGCCATGATCGTCGAGCCGGTGCAGGGTGAAGGCGGTTTCAATGTCGCCCCCGTCGATTTCCTGGTGCGCCTGCGCGAGATCGCGACCCGCCACGGCATCGTCTTCATTGCCGACGAAATCCAGTCCGGCATGGGCCGCACCGGCTCCATGTTCTGCATCGAGCAGGCGGGCGTTAAGCCGGACCTCATCACCCTCGCCAAGGGCCTCGGCGGCGGCTTTCCGATCTCGGCGCTGGTGGGGCGCGCGGACATCATGTCCGCAGCTCATCCCGGCGGCCTCGGCGGCACCTACGGCGGCAACCCGATGGCGCTGGCGGCAGCGAACGCGGTGCTGGACGTGATGGCCGAGGAAGACCTGTGCGCCCGCGCCAAGGAGGTTGGCGCACGCATCACCGCCATGCTGAAGTCCCTCGCCGAGCGCCAGGGCATGGAGCGGATCGGCGACGTGCGCGGCATGGGGGCGATGATCGCGTTTGAACTGGTGGAAGATCGCGCCTCCAAGCAGGCCGCGCCCGCTCTCACCAATAAGATTGTCGAGGAAGCGGAGAAGCGCGGCCTCATCCTTTTGACCTGCGGCACACGGGCCAATGTGGTGCGCATCCTCACTCCGCTAACCATCGGCTTCGACACGCTGGACGAGGGCCTGGCCATCCTGGAGCAGTCCATCGAGGCGGCTTTCTCCGCCTCACCGGCCATCGCGGCCTGAGACATGGCTGGCGGTCGGACACGCCGTCGTGCCTAGGCATGGCGGCGTGGTCGATAGCGACCGCCCTTTACCCCACATCCCCAAGACCGCGCAGGAGTTGAGTAATGAACGGCGCCGATCGTCTGTGCGACACACTGCTGGTGAACGGCGTCGATGTCTGCTTCGCCAATCCGGGCACGTCGGAGATGCATTTCGTTGCGGCTCTGGACCGCAAGCCGCAGATGCGCTGTGTGCTCGGCCTGTTCGAGGGCGTGGTGACCGGGGCAGCGGACGGTTATGCCCGCATGGCGGAAAAGCCGGCGGCGACGCTGCTCCACCTGGGGCCGGGCCTCGCCAACGGCCTTGCCAACATCCACAACGCCAAGCGCGCCCGCACGCCGATGATCAACGTGGTGGGCGATCATGCCAGCTACCATCTGCAATATGACGCGCCGCTGACCACGGATATCGAGAGCCTCGCCCGCCCCATGTCTCACTGGGTCGGGCGGGCGGAGGGGCCGGACGACGTGTCCCGCACCTGCGCAGACGCCTATGTCGCCGCCATGTCGACGCCCGGCATCGCGACCATGATTCTGCCAGCCGACGCTGCATGGGGCGAGGCAAAGGACACGCCTCTCGCTCCGACTTCCGTTCCCGCGCCGCAGGCAGCTCCAGCGGACCAGGTGAAGATCGCCGCCCTCGCCCTGCGCGATGGCCGCAAGGCCGCCCTGCTGCTGGCCGGTGGTGCCTTGCGCGAGGATGCACTGGTGGATGCGGGCCGCATCTCCGCCGCGACCGGTGCAGCGCTTCTCTCTCAGGTTTCGGGTCGCGGCCAGCGCGGCGCCGGTCGGGTGGCGGCGCGCCCGGTGCCTTACCCCATCGACATGGCCATCGCGGCGCTGGCCGATTTCCAGCTTGTGGTCTGCATCGGCGCTCGCGCGCCGGTGGGCTTCTTCGCCTATCCCGGCAAGCCTGGCCTGCTCCTGCCACCGGGCTGCGAGGTGATCCAACTCGCCAGCCAAGGCGAAGACCTCGCCGGCACGCTCGCCGCGCTGGCCGATGAACTTGGCGCCTCACGCGCAGCGCCCGCCACAAGCGGATGGACCGCGCGTGACCTGCCCAGGCCCACCGGCGCCCTCACCCCTGACGCCATCTCCGTCGCAGTGGCGCGTGCCTTGCCAGACGGTGCGATCATCTGTGACGAGGCACTGACCTCGATCGGCCGCTTCCCCATGCTGGCACCCGGAATGGCGCCGCATGACCATCTACCCATTACGGGCGGCGCCATCGGCATCGGCATTCCTTTGGCGACCGGCGCCGCTGTCGCCTCCCCTGGCCGCAAGGTGGTGACGCTCCAGGCGGACGGCAGCGGCATGTACACGGTGCAGGGGCTCTGGACCCAGGCGCGCGAGAAGCTGGACGTGGTGACCATCGTCTATTCCAACCGCGCCTATGCGATCCTCCAGGGCGAGATGCGCAACGTCGGCGTCAACGCCTTCGGCCGTAACGCCAGTCGCATGCTGAACCTGAACGATCCGGATCTCGACTGGGTGTCGCTGGCGAATGGCATGGGCGTGGACGCCGCCCGCGCCACGACGATCGAGGAGTTCGCCGACCTGTTCGACGCGGCGCTGAAGGCGAGCGGGCCATTTTTGATCGAGGCGGTGATCTGAAGTTTCTTTCCCCGGACAAACGACGGCGTAGCCGGAGTGTAAATCCGGGGTCCAGCGCAAGGGATTGCCGAAGGCGCTTCAACCCATGTCCGGTGCCACGCCATGGACATGCTCTTTACGCTGATCGCGGATCGACGGCTTCGCCGGACTTCTGCGCTGGGCCCCGGATCAGCGCTCGCGCTGGGCGCTCGCTTGTCCGGGGCAACACGACCCCTACTTCAGCACATCCATGATCCAGTCACACATATAGTCGGTGCCGTTACCGGCATTGTCGACCTGGCAGTGCTCGACGCCGCCCTCCTCCGCTGTGAATATCTTCAGTTCACGGCGGGACGAATTGATCGCGGCCTCGAAGGTCTTATGGGCGTCGGCCAAGGGAATCTGCCGGTCCGCCGCGCCGTGGGTGATCAGCAACGGGCATGTCAGATTCTCGATCACGCCTTCCAGCGTCATGCGGTGAGTGATGGCCAGCGCCTGTTCCACCGTCTCGGTGCCGAAGACGTATTTGACGTGGTCCACCCAATCGGAGACGGAAAGAGCCTTGCCTTCGAGCTGCTTGGCCCGGCTCTCCGAGACGGCGCCATAGTCCCAGATGGCGCCCCAGGCGACGCAGCAGGCGAGGCGTTTCTCGAACGAGGCCGCGCGCGGTGCGAAATACCCGCCTAGGCTGATGGCGATGATGCCGATCTTCTTCGGGTCCACCTCGGCGCGGGTTTCCAGGTAGTCGATGCAGGCACCTGCGGGCACTTCAGTCTCGGGAAACAGCTTCATGCCCTTTAGGCGCAGCGCCTCGCCGACGCCGGGGTGATCCACCAGAAGCACCGAAATGCCCCGCTCGCGCAGCTCGGTGGCGATGCCGCGCAGGTAGAGAATTTCCTTCATCACGTCGAAGCCGTCGAAGTGGATCATGCAGGGCGCCGGCCCCTCAACACCCTTAGCCGGAATGAACAACGCCGGCAGAGTGCTGCCTTGGTAAGGCACCTCGACATATTCCACTGGCTCGCCCGTCAGCTCCACGAACTTGCGGAACATCGTCAGCGCCGTCTTGTAGAATTCCAGGCGCAGGGGGTCTTCCGAACTCATGTTGCGCTCGGCGACCAGATCGTAGAGCGCCGCACGACGGAATTTGCGCCCCGCGCTCCGCTTATGGCCGGCCGCTTCGTCGATCTCGGCGAGACCCTCCATCCGCGCGCCGAGCTTCGCCCAGGCTCGTCCCCAATCGCCCGAGGCCGCGACGCCATCGCCCGCCTTCTCCACCAGCGGCCGGCAGACCTCGTCGATCTCGTTCATGTTTGCGCCGTTGTTGAGCGCGGCATTGATGGCGAGATTCCAGGGATAATTGCCGCGGAAATATTCAAACATGACGGCCTCAGGGGCAGGCGATTGGAACGGGGCGAAGTTCCCTCCCCTTGCCGACGTAACCCCCCTCTCCCGCTTGCGGGGGAGGGCTGGGGAGGGGGAAAGGCTGGGCGCAAAAACGGGGAGGTTTGATCCTGGCGGCTAGAAGTGCCCCCTCCCTAACCCTCCCCCGCAAGCGGGAGAGGGGACCGACGGCGGCGAACCTTCAGGTCAACCAGCTCGGTGCCGGGCCGCCGCCAGCTGCAACACCAAGGCTCGCACCGCGCGCGCCGATGCCGGGTCCCTCGCGCTGGAAATTGGTGCAATAGGCGAAGCTCATGTTGCGGTCGCGGTCAGCCCAGGCGAAGGCGCCCGCCGTGCCGGTGTGGCCGAATGCCCTAGGGTTGCTGCCCATGGGCACGGTGCCATTTTCATTGTGCATGAAGCCGTAACCCATGCGCATGTAGCGGCGGGTCATCATGCAGTCGTGTTCCCACACGAGTTGGCTGGCCCGCTCCACAGCCTCAGGGCTGAGGATCGTCACGCCATCCAGCGTGCCGTTGGCGGCGAGCGCGGCATAGATGCGGGACATGGCGCGCGCATTGCCGTGGCCGCCGAACGAGGGCACCTCGCCGGCGCGGATTTCGATGTCGTTCTGGTAGAAGTGCGTCGGCACCGCCTTGCGGGTGCGGTGGAGCGGAGAGCCCGGTTCGTTGGCGACCAAAGCGAAACCGTTCTTCGGATTCTTGTGAAGGTCGCTGACCCTCGCGATCTCCTCCGGCTTCAGCCCGATATTGTAATCCGCGCCCAGGCGGCTGGTCACCTCCTCGCGTAGGAACGTGCCGATGGTGCGCCCTGTGACGCGCCGCACGATCTCCCCCAGCAGGAAGCCGATATTGAGCGAGTTATAGGCGCCGTTGGTGCCCGGCTCCCAGGCAGGCTCCTGAAGCTCCATGGCCCGGATGTGGCCCTCCCAGTCGAAGATCGAGCCGGGGAAGGCGTGATCGCAATAGATCACGCCGCAGGTGTGGGAGAGGATATGCTTGACCAGCACCTTCTCCTTGCCCGCCTGGGCGAATTCCGGCCAGTAGCGGGACACCGGCGCGTCGAATTCCACCATACCCCGATCTACGAGAATGTGCACGCACAGCGCACTCATACTCTTGGCGATCGAGTTCATGATGACGATGGTGTCTTCTTCCCAGGGCTTGGTGCGCTCCTTGTCCTTGTAGCCGCCCCAAAGGTCCACGACCTTCTCGCCGTCCTTGTAGACGGCCACCGCCGCCCCGATCTCGCCACGCCGACGGAAATTCTCCTCGAACTGCTCGCGCACATTGGCAAAGGCCGAGTCGAAGGTGCCGTGAATGGGGATTTCTGTTTCGGGCATGGAGCGTCCTCGAAATTAGCGCGATGCAGTCCCCTCCCACTTGCGGGCGAGGGTTAGGGAGCGGGCACCTCAAGCCTTACCAATCCGTGAAATTAGGGAGGGTGTGCCCTTCCCCCTCCCCAGCCCTCCCCCGCAAGCGGGAGAGGGAGTAGACCGCGCTGGCGGACAAATAGAAGGTCACGCCATGGGGATGACAGGCAGCATCAGATAGGTCTCGCCGCCCGGTCCGAAGTGCAGCGTGTTCTTGCCGCCGTAGATGTCCTTCGGGCGATCCACCGGGTCGTTATGGGTGAACGGGCCGACGCCATACATCTTGTAGGAATTATACGGCAGGTCGGCCGGCGTGCCGTCGTATTCGTAATCCTTGCCGCGCACGTTTAGGACCAGCGAATAGCCCACAGGGAGCACGATGCAGGTTGGCCAGATCTCCACGTCGAGTTCCACAGGCTTGCCGGGCTCCAGCGGCCAGGTCTCGTCGTGGGTGTGCCAGGGCCGATATGGCAGGCTCTGCGCCGGATCAAGCTTGCGCTGCGACGCGCGCAGCCAGCCGAGGCCGACCGGGGTCCGCGGATCGTTGGAGCCGATGAACACGACTTCCTTGCCCTCGGTGTCATAGACCCGGATGGCGAGGAACACGTCGGCATCCTCAGTCTGCGAGGAGAGGAACAGCTTGGCCGCGAGCGGACCGGTGATCTCCATAGGCTCCGTCAGCGGACCGGTGGTGAAATAAAGCCCGTCGCCCATCGTCTCGTAGGTCAGCGTGGTCTCGGTGGCGGGCTTATCCAGCGTCAGCTTCATGGTCTCGGGATCGAGGTAGAACTTGGTCCACTGCGTGCGCGCCAGCGGCCATTCCTGCTCGTCGCGAAGCACGAACTTTTCGCCGGGGTGGCGAATGTTGAGCTGCACGGGCGGCTGCTTGTCCCAGCCGGTGTCCTCACCCTTGAGGAAATAGCCGAGGAACTTCTTCTGAAGAGCGAGGCCGTAATTGGAATAAAAATGCGAGAAGTGGGTGTCGCCGTGCACCTCAAGCCATTTCTGCTTGGTGCCGGCCTTCAGATAGCCCTCGAAATTGCCGCGCGTGTGCAGGCCAACGCCGCCCCAATTGCCCGAGGACAACAGCGGTGCGGTGATCTTGGAGAAGTCCGCCGGCGAGCGGTCCTTGTGGAACTGGTCGATCAGCTTCTTGTCGCGGATCGTGCTGAGCAGGTCGATCCGGTTGGCCTTCAATTCCTCTTCGGAGAGGGTCTCGGGGCCGCCCACATGTTCACCGGTGACGCGGCTCTTCTTGCTGCGCTCGCCCTGGCCGTGCTGCATCGAGACCACCTGGCGCTCGTACCAGTTGCCCATGAACTCGTTGAGGATGCCGCCGGAGCGAAGCTGCTCACGGTAGAAGTCCGAATAGCCTTCCCAGATGCACAGGGCGGCGAGGTGCGGCGGCTGAAGCGGCGCGACGAGCCACTGGTTCACGGCATAATAGGAGATGCCGGACACCGCGACCTTACCGTTGGACCAGGGCTGGACGCCCGCCCATTCGATGCAGTCGTGAAGGTCCTGCGTCTCCTGGGGGCCGAAGGGGTCGAGGAAGCCGGGCGAACGACCGGCGCCACGGGAATCGATGCGCAGACAGATGTATCCATCCGGCACCCATTTCTCGGGGTCGCACAATTCCCAGCTCTGGTAGACGCTCGAGGTGCCCTCAAGCACCTCCGGGAAGGAGGCGACCATGCGCGACCAAGCGCTCTTGTAGCCGTCCTCGAAATGCAGGCCCTTGGCATAAGGACCATAATGCAGGATCACCGGATACTTGCCCTCGCCCAAGGGCCGGAAGATGTCCGCACGAAGCACGAGACCGTCGGGCATTTGAATGGGCAGATCCCATTCCACATGCATGCCATCGCGGACTTCAATCTTGTGCTGGTCGTCGCTCATTGGGGTGCTCCCGGTGCTTTAGGCATGCGGAGCCGTTGCCCGCGCGCGTCGGCGCGGGAGTGTCCCGCAAGGTCATGAAAAAGCGCGGCGAAACGATCGCCGCGCGGGGGGAAAATCAGTTGATGGGCTTACGCAGATCGTCCGCGAGGGTCTTGGTCTCCTCCACGCCGTCCACGAACTGGTTGGTGAACATGCTGGACGGCTTCGGCTTGGACGGAAGGTCTTCGGCCAGGGAATCAATGGTCGCCGCCCATTTGGCGTCGGTCATCTTGCCAAAGCGTTCGGCATAGTCGGGCGCGTTATAGAGCTGGAAGATGATGCCCAGCTTGCGTGTCTCAAGCTTCTGATCACGGTCGGGCGCGACCTTGATGACCTCGGCGACCGCTTCCGACTGGTGGGTGCGGGTCCAGATGTAACCCTGCACGGTCGCCTTCACGAAGCGCTTCACGAGATCCGGGTTGCTCTTGATCAGCGCTTCGCTGGTAAAGATCACCGTGCCGTAATTGACCAGCCCATTGTCTTTCATCGCCATGATGTTGACCGGGAAGCCCTTGTCGTCCAGCGTCAGTGCTTGCCCGAACGCATACCCCCACAGCGCATCCACCTTGCCGGCGGCCAGAAGCTGCACTTCGGCGCCACGCGAGACCATCACATATTCGATGTCGTCTCGGCTGAGCCCAGCGGTCTTCAGGAGCGGGTCTAGCTTGCTCTTAACGTTGGCCTGGAACCAGGAAATCTTCTTGCCCTTCAGGTCGGACGGCTTGGTGATGTTGGAAGATTTAAGGGTGATGACGGCGGTGGGGGAATCCGGCTGGTCGGCGAGGATGGCCACGATCGGCATGCCGGCAGCCTTCGCCTGAACGAAGGCATCGGCATTATCCAGGCCGAAATGCTCGTAACCACTCGCCACCAGCCCCTCAACGCTCTGGCCCGAGGCGACCGGGCGGATTTCCAGCTCAATGCCCTGCTTGGCGTAATAACCCTGCGCGACCGCAGCGTAATACTGGGCGTGCATGGCCCAGGGCGAGAAGTTGATGCGCAGGACCACCTTCTCCAGCGCGCTGGCGGGCATCGCCAGGCAGGAGGCCGAGACAAGGACGGCCATGCCAGTCAGCAGTTTCGGCAACGCTTTCATCAGCATCTCCTTTGGAGTCAGTCGAGCGGCGGCGTAACGAATGAAACGAGATCCCCAAAGGGGCACCCCGCGACGCACAAGGCATCGCGGGGCGGAAAACGCGGTCTTCAGTTGGTCGGCTTGCGCACAGCGGCGGCCAGGGTCTTGGCGTCGTCCGATGCGTCGATGAACTGGTTGGTGTAAAGGCTGGCTGGGGCCGGCTTGGTGGGCAGATCTTCCGCCAGAGAATCGATTGTGGCCGCCCATTTGGCATCGTTCATCTTGCCGAACCGCTCGGCGAAGTCGGGCGAGTTGTAGAGCGTGAAGATGATTTCGAGCTTGCGGGTCTCAAGCTTGAGGTCGCGGTCGGGCGCGGCCTTGATGACCTCGGCCACCGCCGGCTCCATGTTCTTCTGCGCCCAGATATAGCCCTGTAGGGTGGCGTTCACGAAACGCTGGATCAGGCCGGGGTCAGACTTAACCAGCGCCTCGCTGGTGTAGATGACCGTGCCGTAGTTCACGAGGCCATTGTCCTTCATGGCCATGATGTTGACCGGGAAGCCCTTGTCTTCCAGCGTCAGCGCCTGCCCGAAGGAATAGCCCCACAGCGCATCCACCTTGCCGGCGGCGAGCATCTGGACCTCGGCTCCGCGCGACACCAGCATGTACTCGATGTCGTCGCGGGTGAGGCCGCCCTTCTTCAGCAGCGGGTCGAGCTGGCCCTTCACGTTGGCCTGGAACCAGGTGAGTTTCTTGCCCTTCAGGTCCTTGGGCGAATTGATATTCGCGGACTTCAGGGTGATCACAGAAACCGGGGTGTCCGGCTGGTCGGCCATGACGGCGATGATCGGCATGCCACTCGCCTTCGCCTTCACGAAGCCGTCAGCATTGGCGATGCCGAACTGCTCACGTCCGCTCGCAACCAACGCCTCACCGCTCTGGCCGGCGGAAGGCGGGAGAATCTCAAGCTCGATGCCCTGCTTGGCGTAATAGCCCTGCGCCCGCGCCGCGAAATACTGGGCGTGCATGCCCCAGGGCGAAAAATTCAGGCGGAGGATCACCTTATCCAGCGCGTTTGCAGGTGCCACGGCGAAGGTGGAGACAGAGGCCAGGGCCGCGAGCCCCAGGACGAGGCGCTTCATCGCTTTCATTGAACACTCCATGGGAAACAGACCGCAGGCCGATGTCGCGCGACATTGGAAGCGGTAAAGCAGGCAGGCAGGTCGCGCCTTTCGATGCGGCGGCAACCGCGCGTCCCAAGAAAGCGTCAGCCATCAACGCTCCTCTGATTTTGTCGTATTGTATAACAATACGATCGTTTTTATTTTCATCGAAAGGGAACGCCAGCGGGTGGCATTTGTCAACTGGGTACGCGGCTGGGAATACACGAGAGCAACACACCAGCGCCGACATACCTCTCGGGCCATCTCCGGTCTCGCCAGCGATGCCGAATCCTCTACGACCGAGAGTTGCCGCAACGACATACTGCGAGTGCAGCATGCCGTTCGGAGAGATCAGTTGGTGGGCTTGCGGATCGCCGCGGCCAGTTCCTTAGCCTCGTCCAGGCTGTCCACGAACTGGTTGGTGTACATCTCCGATGCCTTGGGCTTCTGCGGGATGTCCTCGCTGAGGGCTTCGATTGAGGTCGTCCACTTGGCGTCGTTCATCTTGCCGAAGCGTTCGGCGAAATCCGGCACATTGTAGAGCTGGTAGATGATAGCGAGCTTGCGGGTCTCAAGCTTGAGGTCGCGGTCGGGCGCCACCTTCACCACCTCGGCGACCGCCGCCTCCATGTGCTCACGGGTCCACATATAGCCCTGGAGCGTCGCCTTCAGGAAGCGCCGCACCAGATCGGGATCGCTCTTGAGCAGCGCCTCGTTGGTGTAGAGCAGCGTTCCGTAATTTTTCAGCCCATAGTCCTTGAGAGGCATGATGTTGACCGGAAAGCCCTTGTCTTCCAGCGTCAGCGCCTGTCCGAACGCATAGCCCCACAGCGCGTCCATCTTTCCAGCTGCAACCAGTTGCACCTCCGAGCCGCGCGCGACCAGCACGAACTCAATGTCGTCGCGCGTCAGGCCGCCGGCCTTCAGCAGCGGATCGATCTGGCCCTTCACGTTGGACGCGAACCAGGTGATCTTCTTGCCCTTCAGATCGGACGGCTTGGTGATATTCGCGCTTTTCAGCGTGATCACCGAGGTCGGTGTGTCGGGCTCATCGGCCATGATGGCGACCACGGGCACGCCGTTGGCCCGCGCCTTCACGAAGCTGTCGATATTGGCGACGCCGAACTGTTCGCGGCCCGAGCCGATCAGAAGTTCACTGCTCTGGCCGGCAGAGGGCGGCCGGATCTCAAGCTCGATGCCCTGCTTGGCATAATAGCCCTGGGCGATGGCAGCATAATATTGGGCATGCATGGCCCAGGGCGTGAAGTTGATGCGCAGCACCACCTTGTCCAGCGCGCTCGCAGGCGCCACGGCGAGAAGCGAGGTGGAGGCAAGGGCGGCAAGGCCCATCAAAAGTCGTGGAAACGCTTTCATGGGGATCTCCTAAAGATTGGGGCGGGCATGCTGGCGCAGACGGGGCAGCCAAGATGCCGGAGCAGTCCAGGGAGCAGACGCCGATTGTGCTCGGCGCCATGGAAACAGGCGGCGGAGGCCGCGATATCCAGGAAAGCGTTCGTCAAACGCCCCTCTGAGGTTTTCGTATCGAATTACAATACGATCGTTTTTTATTCTGATAAAAGGGAACGCCACGAGCGGATGTTTGTCAACGCACATTGGTAATGCGCGCACCCGTAGGAAGCGTCCGAACCCCTGAACCGGGGGTGGTCGTCGGATCAGCCGCGAACGGCGATCAGCGTGCCCCACGGATCGCGCGCGGCGATGCCGTTTTCCTCAGTGCTTGCCAGAGCGCCAATCCCAGCCCGCGCCGCATAAAGCGTTTGAGAATCGGCCGCCAGCAATTCCACTTCCGCGATGCCCGTCACCGGGCCTGAGCGCACAGGGGCACCCCGGCTGTTCCAGATGTTGGTCGCGATGTGGTGGTGATAGCGTCCGGAGCTATAGAAGGTGGCGCCTGGATAACGACAGGTGATGTCCAACCCCAGGGCACCCGCATAGAACGCCTCGGCAGCAGCAAACTCGCCCACCTGCAAGTGGACGTGGCCCACCACAGTGCCTGCCGGCGCCCCGCGCCAGGGCTCGGCTCCACCGGCGCTGGCCAACTCGTTGAGATCGAGGCGGTCATTGCGCATCACCACCTCATCGCCAGCCCAGGTCCAGTCAGCCGGCGCACGGTCGCGGTAGATTTCGATGCCGTTGCCCTCGGGATCAGCGAGATAAATGGCCTCGCTCACCACATGGTCGGCCGCGCCGTCGATACGCAGTCCCTGCGCTGATGCTTCGCGCATCCATCGGCCAAGGTCCGCCCGCGTGGGCAGCAGAAAGGCGGTGTGAAACAGCCCGGCCTCACGGCGCGTGCCCAGCCGCGCAGCGGCGTCGCGACGCAACTCGAGAAAGCCGACCCCGCCGGCGCCGAGCAGCGCCACAGCCGCGTCGCCGGAGAGAAGCTCAAGCCCGATGGCCCGCTGGTAGAAATCGCGGACCGCATCAAGATCGAGAACCGTGAGCGTGACCTTGCCGACCCGCAGCGGGGCCTCAGTTGCGACCGACACCGGCGCTCTCCTTCAACCGTGATGCCCCACAGCTAAGCATCCGCCCGCACGGGCGCCAGTCCACAGCCGGCGTTTGCTTGGAGCCTCAGCGCGGACGCCTGGGCGGGCGCGGCGGGGTGATGTCGATCATCTCATAGCCGCCCGGCGAGCGGCGTACCGTGACGCGGCCCTTGCCGAAGATCAGGAAATGCAGCCCACCGGCCACGATGGCGACGGCCACAAAAATTCCGACCGCCACAAGGAGGCTACCGAGCAGCGCGAACAAAAGCGCCGCGGCGATGCCGCCTCCAACCAGGAGGGCAGCGGTGCGGAAGGTGTTCACAAAGCGGTTCATGCTCTCGCGTCCAATGTTCACGCTGCGTTTCTAACGCGACGATTTGGCCGACTTGTGGCGAAGCTTCAATATCCGCGCCCGGGGTCCACCCGGTTTAGCACCGGCTCGCCCGCCCGCACCCGACGGATGTTGGCGACCACCTGGGCAATGGCGGATTTGGGAATCGCGATCGAGGCCAGATGCGGCGTCACCAGCACATTGTCCATGCTCCATAGCGGACTCGCCGACGGCAACGGCTCCTGCTCGAACACGTCCAACGTTGCCTCGGCAATGTGTCCGGAGCGGAGCGCATCCACCAGTGCTGGCTCGTCGATGATCGCACCCCGCGCCACATTGATGAGCTTCGCCCCCTTTGGCAGCATGGCGAGGCGGGCCGCATTCAGTATGTGACGCGTCTCCGGCGTCAGCGGCAGCATCACCACCAGGATTTCACAGCCGGCGAGGAAGCCGGGCAAGGCATCGAGCCCCGCCGCGCAGTCCACACCTTCGACGCTCTTGGGGGTGCGCGACCAGCCTCGCACCTGGAAGCCTTGCCGGGCCAATTCCCGCGCCGCCGTGGCGCCAAGCTCCCCAAGCCCCAGCACGCCAACCGAGATCTCATCGCATGTGCGCGGGTGCACATAGTGCCAGCGCCCCTCGCGCTGAGCGCGCTCGAAGGTGGGAATATCGCGTGCGTGGCGAAGCACCGCCATCAGCACAAACGACGCCATCATGCGCGACATATCCGGATCGGAAATGCGTGTGATGGGCACGGCGGGAAGATCATCGCGTGCCACCAGCGCGTCCACGCCCGCACCGAGATTGGTCACCAGCGCGAGATTTGGAAATTGCGCGAAGAAGCCCATCGGCGGCTTCCAGACCATTGCGTAGCGGACATCCTCGACCGCGCCGAAATCCGGGGAAATGCGAATATCGAGTTCGGGAAGTTCGCGCCGCAGCGCCTCGACCCACGGGGCGATAGCATCGACCCCGGAATGAAACACCAGCGCCTCGGCCATGTCTGCTCCAGGCTGCGAATATCGGATTGGCTGGGGCGCCAGGATTCGAACCTGGGGATGGGGGAATCAAAATCCCCTGCCTTACCACTTGGCTACGCCCCAACGCGGGCGCGGACCTTATTCGGGACCTCGCGCCGACGCAACGCCTGGAGAACGGGATTTAGAAACCGGCTCAGCTTCCGCTGAAACGCGGTGCACGCTTCTCCGCGAACGCCAGCCGGCCTTCGCGATAATCCGCGCTGGCATTGGCCAGCGCGGTCTGGTGCCGCGCCTCGGTCAAAATGCCGCCGCCGACACCCTCGGCTGCGCGGATCGAGAGTTTCGCCGCGCGAAGCGTCAACGGCGCATTCTCGGCGATGCGCGCGGCGATCTTATCCGCCAGTGCATCGGCCTCGTCCGCCGCCGCCAGATGGTCGATCGCACCCATCTCGAAGGCGCGTCGCGCCGTCAGCCGCTCGGCCGTGAAGAACAATTGGCGCACCGCATGGCCGCCATAGGCACGCACCAGCCGGGAAATCCCGCGCGGATCGTAGCCAAGGCCCAGGCGCGCGGCGGGGATGGCAAGGAAAGTGCCCTCTGCCGCGACACGGATATCGCAGCAGGCGGCAAGCGCCGCACCGGCACCCACGCATGCGCCGTGCAGCAGCGCAACCACTGGGAAACTGAGCCCCTCGATCGCGGCGCACGCGCCTTCCACCAATTCGTCATAGGTTTGCGCCCCGGAGGCATCCGAGCGCGCTGCACCGAAATCGGAGATGTCGGCACCGCCGGAGAAGGCCAGCGTGCCCTCCCCCCGGATCAGCGCCACCCGCACATCGGTGCGGTTCGCGGCGTCTGAGGCAAACGCCGAGAGCGCCTGCCACATGCCGCTGGAAATGGCGTTGCGACGCTCGGGATTCGACAGCACGAGGCGGGCGATGCCGCCCTCGATGGTCACAGAAACTTCACCGGAAGCCATGGGTCCTCCGCAGCGAGAAGCCGGAGACATAACTCAGATTGGATGCCTCTGCCTACAGAAAGGGAGAGGGAACGCGGGACGACGCTTTGACGGCGCCGCCCCGCCTCCACCGGGCACCGGTCAGGGCTTGGTGCCCGGAAGACCACATCCACGCCCTAAGACGCGGGATGCATCGTCGAGGTGTTACTTGCGCATATTGGCAAACGCAATCCACTTTGCCCCATTTTGGATCCAAGATCAGGGCACAAGAAGCTTTTGACGCGCGTGTGTCTAAAATACATTGCTGTACGGTAGACGGATGGTCAGTCGGCCAAACTAATCTTTGCGGAACAACAGATTTGCTCCAAATCCGACAAACAGCGCACCCATGGCAACGCTCAAGCCGTAGAGCCACCCGTGCTGCTCTGAAAAGTTTGCCAATTTCTGGGCATAGCCGTCCTTGCGCACCACCACCGAACTTTGCGCGCTGGCCAGGAGATGACCCTGCTCGAACACCTTGACCGCCACCTCGTAGCTTCCGACCGGCGCGTTCGCGGGGATGCGGAACGTGGTGCGGAACACAGAAGGGGAGAGCAGATGGACCCCATTCTGCTCGTCCGAATAGAGCCCAACAGCCTTCTTGATGCGCAGGAAGGCCAGACGGAAGGGGTCGTCCGGAACGACATCCGCATAATCTGGACCGATGCGTTGGAGAAAGATGTTGCGGGCAAGGCCGATCTGCTCGCGCCGCAGGACATCCGGCGGTGCGATCTCCTCGGCAGGCCGGTTGGTCGCAACTGCGAGCACGGCCGGAGAATCCACGAAGGTGCGGCTATCGGTGTTCACATAAATGCCCAGCACCCGCGATTTGCGCCAGGTGATGAAAGTCTGCTGCGGGCCGCGCACCGTCACTGCGAAATCATAATCGGGCCTGTGCGCGGGGTCCTGCTCCTCCACCACACCGAACAGGACGAGATCGGCACCGGTGAAATTGGAGGAGATCAACACCTCCGGCTGGGAGACCGAAAGCACGAGCCGTTCCGCCCGCGCCATGCTCACGGGGAATGCCAAAGCCAGAAGGCAGAAAAGGTGAAACAGGGCGCGGATCATGGGCGCCCCTCGCGTAGCGTGACCACGAATGGATCGGCCGGAGGCCGCACGAGGTCGTACCCGACCCTCAGCCCCACGGCGAGCACCAGCATGGCGAGCAACAGACGCAGATATTCCGCCTTCAGGCGCTGCCCCGCCCGCGCTCCGAATTGCGCCCCGATGGTGCCGCCAATCATCAGGATGAGCGCCAGAACCGCATCCACGGTTCCATTCACCGCCGCATGCAGCACGGTTGCGACCGTCATAGTGACGAGCGTGAGAACCAGGGCGGTGCCCACCGACATCTGGGTCGGCACGCGCAGCAGATAGATCAACGCGGGTACCAGCAGGAAGCCGCCGCCCACGCCCAGTACCGCGCCGAGAAAACCGATGCCCAGGCCCAGCACCACCACGGGAATGATGGACACATAGATGCGCGAGCGCCGGAAGCGGATTTTCCACGGCAGGCGCAGAAACCATCCGTGAGTGCCCGGACGGCGAATTTCCGCCGCTCGCCCGCGCCTGGTGCGCAGGATGGCCCGCACGCTTTCCACCAGCATCAGGCTGCCCACACCGCCCAGCAGGATGACGTAGGAAACACCGATCACAAGATCGACTTGCCCATAGGCCCGCATCAGCGCGAAGGCGGCGACGCCAAGCCCGGTGCCGGCGATGCCTCCCGATAGCAGGAAACCGGCCAGCGGCAGATCGATCAGCCCCTTGCGGAGATAGGATAGCGCGCCGGAAAAAGACGAAGCCGCCATATGCGCGGAAACGCTGGCCACGGCGACAGCCGCAGGCACGCCGGTGAAGATCAGCAGCGGGGTCATCAGAAAGCCGCCACCTACCCCGAACATGCCGGAGATGAAGCCGACCGCGAGACCCATCGCGAAGATGGTGAATATGGCAACCGGAAGCTCAGCGATGGGCAGGTAGATCGTCACGCGAAAGGCCGCTCCACGCTGCGGGCCAAGGCTTGACGCCGTCCTATATCAGGCTTGCGCGCAATGTCCCCGCCTTCATTTCGCGTCGACCCACCCCGTGGATGCGGCGCGAGCGCGCGGGTGACCCTGGGGCCGGAGCGCCGTCCCGGGCTTTCCTTAGGATCTACTGCCGCGGGATGCCGCGAAGATCGCACCGCGCGTATAAGCCAGCCATCGTGGCGTCATGGCGATCGAGTTCGCGCGCCATGAGGATGGCTTTATCGCAAAGGCTTTTGCTCCTTGAAACATCATCAGCAGACAGTCCGGCAATCAGAACGCGGACATGGTCTTCGTGGGTGTCATAAGTGTGCATGGGGCGCCTCTGGATTGTTATTGTTATAGAGACGCAACTATGTGGAGATAGAAACGTTCCACACTTCTTTTGCGCGAAGTTCCATCCGGCGAAAATAATCTCAACGCCGGACGAAACGGCAGACCGCGCCAGCCATCTCCACCACCTCTCCGCGCACCACCAGATGGCGCAGATGGGCCAGGGCCTCGCTCAGCGCAAAGCCGATCTGCTCCGGCGCGAGGGTGCGGAACAGGACGCTGGTGGTGTCCATCACCGTGCGAGGGGTGTCGCAATAAGCCATCAGGCGTCCCAGCCGCTCCTCATGGTGCGCGCGCAATCCAGCGATCCGCGCGTCGAGGCCCACGAACGGTTCGCCATGGGAGGGCAGCACCAGTGTATCCTCGGGCAGTCCCTCGAACTTGGAGAGGCACCGCAGGAAATCCCCCAGTGGGTCAGCCGTGCGATCCGCGGGGTGCAGGCCGATATGGGGGGTGATCCGGCCTAGGATCTGGTCGGCGGCGATCAGGATGCCCCGCTCCGCGCTGTACAGGCAGACCATCTCCGGGGCGTGCCCCTCCCCCGTGATGACGCGCCACCGGGTGCCCGCCATCTCCAGTTCGTCGCCCTCGCGGATCGAGGAATAGGCGTAAGGCAGCGGCCCGACCCACTTGTGAAAGAGCAGGCCCCGCTCTTTCAACAGCGAGAGATAATCTTCGGGGGCCCCGCACCAGTGATATTGCGCATGGAACGCAGCCAAGGCGACGCCCGGCGGCTCGGCGAGGATAAGGCGCGCTTGCAGCCACTCGATCCGGCTCATGACAATACCGGCGCCGGTGCGCGCATTCAGCCAGCCGGCGAGACCGATATGGTCAGGGTGGAAATGGGTGACGAGCAGACGGGAAATCCCTGCCCCGCCCAGCATGGGGTCGGACAGGACATCGGTGAACAACGCCCGTGTCGGGGCATCATCAACACCGGAATCGATCAGCGTCCACCCATTGGCATCCGACAGCAGCCAGGCATTCACCTCACTCGGCGGAAATGGCAGAGGAACGCGGACGCGCAGCAATCCCGGCACGATTTCGACGGGCCGAGCCGCCACTTGCTGCACATCCACCGCCGCATCCGCCGCCATGTAAGCTTTCCTTACGATGTACCCCACCCGCCGCTATAGAGCGCGGCGCGCCGGAGCGCCACCTTCAGGCGAAGGCTTCGGCGAAAATGGTGCCGCCGGCGTCCGCCGCGCCCACCGCCGCACGAAACGGCTGGAACAGTTCCCGGCCGACGCCGAAGTGGTTGGCGGAGAGGTCAGCTTCGGCGGGCGCACGGGCGTTCCAGTCCAGCGGGTCCACCAGCACCTCAAGTTCACCTGCAACCGCGTCCACACGTACCATGTCGCCGTCGCGGATCTTGGCGATGGCGCCGCCCCGCGCCGCCTCGGGCGTGACATGGATAGCAGACAGAACCTTGCCGGATGCGCCCGACATTCGCCCGTCGGTAACCAGCGCCACTTTCTGCCCGCGATCCTGTAGAACGCCGAGCGGCGGCATGAGCTTGTGGAGTTCCGGCATGCCATTGGCACCCGGCCCCTGGAACCGCACCACCGCCACGAAATCGCCGGTCAGTTCCTTGGCCTTGAACGCCTCCTGGAACGCCTCCTGGGAATGGAACACCCGCGCCGGCGCCTCCAGCACATGGCGCTCGACCGCCACCGCCGAGGTCTTCACCACGGCGCGGCCAAGATTGCCGCCCATCACCTTCAGCCCGCCGGTGGCCTGGAACGGCGTCTGCGCGCCGCGCAGGATCTCGGTGTTGCCGCTAGCAGCCGCAGCGTCGCGCCACACAAGCGCGTCGTTCTCGCCCAGGCCCGGCTCGGCCACATAGCCGTCGAGTCCGGTTCCCCAGACCGTGCGCACATCTTGATGGAGCAGGCCCGCACCAAGCAGTTCGCCGATCACGAACCCCATGCCGCCAGCGGCGTGGAAATGGTTCACGTCGGCCTTGCCATTGGGATAGACCCGCGCCAGCAGCGGCACCACGTCGGCGAGGTCGGAAAAGTCGTCCCAGGTCAGGCTGATGCCCGCCGCCGCCGCCATGGCGACGAGGTGGAGCGTGTGGTTGGTGGACCCGCCGGTGGCATGTAGCCCGACCACCGCGTTCACAAACACCTTCTCATCGAGCATCCGACCGACGGGCGTAAAATCATTGCCCAGCGCGGTGATGGCCAGCGCGCGTTTGGCAGCGGCGCGGGTGAGCGCATCGCGCAGCGGCGTGTTGGGATTGACGAAAGAGGCGCCGGGCAGATGAAGGCCCATGATCTCCATCATCATCTGATTGGTGTTGGCGGTGCCGTAGAAGGTGCAGGTGCCCGGGCCGTGATAGGACTGGGACTCGGATTCCAGCAGCGCCGCCCGGTCGATCTTGCCTTCCGCATAGAGCTGGCGGATACGCGACTTCTCGTCGTTCGGCAGGCCCGAGGTCATCGGCCCGCTCGGGATGAACACAGCCGGCAGATGGCCGAATGACAGCGCACCAATCACCAGTCCCGGCACGATTTTGTCGCAGATACCGAGGAACACCGCCGCATCGAAGGTCTGGTGGGACAACGCGACGGCGGTGGAAAGGGCGATGACATCACGCGAGAACAGGGACAGTTCCATCCCCGCCTCGCCCTGGGTGACACCGTCGCACATGGCCGGCACCCCGCCCGCCACCTGCGCCGTGCCGCCGGCCTCGCGCGCCGCATCGCGGATCAGTTCGGGAAAACGCTCATAAGGCTGGTGGGCTGAAAGCATGTCGTTATAGGCGGTGACAATGCCGATGTTGGGCGTGTCCTCACCACGCAACCGCGCCTTGTCGGTCGGACCGCATGCGGCGAACCCATGGGCCTGGTTGGCACAGCCGAGGCGCTGGCGGGGCGGCGCCGCCTCGACCGCAGCATCGATCCGCCCCAGATATCGCTCGCGCTTGGGTCGGCTGCGCCGGACGATGCGCTCTGTGACGTCGCCGATCCTCGCGTTCAAGCTGCCAACCGTGCCCATGCAGACCTCCGCTTCGGCCGTTCGCCCGCGGGGGGCAAACCTGAAAGGATTCAAGTCTGTCATGTGGGGCGCGTCGCGCCAATCGAAAGGGCGGCGTTGCAAGCCCTGCGGGACATAAGGGCGATGTCACCTTCCCGCACGCACTCTTTGCCCCCTTCCCCTTCCCCTTGCCCTTGCCCCTTGTGGGGAAGAGTGTCCCCTTTACGCGGCAAGCTCTCGCATGACCGAGATCAGATCGGACTTGCCCTCGAATCCAATGCCCGGCAGTTCCGGCAGCACGATATGGCCGTCCGCTACCCGCACGCCATCCGGGAAACCGCCATAGGGCTGGAACAGGTCGGGATAGCTCTCGTTGCCGCCAAGGCCGAGGCCCGCCGCGATCATGAGCGACATCTGGTGCCCGCCATGGGGAATGCAGCGTGAGGGCGACCAGCCGAACTGCTTCAGCACATCGAGCGTCCGCAGATATTCCACCAGGCCATACGACAGAGCACAGTCGAACTGGAGCCAGTCGCGGTCCGGTCGCATGCCACCGTAGCGCAGCAGGTTCCGGGCGTCCTGGTGGGAGAACAGGTTCTCGCCGGTCGCCATGGGGCCGGGATAAAATTCCGAGAGCGCGGCCTGAAGCGCGTAGTCTAGCGGGTCGCCCACTTCCTCGTACCAGAACAGCGGATAGTCCCGCAGCATCTTGGCATAGGCGATGCCGGTCTCCAGATCGAAGCGGCCGTTGGCATCCACCGCGAGGCGGGCCTGCGAGCCGATCTCGGCCAGAACCGCCTCGATGCGCGCACGATCCTCGCTGATGGAAGCCCCACCGATCTTCATCTTCACGACGTTGTAGCCACGGTCGAGATAGCCGCGCATTTCCGCGCACAGGGCGGAATTGTCCTTGCCGGGATAATAGTAGCCGCCAGCTGCATAGACGAAGACGCGCGGGTCGACCTCACGCCCGTGGCGCTCCGCCAGCAGGCGGAACAAAGGCTTGCCCTCGATCTTCGCCACCGCATCCCAGATCGCCATGTCGAGGGTCCCCACGGCCACCGACCGCTCGCCGTGCCCGCCCGGCTTCTCGTTCATCATCATGGCGGCCCAGACCTTGGCGGGATCGATGTTGTCGCGCGCATCGTCCAGCAGGCTTTCGGGCTTGGCCTCCAGGATGCGGCCGCGAAACCGCTCGCGGATCAGCCCACCCTGGCCATAGCGCCCATTGGAATTGAAGCCATAGCCAATCACCGGACGCCCATCGCGCACCACGTCGGTGACGACCGCGACAAGGCTGGTCGTCATCTTGCTGAAGTCGATATAGGCGTTGCGGATCGGCGAAGAGATCGGCTGGGTGATCTCCCGAACGTCAACGATGCGCATATTGCATCCCTTCCTTTGCATTGGCTCACGGCGTTGGCATGAGATACATTCGTGCTGATGAATCCTCCAATGCCAAGAATTAAGGTCACCATGCACATTCGGCATCGCCTGTGGACCTAACACAACCATGGATCTGACTTGGCTTGAGGATTTCCTGGCGCTCGCCGAGCACCACAACTTCTCGCGCGCAGCGGAAGCCCGCCACGTCACCCAACCCGCTTTCAGCCGGCGCATCCAAGCGTTGGAAAACTGGATCGGCACCCCACTCGTCCTTCGCACGCCGCAAGGTGTGGTGCTGAATGCGGCCGGCGGCTATCTGCTTGACCGCGCAGCCGATCTGACGCGCGACCTGCACCAGATGCGGCGGGGCGCGTTGAAGGCTGCCGGGCGCGAGGGAGCGGCTTTGTCCATCGCCGCGACCCACGCTCTTTCCTTCACTTTCCTTCCGGGGTGGATGCGGACCCTCTCGCCACTTGCAACCCTCGGCGCGCTGAACCTGATCTCGGACACGATGGCGGCCTGCGAGCGGGTTTTCTTGGCGGGCGACGCCGATTTCCTGCTGTGCCATGCGCGCAGCGACATGCCGACCCGCATGCCAGCCGCGTCTTTCTCAAGCCGCGTAGTCGGCACCGACCGGCTCATTCCGGTTTCAGCGTCGAACGAAGCCGGCGCCGCACTCTGGCAATTGCCGGGCACACCGAATGCACCGCTGAATTTCCTGGCCTATAGCGACGTGTCGGGCCTCGGGCGCATCCTCAAGGCGACCTTTCCCGCCTTTTCCCCAGTGCCCGCATTGGAGACGGTGTTCACGGCACCGCTGGCGGCCACCCTCCAGTCCATGGCCAGGCAGGGACACGGGGTGGCTTGGCTGCCTCAGACGATGGCGGAAGAAGACCTCGCCGCTGGCCATCTTATGCCAGCCGGGTCGGAGCATTTCGCCATCCCGGTCGACATACGCCTGTTCCGGCCGATACGCCGGCTGTCGGACGCAGCAGAAGCCTGCTGGGCAAAGGCATTGGAGCATGCCCTCCCCAGCCGGTGAGCGACCGGGCGAAGTGTCCCCTCCCCAACGCGTTGGGGAAGGGACAGCCTGAACAGGGAAATGCCACGCTTCCCAAGCCCTTACGCCGCCTTGCCGGCCGCGAAGTCCGTGGAGACGGAGACGTCGTGCCACTCCCGCAGCAAGGCATCGGTCTGGGCATTCTTCTCGGCGATCTTGGCGACCGTGTCCGAACCCAGGGGCAGACGGACCGGCGGGTTCGGCGTGTCGGCGAAAGCCACCAGCACCCGCGCCAAGGCGGCAGGATCCCCCGGCTGGGCATGGTTGGCACCGGCCGCGAAGCCGCGCATGGCGCCGGAGGTCTCGTGGTAGTCGGCGATCTGACTGGTGCTCACCACCAGGGAGGTTTCGTCGAGAAAGTCGGTGCGGAAGAAGCCGGGCTCCACCACCGTCACCAGAATATTGAGCGGCTTCAATTCGATAGCCAGCGCCTCGCTCAGCCCCTCGACGGCGAACTTGGTGGAGCCATAGACCCCCCAGCCGGCATAGGCCGAATAGCCGCCGATGGAGGAGAGGTTGAAGATGCGGCCGGATCGCTGGCGGCGCATGTGGGGCAGCACGGCGCGGGTCACGCCCAGCAGGCCGAACACATTGGTGCGGAACAGCGCCTCGATCTCGCCCGAGCTCGCCTCTTCCACCGCGCCGAGCAGGCCGTAGCCGGCATTGTTGACGAGAATATCGATGCGGCCGAACCGCTCCACCGCTGCCTTTGCGGCGGCATGGGCCTGGGCTTCGTTGGTGACGTCGAGGGCGAGCGGCAGCAGGTTGGGATGGTTTGCGAAGCGCGCCGTGACCGTGTCCGGGTTGCGGGCGGTGGCGACAACCGCATCGCCCTTGGCGAGAGCCTGCTCGGTGATGAGGGCGCCGAAACCGCGCGAGGCGCCGGTGATGAACCAGATTTTCATGTGCGTTTCCAGTGAACTAGGGGCCGGCGACATCCGCCGCGGCGTTTTGATAGCCCCTGGAAACTGATGAGATAATCGCGCATATTTTCGGCATCATACTGAGATATTTTCATCAATGACCCAGATCGACCCCACCGACCTGCGCGCATTCCTGGCGATCGCCCGGCATTTGAGCTTTCGCAAGGCCGCGGATGAGCTGGGCTGCACCGCCTCTGCCCTCAGCCATGCGCTGCGAAATATCGAGGAACGCCTAGGGGTTAGGCTGGCAAACCGCACCACCCGCTCGGTCGCCCTGACAGAGGCGGGCGAGCAGCTTCACGCCCGGATCGCCCCGGCGTTCCGCGATATTGCCGACGCGCTGGACGATCTGAACAATTTCCGCGACCGCCCCGTCGGCACATTGCGCATCAACACCGCCCGCGTCAGCGCGCAGATGTTGGTGTTGACTATGGTCACATCGTTCGTAGCGAAGTACCCAGATCTACACGTAGATCTGACCGTGAACGACGACCTTGTCGACATGGTCGCGGACGGATGCGACTGCGGCGTGCGCTTCGGTGAGACGCTCGCGCAGGACATGATCGCGGTGCCCATCGGCCCCCGCCAGCGCACCGCCATCGTCGCCTCGCCGGCCTTCTTCGAGCGGCACCCCCGCCCCGAGCGGCCGGAGCAGCTTAGGGAGTTGCCGTGCATCCGGTTCCGGTTCGCCAGCGGGCGGCTTTACGCATGGGAGTTCGAGCGGGGCGGGGTGGAACTTGCCATCGAGGTCGACGGGCCGATAACCCTCGGCGATCAGGACCTGATGGTCCAGGCCGCCCTCGATGGCGCGGGCATCGCCTTTGCCTTCGAGCAGCAGGTGGCCGATCTGGTCGCGGAAGGCCGGCTGGTGCGGGTGCTGGAGGACTGGTGCCCCTATTACAGCGGCTTCTTCCTCTACTACCCCAGCCGCCGGCAGATGCCGGCCCCGCTGCGCGCGTTCGTGGATTTCGTGAAGCAGCACAAGGCGTAGGCGCCAGTTCAGAGCAGCGCCGAAGCGGCCACGCTCCGTAATGACCCCATGCGGCAGGCTGCCCTCTTTTGACTTGTATCAAACAAGCCCTCGGACGCCCGACGCAGGGTGCGGCCAGAAGCTTCGGGAGGTCTCGGCCCGAAGCGGGGACCCGCAGATGCCGACCGTACCCGCACCGACCACGACGCCGCGAAAGAGCATGACGGACGGCGAGATGCTGCTGCTCATCGTGCTCTGCCCGATGGCGCTGCTCTCCATCGTGGTGATGGCGAAAGCCTATACCTCGGCCTACGCCTTCCACGCCTTCCTGTTTGCCGCCGCCTGCATCGCCTCGGTGTTCGCCATCGGCAACCGCTACATGGACCGGCCGGCGGCGTTGCCGCCCCAGACTATCAACGGGCGGCCTAATTACAATATGGAGCCGGTGAAGGTCGCGACCCTTCTCTCCGTGTTCTGGGGCATCGCCGGCTTCCTCGTCGGGGTGGTCATCGCGCTTCAGCTGGCCTTTCCGGTGCTGAACTTCGACCTGCCCTGGACCGCCTTCGGCCGGCTGCGGCCGCTGCATACCTCGGCGGTGATTTTCGCCTTCGGCGGCAACGTGCTGATCGCGACCTCCTTCTATGTGGTGCAGCGGACCTGCCGCGCCCGCCTGGCGGGGGATCTGGCGCCCTGGTTCGTTGTGCTCGGCTACAACTTCTTCATCGTCATCGCCGGCACCGGCTATCTGCTGGGCATCACCCAGGGCAAGGAATACGCCGAGCCGGAATGGTATGCCGACCTGCTGCTCACCATCGTGTGGGTCACGTATTTCGCGGTTTTCCTGCTCACGGTGCTGAAGCGCACCGAGCCGCATATCTATGTGGCGAACTGGTTCTATCTCGCGTTCATCGTCACCATCGCGGTCCTGCACATCGGCAATAACGCTTCGATCCCGGTGTCGATCTTCTCGCCCACCTCCTACATCGTCTGGTCGGGCGTACAGGATGCCATGGTGCAGTGGTGGTACGGCCACAACGCGGTCGGCTTCTTCCTCACCGCCGGCTTCCTGGCGCTGATGTATTATTTCATCCCAAAGCGCGCGGAGCGGCCGGTCTATTCCTACCGGCTCTCCATCGTCCATTTCTGGGCGCTGATCTTTCTCTACATCTGGGCCGGCCCGCACCACCTGCACTACACCGCCCTGCCCGACTGGGCGCAGACGCTGGGCATGACCTTCTCGATCATGCTGTGGATGCCCTCCTGGGGCGGCATGATCAACGGCCTGATGACGCTGTCGGGCGCCTGGGACAAGCTGCGCACCGATCCGGTGCTGCGGATGATGGTGGTCTCGGTCGCCTTCTACGGCATGGCCACCTTCGAGGGGCCGATGATGTCGGTGAAGGCGGTCAACTCGCTCAGCCACTACACCGAATGGGGCATCGGCCACGTGCATTCCGGTGCGCTCGGCTGGGTCGCCTACATCTCCTTCGGCGCCATCTACTGCCTGGTTCCGTGGCTCTGGAACAAGCGGGACATGTATTCGGTCAAGGCGATCGAGTGGCACTTCTGGATCTCGACCCTCGGCATCGTGCTCTACATTTCGTCCATGTGGGTCGCGGGCGTCCTCCAGGGCCTGATGTGGCGCGCCTATACCGCGCTCGGCTTCCTCGAATACGCGTTCATCGAGACCGTCGAGGCCATGCACCCCCTCTACGTGATCCGCGCCTTGGGCGGAATCCTGTTCCTGATCGGCGCGCTGATCATGGCCTGGAACATAGCGATGACCATCCGCAGCCCGGAGTTGGACACGGCGCAAGCGCCCGCCCCGCTCTCGCTCGCGCCTGCGGAATGACGGAGAAGACGATGTCCACAAAGTCCGCTTCGATCTGGGCCAAGCACGCGATCTTTGAGAGACACTCATCGATCCTGCTGCTGGGCGTGCTGCTGGTGATCTCCATCGGCGGCCTCGTCGAGATCGTCCCGCTGTTCTACCTCAAGAGCACCATCGAGACCGTGGAGGGCATGCGGCCCTATTCCCCGCTGGAGCTTGCCGGGCGCAAGATCTACCAGCGGGAAGGCTGCTACAACTGCCACAGCCAGATGATCCGCCCGCTGCGCGACGAGGTGGAGCGTTACGGCCACTATTCGCTCGCCGCAGAGAGCATGTACGACCACCCCTTCCAGTGGGGCTCCAAGCGCACCGGGCCGGACCTTGCCCGGGTCGGCGGCAAGTATTCGGACCTCTGGCAGATCGAGCATCTGCACAATCCGCGCTCGGTCGTGCCCGCCTCCATCATGCCGTCCTACCCCTGGCTCGCGGAGACCGAACTCGACGCGCGCCACATCGCCGACGACATGAAGGTGCTGCGCCTGGAAGGCGTGCCCTACACCGACGACATGATCGCCAACGCGGCGGCGGATATCAAAACCCAGGCAACCACCGACGCCCCGGACGCCGACGCCCTGCTGGCGCGCTATCCCAAGGCTCAGGTGCGCGATTTCGACGGCGACACCCGCACCATCACCGAGGCAGACGCGCTGGTCGCCTACCTCCAGATGCTCGGCACTTTGGTGGACTTCAAGCTCTACGACAACAAAGCCAACGTGAGGTGAGCCATGCGTGACATCTACATGATGCTGGCCTCCTTTGCGCAAACCTGGGGCCTGTTGCTGTTCTTCTTCGGCTTTTCCGGCGTCATTGCCTACGCCTACTGGCCGTCCAAGGCACGCAAGGCGGCGTTCAACGAGGCCGCCCAGATTCCCTTGAAAGAGGATTGATCCCGTGAGCACCCCGCACGATGGCCACGGCCCCGACACGCACGAACCCCATGCGCCCTATGTCGACCCGACGACCGGAAAATCCACCACCGGCCATGAGTGGGACGGCATCCGCGAACTCAACAACCCGCTGCCGCGCTGGTGGCTGTGGAGCTTCTATGCCTGCATCGCGTGGGCGGTGGGCTATTGGGTTCTGTACCCGGCCTGGCCGCTGATGACTGGCCCGACACCGGGCGTGCTGAGCTGGAATTCCCGCACGGCGGTGCAGCAGCAATTGACCGACCTTGCAGCCTTGCGCGCCGCCTCGACGGCACAGCTTTCCACCGCATCTCTGAGCCAGATCGAGGCCAGCCCCGACCTGCTCGCTTTGGCGCGCGCGGAAGGCAAGGTGGCGTTCGCTGACAATTGCGCGCCCTGCCACGGCGCGGGCGGCGGCGGCGCCAAGGGCTATCCCAACCTCAACGATGACGACTGGCTCTGGGGCGGGACGCTGGCTGAGATCCAGGCCACCATCACCCATGGCGTGCGCGCGGGCGACGATGCCGGCCACCAGGGCAACATGCTGGCCTTCGCCAGCGTGCTGACCAAGGCGCAGATATCGGATGTGGCGGACTATGTGCGCTCGCTCTCGGGCTTCATGCCGGTGGATCCGAGCGTGCTCGCCAATGGCGCGGCGGTGTTCAAGGCCAATTGCGTCGCCTGCCATGGGGAAAATGCTGAGGGGAACAAGGAGCTTGGCTCCAAGAACCTGACCGATGGAATCTGGCTCTATGGCGGCGACAAGGCGACCATCGTGCAGACCATCAGCTTGGGACGCGGCGGCGTGATGCCGGCCTGGGGCACCCGGCTTTCCCCCTCCACCATCAAGGCGCTCACCGTGTTCGTCCACACGCTGGGCGGTGGGCAGTGAGGGGGGACATGAGCGTGCGCTTGTCCTCACTCTTTCCATTAGCGGAGCCGCTGGGTCGTTGCCTCTCCCGCTTGTGGGGGCTCTGCGAAAGGGCTCCAGCAAACTCCCGCGGTTCGTTAAGTGCAGAGGCTGGGCTGTTCCACCTCTCCCCGAGGGGGAGAGGTCGGCTGCAAAGCAGCCGGGTGAGGGGGCTCCGACATATCAGAACTGGAAAGGGTTTCCCCCCTCACCCCAGCCCTCTACCCGTCGGGGAGAGGGAGCAGGGCGTAGTCACTCGAAAAGCACAACCGATCCCGCGCCTGCCTCTTGCGCAGAGCTTTCGCAAGCGGGGGAGGGTCAGGGCGGGGGAAATTGGTGAGAAATGGCCAGGTGCGGAGTGTCTCGGAGGGCTCCTGCCCCCTCCCCAGCCCTCCCCCGCAAGCGGGAGAGGGGGCGACCGCGCGTCGCTCAACGGTCCGTTAAATAAGCGTCCTGCACAGCGGCGGATGGCCGGAAAGCCCGGCCATGACCATTGATCCGAAGTTGATGGCGCATTGAAATGTCGATCCACTCGACGACCCCACCCGCCCTGGATGACGACGACGCCCCGCTCTATGTGGCGCGCCGCCAGATTTATCCGCAGAGCGTCCACGGGCGATTCCGCACGATCAAGTGGATCGTCCTGATCGTGACGCTGGCGATCTATTACCTGCTGCCGTTCGTGCGCTGGGATCGCGGCCCCGACGCGCCGAGCCAAGCGGTGTTGATCGATTTTCCCGCGCGGCGGTTCTATTTCTTCTTCCTGGAGATCTGGCCGCAGGAATTCTACTACGTCGCCGGCCTGCTGATCCTCGCCGCGCTGATCCTGTTCCTGATGAATGCGGTCGCGGGCCGGGTCTGGTGCGGATATCTCTGCCCGCAGACGGTGTGGACCGACCTATTCCTCGCCGTGGAGCGCATGATCGAGGGCGACCGGCGCGAGCGCATGCGCGAGGATGCCGGCCCCTGGACACTGGAAAAGATCACCCACAAGACGCTCAAGCATTCGGTGTGGCTGCTGATCGCGTGGTGGACCGGCGGCGCCTGGGTGCTCTATTTCGCCGACGCGCCGACACTGGTGGTGCAACTCGCCACGTTCCAGGCGCCGATGGTCGCCTACGTCTCCATCCTCATCCTCACCTTCACCACCTATGTCCTCGCCGGGCACCTGCGCGAGCAGGTGTGCACCTATATGTGCCCCTGGCCGCGCATTCAGGCCGCCCTGACCGACGAATATGCGCTGAACGTCACCTATCGCTTCGACCGGGGCGAGCCGCGCAATTCCCTGAAGAAGGCCGCCGCGCTGAAGGAGGAGGGCCTCCCCGCCGGCGACTGCATCGACTGCAACCAGTGCGTCGCGGTGTGCCCGACCGGGGTGGATATCCGCGAGGGATCGCAACTCGCCTGCATCCAGTGCGGCCTGTGCATCGACGCGTGCAACACGGTGATGGAAAAGATCAACCACCCGCGCAACCTCATCGCCTATGACAGCGAGGCCGCCTTCCAGGCGCGGGCGCAGGGCAAGGCGCCGGTGCGCCACATCATCCGCACGCGCACGCTGCTCTATGCCGGGCTGATCCTGCTGGCCTGCGCGATCATGCTGACCAGCGTGATCGGCCGCAGCATGGAAAGCGTCGCGGCGATCCACGACCGCAACCCGCTGTTCGTCCGCCTCTCGGACGGGTCCATCCGCAACGCCTACACGCTGCGCATCTCCAACAAGGAGCTGAGTGACCGGACGTTCGCGGTTTCCGTGGCCGGCGTGCCGGGCGCGGTGCTGGATATCGTCGGTTCGGGGGCGCAAGCCAATGTCGCCATCGGGCCGGACCAGACGCGCGAATGGCGCGTGCTCGTGACCACCGGCGATGCTCTGGGGACGGACGCCTCCCTGCCCGTGACCTTCACCATCCGCGACACCCAATCGGGGATCGAGGCGAAGGTCGCGGACCATTTCATCGGGCCGTGAAGATGGCCGCAAGCGCAACGTCATCCCCTCTCCCGCTTGCGGGGGAGGGTGAGGGAGGGGGCCGGCCGCAGGCCGGGGGCGTCTCACCTCGCTTCGCTCGGCCCCCTCCCCCCGCCCTCCCCCGCAAGCGGGAGAGGGAGCCGACAGCACAAATCTAATCGGGAGACCAACCATGTCCGAAGCCGTTCTCGCCCGCCCGAAGCGCCCCATCACAGGCCGCTTCGTGCTGATCTGCATTCTCAGCTTCTTCGGCGTGATCGTGGCGGTGAACGTGGTGATGGCGCGCTTTGCCGTGACCACCTTCGGCGGCCTTGAGACCGCAAGTTCCTACCAGGCGGGTCTGGCGTTCCGCGGCGAGGAAATGGCGGCCGGGCAGCAGGCTGAGCGGCATTGGCAGGTGCAGGCGAAGGTCGGCAATGCGGCGGGCGGCGGCCGGAGCCTGGTGGTGCAGGCGAGCGACGCGGCGGGTCAGCCGCTGATGAAGCTGGAAGGGACCGCGCGGCTCGCCCATCCCGCCAATGCGCGCTTCGACACCACGGTGCAGCTTTCGCCGCTCGGCAACGGCAGCTACGTCGCGACCCTCGATGCGCCGGCCGGCCAATGGGATCTGGTGATTGATCTGACGCAAGGCGGTGAGCGCATGTTCCGTTCAAAGAACCGGGTGATCCTTCACTAGGAGCAATCTGTCTTTGGGTGCCGAGGCCGTCGACTATTCCATCTTCCTGAAGCGCGACCCCGCCGGGCGCGCGCAGATGAACCTCGTGGTCGAGGGCATCGACCGCGACGGCTGCATCGAGGAGATCGAGCGCGGCATCGCGGCGCTTCCCGGCGTGGTGCGCGCGCGGCTCAACTACACCACCCACCGGCTGTCCGTGGCATGGGGCGAAGAGGCGGCGCCTGATGCCGTGGTGGCGCGGCTTTCGGCACTGGGCTATCGCGCCCACCCCTATTCGGCGCGCACCGAAGACGCGGAGGCGCAGCGCGCGAAATGGCTGCTGCGCTGCCTCGGGGTGGCGGGCTTCGCGGCGATGAACGTGATGCTGCTCTCAGTCTCGGTCTGGGCCGGCAATGTCAGCGACATCACCCCCGAGACGCGGGACCTGTTCCACTGGCTCTCGGCCCTGATCGCCTTGCCGGCGGCGGCCTATGCCGGCCAGCCGTTTTTCCTCAGCGCCCTCGCCGCCCTGCGCAGCCGCGCGCTGAACATGGATGTGCCGATCTCGCTGGGGGTGCTTCTGGCGCTTGCGATGTCGGTGGTGGAGACCGCGCTTCACCGGGAGCACGCCTATTTCGACAGCGCGCTGATGCTGCTGTTCTTCCTGCTGGCGGGACGCTATCTCGACCATGCCGCGCGACAGCGCACGCGGGCGGTGGCGGCGAACGTCGCCGCGCTCAGGGGCGAGATGGCGCACCGGCTCGATGCCGCCGGCGTCGCGGTGCAGGTACCGGTCCAGGCGCTGGCGCCGGGTGATCTCATCCTGGTGCCGCCGGGCGAGCGCGTCGGCGCGGACGGCGTGGTGATGCAGGGCAATTCAAGCGTCGTCGAGGCGCTCGTCACCGGCGAGACGCTGCCGCGCGCGGTGATGGCGGACGAAGCGGTGCATGCCGGTAGCCTGAATGGTGAGGGGGCGCTGACCCTGCGCGTTACGGCGGGGGGCGAGGAAACGCTGGTGGACGAGGTGCAGCGCCTCCTCGACACCGCCATGACATCGCGCACCACTTATGTGCGGCTCGCCGACCGGGTCGCCCGCGCCTACGCCCCCGTGGTGCATCTCACCGCACTGATGTCCGCCGTCGGCTGGCTGCTAGCGGGGGCGAGCGTGCACGATGCCGTCATGATCGCGGTGGCGGTGCTCATCATCACCTGCCCGTGCGCCCTGGCGCTTGCGGTACCCGCCGTGCAGGTGGTCGCGACGGGCGCCCTGTTCCGCGCCGGCATCCTGCTGCGCTCGGCGGATATGCTGGAGCGGCTGGCGCCGGTGGACACCGTGGTGTTCGACAAGACCGGCACCCTGACCCTGCCAGACCCCGTGCTGCGCCTGCCGCAGGGAATTGATGCCGCGCTCGTCCCGCTCGCCGCGCGGCTCGCCCAATCCAGCCGCCACCCGCTGGCCGGGGTGCTCGCCGCCAAGGCGGAGGGCGCCCCCTTCCCCGATGTGACGGAAGCACCGGGTGAGGGCGTGCGGACGCTTATCGGGGGCATGGACGCGCGCCTGGGCAGCCTCGCCTTCTGCGGCCTGAAGGCGCCCGCCGACCTGCCGGCCTCGGCATCGCTGATCGCGTTCCGCCTGGGGGCGGAGGGCTTCGCCGCCGGCATCGACCAGGCGCTGCGGCCCGATGCGGTGGAGGTGGTGGCGGCGCTCAGGGCAAGCGGGCTTCAGATCATCATTTTGTCGGGGGATCGCGAAGCGGCGGTCGCGCCGGTCGCCGCCGCCCTCGGCATCACCGATGCCCGCGCGGGTTTGAAGCCGGGGGACAAGATCGCCGCGCTCGAAGCCCTGAAGGCGAAGGGACGGCGCATCCTCATGGTGGGCGATGGGCTGAACGATGCGCCAGCGCTGGCCGCTGCCGACGTATCCCTCTCGCCGGTGGAGGGGGCCGCGCTCACCAAGGCGCAGGCGGATGCGGAATTCCTCGGCGCCCGCCTCGCCCCGGTCCTCGCGGCGGTGGACGGGGCGCGTTGCGCACTGCGGCGCATCCATGAGAACCTCGCCCTCGCCTTGCTCTACAATCTCATCGCCGTTCCCCTGGCGGTGGGGGGATATGTGACGCCGCTGGTGGCGGCGCTCGCCATGTCCGGCTCGTCCATCCTGGTCACGCTCAATGCCATGCGGGCCTCCCATTTCGGGGCGCGGGTGAAGACATGACGGTGCTTCTCTATCTGGTGCCGATCGCCTTGGCGCTCGGCCTCTCCGGCCTATTCGCCTTCCTGTGGTGCCTGCGCGGGGGGCAATATGACGACCTCGACGGCGCCGCCCGCCGTATGCTCTCCGACGAAGACGTGAAGCGGTGAGCCCACGCGCCGCATCGATCCGCGCCGGACTGCTGGCCTGCATCTGCGACCCCACCATCTGCCCGCCGGCCAATGACAATGCGCGCGGCCCGGCTGGCTTCCTGCCCCTGACCGCCGGCTTCGCCTTCGCTGTGCTGGCGCAGACTGTCGCTTCCGCCGCGCTCCCGCTGGCCGGCATGATGCTGGCACCGAGCGGCGATCCGCTGCGCGCGGCGTGGCCGTTCGCGGCGCTGATGCTGGGGTCGGCCGTCGCCTCCTTTCCCGCCTCGTTCCTGCGCGACGCCTTCGGCCGGCGGGCCGGCTTTGCGCTGGGGGCGTCGCTTGGGATCGCCGGCGGCGTGCTGCTGGCGCTTGGCCTGTTGAAGCAGCAATTCGCCTTCGCCTGCATCGGCGGACTGTGGCTCGGGATGGCGCAGGGTTTCTCCTTCTTCTACCGCCACGAAGCGGCGGCGGCCGGGCGTCAACCGGCAGCGGCCGCCGCCGGTGTGCTGGCCGGCGGCCTGCTCGCGGCTTTCGCCGGGCCGCTCCTGACCCAATTTACCGAGCGCCTGTTCGCCCCGTTCTTCCTGGTGGGCGCGGCCGCGCTTGCCGCCGCCGCTCATACCGTCGCGCTCACCATCGCCGTGCGCCTCGCGCCTGATCCCATAACCGCCCCGCCCGAAGGCGAGACCGCCCCCTTGGGCTCGGTCATCGGACCCACCCTTGCCGCAGCGGTGGCGTGGCTATGCATGAGCCTGCTCATGGCGGGAGCGCCGATGCGGCTGGTGGACTGTGGCATTGGCGAGGGGGCCGTGTTTGGCTTTGTCGCCCTCCATGTCTTCGCGATGTACGCGCCATCGGTGCCGCTGTTCTGGCTTGGCACACGCTTTTCCGCGCCCGCGATCACCGCCGCCGGGATCCTGCTGGCCCTGAGCGGGCTGGCGCTCGCCTGGGCCATTCCCCTCCCAGCGACCCTCGCGCTGGCCATGGTGTTCACCGGCGCGGGATGGTCGGCCGCCACCATCGGCGCGACCGCCTGGCTGCGCCTTGACGGCACGCCCAGCCGCCTCGGCTTGGCGCTTCACGATGCGAGCCTGTTCTGCGCCGCGCTCATAGGCGCGCAAGCCTCTGTATTCCTGTGACTTTCGACTTCGGACATCCAGGAAAGGCAGTATGTCCCGGCAGACGGTCACTATATCGACGCAACGCATTGCCCGAGCGGCGGTCGTAACGCTACCTTATCGTTCGACACTTTGAGCCGGCGCCCGCGCCGGCATTGACCGCACGAGACCGGATCGAGCCACGCGTCTGACGCAGGCGCGACCGGCACGCGTGCCGGATGGAGGCACGACTGTCTGCTCAACCCCACATCGGCGCGAGTCTGAAGCCCGCCCACGAGGGATGGGTGTCGGCCCTGGCGGCGGTCATGCTGCTCCAGACCACGGGTGCCTTCCTCAACCAGATGATCCCGACGCTCGCCCCCATCCTCGGCGCTGAGCTGGGTTGGCCGGCGACCCATGTCGGCTTTCTCGTGGCGTGCGGCACCACCGGCGCGATCACCTTCCTGATCTGCGGCAATCCCCTGCTGCGGGCGTTCGGCTCGATCCGGACGGTACAGGCCGGACTACTGCTGGGCATCGTCGGCGTGGCGCTGCTGCCCATGCCCCTGCTGGTGGCGCCGTTCGCCGCCGCCTCGCTGATCGGCCTTGCCTATGGCCCGGCAACGCCGGCGGGCAGCGACGTTCTGATGCGCTACGCGCCGGCCCGGCACCGGTCCCTGCTGTTCTCGGTGAAACAGGCGGGCGTGCCGGTGGGCGCGGCCGCCGCCGGCCTGCTTCTGCCGCCGCTCGCCTTGTATGTGGGCTGGCGGTTCGCGCTGCTGGCCGTGGTGGTCGTGCTGCTGATTGCCGTCGCGGGGGCGCAGGCGGTGCGCGGGCGCATCGACGCGGGGCGTGACCCCGGACAGATGAACTGGCGCGTGCTGCTCTCACCTGCGAACGCGCGGCACACCTTCGCGGTCCTAAAGGCGGCGGGGCTGATGCGCATCGCATTCGCCGGCGGGTTTCTCGGCATCACCCAGGGAAGCTGGAACGCCTTCCTCGTGACCTATCTGGTGGCCGGCCTCCACCTGACGCCGACCCACGCCGGCATGGTGTTCGCGGTGGTGCAGATTTCCGGCGTGCTTGGCCGCATCGGCCTCGGCTGGCTGGCGGACCGCGTGGGCTCGGGCATGTTCGTGTTGCGGATCACCGCCGGAACATCCGCCTGCGCCACGGCGTGCCTCGCCTTTGCCCAGCCTGACTGGCCCCTGCCCATGCTGCTCGCGCTCGCCATCGTCGCGGGCGTGACCGTTTCGGGCTGGAACGGCGTGCAGCAGGCGGAGCTTGCCCGCCGCGCGCCGCCGCATCTCATCAGTGAGGCATCGGCCGGCGGCACGGTGTTTATCTTCCTCGGCTTCATCATCGGGCCGACACTTCTGGCGACGACGCTTGGCCTGACCGGACGGTTTGATCTGTCCTTCCTCGCCATCGCCGCCATGCCGGCTCTGGCGCTGGTGGCGCTGTCCGGCGTCAGCCGGACCTAACGTGACTTATTTCGCATGACCGACCTGCGGCAGAGTGATGGATCAGCACCTTGCGCTGCGCGATCAAATGGGCGATTTCCGCGAAATCGTCTATGTCGGGATGGACGGGGCGTCACCGTGATCGGCTGAGCCGTTGCGGTGTGGACGATGGGCAAAGAGCCGCGCGGCCAGGCAGAACCTGGCCCCCGGCGTAGGGTGGGTGAGGAAACCATGAGGAAACCGGTCTACGACCTGGCTGAGGCCGTCGCGGATATTCCGGACGGGGCAGTCGTCATGATTGGCGGGTTCGGCGGCGCAGGTGCGCCGGTCGAACTTGTCCATGCGCTGATCGACCAGGGCGCGCGCGAACTGACTGTCGTGAACAACAATGCGGGCAACGGCCATGTCGGCCTCGGCGGCCTCATCAAGGCCGGCCGCGTGCGCAAGATGATCTGCTCATTTCCGCGCTCCACCGATTCCCGCGCGTTCAACGAACTCTACCTTTCCGGCAAGATCGAGCTTGAGCTTGTGCCGCAGGGCACGCTCGCCGAGCGCATCCGCGCGGCTGGCGCGGGCGTCCCCGCCTTCTTCACCCGCACCTCGGTCGGCACGCCGATCGCGGAGGGCAAGGAGGAGCGCACGTTCGACGGCGTGCGCTATGTGATGGAGCGTTGGCTGAAGGCGGATTTCGCTTTGGTCAAGGCGCTGCGTGCCGATGCCTATGGCAACCTCGTCTACAACAAGACCGCGCGCAATTTCGGCCCGATGATGTGCATGGCGAGCAAGACCACCATCGTGCAGGTAACCGACATTCTTGAGCCAGGTGGCATCGACCCCGAAGTGGTCGTGACGCCGGGCATTTTCGTGAACCGGCTGGTCAAGGTGGCGAACCCGGTCCAGGAAGAGAAGCTGGTCGCAGAGGGAGCGAGCCACCTATGAGCACCGAGACTTTGGTGAAGAAGCTCACCCGCCAGCAGATGGCGTGGCGCGCCGCGCAGGACATTCAGGACGGCAGCTACGTCAACCTCGGCATCGGCATGCCGGAACTGGTGGCGCTCTACGTGCCCGCCGGCCGCGCCGTGACGTATCACACCGAAAACGGCCTGCTCGGTTTCGGAGATCGTCCGCCGCCGGACGAGGAAGACCCCGATCTCGTCAATGCCGGCAAAAAGCCGGTGACGCTCCTGCCCGGCGCGGCGCTGTTCCACCACGCGGACAGCTTCGCCATGATCCGCGGCGGCCACATCGATCTCTCCATCCTGGGCGCGTTCCAGGTGGCGGAAAATGGCGATATCGCCAACTGGAAGGCTGGCGATGACGGCGTTCCCGCCGTTGGGGGCGCCATGGATCTGGTGAGCGGCGTGAAGCAGGTGTTCGTCATCACCGAGCACACCACCCGCGACGGCACGCCGAAGCTGGTGGAACAGTGCACCTACGCCCTCACCGGCGCTGGCGTCGTGAGCCGCATCTTCACCGACCTTGCGGTGATCCATGTGGTGGACGGCCGGTTCCTGGTGAAGGAAATCGCCGAGGGCCTCGACCTCGACGGGCTTCAGGCCCTGACCGGGGCACCGCTCGTGACCGATGGTGCGCCGGGCGTGCTGCGGGCGCCCTGAGTTTACGGAAACAGTCAGCCGCCTCGCGTTTGAAGGAACGTGGGGCGGCTTCTCTATTGGGCGTATTCCCGTCAAGCGGTTAAAACGACGTGTCGCCATGATTCTGGGGGTACGAAGTGCAAACTGCGATAGCGTTCGTTGTGGCTGCAGTCGCCGAGATAGCCGGATGCTTCGCGTTCTGGGCATGGGTTCGCATGGGCAAGTCCATCTGGTGGCTTGGCCCCGGCGTGGTGTCGCTGATCATCTTTGCCTATGCTCTCACCTTCGTGCACAGCGAGTCCGCCGGCCGGGCCTATGCAGCCTACGGCGGCATCTACATAGCCGCATCTCTCCTGTGGCTTTGGTCGGTGGAGGGGATGCGGCCTGATCGCTGGGATCTAACGGGAGCAGCGATCTGCTTGCTGGGAATGGCTGTCATTCTGTTCGCGCCTCGAGCGGTTTAAAGAATGCTCCACCAGGTCTCTGGCTTCTCTCCGAAGTCGGCGCCGGGGCCGCTTCACGGTTAGGTACGAAGAGTGGTGGATCAAGCTTTTTTGCGGAGTAGCTTGCGCTCTCCAAACCGCCCTCGATCTCACCGCCCCTCGGTCCCCGGAGGAACATCGTTCCGCTTGCGCGGATCTCTAAATAACTGGCGTCATGCGGCTTCTGCCGTCCAACGGTACTCAGTCTGATCGACCCACATCCGATGAAGTATGACGGCCAGCCGCCTCGCTACGGCAATGGTGGCCTTCATCATGCCGCGTCGCTTGACTAATCGCAGGCCCCAAGCTCGTAGCGCCGAAGGCTTCTTTGACCGGGTCAGCAACACCAGCGCAGCCTCATACAAGGCTAGACGCAGCGTCTCATCGCCGTTCTTCGTTATCCGCCCCCGCCGATCGATCTCACCGGATTGATGGGTTCGAGGTGCTAGACCGAAGTGTGCGCCGACAGCACGCGATTTTTGAAATCGAGCAGGCTCATCGATGGCGGCGCGGTAGGTCAGCGCAACGAAAGGACCGACGCCAGGCGCCGTCATAAGCAGCTTGCAGGTCTCATCGTCTCGCGAGAAGGCAAGCATTCGACCGTGAAGCACCGCGTACTGCTCGCGCAACGAACGGCGGACTGCCAAGAGGGGCTCGATGACAGCAAGCAGCGCCGGGCTGTCGGCAACGAGCTCCGCTATCCGGGCTTCATAGGCCGCCCGCGTAACGAGCCCGACGCGCATGCCAAAGTTTCGGAGCAGCCCGCGCACGCTGTTCTCGACGTCGAGAATTTTGCCTTGAATGAATTTGCGCGCTGTGAGGAGCACGCGGATCTCCTGACTTGCCAACGTCTTGACGTGAACCGGTCGATACAGACCCACACGCATCATCTGAGCAAGCCCGCGGGCGTCGTTCCGATCGGTCTTGTTGACCTGGGCACTTAGCATCGCCTGCGCATGCCGGGTCTCCACGCAGATCATTGGCATGCCGCCTCGGGCCAGCCCTGCGTAAAGCCACTGGCACATAGGACCGGCTTCGATCCCAACTCGGCCGTAGCTCCGACCAACTGAAAGCAGGAAGGCAAGTATCGCCTCCGGCTCGCTGTCGACCTTGCCTTCTCGAACTACTGCACCGGTCGCGTTCATTACGCAGATGCTCGTCGTACGCACCGAAACGTCTAGGCCAGCAAAGAACTCCATCGCTCATCTCCTGATCCGCTTGGGCTGATCAGCACAGCGTACTCCACGCCATCACCGTCTCAACCCGCCCGGCCAGAGCGGCGCGAGCCCAATGGCCCAACCTTTTTTATGGGGCGGTCAGGCGCCTTTGCTCTCGGCCGACGACGGCGGCACGAACCGCACGAGCAGACAGCATACCAGCGCCGTGAGCGCGAAATAGAGGCCGGGCGCGGCCGACCAGCCGGTGACTTTGATCAGCACCGTCGCCACCAGCGGCGCGGTGCCGCCGAACAGCGCCAGAGCCACATTGTAGCCGAGCGACAGCGCCGTGCAGCGCATCGCTGTGCCATGGAGCGAAACGAACACGGCGGGCAGTGTGCCGAGGAAGATCGCCGCCAGCAGCGCCAGGCCGATCTGGGCAAGCGTGACCGCCAGCACCGTGCCCACGGCCGCCAGCGCCAGCAGCGGCATGGAACAGACCATGGTGAGGAGCGAACCCGCCACCAGCATGCGCCGGTGGCCGATCTTGTCCGAGAGATGGCCCATGGCGAGCGTGGCGACCAACCCCACCACCAGCCCCAGCGTGCCGATGCCCAGCGCATCCTGATATGGCAGGCCGATGATGTCGCTGGCATTGCTGATGAACCAGACGAAGACAAGGTAATAGCCGACCGAGGCGACCCAGTTCAGGCCGGCGCCGATCGCCATCTGCCGGCCCTCGCTGCGCAGCGCGGCCCGCAGCGGCTGGGGCTCCAGCTCCTGTGCCGCTGCGAGCTGGGTGAAGGCGGGGGAATCCTCGACCCCGAAGCGCGCCCAGAGCCCCATGAACGCAACCAGGATGCCGGTGAGAAACGGTATCCGCCATCCCCATTCCATCATGGCATCGGCCGGCAGTGCCTCCGCGACCAGCCAGCCGACGCCGGCGCCGAGAAGTCCGCCGATCATCGCGCCGAAATTGGCGACACTGCCGAACAGCCCGCGCCGGTGGGCCGGCGCCTGCTCGACCAGGAAGACGATGGACCCGGAGAACTCGCCGCCTGCCGAAACTCCCTGCACTAGCCGCAGCAGGATCAGCAGGATCGGCGCGAGGACGCCGACGCTCTGGTAGGTCGGCAGAAGGCCCATGAGAAAGGTGGGAAACGCCATCAGGACGACCGAGAGCGTCAGCATCTGCCGCCGGCCGAACCGGTCGCCGATATGGCCGAAGATGATCCCGCCCAACGGCCGCGCCAGGAAGCCCAGGGCGAACACCGCATAGGAATTGATCAGCGCCGCCAGGGTGTCGGCGGCGGGGAAGAAATGCGCGGCGATGAACGGCGCGAGAACGCCGTATAGGGCGAAATCGTACCACTCCAGCACGTTGCCCACGACACCGGCGACGATGACCCGGCGCCGCGCGGTGCGCGCGTCATTTACGGCCTGCGCATCCCTCAATGCCCGCTCCCGACTGCCTTGCCGCACCATGACACGGCATCGCGAATATGTATGATCTCAATCAACCCGGACCCCACAGATGATCGCTGGCACATCATGATTACGCTTCATCATCTGGCATATTCCCGTTCGCACCGGATTCTCTGGCTCCTGGAAGAGGCCGGTCTGCCCTATCATCTCGTGCGTTACGACCGCGACGCGAATTTCAAGGCGCCGCCAGCCTTGGCGAAGGTGCATCCTCTCGGCAAGTCGCCGGTGATCGAGGATGGAACGCTGATCCTGGCGGAATCCGCCGTCATTCTGAAATATATCGATGTGCGATATGCCGGCGGCCGCTTCTCTCCGCCGCGGGACACCGACGCCTATTTCGTCCACGAGGAATGGCTCGAATTCGTCGAGAGCACAGCGGCTCTCCCCATCATGATTACGCGGATCGGCGCGCTGACCGGGGGCCTGACGGAGCGCATGGGGCAATTCGTCAAACCGGTGCTCGGGAAGACATTGGCTTCGATCGCGACTGCCATGATAGACCAGCACTATCTGATGGGCGAGGCCTTCACCCTTGCCGACATCCAGATCGCCTATCCCCTCGAAGTCGCCGCGCGGATGGGCCTGCTCGACCCATACCCGCCCCTGAAAGCCTATCTCGACCGCCTGAGGGCGCGGCCGGCGTTCCAGAAGGCGGTGGAGATCGGCGGGCCGATGCTGCCGCCGGCCTGATCTCAGAAGGCGAAATACCCCACCACGGCGGCGGCCCCGATCAGCGGAATGGGGTTCATCCGCGTCGCCAGCAGAACGATGAAGATCGCAGTCGAAATGGCGAAGCTCTGCCAGCCGGTGAGGATGCCCTCCGACAGGCTGATCGCACCCGCCAGCAGCAGGCCGATGGACACCGGCGCAAGCCCGCGCTGGATGGAATTGCGCCAGGGCCAATGATCCAGGCGCTTCCACAAGCGGCCGACATAAAGGGTCAGAAGCCCCGTCGGCAGGAAGAATGCCAGCACCACCACCAGCGCACCCACCGGCCCGGCGACCCATTGGCCGACACCGGCGATCATCATCATGTTCGGGCCCGGCGCCATCTGGCCGATGCTGTAGAGATGGATGAGCTGGGGGAAGGTCATCCAATGGTGGCTTTCCACCACCAGGGCCTTCATTTCGGGAAACGCCGCCATGCCCCCGCCCACCGTGAGCAGGGAGAGATATGCGAACACCGCGATCAGCGCCGGAATCTGGTTCACGGCTGCGTCTCCCCATCCGGGGCCCGGCGCGGGCGATACCAGACGATCGCCATCGCCCCGACCACGGCCAGCACCAGCAGCACCGACTGGTGCAGCACGTTGACGCCGATGACGGTGAGGATCACGAAGCCGAAATCGGCGAAGCGCTTCAGCGTCTTGCGGCCGAGCTGGAAGGTCACAGCCAGCACCAGCCCGACAGCCGCCGCCGAAACGCCGTGGAGGATCGCCGTAACCGCCCCGCCGCTGCCGCCCTGCGAGGCCGCATAGGCGCCCGCCGCGAGCACCATCAGGAGGGCGCCGGGCAGGCAGATGGCCACCAGCGCCACGGCGGCACCCAGCGTTCCGCGCAGCCGGTCCCCCACCAGGATCGCCATGTTCGAGGCATTCAGCCCCGGCAGGCTCTGGCAGATCGACAGAAGCTCCACGAACGTCTCGTCGTCGATCCACTTGCGCCGCCCGACCAGGCCCGAGCGCAGATAGGCCACCACGCCGCCGCCGAAGCTGGTGCCGCCGATGATGAGAAAGCCGATGAAAATATCGAGCAGGCTCACATCAAGGGGAGCGGGCGTCTCCGGCGAACGGCCGGGGATAGGGGTTCGCGCATCACTCATGGCTTTGGGGCGGGTTGCCCTTCAGCCGGTAGACCGCGCCGGTCTTGGTGGTTCCAAGCGACAGCCAATCCTTCGCCTCGTCCTGAAGCGCCAGGAAGAAGGCCTCGCTGCGCTGCGCGGCCTTGGCACTCAGATCCTCCTTGCGGGTGAAGCGGACCTGATAGCCGAACTCGCCCACCAACTGCTGCTGATCCCCGCGCGACCGCCACACCGAGACATTGCACGCGGCAAGCATGCCCTTGCCGAAATCGAGCATGCCCAATTGCTGAAGCACCTCTTCCACCGCCGTGCGGTTGACGAGCTGAACGTGCTTGCGCGAGGCGGAGAGAATAGGCGCAAGCGCGGGAAACACCCGCACCAGCGTCGCCGCGGCCGTTGGGTCCCCCGTGCCGCGCGGGCGGAAGGGAAATTCCACATTGTGCGAATACAGCGAGCGTATGCCGCCGATCCGGTCCTTCAGCGGAAGGATCTCTTCCTTGAACTTGATGCGGTAATTGCCCTCGATCTGCGGCCGCACATCCAGGGCCGCGGCCGTCTCGAGGTCCGGGTGGCGGAACTTGAACACCATCTCGGGATCGCCGACCGGGAAGCCATCCTCATAGGTGATCCGGCGGCGCAGGATGAAGGCGTTGTTGTAGAGCGTGAAATCCTGGGTATCGAGGAACAGGACCTCGCGAATCTGCGGCCTCACGCTCCTGGCTGAATGCGGCTCGAAGCCCACGTCCAGGCGCTTTGCGACTTTCGACACGATCTTGGCGAAGTCGAAGAAGCTCTGCACCGACGTAAAGCGCCGGCCATCGAGAATGATCTTCGCTTCAAGATAGTGGATTTCGTCGTAGGGATGGCCGTCCGCATAGACTTTCTGCGGCGCGGCGTCCGTCGCGGACACTGGCTTTTCTTGCGGCACAGACATTCCCCCTAGCATCGTTCACGAACCCGCCGGCTGCGATCAGCCCGCCGATTCACACGCCACCCCGCCCTATTGTGTCACAGCAGCACATCCGCGCCTTGAAGCAAAGAGGCATGCAACAGCATCGTTTGACACCGTCTTCGCGCGATCCAACAGCTAACGCGTCAAGGACGCGCGCGTGATCGCCGGGATGCCGCGACCTCCAAGACGATTTGGGTTAGGCTACCGCCACATCCCGCCAGGACGGAAGGAGAGACGCATGGCCCGTCTCACGGCGAAAGATTTCCCGCAGGAATTGCTGGAGCTTTATGATTATTACGCCCACGGACACATCACGAAGCGCGAGTTTCTTGATCGCGCGGCCAAATTCGCCATCGGCGGCCTGACGGCTCCGGCGATCCTCGCCTCGTTGAGCCCGAACTACGCGCTGGCGCAGCAGGTGATGCCGACCGACCCCGAGATCGTCGCGGAATACATCACCTACCCCTCGCCGAACGGCCATGGCAGCGTGCGTGGTTATCTGGTGCGCCCCGCCGCCACCTCGGGCCGGCTGCCTGGCGTGGTCGTGGTCCACGAGAATCGTGGCTTGAACCCTTATATCGAGGATGTCGCCCGCCGCGTGGCGAAAGCCGGCTTCATCGCGCTCGCCCCCGATGGCCTCACCTCGGTCGGCGGTTATCCCGGCAGCGACGAAAAGGGTGTGGAACTTCAACAGAAGGTCGATCCCAAGACGCTGATGAACGACTTCTTCGCGGCGGTCGAATTCCTCATGCAGAGCCCTATGACGACCGGCAAGGTCGGCATCACCGGCTTCTGCTATGGCGGCGGCGTCGCGAATGCCGCGGCGGTGGCCTACCCCGAACTCAAAGCCGCCGTCCCCTTCTATGGGCGGCAACCCCGACCGGAAGACGTGGTGCGCATCAAGGCGCCGCTCTTGCTGCATTATGCCGAGCTGGACACCCGCATCAACGAGGGCTGGCCGCCCTATGAAGCCGCGCTCAAGGCCGATGGCAAAACCTACGAGGCCTTCATCTATCCCGGCGTCAACCACGGCTTCCACAACGACACGACGCCCCGCTACGACGCCGCCGCCGCCAAACTCGCCTGGGAGCGCACGATCGATTGGTTCAAGCGTTACCTTGCCTGAGATGAAGGCGAAGCAAGATGAAAGCTCATCCAGGCCGGGGCTTGATGTGTTGCCGCGTCCAGGCTGAGACGGAAGGCCCCTCCGCGCCGGCTGAGACGTCCGCCATCGATCATCGGTGCAGCCGGAGGCAAGCCGCCTATCGGCCGGACCCGCGGTGGGCGTTGTCATCAACCAGATAGACCCGCGCCGATCCGATGGGATCAAATTCACAAAAATAACCACCGGTGGAAATCTTGATCAGCCCCCGCCTGTAACCGTCGACGCGAAGCAGTGCGGCCGAGGTGCGGCTGCTCTCCTGAAAGATGATTTTCAATTCGTCCTGGCGCGCTTTCTCATTGCAGGCCGCCATCACCGTCGTGAACTGATCCTGCTCGACGATGTAGCGCATGGCCGCCGTGGAGCTTTCCAAATCCGAAACGCGGCTGAAGAGCATCCACACGGTGACCGCGAGACAACCAACCGCTAACCACGGCGCATGACGGCTGAATTGAAATTTCATTCTGAATTCGCCGGTAATAAACCACCGGCTCATTCTACTGGCACCCAATGGATCGCACCACATATTATCGATGCTGATCGCAAGCGCTTTCGCGATCAGCCGGCTGCGCACGGCCGGGCTATCCCAGGGGAATGACATTATCCCTCGCGAGGTCTGACCACCCGCAAGCCGCCACTCGTCGAATTCCTGGCGAGACTGCGAAGAACCAGCGCTTCAGCAGGGTGATATGGCGGAGGGAAACTTCGCCCCGTTCCGAAACAGCGCCGGATTTACCCTGACGTTTCCGAGGGGCGCCCGGCGCCTTTGCGGGGCTGCCACCGTGCGCATCAATCCCGCCTCGACCAACTCTGCGCACGCGGCAACCAATGTCCGCCGCGCTGCGCTAACGGCCGACGATCTTTTAGCGCTCAGATGCAAGCGCACGGCCATCCGTTGGTCAGATTGATACATGCGGCCCTGGATGCCGCATTGGCAATGCTGGACCCACGTCGCCAAAGGCCAGACCCACCTCGCCGAAGGCCGGCCACGGAGCCTTCTGACGAGCGCACCGCGTGACGCAGCGCACATGTCAGTGACCGTGACCGACCCTACAGGCAATCGCCTCATACGCAGCCGGCTCGCTGCCGGTTGATATCGAAACTCCGTCTTAGCTCCGCACACTAGTACTGAAACGACAAGGCATCGATCGCAGTTTTCGGCGGAACGAACTTGGTCAGATCAATTCCCTCGACAGCGGCCTTGTATTCGTCGGCGCTCGGCGTCCGGCCCAGGATCGCCGACAGCACCACGACCGGGGTCGAGGCCAGAAGCGATTCACCCTTCTTCTCAGCCGTGTCTTCGACGACACGGCCCTGGAACAGACGGGTCGAGGTCGCCAGAACCGTGTCGCCCTTCTCTGCCTTTTCCTGGTTGCCCATGCACAGGTTGCAGCCGGGACGCTCGAGATAGAGGATGTTCTCGTATTCGGTGCGGTTCGCGGTCTTCGGCTTGGCATCGTCGAATTCGTAGCCGGAATACTTCTGGAGGATTTCCCAATCCCCTTCGGCCTTCAGCTCGTCGATGATGTTGTAGGTCGGCGCGGCGACGACAAGCGGCGCGTTGAACTCGACCTTGCCTTCGGACTTCTCGATGTTCTTGAGCATCTGGGCGACGATCTTCATGTCGCCCTTGTGCACCATGCAGGAGCCAACGAAGCCGAGATCCACCTTCTTGGTGCCGCCGTAATACGAAATCGGACGGATCGTGTCGTGGGTATAGCGCCTGGAGACGTCGGAGTTGTTCACGTCCGGGTCGGCGATCATCGGCTCGTCAATCAGGCTCAGATCCACGACGACCTCGGCGAAGTATTTCGCATTGTCATCGGGGGTCAGCGCCGGCTTTTCACCCGAGCGGATTTCGGCGATGCGGGCGTCGGCCTTGGCAATCAGGCCCTTCAGCGTGCCGACCGGATTGTCCATGCCCTTGTCGATCATGATCTGGATGCGCGACTTGGCGATTTCCAGTGACTCGATCAGGGTCGCGTCCTGCGAAATGCAGATCGATCCCTTGGCCTTCATCTCGGCCGTCCAGTCGGTGAAGGTGAAGGCCTGGTCGGCGAGCAGCGTGCCGATATGGACTTCGATGATGCGGCCCTGGAAGACATTGTCGCCGTGCTGCTGGAGCATCTGCGCCTGGGTGGAATGGACCACGTCGCGGAAGTCCATATGCGGCTGCATCGCGCCCTTGAAGGTCACCTTGACCGATTGGGGGATCGGCATGGTCGCCTCGCCGGTGGCGAGAGCCAGCGCCACGGTGCCGGAATCCGCGCCGAAGGCCACGCCCTTGGACATGCGGGTGTGACTATCGCCGCCGATGATGATCGCCCAGTCATCCACGGTGATGTCGTTCAGCACCTTGTGGATCACGTCCGTCATGGCGTGATAGACGCCCTTCGGATCGCGGGCGGTGATGACGCCGAAATTGTTCATGAAGGACATGAGCTTCGGAATGTTCGCCTGAGCCTTCTTGTCCCACACAGAGGCGGTGTGACACCCCGACTGATAGGCGCCGTCCACCAGCGGCGAAATGACGGTGGCCGCCATCGCCTCAAGTTCCTGCGAGGTCATCAAGCCGGTCGTATCCTGCGAACCAACGATGTTCACCTTGACGCGAACATCCGAGCCGGCATGCAGGATCTTGCCCGGCGTCACGCCGACGGCGTTGCGATTGAAAATCTTCTCGACCGCGGTCAGGCCCTGGCCCTCGATCGAAATCTCCTTGTTCGGCGCGAAGACCGGGGTCGGTTCCACACCCAGCGTCTGGGCGGCAAAGGTCTGGAGCTTCTTGCCGAAGACGATGGCGTAAGAGCTGCCGGCCTTCATGAACTCCATCTTCTGCGGCGTGAATGCGGCCGCGACGTCGACCAGTTCCTTGCCGGTTTCGTCGCGCAGCATCTTGCCCTTGGCATCGAGCGTCAGGACGGTGCCGGTCTCCACAGAGAATTTCTGCTCCAGGATCGGGTTACCGTCATTGTTGAGGATCGGCTTGCCATCCTCGCCGATCTTCTTGACCCAGTTCTTGAGGTTGACGCCGATGCCGCCGGTCACGTCCACAGTGGTCGCGAAGATCGGCGAGATGCCGTTGGTGCCGGCGACAACGGGCGCGAAGTTGACGAACGGCACATAGGGGCTGGCCTGTTTGCCGGTCCAGAGCGCCACGTTGTTCACGCCCGACATACGCGACGAGCCGACGCCCATCGTGCCCTTTTCCGCGATCATCATCACGCGCTTATCCGGATGCTGCCTCTGCAGCGCCTGGATTTCCTTCTGCGCTTCGGGCGTGATCATGCACTGGCCGTGCAATTCGCGATCCGAGCGCGAATGCGCCTGATTTCCGGGAGACAGAAGGTCAGTCGAGATATCGCCTTCGGCAGCGATGAAGGTCACGACCTTGATCTCGTCCGCGACGTCCGGGAGCTTGGTGAAGAACTCGGCCTTGGCGTAGCTTTCGAGCACGTCCTTGGCGACGGCATTGCCGGCGAGGAAGGCATCGCGCAGCCGGAACATGTCGGCGTCGTAGAGGAAGACCTGGGTCTTCAGCACGTCACCCGCCTGCTGGGCGATCTCGGCGTCAGGGCCGAGGGCGATGTCGAGCAGCACTTCGATCGATGGGCCGCCCTTCATATGCGACAGCAGTTCGAGGGCAAAGGTGGGCGTGATCTCCGGGACGACCGTTTCGCGCAGGAGAATCTGCTTCAGGAAAGCCGCCTTGACCCGCGCGGCGCTCGTGGTGCCCGGCAGCGTGTTGTAAATGAAGAATTTGAGGGCATCTGCCCGATGCTCGCTACCACCATCTCTGATCAAGGTAACGAGTTCACCGACGAGTCCACCGTCGTCGATCGGCTTGGGAGCGAGTCCCTGAGTTTCTCTGCCTTTGATTTCGGCCAGGTAATCCAAATAGACGCTCATCGCGATCCCAACGTCTGAGGTGTATGCAGCTGAAAGGCAGCGCCACCAATCGGTTTGTCAGTCGGCCTAGAGCCCGAGGTGGCCCCCGAGTACGCCAACATAGCTGACCGATTAGGTACCACATTTCGGCACAAAATAGCACGCCGGATTCAGCATCGGCCTGCTAAAAACGGCCACGCTCATGCTCGCGGGGGTGGCATCTTGGATACCACCGATTTCACCCCGCTTGGCTTTCCGATCTGACGATGACGAAGCATTGGTGGCTTGCGTTCGCCACGCGCCAATTTCCGAGCTTCACGTCAGCAGCGATCGCGATCTTCAGATCAACTCCCGAATTGGCAATGACCCCTGCTCGCCTCATGAGAGCTTCATGATGATGTTGCCCCCTGCCGCGGAACTGACGTCTCGCAAGCGGGCGAGCAACAGATCCCGAAACTGAAGAAGTGCGCGGGAGGGTGCCCTGTCGGCGCGGTGAGCGAGATATCGTGACACCGCCAGCCCCTCCAAGGGAGCGCCGACCAGGCCACCTGTCGAAATCTCCCGGTAGATACCGGAATACGGCGAAACGGTACTCCCGACCTGCCGCATCACCAGCTTCTTCATGACATCGATTGATTCCACCTCGATGATGACGTCGAGCTTGATCCCGTGCGAGGCGGCCGTGGCGTCCAGAAGTCGGCGCGTAGTGTTGGTCTGCCCCGGTTGAACGAGGCAAATCCCGTCCAAGTTGCGGATGGTGAGATCCTTGCCCGCTGCGGCATCGCCCGACTTTTCTGGCGCCTTAACAAGCCATAGCCGCTCATCGCAAATATGCGTCTTGGCGATCATGGGGTTCTGATCGAGCCCGGTTATCAGCGCGAGATCGATCTCGTCGTTCAGCAGTTTCTCGCAGAGGTCGTGGCTGTATCCCTCGACGAGGCTGATGGCGACATTTGCATACGCCGCGCGGAACGCGATCACGGTGTCCAACCCAATCAGGTCTCCCATCGACGGGGGAAAGCCGATCCTTAGCGTTCCCGAAACGTCGGAATTGGACGCGATGATGTCCGCTTTCGTATGGGTCAGGATGTGGAAGATCGCATCCGCACCGGCATAAAGCCGCGTGCCCGCCTCGGTTGGATCCGACCCTCGGCTGTGCCTGAAAAACAGGTCAACCCCAAGCTCGGCTTCCAGCAGCTTGATCTGCCGGGTGACGGCGGACTGGGCCACGCTCAGCGCCACCGCAGCCTTGGTGATGCTTCTCAAGTCCACGACACGCATGAAATATCTGAGCTGGATCAGGTCCATGCATTCCCCTTCCCATCTGATTTTGAGATGGATTGCATATCGCAGCAATATTTTACTTGGCTGCCATCATCGGTACTTTCATCGGCAACACCATAAAATATTCTGGGAACGCCATGAACGATCATGCCAATTCATCAAATTCTCCGGTGATCCAGGATCAGGCCGGTGCGAACGGTGCAATTCGCATCGAATGGGATGCCGCCATCGAAATGGACGATGGCGTGGTGCTTCGGGCAGACATCTTCAGGCCGGCGGACACCGGCCGGCATCCCGTTCTGCTGAGCTACGGCCCTTACGGCAAAGGCTTGTCGTTCCAGGAGGGATACACTTCAGCCTGGGACATCATGCTGAAGGAGCACCCGGATGCATCGCTGGGCTCCTCCAACCGCTTTCAGAACTGGGAGGTGGTCGACCCGGAGAAGTGGGTTCACCATGGCTATGTCTGCATCCGGGTGGATTCTCGCGGGGCCGGACGTTCTCCCGGCACGCTGGATGTGCATTCCGAGCGGGAAATCGAAGACCTGATTGCCTGCGTCGAATGGGCGGCCACGCAGCCATGGGCGAACGGCAAGGTCGGTCTCGCGGGCATTTCCTATTACGCCACCAACCAATGGCGCGCCGCCGCCAAGCGCCCGCCGCATCTTGCGGCCATCTGCGTATGGGAAGGGTATAACGACCGGTACCGTGAATCCGCGCGCCATGGCGGCATTCTCTGCTCCTTCACGAAGAACTGGCAGCAGATGCAGGTGCTGAGCGTGCAGCATGGGCGGGGCACCGCCGGCCCGCGCAGCGCGGTCACGGGCGAGTTGGTCTGCGGTCCGCAGACCCTGCCGCCGGAAGAACTCGCCGCCAACCGCCGTGATATCTCGACAGAGCTTTCAGAGCGGCGCTTTGATGACGATTTCTACAAGTCGCGGACCCCGATCCTCGAGGATATCGAAATTCCCCTTCTCTCGGCGGCGAACTGGGGCGGGCATGGCCTGCATACGCGGGGAAATTTCGAGGGCTATCTGCGCGCCGGCAGTCGCCAGAAATGGCTTGAGGTCCATGGGGGCGCGCATTGGGCTGGCTTCTATACGGACTATGGCGTGGATCTTCAGCGCCGCTTCTTCGATCATTTTCTAAAGGGCGAGGACAATGGGTGGCAGGATCAGCCTCCCCTACAGCTCCAGGTCCGACACGCCGACGGGACCTTCCAGCTCCGGCATGAAGCGGCCTGGCCCATTCCGCGGACACGGTGGACGCCCTTCTATCTCGACGCGGCGAACATGAGCCTGGCCGAGGAGCGGCCAAGCAAATCCGCCACGGCCACTTACGAGGCTCTGGGAAAAGGCCTCACCTTCATGTCGGCGCCGTTCCATGAGGACACGGAAATCACCGGCCCTTCCACCGCATCGCTGGTGATTTCCTCATCCACCGGGGATGCCGACCTCTTTCTCGTGTTGCGCCTGTTCGCGCCCGATGGCTCGGAAGTCGTCATGCGGGGGGCGCTCGATCCCCACACACCGATCGCGCAGGGTTGGCTCAGGGCCTCTCACAGGCGCATCGACGTTGCCCGGAGCCATCCCTGGCAGCCCTATCATGTCCACCAGAGCGAGGAGCCGCTGACACCGGGTGTCCCGGTTGCCCTTGAGGTTGAGATCTGGCCGACCTCGATCGTCGTTCCACGGGGGTATCGGATCGGATTGAGCATAAGGGGAACCGATTACGAATATGAAGGGCCGGCCACGAGCCTATCCAACATGAAGAACCCCATGCGCGGTTGCGGGCCGTTCGTCCACGATGATCCGCAGGACAGGCCGACCAGCATTTTCGGAGGCGAAGTGCGCATTCATGTGGATGCTGACGACCCAGCGTTCGTGTGCTTGCCCATCATCCCTGCGGGTTAGGCCGCAAGGTAGATCGTATCACCTGGGACAACTCTGCGGATTGAACGTGGAGAGGCAAAAACAATGGAGGAACCGATGCATTTCTTAGCGAAGATAGGGCTCGCGATCGCCGTCTGCGCTCTCGCCGCGCCCGCCTCTCAGGCTGCAGCTAAAGACCTGGAATTTCCCACTCGGGCCGTTCGGATCGTCGTTCCGTTCCCGGCCGGGGGAAATTCCGACTTGATGACGCGCCTCCTCGCGAAGAAGCTCTCGGATATCTGGCACCAACCCGTGATCGTCGACAACAAGCCGGGCGGGGACACGTTGATTGGAACGTCGGACGTGGTCCGCGCGCCGGCTGACGGATACACCATCCTCAATAATATTTCCCAGATCATACAGAATACGTTGCTCAAGAAGAACATGCCGTTCGACACATTCAAGGAATTGCGGCCTCTTATGGCTTCGACAGAGACCGCGATGTATCTCGTGGTGAGCCGCCAAGATGGCGTCATCCCAGCAACCCTTGCGGATTTCGTTGCGGCGACAAAGGCGCCGAACGCCCATAAAACCTTCGGCTCTTTTGGCTACGGCTCCACGGGCCAACTGCTTCTGTTGAAGCTGATGCAGGTCACGTCCGCGAAGATCGACGACATTCCCTTCAAGGGAAACCGGGACATCATCATCCAATTGCTGAATGGGGAGATTTCTTCCTCGTTCCTTCCCTACGCTGCCATTGGGCCGTATCTCGATCAGGATAAGCTCAAGGTGCTCGCGACGACCGGCGCCAACCGGTCCTTCATGCTGCCAGGCGTTCCGACATTCGAAGAACTAGGGGTGACTGGCTTCACCACCCCGTTGTGGAACGGTTTCTTCGTGTCTTCAAAAACCCCGCAGGAGATTGTCGATAAGCTCTCCGCGAGCTTCAATGAAGCTCTCAATGATCCCGACGTGGCGGAAAAAATGAAGGGCCTCGGCCTCACCCGCATCGGCGGAAGCCCCGCCAATTTTCAGTCCTATATCGACGCCGACATCCAATGGACCAAGGACATCGTATCGACGACCGGGCTTCAGCCCCAGTGACGGATGAGGCGGCTCATCGCTGGGATCCAAGACAGCGCTCTGTACAAGGCTGAGCTCTGTATATCGGACATTGAAGACGCTGCTCACGCCAGGCGGGAGCAGCGTCTTTCAGGTCCTGGATCGTTCCCGCAGACGACGGCCGGCCGGACAGGGATCAGAAGCGTTCGCTCACCATCTCCTCGCTCTTGGCCCAAAGCGCCTCGGCATGGGCGGGATCAAGCGCGTAGGAGCGCACGCCCTCGCTGATGGGATTGATCAGCCCATCGGTCACGGCCGAGACGTGGCAGTTCTCGCAATAGCGGCCGCCGACCTCGTCAGCGTCAGCGACCACGCCGGCCCAGACCGAGGTTGCGGCGCCCTGCGGAATGGTCTTCCACTGGAATATCGGCTGGCCCTGCGCCTTCAGCTCCGCATTGATCTGCACGAGCATCTGTTCGAGGGTTGCGGTGCCGATATGGCGCCCGAGTTCGGTTTGGATGCCGCCTGGATGCAGTGCGGTCGCGCGCACGCCACGGGCCCGGTGACGCCGGTCGAACGCGACCGCGAACAGGACGTTGGCCGTCTTCGAACGCCCGTAGGCGAGCATGGGATCGTAGGGCGTGCGCGCGAAGTTCGGGTCTTCGAGGTCGATGTCCGAAAAACGGTGGCCCGAGGAGGCGACATTGACCAGACGCCCGCCCGGCGCGATGAGCGAGGCGATGCGGTTGACGAGCACGAAATGGCCGAGATGATTGGTGCCGAACTGGGTTTCGAAGCCCTCTGACGTCTGGCCGAACGGCGCCGCCATCACACCCGCATTGGCGATCACCAGATCGAACGGCCGGCCGTCGGCGAGAAGCCCATCGGCACAGGCGCGGACGCTCGTCAGCGAGGCGAGATCAAGCTCAACCAGCGTGAACCCGCCCCCGTTCGCCGCCTGGGCACGCACCGCTTCCGTCGCCGCCTGAGCCTTATGGAGATCGCGCGCTGCGCCGACCACCTGTGCCCCATGCGCCGCGAGTGCGCGGGCAGTCTCCACGCCCAGGCCGGCTGAAACGCCGGTGACGAGCACGCGCTTGCCGGCGAGATCCACGCCCTCAAGCACGTCTTCGGTGGTGGATGTCGCCCCAAAAAGCTTGGCCATGAAACGCTCCTGAAATGGACGCACCCCTCCCCTCGGCCGCGGCACCATTGCCTGCCGGCCGCTTCTGGATTAAAGGGAGGACGTCTCCGCTTTTAAATACGGAGGGATCCTCCGTTTATCAAGGGGTAATCTGTACGTGGCCGATAACGGCGATCCGCAGGGTGTCCGCAAACCGCGCGCCGACGCGCAGCGCAATCGCGCCCATCTGCTCGAAACGGCAAAGACAGCCTTCTCGGAAAAAGGATCGGGCGCCAGCCTCGACGAGATCGCGCGCGCGGCCGGCGTGGGCATCGGTACGCTTTATCGGCACTTCCCCACCCGCGACGCCCTGATCACGGCGGTCTACCGCAACGAGACCGACCAGCTTTACGCGGCAGTGGAGCGGCTGACGCAGACCCATCCTCCCGTGGAGGCGCTGCGCGAGGGGATGCTGCTGTTCGTAGACTATATGGGCACCAAGCAGGGCATGTCGGAGGCGCTCAACTCGATTGTCGGCGGGACGTCGGAGCTTTATGCCGCGTCCGGCGTCCAGGCGAAGCAGGTCATCACCCTGCTGGTCGACCGTGCCGTCGCAAGCGGCGAGATCCGGCTGGACATGGACCCGCTGGATCTGTTCCGCGCTCTGGCCGGGGTGGCCAACATCAGCGCCGGTCCGAACTGGAGACAGGCCGCGAGAAGCCTTGTCGATATCCTGATTGCGGGCATCCGCACCGGGAGCGGAAAGAGCTAGGACAGGTCGATCGCGTGTCCCGGCGGCCGCCTTCGATATGTCCCCCCGCTCGACGGCTTGCCGGCCGATCCGGCAAAGGTGCAACCTCGCGAGAGAAGCACAGGAAGGGTTTGCGTCATGTCGAACAGACCGGAAGACCGCCTCGATCGTCGCGACTTCATCATCTCGTCAATCGCAACGGCCGGCCTATCCGCCGCATTCGCGACGAATGCCGCGACGGTCGGCGCCGCGCAAGCGATTGCGCCCTCGGTGGCTCGGACATCCGCAGCGCCATCGGCAACGGTCTATACCGGCGATACCATCCAGGGAAAGAAGGTGGTGAGCGCCCTCGACGTCAACGACCTGGAGCCGGGCAAGAAGCATTTGCTGTATTTTCAGGGCGTCCAGATGTCCACCGGACAGTATTGGTACGTATCGGTAACGGTCGCCAAGGGGGCGAGGCCGGGCAAGCGCGTGGTCCTGGTCAGTGGTGTGCATGGCGACGAGATGAGTTCCGTGCACACGGTCCAGACCGTGATGAACCAACTCGATCCGGGCGCGATGTCGGGCACCGTGATGGCGGTCACGGACGTGTCTCGCCCGGCCATGGAAGGCATGCAGCGCAGGTGGCCCAATGAGGGCAGAGGCATCGATCTGATCGACATGAACAGGGAGTGGCCGGGAAACGAGAACGGCGCCACCGCGCCCAGCCGGCACGCCGGGCTGCTGTTCAACCGACTGCTACGGCCGAACGCCGACGCCGCGATCGACTTCCATACCGGAACAACCGGTTTCGAGGTCACCGCCTTCAACATCGGCGGCATGGATGTGCCCGAGATCAAGGCGATGGTGGATCTCTACCCGGTCGGCCAAATCTTCGACAATCACGTCTATCCCGGCGTGCTCCACAATGCGTTCATCGATGCGGGCATCCCGGCCTTCACGCCGGAGATCGGCGCCGCGCGCGTTCTGGACCTGGAGATGATTTCGCTATTCGTCGAAGGCACCATGAACGTCCTCAAGCATCACGGCATCCTGACCGGGCCCATGGGGCGCACGGGCAAGGACGTGGGCGTGTTCGTCGGCAATAGCGCGTTCCCCATCCTCGCGACCCAAGGTGGGCTCGTCGAGCATCTGGTCAAGCTCAACGACAAGGTCCAAGCCGGGCAGAAGGTGGCCATCCAGCGCAACAGCTTCGGCGAAGTGGTCGCGGAATATACCAGCGGCGTGGCGGGAGAGATTACGGGCCTGCGCAGCGATGCGATGGCCGAACCCGGCAATCCCCTCGCGTTCATCCTTTTCCACAAGGCGGGGCCGGACGGCGGAGAAACCTATCCCGAGTAGCCGTGCGCGTGGAGCCCGTGTTGGAGCAGCCCATGGACCAACAGCGCGTCAGACGGTTTCGCGCTCAGTCCCGGGCGTGTGCCAGGGACAGGAACGCATCTGCCAGAACCTGCGGCGACAGCGGATGGACGAAGTTGCGGATATAAGGCGCCGTCTCCCAGGAGACGGCAACGATCCGCTCCACGACCGCCGGCGTTTCCACGCCGAAATCCTCAAGCGCGCGCGGCAGGCCGAGTTGGCGGTAGAACGCCAGAATGTCCGCCATGAAGGCCTCGTCCCGGCCCTCCGCCAGCAATTGCACCAGAAGGCCGAGCGCCACCTGCTCGCCATGGAGCGCGCGGGCGATGTCCGGCACGGCGGAAAAGCCGCGCGTGAGGGAATGGGCGATGGAGAGGCCACCGCTTTCGAAGGCGAGCCCGGACAGGAGGATGGTCGCCTCAACGACGCTCTCCACCGCATCGTCCGCCTGCCGGCGCGCCACCGCCTCCACCGCCGCCGCGCCATCACGGCGGATGGTCCGATAGCAGGCGTCGGCGATGGTGACAGCCAATTCGGTGGGGCGTGCCTTGAAGAAATTGAGCCCGCCCGAGCGGGCGCACTGTTCCACCTCGAACTTCTTCGAGAGCGCATCGCCGATGCCCGCCACGAAGAACCGCGCGGGCGCCTGGACGATGATGGAGGTGTCCACCAGCACCGCGTCGGGATTGGCATCCATGAGCCGCACTTCGCTCAGCACATGATCCGGCGTGTAGAGCACCGCCAGGCGCGAGGTCGGGCTGTCGTTGGAGGCGATGGTGGGCACGATGATGATGGGGGCGCGGAGCGCCATGCGCACGCCCTTGGCCGTGTCGATCGCCTTGCCACCGCCGACGCCGACGATCACGTCGGCCTGCGCCGCGCGGGCGGCCTGCGCCAGGGTCTCGATCTCGCCAGCGGTGCATTCGCCCGAGAAGGTGGCAAACGTGGCGTGCTCCGCGCCGGCCAGTTCCGCGCGCAGGCGCTCGCCCAGAAGCTCACTGACGATGGCATCGGCCACGATGAAGGGCCGCCGGCCGTGCAGTCGCACGAGAGCGCCCAGTTCGGCAAGGGCGTCGGGCCCCTGGATGTAGCGGGCGGGTGCCCCGAACGCGCGCAATGTCATGCGTCCCCCCAATGGAAATCGCGCTTGCCGCCGTCCATGCAGACCAAGGCGCCGTTGATGAAGGCCGCCTGCGTGGAGCACAGGAACGCGACCAGCGCGCCCACCTCCTCCGGCTGGCAGAAGCGGCCGATGGGATTTTGCCCGGTGATGACCGCGCGCTTCTCGGCTGAGAAGGTGGCGATGAAATCGGTGGCGACATAGCCCGGCGCGATGGCGTTCACAGTGATGCCGTCTGCGCCGACTTCCTTGGCGAAGGTGCGGGTGAAGCCCAGCACGCCTGCCTTGGCGGCGGAATAATTGGCGACGCCGGGCCGCCCGCCGCCGGTGACGTTCATGGAGGAGGTGTTGACGATCCGCCCGAAGCCGCCGGCGCGCATGATCGGCACCACATGCTTGCTGCACAGGAAGGTGCTTCGCAGATGAGACGAGACGATGATGTCGAAATCATCAACCTCCAGCTCCTCAACCCGACGCCCGATATGCCGCCCCCCGGCGCCGGCATTGTTCACCAGCACATCCAGCCGCCCGAAAGCCTTTGCAGCCGCCTCAACCACCGCTTTCGCCCCCGCCGCGCTCGAGACGTCGCCCGATACAGCGGCCGCCTGATGCCCAGCCTGCCGGAGTTCCTGTGCGCAAAGCGCGGCGCCCTCTGGATCGATGTCGTTGATGACGATGCGCGCGCCCTCGGCGGCGAGCGCCAGTGCTTCCGCCCGGCCGATGCCGCGCGCCGCGCCGGTGACGAGCGCGACCTTGCCGTCCAGCCCCAAATCCATGGCTTTCTCCGGTTTCTTCTTGTCTCGCGGGCCTCAGCCCTTCACGGCGCCCGCACCCAGCCCTTGGATGAAGTATTGGCTCAGCAGCACGAAGGCGCCGAACAGCGGCAGGGCAATGAGGGTGGAGCCGGCCATAATCTCACCCCAGCGCAGGTCGAACGAGCCGACCATCGACGCGAGCCCCACCGGCACCGTCTTGTTGGCGTCAGAGCCGATCATGATCAGCGCGTAGGTGTAGTCGGTCCAGGACAGTAGGAAGGAGAAGATGGCGACCGTGATCAGACCCGGCAGCGACAGCGGCAGCACCACCCGCAGGAAGGCCCCGAGCCGCGTGCAGCCGTCCACCATGGCGGCTTCCTCCAACTCGAACGGCATGCTCTTGAAGAAGCCCCACAGGAACCAGACGCCGAGCGGCAGGGTGAGGGTCAAATGAGAGGCGATGACGCTGGTGAGCGTGTCGCCGAGCCCGAGCTTGGCGAAGATCGAGAACATGGGAATGGCGATCAGCAGCGGCGGGAACATATAGGCGTAAAGCATCGCCCCGACGATCAGCCCCTTGCCGCGAATCCGGTGGCGCGTGACCGCGTAGGCAATCATCACCGAGAACACCATGGTGACCACCACCGTGACCACCGCGACGATCAGCGAATTCATGAACTGGGAGGGGTAGTCGGTCAGTTCCAACAAATTGGTATAGTATTCCCAGGTCAGCGGCCCCGGCAGCAGCGAGGTGGAATGCAGCAGCGCCTGCGGCGCGCGCAGTGAGGAGATGACCATCCAATAGATCGGAAAGGCCGAATAGACCGCGATCACCAGCGCCGCGAGATAAAGCGTAATGCGTCCGGCGACGGAGCGGGGAGCCAAGCTGGACATCGGCATCACTCCGTGTCGAGGGGGAACAGGCGGAAATAGATGAACACCGCCACGGAGAGGATCGCGAACGAGATGGTGGCCACCGCCGCGCCGCCGCCGATGTCGAACTGCCCGAACGCCTGCTTGTAGGACAGGATGGCGAGATGCTCGGTGGAACCCACCGGGCCGCCTTGGGTGAGCAGCCAGATCACATCGAACTTGTTGAACATCCACACCGCCCGCAGAAGCACGATGACGGTGAGGATCGGCTTCAGCATGGGCAGCGTGATGTGGAAGAAACGCTGCATCGCGTTCGTCCCGTCCACCTTCGCCGCCTCGTAAAGGGACGTGGGAACCGTCTGGAGAGCGGCGAGGAAGGTGGTGGTGACGAAGGGCGTCCACATCCACACGCTCACAAGGATCACCGAGGCCATGGCCGCGCCAGGGCTCTCGAACCAGTGCACCGGCGGCAGGCCGAGGGCGGAGATCACCTTCGTGAGCACACCGATGGACCCGTCCACCATCCATTTGAACGTGAGCACCACCACCACGGTCGGCAGCAGGTACGGCAGGATGGACAGGCCCCGCACGATGTTGCGGCCAGGAAAGACCTGGTTGAGCACCAGCGCGAAGCCGATGCCCAAAACCACCTGGAACACGATGGTGCCGAGCGAATAGATGAAGCCGTTGATAAGCGCGCGCCAGAACACCCACTGCGAGAGCATGCGGGCATAGTTGTCGAGGCCCACCCACTTGGGGGAGCCGACAAAGGAATCCATCTGGTAGAAGCTCAGCGACACCGCATACGCCACCGGCGCGACGATGAGCAGCGCGGTGACGGCGAGGCCGAGGAACAGGAAGGAATAGATCGTCGCTTTGGAACTCACCTGCGGCGCCTTTGTCTAAGTCGTGATGGGGGGTCTCGCTCTCCTGCGAGTGGAGGGAGAAACCCCTGAGGACCGGGAAGCGGCCGGGCAGGCCGTGATGTCAGGGCACCGCCCGCCCGGCGCTACGGCTCAGAAAGCGATCACCTCAGGAGGCGATCACCTGCCGCATGCGATCCGCCGCGGCCTTCACGCACTCAGCCGACGACATGCCCTTCAGAACCTTGTTCTGAAGCATTTCCGGGAACACGAACGCCTCGAAGATCTTGCCGGGCTTGAGGCTTGGGGCCGGGCCCTGTGTGTCGATCGAGGTGAGGATCATGTTCTTGTCGGTGAGGAACGACTTCATCGTCTCCACCGCCGCATTGTGCTTCTCGATCAGCGGATGGGCGCGCCAGCGCGGATCGTCATAGACGTCGAGCCGGGGCGGCTGGAAGTGCAGCGGGGCGGTGTGCAGGAAGTTGATGTACTGGTTCTCCGTGAACCATCTCATGAACTTCATCGCCTCGTCGGACTGCGGCGTCTTCAGCACCACCCAGCCGTCATAGCCATGGTTCACAGCCTGATGCTTACCGGCGGAATCCATGTAGGGCATGATGCCGTACTTGTCGGCGAGCGCGGGATTGTTGCGCTCCAGCGCCTCGATCACCCGGCCGGCATAGGCGGTGTGGGCAACCTTGCCGGAGGTGAAGTTGGAGAGCACCTCGCCGAAGCTCACCTGGCTGGTGCCGGACGGCATGGTCTTGTAGAGGTCGCCGAAAAAGTCGAGATACTTCGTGGCGCGCGGCCCCATGTCCGCATTGTCGAAGATGATGTTCCACTTATCGTCGAACAGCTGTACGCCCTCGGCCCACATGAACCCCGGCGAGAGCCAGTTGGTGGCGCCGTTGGAGCCGATAGGGAACAACGACCCTGACGTGCCGTCAGAATTGAGCGCCTGGGAGTTCTTCAGGAAGCCGTCCCAGGTCTTGGGAACATCCAGCTTCTTGGCCTCGTAGAGATCCTTGCGATAATAGATCCAGGCGAGGTTGTAGTCGTAAGGATACCAGTAGACCTTCCCGTCCAGCGGGAAGAGAATGTTGGGACCCCACTTGTACTTGTCGGTCAGCTCGTTGAGTGCCACCAACTGCCCCTCGGAGGCGAGGAGCAGCACATGGCCGATGAAGGCGAAGGTGGCGATGTCGTAGGGCGTGCCGCCGCGCAGCGAGGTCGTGACCTTGGTGAAGATGCCGTCCAGCGGCACAGAGTCCACCACCACCTTGGTGCCGAACTGCTTCTCATATTCGGCGGCGGCCACCTTCAGCGCGCGGATGCTGTCGATGGAGGTTTCCGCGTTGAGAAACCGGATGGTCTTGGTGCTCTGCGCGCGCACCACGGCAGGTGCGGCGAGCCCCCCGGCTGCGAGCCCCGCGGTCAGCGCGCCCGCGCCCTTCAGGATCGTGCGTCGTGTCACGGCGTTTTTTGTTGTCTCGTCCATGGCGTCCTCCCGTTTGTTTTCGTTTTGGGTGTCCAGCTTGGGTCCTCAATCAGGCGGCGGGCCGCCGTCCGATCTCCACGTCGGCGCGGTTGAGCCGCACGCCGGTCTCCTTTGAAAAGACGTGCAGCCGGGCCGGCTGGAACGTGACCGGCAAAGTGGACCCGCTGCGGATCGCGTCGGTACGGTCCATCAGCACCCGCAGCCGCGCGCCAGCGACCTCGCCGATGCACAGGGTCTGCGCGCCAAGCTGCTCGATCACCGCGATCTCGAAACTGCGTGCGCCGGGCGCATCGCCGACACTCACATGCTCGGGCCGGATGCCGAGCACCAGGGGCGTGCCCTCCGCCGCCTCAATGCCCAGCGGCAGGTCCACCGAAAGGGCGCCGGCCCGCACGGTGCCGTGTTCCAGGTGCCCCTCGATCAGGTTCATTTCCGGCGAGCCGATGAAGCCGGCGACGAACAGGTTCGCTGGCCGGTCATAGACTTCGAGCGGCGCGCCCACCTGCTGAACGTGCCCGTCCCGCATGATCAGGATTCGGTTGGCAAGCGTCATGGCCTCCACTTGGTCGTGGGTCACATAGACCATGGAGGTGCCCACCTCCTGGTGCAGGCGGGCGATCTCCTCGCGCATCCGCACCCGCAGCTTGGCATCGAGATTGGACAGCGGCTCGTCCAGCAGGAAGACTTCCGGCTCGCGCACCAGAGCGCGGCCGAGGGCGACGCGCTGCATCTGCCCGCCGGAGAGCTGCTTGGGCTTACGCTCCAGATAGGGGTCGAGCCCCAGCATGGCGGAAGCGGACTTCACGCGCCGGTCAATCTGCGCCTTGTCCATCTTGCGCATGCGCAGGCCGAACGCGAGGTTCTCGTAGATCGTCTTGTGCGGATAGAGGGCATAGTTCTGGAACACCATGGCGATGTTCCGGTCCTTCGGCTCCAGTCGCGTCACGTCGCGCCCGCCGATCTCGATGGAGCCTGTGGTGATCTCCTCCAGACCCGCGATCATCCGCAGCGTCGTGGACTTGCCGCACCCGGAGGGGCCGAGGAAGACCACGAACTCGCCGTCGCGGATATGGAGGTCCACCCCATGCACGGCCACCGTGGCGCCATAGGCCTTGCGGACCTGGTTCAGCCTGACCTCAGCCATGTGTGACCTGCTCTCGGCGCGCGGCCGCAATGGATCGCTCGTCCTGCACGAAGGCGTGGATGCGATGGTTGATCGGCGCCAGGGCCGCCTGGGTCTCGCAATAGAGAGCGTGGCCCCTGGCATAAAGCGCCGCCCGTTCGGGATCGGGAGAGGCCTCCGCGACGATGGCGACCCGCGAGGCGGCATCCTTCTCATCGCGGAACAGGCCGACGCCCACCCCGGCAAGCAGCGCGGCGCCGAACGAGGCTTCCGCCACCGCCGGCAATTCGACTTTCACGTCGAGCACGTCCGCCACGATCTGCCGCCAGAGCGCGCTTCTCGCCCCACCCCCGGTCAGGCGGGCCGTGGAGAAGTCGAGCCCTTTTGCGCGCAAGGCGACAAGGCAGTCCTTCAGCGAATAGGCGATGCCCTCGTAGAGCGCCCGGACGAAATGGCCGGGGCCGTGATTGAAGCCGATCCCGACGAAATCCGCCCGCAGCAGCGGGTCCCAATGGGGACTGCGCTCACCGTTGAGATAGGGGTGGAAGAACAGTCCTTCGGCCCCCGGCCGCACGGCACCTGCGAGGCGGTCCATCTCGGTGAACACGGCCGCCCCGTCCTCGCCCGCGCGCTTGAAGAAGCTGTCGCGCAGCCATTTATGAGCCGAGGCACACGAATTGGTCGCCGCGATCACATACCAATGCTCAGGCATGATGTGCGGGTAGTTGATGACGGTGAAATCCGGGCGCGGATGGCGAGAGAGCACGCTCACCGTGGCGGCCGTGGCGAGCTTCACGACGCCCAGCCCCTCATAGGTCATCCCGGCGCCATAGGTCTCCGCCGCGGTGTCGGAAGTGCCACACACCACCGGCGTGCCTTCCGCCAACCCGGTCATCCGCGCGGCATCCGCCTGCACCGTCCCCACCACGGTCTTCGGGGTGACGATGGGCGGCAGGGTCTCTATGGGCCAGCCGATCATGTCGCACAATTCGCGCGACCAGCCGCCCGTGCGAGCATCGGCCATGAGCGTGCCGACCGCGTCGATATGGTCGGTCTCCCAGGTCCCGGTGAAGCGGGAGCGCAGCCAATCCTTGGCCACATACAGCCGCCGGACGCGGGAGAAGGCCGCCGGCTCGTGGCGTTGAAGCCAGAGCATCTGCGGCAGCGTCCAGGTGGGATTGGCCCGATTGGCGCCGATCTCCAGGATGCGTGCGTCTGCCCGACGCCGCAGATCCGCCGTCTCCGGTCCGGAGCGTTGATCGTTCCACAGGATGGCGGGGCGGATCACCACGCCGTCCGCATCCTCAAGCACCTGTGTATGGGCGCCCGCCGAGAAGGAGACGGCGGCGACATCGCCGGGCCGTGCCCCCGCCGCCGCGAGGGCGCGCGGGACGGTCTCGCAGACGGCACGCCACCAGTCGTTCGGGTCCTGCTCGCTCCAGCCGGGAAAGGGCGCGGAGGTGGCGATGGGCGCCGAGGCTTCACCGGCCAGCGTGCCGTCGGTGCGGATCACGCTGGTCTTCAGCGCGCCGGCCCCGAGATCGATGCCGATGAGGAGATCACCCGCCACGGCGCACGTCCACAGCTCCCGCAGCGGGGCGCAGGCCGAGCTTGCCGGGATTCATGAGATTGTCCGGGTCGAGCGCGTCCTTGATGGTCTGGAGCACCTCGAGCCCGGCGCCCAGTTCGCGCGCGAGCCAGGGATTGCGGAACACCCCGACACCGTGATGGTGGGCGATGGAACCGCCATGGTCCAGCGTCAAAGACTGGATGGCATCCCAAAGCTTGGCATGCAGCGGCAGAGCGTCCTGCTCCGGCATAGGCGGCAGGCGGATGGTCATGTACTGGCAGGCGCCTTCCGGATAGATATGCGACCAGTGCGCGCCGAAATGGATGCCGGGAAAGATCTCCCGCGCGGCCGCTTCCATGGCGGCATACATGCCGGGCAAGGCGGACCAGTTTCCCGTCACCTCGATGGTGTCGTTGTAATAGCCAGCCGCCTGCCATTTCTGGGAGAAGGCGACGTAGCGGTTCTCTTTCCAGTGATGATAGGGGCCATCCGGCGCCACCACCGCGCCCTGCGCCTTGGCAATGGCGAGACTCATGTCCTGTTCCGCCGTCACCATCGGTTCGGCGCCGGAAAACACCAGGACGGCGAGGATCGGATTCTGGGCGAACGCCGCGATCCCCTTGGTGCGCTCCACGCTCTCCGCCTCGTCATAGATGCGGGCAACCGTGGGCCGCAGCTCCGCCTGCATGATGAGCCGTGCGCTCTCCCAGGCCGCTTCCAGCGAGGGGAAGGCCAGGACCACGCCGCGCTCCACCTCCGGCGTCTTCCAGATGCGTAACGTCACCTCGGTGATGATGCCGAACGCCCCCTCGCTGCCGACCAGCAGGTCGCGGATGGAGGGGCCGACAGAACGGCGGGCGACCGGGCGAACCTCCAATGGCGTCCCGTCTGGCAGCACCGCCTTCAGGCCGAGGACGATGTCCTCGATCTTGCCATAGCGGCTGGACGCCTGACCGCCGCCCCGACAGGCGGCCCAGCCGCCGACCGTCGAAATCTCGATGGATTGGGGAAGGTGGCCGCAGGTGAAGCCCTCGGCATTCAGCGCCGCCTCGAACTCCGCACCGTTCATGCCGGCCTGGACCGTGGCCATGGCGTTCTGCGGATCGATGGACACGATCTTGTCCAGCCGCCGCAGGTCAACCATCACCTCACGCGACACGGGGATGGCTCCCCCCAGAACGCCCGAGCCGTTGCCGAAGGGAATGAGCTGGATTCCATTCTGCCGCGCATGACGCACGATCTGCACCACCTCATCCGCCGTGCCGGGCCGTACCGCGAGACGCGGCAGCACACCGGCAAGCTTGCCGGAGCGGGCGCGGAAATTGGCGAAGGGCAACCGGTCATGGGCATAAGCCTGCCGCTCTGCGGTGCCGGAGAGCACGTTCGCGCGACCCACCAGGGCGGCAAAAGCATCCACCAGGGCGGCGTCCACCAGGGCGGCGTCGGACGGTTCGGGCGTCTTGGTTTCGGCGATGGCTGGGCCGGTCATGTGCACCTCTCACGCTGGGAGGCGTGACGAGGCGATCCCTGCGGGATCCCCTCTCAGCACCCTCCCATATTCTTATTGAACAATCGTTTGTCCAAATTTGCTTAGGAATGCCGGCCGCGTCAAGCGGTAAAGTTCACCTTGGAGCAGGTCCAGTGGAGTTGCGCACCATGAGGTCGCCGGGCGGCAGCGGCGCAACGGGGGCCGGCGCCCCGCCGGCGAGGGCGCGGATCAGCAAGTCCGCCGCCACGCGTCCCATCTCCTCCGTGGGCATGGCGACGCTGGTCAGCGTGGGATAGAGCATGCTGGCCACCGGCGCATCGTGCAGCCCCGCCACGGAGATATCCTCCGGGATCCGCACGCCCGCCTCGTGCAAGGCCGCCATGGCGCCCGCCGCCGAGACCAAGGTCGCGGCCAGCACCGCCGTGGGATGCTGCGGCAGCAGCGCAAGCATCGCCGCCGCGCCACCCTCCGCCGTATAGCCCGCGACGCCGACCAGGCTCTCATCGAAGGCGATGCCCGCTGCCGCCAGTCCGTCGCGATAGCCTTGCAGGCGCTCACGCGCATTGAAGCCGCCTTCACGCCCGGCGAGATGCACGATCCGGCGATGGCCGAGCGCGATCAGGTGCTCGACCGCCTTGCGCGATGCGGCGCGGCTGTCCAGCACCACCGAGAGGGGCGCTCCGGGCAGAATGCGGTTCATGAGCACGAACGGCACCTGTGACGCGGCAAGGTCCGTGCGAAGGACCACGTCATCATCGAGGCTTGCCACCAGCAAGCCGTCCACCCGGTTGGTTTGGGAGATTTTGGCGATGGTGGTGGCGGTCGCGCCCGGCTCGCGATGGGAGATCAAAAGCGAATAGCCGCGTTGCGCCGCCGCCAGTTCGGCGCCTCGGATCGCTGCGGCGAAAACCGGATTGTCCAGTTGGGGCACCACGATACCGAGCGTGTTCGTGCGCTGCGTCCGCAAGCCGCGCGCCAGCGGATTGGCGAGATACTGGAGGTCTTCCGCGATCTTCAAGATTCGCTCGCGGGTTTCCTCCCGCACCCGCTGGCTGGTCTCGCCCCGCAGCACGCGTGATGCGGTGGACATGTCGACGCCTGCCGCCAGCGCCACATCAGCCAATGTCACCCGTGCCATCCCGCCTCCGCCTCTCGCCAGCGCACCATACAATCGGGCGCGCTCGCTTGTGCAACCCCATGACGGGGAACGGCTAGGCGGCACACCACGAGACGGTGGCACCAAAAGCCCCGATCGCGTTTAGCTGCGGGCGGCACAATCCGTCAGCCTTAAAGTTCGGATTGCTCGGGGGTGGCGCTGCTGGGACATGGCGACGTCTTATGGGCCTGCGAAGGCGGGTACCAAGCGTCAATGGCGCGTTCTGATTTCGTCCGCAATCTGTCCGAGATAAGCGGCCCTGATCTGGTCGTAGCTCGGTTCGGTTTTGGGGTTCTCGCCCCTCAAGTGCTGCCGTATCGCCTGGAAATCCGTTTCGAATTGATCGGGACTTTCAATGAAGCGCCGTGTCCACTCTCTCATGGCGAGAGCCACAAGCTGGGTTTCCGAGACTTTGTTTGCCGCGCTTTCTTCGTTGCGCATGATGACCTCCCTTGGCCTCATGCAAAACGGTTTCAAAGGGCAAGCGTTCCACCGCCCTGCCTAGAATTTAATCGTTCTAGCCCCAGACCGGCGGATCATCACCCGCTTTGTCAGCCTTCACCATACCAAATGTAGCGGCTTGTTCTCTTTTCGTTCTCGTGGAATCCATAGGAGGAATTCAGGACTGGAGAATGCCATGCCGAGCGAAGCCCCGCGCGCGGACGAGATCCTTTTTGACGTAAGCGAAGCCGATATTGACGAGGCCCTGGCGGCCTGCGACGGCGACCCCCGCGCCACCATTCGCGCGCTGATGGTCACGCAGGCCTTCCTTGAGCACGAAATGTCCCGGCGCAGCTCGCGCGGCTACGCCCGAGGCGTGCCCTTTGCCAAGCTGTTCGACGCGCAGGGGTAGGCGGTACCTCGCGAGATCAAGAAGCTCGTAGATTATCCCTACGCCGTGGTCAGAGTGAGGTGCCGATTTTGCCCTCACTATCTGAAGGACTACCGGGTGGCGCGGTTGGCAGCCAAACTCGGCGCAGACATCGATCTACTGCGCTCCTGGATTTGCTGGAATGCGGCAGGGGCCGGCCTCACAAGCTAAGGAAGCGCCAAAGCTTCTGCGGTGTGGATTTCTGCGACATCAAGCGCCTGCCACCCGCGCCCGGTGCGCTGCCGTGCGCGCCGGATCGCCTTTTCACGAAGGACGAAGACGAAGCCCGGTCGCCAACGTGTTCGGGGCGTCTCACCCGCTCAGGTCCATCCCATCGCTTTAATCATTCCCTGACGCTCATCTTCCGTGAACGTGACCGCCAATCGCCCGAGCGTGAGTTCGGTCCAGAGTTCTTCCCAGGTGCTGGCGGTCTCGTCGGCCTGTTCCAACGCGAAGAGGGCTTTGCGAGGGTCGTACGAAACACGGTAGCCGCCGTGAAGATGAGACCATTTGGGATCGTCGAGATCCATTACCTCTCCAGTTTAGGCGTGAGATGTCGCGACGTTCGGTCCTGCGGCCGGGCGCTTTAGTCGCCTATATCGCCAGCTTGGCAGTCTGCCTTATCCAATTCCTGGAGAGAAGCTCCGCCAACCAATTGATGGGATGGCCCCTGGCCATGCGGCCGATCACGTCTGCCAGATATATCGTCTGCTATAGTTCCAGCTTGGCCATCGCTACAGCCAGGAGCGCCGCCCCCATTGCCGCAAACCACAGCGCTCCCAGGCCGAGGTAGGGATAGACGAGTGCACCCACGACTGCCCCGAACACAAGGCCGAGCCAGAGGACGAGGTAGGCGACCCACGCAAAACGCGGTCCACCCATTAATGCTGCGGCTATGCGTTGCCCCAGCTTTACCAGCGTTCCGGTCATGTAGGTGAGCCCAATGCTGACCTCCCCATCGCGCTCGAAAACTGTGTTTTCAACCCCCATAGCGAAAGCCATCAACGCGACCGACGGTGCAAGTAGTGCGAATGCATGGCACATCGCGGCAGCGGCCAAAAGCGCAGCCACGAATGCGAGAAGCGCTACATGTCGCCTGCGACGCATGAAGCGTCCGAGCAGGGTGCCAACCACGACACCCATGACGAAGGTTGCGATCAGGCCTCCTGCAATGGCCCAATGAGCGGATTCACGCGCACCCTCTATGCCCACGCCCAGACGGGTAGAATTCCCGCTCATGAAGGAGACGAAGAAACCGCCGAGTGCGATAAACCCTAGGGCGTCCACATATCCCGCGAGCGCAGAAAGACAGGCCGCCAACGTCCGCGTTTTGATGTCGTATCTAAGCATGCCGCCGCATAAGCACGATGCCATCGCGCGACACAGGCACCCAAATTGCCGCAGGCTTTGGTACCGCAGATCGGCGAAGAGGCCTATTGTCAGGCAGTTTGCTGAGCAACGGAGCTGTCTGGGGGGCACCTACTTTGTGAACTCAAGGACGGTGACGTTGCCGTTCTCAGGATCGACGGCCACGCGATAGCAGCTCCATGTGTTAGCGGTGAGTGCCCGACCATCCCACCCTATGCTGGTGAAGTCCTGCACGCCATTGTTTGGCGGGGCGGCCCCTGCTGGAGACAGAATCCCTGGGCGTAAGTGGGAGTTCCCAAACGGGAGAGGGAACGCGCAAGGAGGGAAAGCGCCCCGCTGCCCCTACACCAGCCAGCCGCTTCCCGCCGCGCTGGTGAAATCGAGTTGCACCACCAGGTCGTTGAAGTCCTGGTCTCCACCGCCATAGAGGTCTTCCCAGCCCCAGGTATTGAGGCCATAGCTCCAGATGTGGCCGACGCTCTGGCCATCCACCGTCTCGTTCGCCTGGGCAAAGGCGTAATAGGTGTGGCCGCCGCTGGTGAGCATCATGGCAACGAGATCCCCGGCATCCACACCCACCAGTTCCGTCTGGCTGTATTGGCCATAGCCGGCGCCGGTCACGGAAGTTGTGCCGCTGTCGGTATAATAGGCGCGCGCCGCCACGGCTGCTGCATAGCCGGCGTCGCCGGGATGAAGGCTGCCGATGTCCCCGTTGAAATCGTCCACCTTGTAGAATGTGACGGTACTGCTGTTCGTGCCGTTCTGGCGCATGCGCACCACCACGTCCTGATCGTCAGCGCCGCCGGCGGTCTCGGCGATGGCAATGGGGCGGGCCACCTGGATGGCGCTGTCGGCATCGGCGCTTATGAAGTCGACAAAGCCAAACGGTGTCGTGAGGTTGATCTGTGGCAGTGCCGTGGCTTCTCCGCGGATCGACACCACAACACTGTCACCCACCGCGACATCGGCCTGATAGACCGTCCCATGCGGCTGCGCGTCGAACATGGTCACCAGATCCGAGGAGAAGTCGGACTGGAGGGTCTGCTGGGCGAACTGATTGGTCCAGGCATAGGCAGAGGACTGGGCTCCAGAGAACGTCACCGCGCTTGAGCCGAGGGTCAGGGACCAGTCTTGGTCTGTGGCGAAGATTGGCTGGAACAGGAGGTTCTGAGCGGCGCCGCTGACATTGATTGTGGGGGAGTCCGGATCGCTCGGGTCCACCGCAAGCTGGACGATAACGTCCGGCTCCAGCGGGAAATACATTTGCGCATGAGCGATGGAGGTGAGCGCCCGCGCCAGCAGTGTGCCGTTCGGCGAGCCGAGGCCGGTCACTAAATCGTAGCCAGATTCCGCCTCGAAGCCGTATCCCGTGGGAGTCACCGCCTGTCCACTGGAGGTGTAATCGCCGCCCAGCGAATAGGATGCAATGTTGTTGCCGTAAGTGACGTCGTTGAATGAACCGGGCGCGATGGCCGAAGCGATGTACAGCAGATCGTTCATATAGCCGAGCTGTGGAAGCCCCTGGTCCGCAAAGATAGCATTGAACTGAACCGCGAGGGACGCCCACACGGGTGTGGCGGCGCTGGTGCCGCCCTCGCCGGTCAGGCCCTTCATGTCGCCGTTCGGCGTAAGGTAGAACATGTTGCCGCCGGCATTGGCCGCGACATCAGGCAGGCCGCGCCCCTGGCCCGTGTAGGGGCTGTTGTCGGTGGTGGGCGTGAGGCCGTAATCGAGCTGGTAGGTAGGCGTTGCCTGGGTGGTGTCGACCCCGCCCGAAGTGGCGTTGTGATCCTGGAACCCCTGCGTAACGTCGGTCCCCTCGATCTGATATTCGTTCCAGACCGCCTCGATGAACGTGGTCGCGGCGGTGCCGTCCTGCGGCAGCATGTCCAAGCCGCCCTGGATTAGCCGCCAGAGCACGGCTTGGTCCCCTTGTGTTGCCAGTTGGAGTAGCGAGGTCAGGGTCGTGTCCCGCTCCGCCGAAACTGCGGTGGAGAGGGAGGTGCCCCCTACGAGCGTGGTGAAGGGGCTGGCGTAATTATAAGTGACGTTAGTGAGGCCGTTGGCCAACGCGTTGCCGGAGCCGCCATCGCCGAGCGCAGTGAATACGCTCTGGTTCATCAGAGCGGCATCAACGAACAGCTCCCTGTAGGCGCGGTAGAAGGGAGAGTCCGGGGATGGGTTCTGAAAGTCGCCCCAAGAGGAAGAAACCACCTCAGGTGTGGTCCAGCCCACGGGTGCGTCGTCCGGCGTCTGCCAAACTGCGCTCTGATAAGCGGTGAACGTCGAGGCGTAGGCGTTGCCATTGTAGCCGGAGCCGACATACAGACCAATATCGCTGTTGGGGTTGATCGCGGTGGCGATACCAACATCGAGCGAGCGCTCACCCCCTCCTCCGCTCGTGGCATAGGATTGGCCGCTCGTGCCCTGGGCATAGGCGGTGCCGGTGCCGGTGACGCCGACGTGGGTGCGGTAGGCTTCCAGCCGGTCCTGAAAGGTTTCTGTCGCATCCGCTGGTAGTGCGGAGCCAATGCCGGGCTCCACAAAGGCAATGGCGCCGGTTTGAACATCCTCTCCGTTGAGCGGGAAGTTGTAATAATCCGTAGCCGCGTTCTGCGGCCGCACATCCTTGTCTTCGCCGATGTCGTATAGAGAGTTGCCGATGCTCTGGTATCCCTGCGGCGGGGTGTACGAATTGGTCGGCGCCTGGTCGATGGGTGGTGGGACATCGGCACCGTCGACCCACAGCCCCCGGACGTTCCAACTGTCGGGCAGGTGCAGGTTGCCGTCCCAGAACACGAATTCGTAGCTGGCAGAATCCACAAGTTTCAGGGTCTTGTTGAACAGATCGGAGAAGGCGCCAGCGTCGAGTTGCACCCAGATGGTTCGCGATTCTGCTGAGGTGACATAGTCGCCGCCAGTGCCGCTGTCGCCGAGGACTGTGTACTGGAGATTCTGCGGATTGGCCCCGTTCAGGTAGGCCATGACCTCGTTGTAGTTTGTCTCGTCGGCGCCGTAGGTTTCCCACAGCTGCGCCTGCGTCATAGTGCCTAGAGTCTGCTGCCGGGAGGCCCAATCGCCCGCCAAGAGATGGGTGGGGTCGTTCGCACGGTCAAGGACGATGGCGACGTTGATCAGCCAACCCGAACCTGCATCGGAGATATCGGCGTCGGTGAGCCCCCACGCTTCCTTGACGGTGCCCGCCGTGGTGGTCCCGTGCCCCACGAATTCGAGATACGTCGAATTCTGAATTTCAGCCATCAGGTCCCCCCAGCCCTGCCTCAACCTTACTCAGCAATGAAGCATGCCGGAGTGATCTAGGGCAAGGTATTGCTCTAGGCCGAAACACTGCTGATCATGCGGTTGAATAGCTTATGAAGAAATCAAATGTAGATGTCGCGCAATGGCGGCGTCATGCCTCGAACTTGTCGGCCAACCGCAGCGGCTAAGCTTAGGTGACCATGCTCATTTCGCTGATGACAAATCGCCGAAGACTAGAGAAGCGTCTCGCACTGCGAGTTCACTGCAACTCGAGGTGAACGTAGGTGAGGCAAGGTGTCGTTCGGCAAGGTGGAGCGGCTTTTAGGGACGCGACTGCCCCCACGCTCTCTTCCTCAGTCGTCGTTCGATGAGTTCAGTTTGATAGGTGGCGTGCCTTCATCCCGCACCTTCTTGAGCCGCACCCCCGGCCCCTCGCCGTTCTCGGCAACGAAGATGACGCCGGCGGCTTCGAGGGCGCGCATAACCGCCGCCACATTGTTGGGGAGGCCAACCGCCGCGCCGTCGCTGGCCTCCATACGCTTCAGCGTCGGAATTGAGATGTTCGCGCGCGCTGCGACGGCGCGTCAGCCTGACCACTCAGCGTTCCAACCCACCAAACGGGAGACCTAATCATGGAAGTGATCGACGGGGCCCGCGTTAGCATCCCCTCCATTCCCTCGCCGGCAACGCACGCGCTGCTCGGGGCCATCATCCTGGGCCTGCGCAACACCAAGAAGGGGCGGCGCGGCCTGGAGCAGGCACTGAACTCCCTTGAAGAGGAGATCGACAGTCACACCGCTACTCGGCTGGATGGGCATCGCATCTCCCCCGCCACGCTTGAGGGCATGAAACAGGCTGCGGCGGCGCTTCGAGGCCTTCTTGGTTTGCGTACCACGGGGACGCCCACCGGGCAGCGCCCCCATCGGTGCGTGAACTCAGTTCCCACCGCACAATTCTTATCCACCCCAACAGTCCGCAGGAGTTTTCAATGCCAGCGCACCCCGCTGCCGCAAACGGCTTCGGCCGGCCCACCTTCCCTGTCACGTTGCACCAGCGCGACCATGTGGAGGCAATCATTGCCGACCTGATCGACGCGCTTGCAGGGCTCGGGTTGAGGGGCTCATTATGCGGCGAGAGGGTGGCGCATCCTTCCTCGAGGCGGTAGCGGCGTGGGATGCCGTTAACGACAGGATAGAGCGCACCCGGCGGGCATACTGTCTGGCCAAGTGGGGCGCACCATTCTGGCGGGTCTTGGCGGCTGACACGCAGTTCATTCCGAGTTCCCACCTAATGCCCAGCTAGGGTGCCTTCACTCTGCGTCCGCGTCCTCAAGTCTGAATTTGGAAAATCCGTGGGTGTCTTTCCACGCGACGAGAAGATGGCCGCATCGAAGGCAGTCTTGGGCCTTGCGTGCCCGCAGCGCCGTGGGGGCGGGCACAGCTCGGTGTACCGCTTTGCATATCCTGCAAGTAAATCGGACGTTCTTTGGCATTATGAGAGATCGGAGGGTATTTGCAAAAGCTAGCACGGCTCATCCGGCCGGCGAACTTGCGGTGCCAACCTCTCCGGCGCTCAAACATGACGCTTTTTCTCTTCCCTTTCCATGTCTCGCGCTTGGAGCCGGCCAGATACGCCCCGGCCGGCAGAGCGCCTCCAAGACCGCATAGCTTCGCCATCCTGGGATATGAACCGTCCACGGCGTTTCCTGGAGCAATCGATGTCCACGGCACGTACAGGTGTGTGCGGAAGCGACAACTTCCGGGCATTGCGAGTAATTACAAGAGAGCCTCATTATCCCATACGTGTACGGTGCCAAAGTCAGCGGCCCAATCATCGCACCCTCCGCTCAACTAGTGGGAGAGGGCGACCTGCCTCATCATTGGCTTCCGTGGCACATCCCTTGCCTCAATTGAAATGATAGAGCCACGCCCGCCCTATCAACAAAAAAGCCGTCCCCCAAAGCGGAAGGAACGGCAAGAGGGAGGAACACATGGGCCTGACCCGTTTAGCCGGGAGCCTTGCGCTCGCCATATCGCTTCTGCCCGGACTGGCGTTTGCACAAGCGCCCTACCCCAACAAAGCCATCGATCTCATCGTGCCGTTCGCCCCTGGCGGCTCCACGAACCTCACCGGGCGGGTGACGGCCCAGGCGCTCGAGGAGTATTGGAAGGTCCCGGTCCGGGTGATTTCTAAGCCCGGCGGAAACACCATCCCGGCGGTTGACGAGGTCATGCGCGCGCCGCGGGACGGCTACACGCTACTGATCGATTCCCAGGCGTCCGCATCCATGCTGGAAGTGGTGGTGAAGAACCCGCCCAGTGCAGTCATGGACCGGACCTTCGTGGCGTCGGTGGCGCAGACGCCGCAGGTGTTCGTGGTGGCGGCGGATTCGCCGTTCAAGACGATGCAGGACGCCATTGCCCAGTTGAAGAAGGATCCTTCGACCTTCACCTGGACCTCGCTCGGCGGCGCGGGCGGGCAGGACTTCGCTTTCCGCTCGCTGTTCAAGGCGGTGGGCGTCGACATCAGGCGGACCCGACCGGTCGCATCCAAGGGTGGCAGCGAGCCTGGAACCCTGGCCGCCGGTGGCCATGTGGTGATGGGCGCAGGCTCGTGGATCTCCATGGCGCCGATGCTCCAGGCCGGCAAGGTTCGGGCGCTGGCGGTAGCCTCGCTGGAACGCTTCCCCCATCTGCCCGACGTGCCGTCCATGGCGGAACTTGGCTATCCCTCGGTTCAGATCCTGTTCTGGGTTGCCGTGTCAGGACCTCCCGGCCTGCCGCCGGCCGTCGTGAAAACCTGGAACGACAGCCTCCAGCATCTGTCCAAGGATCCCAAATTCATTGAGGCGCTGAGCAATATCGGCATGGTTCCATTCCCCAAGGATTCCGAGACGCTGCGGGCCTACATCCAGGAAGAAAAGAAGACGGTGGAAGAGCTTTGGGCCGTTGGGCCCTGAGTGATCGCGCAACCTCCGGAGGGATAGAGCACATGGCAGCGACAGGGCGGGCGAAGACGGCCCTTTATACGTTCATGGACATCCCTCCCGAGGAGGAGGCCGGCTTCAAGGACTGGTACAATCGCGAGCACATGCGCGACAGGATCCTGGTGCTTCCCGGTTTCCTGCGCGGCCGGCGCTTCCTGAATGTGAGCGGCGGCCCGAAGTATCTCGCGATGTATGAGGCGGAGGATGCGAACCTCCTCAAGTCGCCGGAATATCTCAAGCTCATATCCACCCCCGACCCGGCGAGCCGCCACTTCATTCTGAAGTTCCAGAATGCGATCCGCACCGTGGCGCGGATTTCCGGGTCGTTCGGCGAGGCGGAAGGTGGCGCGCTCGCCGTGCTTCCGTTTTCGCCCGCGCCCGAGCAGGAGAACGACCTGCGCCGCCATCTCCTGGAACAGGTGGCGCCGTTCCTGATGGCGCAGCCGGGGGTCGTCGCCTGCCAATTGATGGAGCGGGACGAGAGCGTCGCGGCCAGTTCTCGCAACCAGCATGTGCGGCAGGGCGATCGAAAGCTGGATTGGGCGCTTATGGTGGAGGGCAACGAGACCGAGGACCTGCAGGCGGCGGTCGCCGTGGCCGGCGCGCTGCTCGACGGCATCACCATCTCGCCTCTGCCCGGCGCGACCTATTTGCGCACGCTCTACCGGGTCTCCCCCAACTAGATGCATGCGTTTGTCCACCCTTTGGGACTCTCCCCGGATCGCACTCAGCGTATCGATCCTCTGCCACAAGCGCCGGCCCGCAAAGAGCGGGCGAATACCAACTCCGATCGGGGTATGAGGGCTAAGCCGGTCAGCGTCGCGAGGACGCTCTGCATGAGCTGAAATCGATGTTGCGCATTGCGGCCTCCCTGGGGCGCAGATGGTCGGTGCCGGGTGGGCATTGGCGTATGTCACCTACAGCCGAGCCTATGAGGTGAGCGAGGCGGCGGCGTGGAAGGCCGGCACGGATATCTGGGCTATGCGGTTCGGCACCGTGGGATTAGAGGTGAGCTCAACGACCTTGATCCCCTAAGTGGCAACGTTAACCTAAGGAATCATGCCAGGAGTACCTTCAGCGCTAAGCGGGATTCCCGACAAGCCGGCGAGATCCTGGAATTTTCGCGCGGCAGTGCGCACGATGTCCACGAAGTCCAGGGCATAGCGCGAGAGCGGGCGTTCCTTAGAATAGAGGATGCGGGTCTCTAGCGGGATGGCAGGAGCAAAGCGGCGGCTTACCAGAACGCTGCCGGCTGGGCGCAGCACAAACGGGTCGACCAGAGCCACACCGAGACCCAATTCAACCAGCCGCGAGGCGGTGAGCGAATGGTTCACCTCGATCGCCATGTCGAGTACGTCACCCGCCTGGCGGAACGCGCTGGAAATCAGCGGCTCAACCGAATCGCGAGCGGCGATAAGCGTCTGACCCTGGAGATCCCGGGGGCTCACTACCGTTCGCTTCGCCAGCGGATGGTCGCTTCGCATAATGCAGATCATCTGGCTCCGCATCACGTCCTCGACCTCAAGCCCGCTGTCGCTTGCCTCCGTGTGGATTAGGCCGAAGTCTACGAGGTGGCCGGCCGTTAGCCGCACTACTTCTGAGGTGGCGAGCACGCTCAGCTTCACGCGCACGTCCGGATGCCTCTCCCGCAGGCTGGCTATAGCGGAGGGCAGAACCGCCGCGGCCAGGGTCGCGATAGTCGCCACATGCACCAGACCCTCCCGGCTGTGGCGCAGGTCGCGCGCCAGTTGGTCCATGCGCTCGGCATGGCCGAACATCTGCTCCATTTCTGGCAGCAGCAGCGTGGCCTCGAAGGTGGGTGTGAGGCGCCCGTGCACACGGTTAAAAAGGGCGAACCCCAACTGGTCCTCAGTATGGCGAAGGGCTTGGCTCACCGAAGGCTGCGAAATGCGGAGCACCTCCGCCGCCCGTGTCACTGAGCCGGTGGACAGCACCGCCCAGGCAATTTCCCAATGGCGCAGATTCATTGGTTCCCCATAGGCCCCGCCTATGTGCACCGCAAGAAAACAACTTAGACAGCGCCATCTGTTCGTGATGGGCTTCGATCCAGCTTATGCTTCCAAGGTGAACAGATGATAGACGGTGCGCCCAAGCCCCCGGAACGGATCTGGGATCGTTTCCTGACCGAGCGGGACAAATTCGTCTTCGCGAACTCGGGCTACGGCCGGCAGGGAGGCTTCGGCTCGCGCCCCGCGCTGCTGATCGTGGACGTGAACTATAATTTCCTCGGGGACCGGCCGGGCGAGATCACCAGCCAGCTTTCAGAATGGCGCAACTCCTGTGGCGTCGAGGGCTGGGAGGCGGTGGACGTCACCAAGACGCTGATCGACGCCAGCCGTGCCAGAAACATACCGATCTTCTACACCACCAACACGCGCCGTCCCGATGGCTGGGACGCCACCAGCCGCACCTGGAAGAACCATCGTGCGCTGGAGAATTACGAGCGCGAGATGAAAGGTAACGAGATCGTCGCGGAGATTGCCCCTTCGCCACGCGATATCGTCATCGTGAAGCCGAAGCCGTCCGGCTTCTTCGGCACCCCGCTCCTGAGCTATCTCATCTACCTCAAGGTGGACACGCTCATTGTCTGCGGCGTTTCCACCAGTGGCTGCGTCCGGGCCACGGTGACGGACGCCTTCAGCAATAATTTCCGCACGTCCCTGGTGGAGGATGCCTGCTTCGACAGGTCTGAGGCGTCCCATGCCGTAAGCCTGAAGGACATGGACGCGAAATATGCCGATGTGATCGGCAGCGCGGAGGTGCTGCGCTATCTCGCCACCGTGCCGGATACCTTGTTCGACCTGCCCGCTGGAACGCTGGTCAGTACATGAGCAGCGAAAGGTAGACATGGCCCTGCTCCCGATCACGCTCGCGGTCTGGGATTATGACCGCACCACCCCCATTGCGAGCGGCCGCGTGGGCATCGAGGGGTGCGCGGTGGACTGCCTCATCCTGCCGCCGCAAGAGACCTTCGTGCGGGCCTTCGCTACGGCGGAGTTCGATGTCAGTGAGCTTTCGCTGAGCCGGCAGGCCCAGGCCATCGCCAACGGAACGGCACAGTATGCGGCGCTGCCGATCTTCCCCTCTCGCAGCTTCCGGCACGGGTCCATCTTCATTCGGTCCGACCGGGGCATCGCGCATCCCCGTGACCTCGTCGGGCGCAAGATCGGGCTTCGCAATTTCGACGACACCGCCGCCGTGGTGGTGCGCGGCCTGCTGCGGGACCAGTACGGGCTCGGGCGCGGCGACATCACCTGGGTGACGGGGGATTTCAGCAGGCCGGAACGCGAGATCATCCCGCGCCCACCCGTGCCAGCCGACGTTCCTATCGAGATCCTGCCTTATGGCGCCATCCTGGACGGCAGCCTTGCCGCCGGCGAGATCGACGGCATGATCGGCCTCGTGCCCCCGCCCTGCTTTCTGCGCGGAGACGGCAAGGTGCGCCGCCTGTTTCCCGACTGGCGCACGGCAGAGCAAGCGTATTTTGCCCAGACCCGCCTATTTCCCATCATGCATGTCCTGGGTGTCCGGCAGACATTGCTGGACGCCAATCCCTGGCTTGCCGGCAGCATCAGTGCCGCCTTCGAAGCGGCTAAGGCCCGCGCGATGGCCGACCTCGCCATGATGCAGGCACCGAAATCCTCGCTGCCGTGGACGGTCGCCGAATTCGAGGCCACCCGCGCGCTCATGGGGGAAGATTTCTGGGCTTACGGCGTCGCGCCCAACCGCGCCGTGATCGAGACGACCCTACGCCATCTCAACGAAGATGGCCTGCTGGCGCGGCCGGTGACGGCCGAAGAGCTGTTCAAAACAACATAACAACCAGACGGGATTATACGATGAAACTCAGCATCCGGATCTTCAGCTTGATACTCGGTTCCCTGGCGCTCGTGCCGGCTGCGGCGCAGGCGCAACAGCCCGTGACGGTACGCCTCGCCATGCTGGCGCCCAACGCACTGTTGTGGCCCCACGCAGTGGCGGCGGCGAAGGGTTTTTACGACAAGCGCGGCATCAAGGTAGAGGAAGCCCGCACCGCCGGTAGCCCATCGCTGCTCCAGGCCGTCTCCACTGGAAACGTCGAGGCCGGCATGTCGCTCGGCGACCTCGCCTTACGCGCTGTGGACCAGGGCGCGCCTATCATCATCGCCGGCGCGGTGATGGACAAGGCGACCCAGCGGCTGGTGGGCTCAAAGGGGTTCGACGATGTGAAGAGCCTGGAAGGCCAGGTGGTCTCCGCGGGCGCGGTGGAGGGTGGCACCGCCAATCTGTTGCGCTTCATGCTCCAGCGGGCGGGTGTCGACCCACGCGGCGTCAAGATGATGTCCATTTCCGCCTCCAGCGACCGCCTCCTCGCCATGGAAAACGGCCAAGTGAAGGGCGGTCTGCTCACCGCGCCGTTCGACGCCATGGCGGTGCTGCACGGCATGAAAATCATCGACGTCTATGCCGAGCCCTATCTGACAACGCCGCTGATCGTGAACACCACCTGGGCGAACGCCAACCGCAAACAGGCCGAAGCGCTGACGCAAGGACTTCAGGAGGCGGCCAACTGGCTCAATTCACCAGAGAACCGGGAAGAGGCCGTCCGCATCCTCGCCGCCTATACCAAGGCTGACCCTGCCATTTGCGTGGACGCCTATGACTTCCTGATCGTGAAGCAGAAGGCGGTGGCCAAGAACCTGGAGTTGAACCCGGCCAGCCTGGAGAACATCGTCGCCATCGACAAGGCGGTGGGCGCAGCCCCAAGCAGCACCCGGGTGTTCGACCTCAAGCGCTATTACGATCCGAGCTTCCTCGCAAAGTGAGGGAGTAGCGGTGTGCGCTGAGGTTGGCCGTTAGATACCTGGGCCACGCCCAGGCGGGGCGATTAAGGAGCGCCCCAACCGGGCATTCCATCGCCGATGCCCTGCGACGCCCTAGCTCGGCGGCGATTTTCAATCTTGAAGTGTGTTCTCTCCAGACGCTGCGCCACCGTTCTACACATTCCCTGTCATTGAGGGGATGAGGAGCGGCCCAAAGGAGGCCACTATGAAAACGATCCTCGCCGCCTTACTGCTCACTGTCTCGACCGGCGCCGCCATGGCTGACACCTGCGCTGTCACGCCATAAGCCAATGCACCCGCTAGGGCAGGCACTTGGCAGAATGCGCAAAACCTAGGAGCTGCAACGCTTTCACGGGGAAGACTTGGCGGAGAGGGAGGGATTTGAACCCCCGATACGGTTGCCCGTATGCCGCATTTCGAGTGCGGTGCATTCGACCACTCTGCCACCTCTCCATCAGGGGCACGGAAGCGATGGCGATGAAGCCAACGCACCGTCGCGTGGTGAGGCGCTTCTAGCGGAGAGAAAGGGCGGTTACAAGACGGTGCTTGTAAACTGCCCTCGCCACCTCCACGGCCTTGAACTCCGTCTCGCACTGTAGGGTCTACGCGAACCGCGTTTGCACGATCTCAGGTTACGCGATCTCAGGCGGCACCGAGCGGGAGTGGCCGCTTTCGTCGATGGCGACGAAGGTGAAGGTCGCCTCCGTTACCTTGCGGGTCTCCTCGCTCGCCCGTGCGCGACGCCAGGCCTCGACTTCGATTCGCATCGACGTGCGCCCGACGCTCAGGACACGCGCGAACAGGCTCACCTCATCCCCCACAGCCACCGGACTGAGGAAGGTGATGGCCTCGACCGCGACGGTGGCGGCGCGGCCACGGGCGCGGCGCGCGGCAACGTTGCCGGCGGCCATATCCATCTGCGACATCAGCCAGCCGCCGAAAATATCCCCGTTGGGATTGGTGTCGGCCGGCATGGCGATGGTGCGGATGGCGGGCGCCTCGTCTGGCATCACGGCCTGCTTGTCGTGCATATTTGCTCCCTTTCCCCGCTACCTTGGCAAGTCTCCAGAAACCGCAGAAAGCGGCGCGGGGCGAGCGAATGCAAGGCTTTTCCATTGACACGGGGCGCTGCTTGCAGGTAGAGGGTCCGCTTCGCGTGGGTCGAATGGCCCGCACTCCCTCATCGACCGAAAGAAGCGGGCCCTTCGAGGCTTGGCTGAACACGAAAGCGAGACAAGAATGTTCGCGGTCATCAAGTCAGGCGGCAAGCAGTACCGCGTCGCTGCCGAAGACGTGCTTACACTGGACAAGATCGATGCCGAACCCGGCACGACCGTGTCCTTCCCGGTGCTCATGCTGGGTGGCGAAACCATTCTGGTCGGCGCCCCCCTGGTGGATGGCGCGACCGTCACCGCCGAGGTGGTGGAGCAGGCGCGCGGTGACAAGGTCATCGCGTTCAAGAAGCGCCGCCGGCAGAATTCACGGCGCAAGCGCGGCTTCCGCGCTGAGCTGACCGTGGTCCGCATCACCGACATCGCCGCACCTGGCGCCTGATAGGAACGGAGAGCAAAAATGGCTCATAAAAAAGCAGGCGGCTCGTCCCGTAACGGCCGCGACTCCGCCGGCCGCCGCCTTGGCGTCAAGCGCTTCGGCGGCCAGGACGTGATTTCGGGCAACATTATCGTGCGTCAACGCGGCACCAAGTGGCATCCCGGCCTCAACGTCGGCATGGGCAAGGATCATACCCTGTTCGCCCTGATCGAAGGCAAAGTCGAGTTCCGCACCAAAGCCAATTCCCGGACCTTCGTATCCGTGGTTCCCGCTGCCCTTGAGGCGGCCGAATAAACGGCGAGACCTGAAATGCAGGTTCCCGCCGCTCTCGTTGAGCCGGTGGGAGCCTGATCGGGATTGATCCTGGCTTCCGGACAAACCGGGGAGACGAGCCGTCTCCCCGGTTTTTCTTTGTCCGCCTGGCATAGGAGCCTCCCATGACCATCGTTGAGACGCCGCCCGGAAGCCTGCTTCGGGAAAGCTGTATCCCCGTCCTCGAAACCGCGCGGCTGGTGCTCCGCGTGCCTGAACTCGAGGACGCCGGTGCCATCGCGGAGCACGCCAACAATCGCAAGATCGCGGAGATGACCGCGAACCTGCCCCACCCCTACCGACCGGCAGACGGCCAGGCCTTCATCGACGGCCTTTCGGCGACCCCGGACACCACCAATTTCGCCGTGTTCCTGAAGCATGAGGGCGGCGCTGCGTTCGCAGGCATGTGCGGTTTCGCGCGCCGGCCGGGCGAAACCGCACCCGAGCTTGGCTATTGGATCGGCGAAGCCTTCTGGGGGCGCGGCATCGCCACTGAGGCCGCCCGCGCGGTGATCGACTACGCCTTCTCGGAAACCAACACCACACGCCTTCTCGGCGCCGCGCGGGTCGTCAATCCGACCTCGCGCCGGGTGCTGGAGAAGTGCGGCTTCCAGTGGTGCGGCGCCGGGCTGTGCCGCGTGAAGGCGCTCGCCGCCTCCGTCCCGGTGGACCGCTTCCAGCTCGACAAGAGCACCTGGGCTTCGCTGCGCGCCTGGGGTACCACCGCCCTGCCCTCGCGCCGCGCCCTGCCGCATTGATCTGAAAACAGGCATTCCGGCCAACCTGCGCGGCAAGTTGGTCGGAAACTGCTTCAGGTTCGCAGATGGGGTGCTGGGGGATGCGATCCCTCATTAAAGCAACGGTTCGAGCGGAAATGGCGTGGGTGTCCAAAGATGCGCGATCTTCGGGTTCCGTACGGTTCCCGTCGATAGCGCGGAAGCCCCCGCCTTCTGCTATGAGGAGGCCGGACTCTCGGCATGAGGCAGACGATGGCGCGCCACCAGGACCTCCCCCCCTATCGTCCCTGCGTGGGCATCGCTGTGTTCAATCCCGCCGGCCATGTGTTCATGGGCAAGCGCGCGGGCGGGCCAGAGCATGTGGACATGACCCATTCCTGGCAGTTGCCGCAGGGCGGCATCGACAAGGGCGAGGAGCCGTTGACGGCGGCGCTGCGGGAGATGTACGAGGAAACCTCGATACGCTCGGCGACGCTGCTGGGCGAAATCGACGATTGGCTCACCTACGAGCTGCCGGGGCGCATCGCCGGCGAAGCCTGGAAGGGCAAATATCGCGGCCAGACGCAGCGCTGGTTTGCCTTCGCCTTCACCGGCCAGGAGGGCGAGATCAACATCCTCAAGCCCGGCGGCGGCAAGCACAAGGCGGAGTTCGTGGAGTGGCGCTGGGAACAGCTGGACCGTGCCCCAGAACTCGTCGTGCCGTTTAAGCGGCAGGTTTATGAGCGTGTCGTCCGCGACTTCCGCCGGTTTGCGCAACCCTAGTGGAGCGCACCCACGCAACCGCTTAGGCCGTTGACGACGCAAGGATTTGAGGGATGCCCTCTTTCATAGTCTACACCGCGATCATTGGCGGGTACGACGAACTCCCCGGCATAGAGTCATTTCATCCTGACATAACCTATGTCTGCTTTACCGATTCACCGGATGATATCGGCCCCCATGGCCAGTGGAACATCTGTCCCATCGAGAGCTATTTCCGCGATGGGAAATTGACTAACGGATTTATCAAAGCCAATTCCCATCTGCTTTTCGGGACGGACTGCATCACGACGTGGGTCGACAGCAGCCTGTTTGACATCAAGCTCGACCCCGGCGTGATCCAGGGCTATCTCCAGAAAAGCCCGATCGCCACAGCGCCGCATCTGCTGAGAGATACAGTCGAGGCGGAGGCAGACATCGTCGTCATGTTCGGCTTGGAAACGAAATCCTCCGCCGTCCGCCAGCTCAAGCGCCTGCACGAGGCGGGATATGCCGACGCCCGGCGCCTTTCCGCAACGCTCATGTTGATGCGCGACCACCGCAATCCGCAGGTGAGAAAAGCAAATACCCTCTGGTGGGATTGCATCTCGTCCGGCGTGCGGCGCGACCAGCTCTCCTTTGACTACGCCTGCTGGGAATTCGACATTTCACCGGAGCGTTTCGACGTCAATTGGCTGGAACCCAACACGTTGTTTTCAATGCGAAAACACAAGAACGACGCGACCCGCATCATGGATGCCAGCCGTGATTATTTGTATCAATTCCCGCAATTGAACATGCCGGCGATGCCCCCGCGGTATCCCAGCGACGTGTGCTTCATTTCCGAAAACTGGATGCGGGATGAGCTTTCATCCCTGCACGCCGTGAACCAGATCGTGGCAAGAACCGCGCCCGGAGGCCGGGTCGAGGGCAACTATTGCCACTTTCATGAATCCGCCATTACCCCCCATACGCCGCCCGATGTCCGAAGGTCCTGGAAGCGGGAATATCTCAGGCGCGCTGTGAGGGGATGTCGTTCGGGGTTGGAGATCGGCTTCAATGCCGGCCATAGCGCGGTCCTGATCCTGAACGCCGAGCCCGAGATGCGGCTCGCCTCCATCGATATCGGGCTTCACCCCTACACGTTCCCTTGCGCGAAAGCGGTTGAGGCGCTTTTCCCGCACCGCTTTTCATTTCATGTCGGGGATAGCCGGCAGGCTCTCGCCCGCATCAACGCCGCGCCGCTGGATTTCGTGCATATCGATGGCGGGCATGGACCCGAGGTCGTCGCGTTCGACGTAAACTGGTTCTGCGAGAACGCACCGGTCGGGTGCCGGCTGCTCTTGGACGATGCTTATGTCGAATACATCGGCGCCATTACGGACGCATTGGTCAGCGAAGGCCGGCTGAAGCGGATGAATGCGGGCCTTCCCTCCAGTGGGGAAAACCAACTCTTCATCAAGGTGAAGTAGGCGCAAGATGCGCCCTTCCCGCACGCGGCCATCCGGTGTTGAGCACGTTCGGGTATCCCCAAGCGCTCAGGTCGGGACTTTCTCGGCCTCGAACGACTTGCGCATGGTCGTGTTCGCAAGCCAGACCTCGCCGCGACGCACCGTGTTGCGGCTCTGAGGCTCGAAGCCACGGCTCTGGAAGAAACCGAGCGCGGTGTCGCTGGCATCCACGCTCACCGCCTTCGCGCCGCGCGCCTTCGCCAGTGTTTCGGCGGCATTGCTCAGCACCGTGCCGACACCGGTGCCGGCGATGCGCGGGTGCACATAGAGCAGGTCGATGAGGCTGTTGTCCTTCAAGGAGACAAAGCCCACCGCCTCGCCACCTAGGGTCGCCACCAGCGTCAGGCTGGACGCAAGGCGGGCGCCGAACGCCGCTTCGTCGTCGGCCGCAGAAGCCCAAGCATCCTGCTGGTCGGGTTCGTAATCCTCATCGGTCAATTCGGCGATCGCCGCGCGGAAGATCGCCGCAAGCAACGCCGTGTCGGTGTCAAGAAAGGGCCGCAGCGCCGCCGGGCTGCGTGGCGCATTCGAATTTGCCGGCGTCATCGCGCGACCTCCCAGCTTGTGGTGCCGTCCTTATTGTCCATCAGCACCACGCCCTGCGCTGCAAGCTGCTCGCGAATATGGTCGGCCGACGCGAAGTCTCGCGACTTACGGGCGGCATTGCGGGCGGCGATCAGGCTCTCAACCGCCACAGGGTCCACCGAGACAGCCTCACGCTGGCGCGCACGCCATTCGCTTTCGGTCTCATAGAGCAGGCCGAGCAGGTTCGCGGCGCCTTTGAAGCGCCGCCGCATGACGGACGACGAATCCATATCTTCGGCCACCTGGGCGAGGTGGTGCAAGTGGCTGATGGCGGAGGGCGAATTGATGTCATCCCCCAGCCGTTCGGCGATTTCCGCCTCGAACGGGTTGCCCTCGCCCGGCTCGGCGGGCTCGTCGCCGACGATGCGATACCAGCGGTCCAGGGTCTTGGCGGCGAAGCCGATGCCCTGGCGGGTCCAGTTGATGGGCTGGCGATAATGGGTGGACAGCATGGCAAGGCGAAGCACCTCGCCCGGCCAGTCGGCGATCAAGTCGCGGATGGTGACGAAGTTGCCGAGCGACTTCGACATCTTCTCGCCTTCCAAGGTGAGGAAGCCGTTGTGCATCCACACCTGCGCCATCACGTTGGTGCCGAACGCGCAGCGCGACTGGGCGATCTCGTTCTCATGGTGCGGGAACACCAGGTCGATGCCACCGCCATGAATATCGAACGTCTCCCCCAGGTGCCGCCACGACATGGCGGAGCACTCGATATGCCAGCCCGGACGGCCGGGCTCGGCGATGCCGCAGGGCGAGGCCCAGCCGGGTACGCCGGCCGGGCTCGGCTTCCAGAGCACGAAGTCCATGGGGTCGCGCTTATAGGGCGCCACGTCCACGCGCGCGCCCGCCACCATCTCATCCAGCGGACGGCGGGAGAGGCGGCCATAGTCCGGCATCGAGGGCACGTCGAACAGGACATGACCCTCGGCCACATAGGCATGACCGGAGGCAACCAGGCGCTCGATCAACTGGCGCATTTCCGCGATGTGTTCTGTGGCGCGCGGCTCGACATTGGGCTGCAGGCATCCCAGCGCCTCGGTGTCGGCCCGGAACCAGCGATAGGTCTCTTCGGTGAGTTCGCGGATCTCGATGCCACGCTCGGCGGCGCGGGCGTTGATCTTATCGTCCACGTCGGTGATGTTTCGGACATACGTGACCGCATCCGGCCCATACAGCCGGCGCAGCAGTCGGAACAGCACGTCGAACACGATGACCGGCCGGGCGTTGCCGATATGGGCGAGGTCATAGACCGTCGGGCCGCACACATAGAGGCGCACGTTCGAGGCATCGAGCGGACGGAAGGCGTCCTTCGATCGCGTCAGCGTGTTGTAGAGCCGCAGCTCCATGATGTTCGCTCCCCTTGAGACGTGTGGAGGCGCGCTGCCGTTACACCGGCCGGGCGTCCAGTCTCCTTAGAAGGGTGCAGCAAAGGACGGCCGCGGCCAGCGATGTCGGCTAACCGCAAAGAATCGACAGGTTGCCGCCGAAACGCCTGTGGATCGAGTTTATGACCGTCCCATTCATGGCGGCGGACAATGGGAGGGGAAGATCATGTCGTCAAGCCAATTCCACCGCATTTACAGATCGCTCGGCCACTGCTGCGATGCAGCGTGGGGCTTGACCAATTTCGGGCGGGGCGGCTATTCCCATCGCCGCCCGATGCCGCGATTCAGGCACCGCGACGCGCACCGCGTTGCGTGAAGGCCGAGATAAGGTCCAAACGCCTGCCCATGACAAAGATCAGCCTTCTCCTGGCCGCCGCCTTGGCCGCCGCCCTGGTGTCGCTTGCCGGTGCGGCCTCGGCCGAAACGCGCATCTTCCTGCTGGAGAATTCGGACGGCTACGGCGTCGACACCTGCCTCGCCAACGGGGAGCCCTGCGGCGAGCAGCTCGCGTCCGCATGGTGCCGCGCCCATGACTATAAGGCGGCGCTAGATTTCGGGCAGGTGACGGGTTCCACCACCGACGCCACCGGCGCCGTTCGTCCGGCGGGCGGCATCACCGAGACCGCCGCGCCCCAGGCAACGCCCTTGCCCGCCAAGGCGGCGCGCGCCGCCTGCGTCGGCAAGCTTTGCCCTTCGATGGTGGCGATCACCTGCTCCCGGTGAGCCCGCCGGCGCGGCGCGCTATTTCATGAAGTCCGCGCATTTGAGCACCTCTCCCATCCCGCCCCACGGCATGATCGGGACCGTGGAGGTCGAGTTCTTCGGGCTGCCGTCGATCAGCTTGTCCGAATAGACCAGATAGACCAGCACGTTGCGCTTCGCGTCGCAGCCGCGCACGATCTGCATCTTCTTGAAGAAGAAGGAGCGGCTCTGGCGGAACACCACGTCGCCCTGCTCGAACTTCTCCTTAAAGGAGATCGGGCCCACCTGCCGGCAAGCGAGCGAAATGTCGGAAACTTCGTCCGCCACACCGAACATGCCGGAGACGCCGCCCTTCTCGGGGATCGTGTAGTGGCAGGCGACGCCCGAGACGACGGGATCGTCGATGCCATAGACCGCCAGCTTGTCGTTCGGAGTGAGGAACTTCCACACCGTGGACTTGCGGAAAATGAGATCGGGCTCCTCCGCAGAAACAGCTCCAGCGGTTGCGAGGCTCAGCAGGAGCGCGAGGGACAGGCAAGCAAGTCGGCGCATCAGGTCATTCCCCTTGAGACGTTCACTTATATGGGTGCTGGCGGCTGTTACGGGAGGGCAGCATTGACGCGCACGGCAGGTCATGACACCTCTCGCGCAAAGAAATAAAGACGCCCTTGGAGACCCCCATGGACAAGACCCGCCGCCGCTTTCTCGGCGCCTCGGCCACCGCCCTGGCTTCAACTGCCGTCGCCATGCCGGCCATTGCCCAGAGCAGCCCGGAGATTAAGTGGCGCCTGACGTCTTCGTTCCCGCGACAGCTCGACACGATCTACGGCACCGCTCAGATGCTGGCGAAATATGTGTCTGAGGCGACCGACGGCAAGTTCCAGATCCAGACCTTCCCGGCCGGCGAATTGGTGCCCGGTCTCCAGGCCCTCGATGCCGTGTCATCGGGCACGGTGGAGTGCGCCCAGACCGCCACCTACTTCTATATCGGCAAGGACCCGACGCTGGCGTTCGGCACCGGCGTGCCGTTCGGCTTCAATTCGCGCCAGCAGCATTCCTGGTGGTTCTTCGGCGGCGGCGAGCAGATCATCAACGGCGTTCTCGCGAAGTACAACACCCTCGCCATTCCCTCGGGCAATTCCGGTTGCCAGATGGGCGGCTTCTTCCGCAAGGAGCTGAACAGCGTCGATGACCTGAAGGGGTTGAAGTTCCGCATCGGCGGCATCGGCGGGCAGGTGCTGGCGAAGCTCGGTGTTGTTCCGCAGCAGATCGCGCCCAGCGACGTCTATTCGGCGCTTGAGCGCGGCACCATCGATGCAGCGGAATTCGTCGGCCCGTACGACGATGAAAAATTCGGCCTCGTGAAGGTTGCGAAATATTATTACTACCCAGGCTGGTGGGAGGGCGGCGCGATGCTCCACACCGTCATCAACCAGGACCAGTGGAACAAGCTTCCGAAATATTACCAGGCGATTTTCGCCAATGCCTGCGAAGCCGCAAACAACTGGATGCTGGCGAAATACGATTCGGTGAACCCGCCTGCCCTGCGCCGCCTGGTGCAGCAGGGCTGCGAACTGCGGGCCTTCCCGACATCCATCATGGATGCAGGCTACAAGGCCTCGTTCGAGCTTTATCACGAGATCGCCGCCACCAACGCCCCGTTCAAGGCGGCGCTGGACAGCATGAACGCGATCCGCTCCGAACAGCTCATCTGGTGGCAGATCGGCGAATATTCCTACGACAGCTTCAACATCCGCATGCGCGGAAAGACCTGAGCAGGCGTCTTCCCACGCGGGTGCGCCTTTTGCGCGCGAACCACACTTTAGTCACCATTGGCCCCACCCATGGAGCTATAAGGGCGCTCACTGACGTGGGGCTCCGCGCGCAAGGTTCAGCATGAAGTCGGTTCGTTTTCTTGGCCTTCGGTCTCTCGGCCTATGCCTCGCACTTCTCGCGTGCCCCGCGCTGGCGCAGGCTCAAGGCGTGCCGGGCTCAGCCTCCGGGCCCACCTGCATGCAGCTTGAGGGTGCGCTTGCCACGCTGGATCGCGGGCCAGACCCCAACGATCCGCGCGTGCAGCAGGCGGCGAAGATGCGGGCCGACCTCGACCGGCTCGGCAGTCAGGCGCGCGGCTTGAACTGCGATGCGCCGCGCGGCTTCTTCATCTTCCAGGGTCCGCCTCGCGCGCCGCAGTGCGACGAGATCGACGGGCAGATTTCGCGCATTCGCTCCGCCCTGGCCAGCGTTGATCGCACACCTGTGGACCCGAACGCGCAGCGGCGGCAGTTGATTATCGCCCTGGCGCAGAACAATTGCGGCCAGCAATACCGCGCCGCCGCCCAGGCGATGACTGCCCCCCCTGCGGCACGGCCGCGCTCGCGTAACATTTTCGAGGCCCTGTTCGGTGGGCCCGCCGATGTGCCGCCGGACGAAGCAGCGCCGGGGCTCGATGTGGCGCCCATGGATCTGCCCAAGTCATCCACATTCCGCACCGTGTGCGTGCGCACCTGCGACGGCTATTATTTTCCGATCTCCTACGCCACCGTTCCCGCGCGTTTCGCGACCGACGATGCGCAGTGCCGGCGCCTGTGCCCCGCCAGCGAGGCCCAACTCTTCACCTACCGCAATCCCGGCGAAGACATTCAGCAGGCCACCAACGTCGCCGGCAAACCCTATATGTCGCTGCCGACCGCCCTGCTCTATCGCAAACAGGTGGTGCCGGCCTGCTCCTGCCGTGGTGCTGGACAGTCGTGGTCGCAGGCATTGTCCGGGCTCGAGGACCAATCCACACTTCAGAAGGGCGACATCCTCGTCACCGAGGAGCAGTCGAAGGAAATGTCGCAGCCGCGCCCGGTGGAGGTGCCGCAGCAAGCCCGCAATCGCGCGGCGGCTGCCAATGCGCCCAAGCCGGCCAACGCGTCCACGCCGTTTGATCCCGCCCCGTCCAGTTCGACAGCGCCGCTTGCACCGGCGTCTGAACAGCCGGGGCAGCGGCCGGTGCGTGTCATCAGCACGCAGCGTCCTCCGGCGGCGGTGCAGTGACGGTTTGACTTGATGGGCTGACAATGGTCGCCTCAGTGGTGTCTCACCGCCGAGGTCTCATATGCCTGCTTTGTCGCCCGCCGCGCTTTGGCCCATCCTGATGTTGCTCGCGTCCAACGTCTTCATGACGTTCGCCTGGTATGGGCACCTCAAATACAAGTCGTCGCCCATCCTTCTCGCCATCCTCGCGAGTTGGGGCATTGCGCTGTTTGAATATTGTCTCGCCGTACCCGCGAACCGGATCGGCTCGGAGGTCTATTCAACGGCACAGCTTAAGACGATGCAGGAGGTCATCACCCTCCTGGTCTTCGCCGGCTTCTCGGTGCTTTATCTGAAAGAGCCGCTGGGCTGGAACCACGCAGTTGGGTTCGGCTTCATTTCCCTAGGGGCGTATTTCATCTTTCACAAATTCTGAAATCAGCACCTCAGATAAGATCAGCGCCTCAGAGATCAGCGCCCAAGTGAACGCTGTCACGAATGAACGCTGTCACGAAAGACCCGCAGAAAATCTCAGCGGCGGGTGCGCCGGGCGCGGACGGGAACGCGCACCAGACGCGCCTGAGCCTTGCGATAGGCAATCAAGAGGGTGGCCCCGATGGCAGCGGCGAGAGCCGCAGTGAGGGACGCTCCAAAAAGCGCATTCGACACCATCGAAACCTCCTCTAGCCGAGCGCCAGAGCGCCGGCCCGGTCAACCGAGAGTACAAAGGTGACGGCACAGATGGCCAACATCAAGGCCAACGTCAAAAACACCTGCGCCATTGCGTCGCCGGTCTTGTGCTTGCGCACCGCGCGGGCGAGCACGTCGGGATCGGCGGTTGACGCTCCAAGCCGGAGCGGACTGAATTCGCGAAACTCAGACATGGTAAACGACCCGTTCCACGTATGACTTTGAACCACAACGCCGAATCACTACGGTTTGGTTCCAGTCGACCCGTCAGAAGTTGCTCCGCGAGCACGATGCGATTGTGGCAGAGGGGCGACAGGGCCAGGAAAAAGCGTGGCGTTTTAATGACTTCGATCACGCAAGCGTGACCTCAGCCGGTATGTATTAAATCAGGCCGCCTGCCGCATCGGGGTCCAATCCAGAGTCACATGCCCCGGCTCCGCCGCCACTCGGCCAAGCCAAGCTCGCACATGCGGGTAGGGCGAGAGGTCGAAATCGCCCTCGGGAGCCACCAGCGTGTGCGGGTAAAGCGCGAGATCGGCGATGGTGAAAGCGTCGTCGGCGAAGAATCGCCGGCCGTCCAGGTGCCTATCCATGATCTTGAGCGCGCCGTGGCCCTCTTCCATCCACCGGTCCACATCGTGGGTGCGCAATTCGCGCCCGCCGCGCACCTGCCGCAGCCAGAATCGCGCCTGCGCGATCCCAGGTTCATGATTGTTCTGCTCGAAGAACATCCACCGCAGCACCTCCGCGCGCACCAGCCTGCGGTCCGGCAGCAGGGCGGTTCCTTCGGCGAGGTAGAAGAGAATCGCGTTCGATTCGGCCAGGATCGTGCCGTCCTCGAGCTGCAGCAGCGGCACCCGCCCTTCCGGATTGAGGGCGAGAAATTCCGGCGTGCGGTGCTCTCCGGCGAAGATGTCCACCTCGTTCAGGACGAAGGGGATGCCCAGCGTCGCGAGCAGAAGGCGCACCTTGTATGAATTCCCCGAAGACTGGGTGGAATGGAGTGTAAGCACGAAGGGTCCCCTCCCGGACGCTGCGCAGATGGCGTCCCCACGCCACGCCCGCAAGGCGCATCCATCACCATGACGCGCTTGAGACATCAGAGATGCTTGCTTGTTCGGGCAAATCTGGTCGATTAAATGAGCGCGCCGCGTCGCGTACTCCCCTCCGTGTCCGGCGCATGGTACCTATCTCACAAGCGCGGACCCGCCCCGAGTGGGGTGAGGCTGCCGGTGCAACGTCCGGAGCTGTTAAGGCCATGAGCCTCCTGTCGCCCGCCCTGATGCGGATCAATCCCTCGCCCACCCTTGCCATCTCGAACAAGGCCCGCGAATTGAAGGCGGCCGGTCGCGACGTGATCGCCCTCAGCGCCGGCGAGCCGGATTTCGAAACGCCCGAGAACATCAAGGAAGCCGCCATCGCCGCGATCCGCCGTGGTGAGACGCGCTATACCGCCGTCGATGGCATTCCTGAGCTGAAGGCCGCGATCATAAAGAAGTTCAAGCGCGACAACGATCTGGACTACAAGCCCAACCAGATCAGCGTCGGCACCGGCGGTAAGCAGGTTCTGTTCAACGCCCTGGTGGCGACGGTCGGCCCCGGCGACGAGGTCATCATTCCCGCGCCCTATTGGGTCAGCTATCCCGACATCATCGAATTCTGCGGCGGCAAGCCGGTGTCGATCACGACGCGCATCGAGGATAATTTCAAGCTTCGGCCGGAAGACCTCGAGAAGGCGATCACGCCCAAGACCAAGTGGCTGATCTTCAACTCGCCCTCCAACCCCTCCGGCGCGGCGTACACCCACGACGAACTGAAGCAGCTGACCGACGTGCTGCTGCGCCATCCGCAGGTGTGGGTCCTCACCGACGATATGTACGAGCATCTCGTCTATGACGACTTCAAGTTCGCCACCCCCGCACAGGTGGAGCCCGCGCTCTATGAGCGGACGCTGACCCTCAACGGCGTCTCCAAGGCCTATTGCATGACCGGCTGGCGCATCGGCTATGCCGGCGGCCCGGCGGCCCTCATCAAGGCCATGGGGACCCTGCAGTCGCAGTCCACCTCGAACCCCTCCTCGGTTTCGCAGTGGGCGTCGGTGGAGGCGCTGAACGGCCCGCAGGACTTCATCCCGCGCAACAATGCCGTGTTCAAGGAGCGCCGCGACCTGGTGGTGGCGATGTTGAACCAGGCCAGCGGCCTCAACTGCCCGAAGCCCGAAGGCGCGTTTTACGTGTTCCCGACCTGCACCGGCACCATCGGCAAGACGGCGCCCTCGGGCAAGACCATCAGCACCGACGAGGATTTCGCCACCGAGCTGCTGGAGGCGGAGAACGTCGCCGTGGTACATGGTTCGGCCTTCGGCATCGCTCCGGCGTTCCGAATCTCATACGCGACGAGCACCGCCGAGCTGGAGGAATCATGCCAACGGATCCAGCGTTTCTGCGGCTCCCTACGCTGAAGCAATAAACCCTTACCCAGCGCCGCGTAGAATTCCTGCGGCGGTGGGAACCTAAGGCCCTCGTGGAAGTTGGCGGATCGGCCGTGTCGAGCTAAGGCTTTGCGGCGCCCGCCGGTGTCCCGTCGGTCAAGACACATCCCTGGAGGATTAAATCATGAAGACGTTCGTAAAAACCGGCATCGCTGCTGCCATCGCCGCCGCCGCCCTGAGCATCGGTTCGCTCCCCGCCGCCGCGCAGACGCGCGTGCAGGTCGGCACGCTGGTCTGCCAGATGGCGCCCAACGTGTCCTTCGTCATCGGCTCGATCCGTGACATGAGCTGCGTGCTGAAGCCCGCCACCAAGGCGACCCGCGCCGGCTCCTACACCGGCCAGGTGCGCCGCTTCGGCCTCGACGTCGGCTTCAACGGCAGGGGCACCCTCGTGTGGGCCGTGCTCGCCCCGACCCGCAAGATCTCCCCGAGCGACCTGCGCGGCACCTATGTCGGCGCTTCCGCCAACGCGGCATGGGGCGTCGGCATCGGCGCCAACGTGCTGGTCGGTGGCTCGAACAGCACCATCGCCCTGCAGCCGCTCTCCGTTTCCGGCGAGACCGGCCTCAACCTCGCGCTGGGCGTTGCCGACCTGACCCTGCGTTGATCTCTTCCGGGACGGGCCGGTTCGCCGGCCCGTCCCGGGTTTTAGCCCGCCACGTGCGGACGGGCGATATCTGGTAGATGGGAAAATCCGATGCGCCGCTCCCTAGCCGCCCCGGCACTTTCAGCCATCCTGCCGGCGCGTTCGTGCTGAGAGCTGTGAATATCTCCGTTTGGCCGAAATGTGCGGCGCTCTCATTCCTGGCGCTCGCCTTTCCACTTGCGGACGCTGCGATGGCGCAGCAGATGCCGAAGGTTGAGTCGGGCCTGCTGGAATGCCGCGGGGCAAGTGCCATCGGCTACGGTTTCGGTTCAACGCGGAAGGTCTCCTGCGAATACCGCGCGACCGCCGGTGTTAACCAATATTACACCGGCACCCTGGAGCGCGGCGGGCTGGATTTCGGCGTCTCGGACGTTGGCAGCATGCTCTGGATGGTACTCGCCACCACGCCCCAGCTTGGCCCCGGCGCGCTTGCGGGCAAATATGTCGGCCTCTCGACCGGGTTTGCGATCGGCCCCGGCTTTTCGGCGAATGTGCTGGTGGGCAAGGATGTGGCGCAAGGCGTAGCTTTGCAGCCGGTGAGCATTTCCTCCGATAGCGGCCTCTCCATCTACATCGCAGGCGCCACCCTCACACTTGTGACCGCCACAGCGCGGGATCACTGAGCGGAACACGCGCGTTTGAATTGCGCCGCGTCCCGGCGCGCCGCAATGCTCCGGCAACGGAGGCGAACCTATGCATGTTCGAATGAAGCGCGGGTGGGAAATCCCCGAAAACCAGGTGACGCCGGAACACGTCTTCCTATCGCGGCGGGCGTTGCTCGGCGCAGGGGCGGGCCTCATCGGCGCGGGCGCCCTGCCCGCCGCCGCCTTGGCGCAGACCGACCCTTCCGCCGGGCTCTATCCGGCCAAGCGCAACGACCGCTACACGCTGGACCGGCCGATGACCCCGGAAAAAGCCGCCAGCACGGTGAACAATTATTACGAGTTCGGCACCAATTACGATGTCGCCCAAGCCTCGGCCAAGCTGAAGACCCGCCCCTGGACCATCACCATCGACGGCCTGGTGGAAAAGCCGATGCAGGTGGGCATCGACGATCTGCTGAAGTCGGTGACGCTTGAGGAGCGCCTCTATCGCCACCGCTGCGTCGAGGCGTGGTCCATGGCTGTGCCTTGGACCGGCTTTCCCATGAAGGCGCTGGTGGACTACGCCAAGCCGCTGGGCAGCGCAAAATACATGCGTTTCGAGACCTTCCTCGATCGCTCCGTCGCGCCGGGCCAGAACGGCCGCTTCTACCCGTGGCCCTACGTTGAAGCCGTGACCATGGCGGAAGCGAACAACGAACTCGCCTTCATGGTGACCGGGATCTACGGCAAGCCGATGCCAAACCAGTTCGGCGCGCCGTTGCGCGTGGCCCTACCCTGGAAATACGGCTTCAAATCCGCCAAGGCGATCGTAAAGGTCTCGTTTGTCCAGGACCGGCCGAAGACGTTCTGGGAACAGATCCAAAGCTCGGAATATGGCTTCTGGGCCAATGTGAACCCTCAGGTTGCACATCCGCGCTGGAGCCAGGCGACCGAGAAGGACATCGCCACGGGCGATCGCAAGCCGACGCTGATCTATAACGGCTACGGTGAATATGTCTCCGGCCTCTATGCCGGAATGGAAAAGGAAAAGCTGTTCATGTGATGCGCAAGCCGCATCCGGCAGGCCGCTTAAAACAAAAATGGCCGGGTTTGACCCGGCCATTTTCATTTATCCCTATTCAGCAGCCGCAGGCTTTGGCGCTTACAGGCTCACGCTCCGTCCACAGGCGGCTCTTCGCCGAAGTCTTCTACCGAGCGACGGTCGATGCCCATGCGGCGGTCCGGCTCGGCGACGGCGCCCGAAGTGTCCAGCGCCACGAAGGGCTGGTCCACTTCTACATAGGTGTCGGGGTAGAAGCCGTTGAAGCGCGTGCGCAGCGAGAGCGAATAGGCACCGATGTGGCCGATCTCGATCCAATCGCCGGTGTCTACGGTCTCCGGCAGGTAGAACGGCCGTGACAGCACGTCTACGCTGTCGCACGTTGAACCGTAGATGCGGAACGGCAGCATCTTGCTGGGATCGCCCGAGCGACGGCGGCGCGCCGGATCTGGGATGTGATTGACCGGAAGCAGGAGCTTGCCGGTCCAGCTGTCCGACAGCGAAGACCAGATGCCGTCGTTGATATAGAGGCGCTGCCCCTTCTTAAGCAGCACCCGCACGATCAGGGAGTAGGCGCGCGCAACGATCACCCGGCCCGGCTCGGCCACGAGCGGCACGCCGTCGAAGCCGTAACGCTTCACCGCATCCATGATGCTCTGCATCAGTTCCGGCAGCGGCGGCATGGCGGCATGCGGCTTGCGTGGGTCGCTGGCATAAACCGCCGGGAACCCACCGCCGATATCCAGCTCGACGATCGGTACTCGCGCGGCATCGCGCACCTCGGCGGCTGTGGCGATGGCCCGCTCATAGGTGTTCGGATCTTCCACCTGGCTGCCAACGTGGAAGGCAATGCCGCACTTAAAGCCGATGTTATGGATGCGCTGGAGCAGTTCGGCGGCATGGGCCGGCGCCGCGCCGAACTTCTTCGAAAGCTCGTAAGCGGCTTCGCCCTTGGAGGCGATGCGCACGAACATGGTGAACTCTTCGGGGTCGAGGTCCAGCGCATTGACGATACGCAGGATCTTCGCGACCTCATCCTCATGGTCCACGGCGGTGACGCGAATGCCGTATTTCTCGAACGCCAGCCGGATGTCCGACTGCGCCTTCACAGGATGCATGTAGAGCAGTTCGGACTTGGGGGAGACGGCACGCGCCGCCGCGAATTCCGCCGGGCTCGCCACGTCGAAAACCGACATACCGTCGTCGGCAAGTGTCTTCAGCACCATGCCTTCGCCGTTGGTCTTTACCGCATAGGCGGTCTTGCCGGGGAACACGGAACTGAAGGCACGCGCGTCCGCATTGAGAACAGCGGGACGGTAACAATAGACAGGCTGATCCGGCCGCATCTGAATCGCAACGTCGCGCCCAGTGGCGAACCGCTGGAGATTGGAAGATGCCCCCCCCGCGACGAGGTGAGGAACGAAGCCTGATTTCGACATGAATGTTCTTTCATCTCGTGAGATGCGCGGCACTGGTGCCACCGACTGAGCATAAACGTCAATGACGTAAGTTTTTTGAGCCCTTCACGGATAACATTTTTGCGCGCTGCGAGCGGGCCTGGGAAACCGCATGAAACCGGGCCGATCTTTATTAACCCTTTGTTTCCGTTTCCTTATCAGCGCCTCCTCACCGCGAACGTCCGAAAAGGCGCAGCGCGAAGGCGAAATGCTCATACTTTTTCCCTGGAAGTGTTGCCCTCCTGCGCTTGACCCGGCCGCGCCGGCAACTCATCGTCGCCGCCTCAAGCTTGAGTGGGCGTTGGGAGAGTGGGAATGGGTGGAAGTTTGCGCAGTCGTTGGGCCGGGGTCGCGATCGCGGCCGGCATGGCCTTCGCGTCGGCGGTCACGCCCGCCGCGGCGGCGAACATCCTCTTGGACAATTTCTGGTTGCCCAACGACAGCTACAGCTCATCCGCGAGCGAATTGCCCGCCTGCACCGAGCCGCTTGCCCTCGGCACGATCTCCATGCGCTTCGCCGCGACCGAGCGCCAGTATTGGAACGCGCCGCTCAACATCAACAACTATTATAACGTGCGCGAAATCGCCTATCGCCCCTGGGGCGAAGGCTTCCAGCCGCGCCGTTATTGCAGCGCCACCGTCACCCTGTCCGACGCACGCCAGCATGCGGTTTATTACGCGATCATCGAGGATTCCGGCTTCCAGGGTTACACCTGGGGCGTGGAATGGTGCATCGATGGTCTCGACCGCAACCTCGCCTATGCCCCCAACTGCAAGATGGCGCGTCCGTGATAAGCCGTCTGCTGGCAGGCCTGATCGGCCTGCTGGCGGCAACCGCGGCTTCGGCACAGGACCGGGCGATACAAGAAAAGCCGGGACAGTTCGATTTCTACGTCCTGGCCCTGTCCTGGAACCCGAGCTATTGCGCGACCCAGGGCGCAAATTCTCAGCAATGTCGGCAGAAGCGTAGCGCACAGCGTGGCTTCGTGGTCCACGGCCTCTGGCCGCAATTCACCACCGGCTACCCCTCGTCCTGCCTGAACCCCGCCCCCTATGTGCCGGATGCCACCCTCGCCGGGATGGCGGACATGATGCCGAGCAAGGGCCTGGTGCTGCACGAATGGCGCAAGCACGGCACCTGCTCCGGCCTTTCCCCTCAAGGGTATTTTGATCTGGTCCGCCGAGCCCGCGAGCGGATCGTCGTGCCGCCGGCCTTCGCCGCGCCGACGCAGACGGCCTCGATGACCGGCGATGCCATCGAAGCCGCGTTCCGGCAGGCGAATCCGGGGCTAGCCCCGGACATGATCGCGGTGGATTGCGGGTCGGGATTGCTGCGGGAGGTGCGGGTCTGCCTCGGGAAGGACCTTGCCTTCGTCTCCTGCAACGAGGTGGACCGGCGCAGCTGCAAGTCGCGCCGTCCCCTCGAAATTCCCACGCTTCACTAAGGCGCTGGGATCAGGGCTGCTTCTCGAGATGGGAGCACACCGCCAAACCGTCGTTGTCGCCCGGCTCGACATAGCAGGCGTCCAGCGTGGTGCCCTGGAGCACAGCGATGTGGATGCCGTCATCACCTGCGAGGAAGACCGATTTGCCATCCGGCGCGAAGGTGCCTGCAATGGTCTCGGTGCGGTCGCCCCCGGCTTGGGCGGCATAGGTGAAGGTTGCCTTGAAGGAGCGGCCGCGCTGCTCGGACACCACCAGTGTCACCGGGCCAGTGATCCAGCCATACTTCTTGCTCAGCCCGTCGCTTTGCCCCTTCCAGGTGCCGGTGATGGTCGGAACCTGCTGTGCGAGGGCCGGCGCGGCAACCAGGGGCGCGCCGATCAAGGTGGCGGCGAACAGGGCAGTGGTGAATTTCATGAGCGGCGGCTCCTGTATGATACGGTCCGAGCTTGACCGGCGCGTAAGAGTGCATTTGAGGATGCCGGACGCAATCGACAAACCGCCGCTGTCCTCCGGCTGGGAATTTCCATGAACTATCGCCACGCCTTTCATGCCGGCAATGCGGCGGATGTGATGAAGCACGCGGCCCTTGCCCGGGTGCTGGTCCATCTCGCCAAGAAGGACACGCCGTTCCGTGTCCTGGATACCCATGCGGGTGCCGGGTTCTATGACCTCTCCGGCTCAAGCGCGCAGCGCACCGGCGAGGCGGACGCCGGGATCGAGCGGGTTCTCGCGGCCGACCTGCCGGCTCCCGCCGCTGCCTTGCTGGCACCCTATCTCGACGCGGTGCGCCTATTGCGGGCACAAAGCGGGGCGCGGCTCTATCCCGGCTCTCCCGCGCTCGCGCTGGCGCTCTCCCGGCCGCAGGACCGTTTCATCTTCTGTGAGCTGCACGGCGAGGAGAAGATGAAGCTGGATCGCCGCCTCGGCAGCGACGCACGGGCCAAGGTCGTGCTTCAGGACGGCTGGCATGCAGTGCGCGCCCATCTGCCGCCGCGCGAACGCCGAGGACTTCTGCTGGTGGACCCGCCCTTCGAGGAGCCGGGGGAATTCGCCCGTTTGACCGAGGCGCTGCGCGCGGCCCATGAACGTTTCGCCCACGGCATGGCGATGGTCTGGTATCCGATCAAGAACCTGCGGGCGGTGGATGAATTCCGCCGCGACGTGGCAAAGCTCGGCATGCCGAAGACACTGAAGGTCGAACTGGATTTCGCCGAAGTGCGCAGCCAGGACAGTCTCTCGGGCTCGGGCCTGATCATCGTCAACCCGCCCTTCACGCTGGCGGACGAGATGCGCACCATACTCTCAGCCCTTGCACCCATCCTGGCTCACAACGGCGCCGGGCGCTCGCGAGTGTCATGGCTGGTTCCCGAATAGGCCCCGCCTTCCACCATCACCATCTGCCGCGAGCAACATCCCATGCGCCTGCGCTATTCCCCGACCTCACCCTTCGCGCGCAAGGTGCGCACTGCCGCGGGCCATCTCGGTATTCCACTGGAACTGGAGGTGGCCGACACGCTGAGCGATACCGATACGCTGCTGGTGCAGAATCCGCTCGGCAAGCTTCCGGTGCTGCTGGTGGACGGGCGCAAGCCGCTGTTCGATTCGCCGGTCATCCTGGCGTATCTCGACCATGTGGCCGGCGGCGGCATAATCATTCCGACCGAACCGGAAGCCCGATTCGAGGCGATGCGCCTGGAGGCGCTGGCGGATGGCATCATGGATGCCGCGTTGATGATTTTTTACGAGGTGCGGTATCGCCCCGATGAACGGCGGCATCCCGATTGGGTTGCGCGTCAGGAAGCAAAGATCAATCGCGCCGTAGCTGAGCTTGAGGTGTCGCCGACGGAATTCGGACCGCAGCCGACTACGGGCATCATCGCCTTGGCGTGCGCGCTGGCCTATCTCGACATCAGGGTCGGCGGCCGCTGGCGGAGCAGAAACCCGCGCATGGTTGGGTGGTTGGAAGACTTTGCCGAACGGGTTCCCGTGTTCCGGGAGACCGCGCCTCCCTCGGCGCCCTAGGCGCCGAAGGAGGAGAGGCCGGCTTGCCGAAGGTCTGCGGGCAGATCCCGGTCAATAGCCTGCTGAGATCACGGGATGACCTGGATCACCTTGCGGGTGCCCGGCTCCACGATCACGCGCTGGTCGTTGACCACGGTGTATTCGTACTGGCTGTTGTTCGGCACCTGATAGACGCGCACCGTGGACGGGAGGGGCTCACCCACCACGACCTGGCGCTCCATGCGGACCGAGGGGCGGTTTTCCTGGATCACGTATGTGCGCACTTCCGCCGGGGGCTCGGCGGCTGCACCCATGGTGGCGCCGACCGCGCCGCCGACCACTGCTCCGACAGGACCGCCGACGACAGCGCCGACAGCCGCGCCGCCGACCGCGCCAGTCGCCGTCGATGCCTGCGCGAATGCAAGGCTAGGCGAGAGAATGGCGAGGACCGCGGCGGTAGCAATAAGACGATTTCGCATAGGATCTCTCCTTTTTTTCATAACCCGAAGCGAAACGGCACGGCACGGCCTTCGTTCCATTGGAGAGACTTAAAATGAATGAAGTCATTTTCTCATCTCACGGCCACGCTTAAACATTTCGAGCCCGGAAAGCGGAAGCTTTACCGGGCTCGATGGATTTAGATTCTTATGGCTTCAGGCACTTACTGACATGAAAGGTTGAATGCCAAACTTGGCGCGCGACCCCTCTTCACGCCGCTTTCAGCCAGTCGCGGGCCTTCAGCTCGGCATAGGTGAGATCCAGCACGCTCTGGACGGTCGCCACCAATTCGTCCGCTTCCGCGAAGCTCAGGGTGAAGGGGGGCGCCAGGATCATGCCGTCGCGCACAGCGCGCATGACCAATCCTTCGCGGAAGGAGAAGTCGCGGCAGAGCAAGCCCACGGTCCCCTCCTCCTGCGCGAACTTCGCGCGGGCGGCTTTATCAGGCGTGAGTTCCAGCGCCCCGATCAGGCCGACCATGCGGGCTTCGCCCACCAGCGGATGTTCTGAGAGCTTGAGCCAACGCTCCTGGAGATAAGGGCCGATCTCGTTCTTCACGCGATCGACCAGCTTTTCCTCGTGCAGGATCTTGAGGTTCGCCAGCGCCGCCGCGCAGCCGCCGGGATGGCCGGAATAGGTGAAGCCGTGGTTGAACTCGCCGCCCTGCTCGATGAAGCCGGTCGCGACCCGCTCGCCGACTATCACCCCGCCCAGGGGGAAATAGCCAGAGGTGACGCCCTTGGCGAAGGTGATGAGATCCGGCTGCACGCCCATGAGCTGGCATCCGAACCATTCGCCGGTGCGCCCGAAACCGCAGATGACCTCGTCGCAGACCAGCAGCACGTCGCGTTCGCGGCAGATTTTCTGCACCTCCGGCCAATAGGTGGAGGGAGGAATGATGACCCCGCCGGCACCCTGGATCGGCTCGCCGATGAAGGCGGCGACATTCTCGGCGCCCGCTTCATCGATGGCGCGGGCGACCTCACGGGCGGCGAAAAGGCCGAACGCCTCGCGGCTCATATCGCCGCCTTCAGCCCACCAGTAAGGCTGCTGGACGTGGATGATGCCGGGGATCGGCAGACCGCCTTGGGCATGCATGGGCTTCATGCCGCCGAGGCTCGCGCCGCCGACCGTCGAGCCGTGATAGGCGTTCTTGCGGGCGATGAAGATGTGCTTTTCGGGCTTGCCCATCGCCGCCCAATAATGGCGCACCATGCGAATGACGGTGTCCACCGCCTCCGAGCCTCCGGAGGTGAAGAACACATGCTTCATACCCTCCGGCGCGACCTCCGCGATCGCGGCGGCGAGTTCCGCAGCGGCCGGATGGGTGGTCTTGAAGAAGGTGTTGTAATAGTCGAGCTTCCTCAACTGGTCCGAAATCGCATCGATGATCTCAGGCCGCCCGTGTCCGACGCTGGAGCACCAGAGGCCGGACATCCCGTCCAGGATCTTGTTGCCCTCGGAATCGAAAATATAGCTCCCCGCCGCGTGCGTGATGACCCGCACGCCCTCCTCGTTCAGCGACTTGGTGTTCGAGAACGGGTGAAGATGATGCGCGGCGTCGAGATGGCGCCAATGGGCGGTGGAGTTGGAAACCGGGGCGGACGTCACGATGGGCGCACTCCTGGGAAAGAGGGTTGAGGGGAAGCGGACCGCTTTCAGAGGCGGGTCCAGATGGTCTTGAGGTCGGAGTATTTTTCCAGCGCGTGCAAGGATTTGTCGCGCCCGAAGCCGGACTGCTTCACGCCGCCGAACGGCACCGTGATGTCGTCCGCATCGAAGCAATTGACGTAGACGACGCCCGCCTTGAAGCGCCGCGCGACCTTGTGCGCCGCGCCGAGGTCCGCGCTCCATATGGCCGCGCCGAGGCCGTAGACGGTGCCGTTGGCGATTTCCACCGCTTCGTCCAGCCCATCGAAGCCGACCACGGAGAGCACCGGGCCAAAGATCTCCTGCTGGGAGAGCGAGGAACCGGGCTCCACATTGTCGAAAATGGTCGGGGCGACGAAGGCACCGCCGGTCTCCTCCAGCACCGCGCCGCCACCCGTCACCAGGCGCGCGCCCTCCGCGCGGCCTCGCGCGATGGCATCGAGGATGCGGCGCTGATGCTGGCGGCTGACGACGGCACCGGCAGGTGCTGAGGGATCGAGCGGATCGGCCGGCATCCATTTGGCGGCGAGCGCCGCCACGCGTTCCACGAGGGCATCCTTGATCTTGTTGTCCACCAGCAGACGGGAGCCGGCGGTGCACATCTCGCCCTGGTTGAAGAAGATGCCGGCGGCCGCAGCTTCAGCCACCGCGTCGAGGTCCCGCGCATCGGCGGCGACCACGAAACCGGTCTTGCCGCCCAATTCCAGCGACACGCGCTTCAGGTTGGTATCGGCGGAATAGCGCATGAAATAGCGCCCCACCTCGGTGGAGCCGGTGAACGCGATGGCGTCAACATCCATGTGCCGCCCGAGCGCCGCGCCCGCCTCTTCGCCGAGGCCCGGCACCACGTTGAACACGCCGTCGGGAATGCCGGCTTCCTGCGCCAGCGCCGCAAGGTGAAGCGCCGTGAGCGGAGATTCCTCCGCCGGCTTCAGCACCACCGAATTGCCCATGGCCAGCGCTGGCGCGAACTTCCACGCCGCCATGATCATGGGGAAATTCCAAGGCGTCACGCAGCCCACCACACCAAGCGGCTCGCGCAGGATAAGCGCGAGGTTTTCGTCCGAGGTGGGCGCGATCTCGCCATAAACCTTGTCCGCGGCCTCGCCGTAATAGGCGATGCAGTCGGCGGTGGCGCGCACGTCGATGGCCTTGGCGTCCGAAATGGGCTTGCCCATGTTCAACGTCTCGGTCAGGGCCAAGACATCGCGGTTGGCTCGCACCAACTCGGCGAAACGCACCAGGATGCACTTGCGCTCGCCCGGCTTCAGGCCGGCCCAGCGGCGATCCTCAAAAGCGGCGCGGGCGGCGGCCACCGCCGAGTTGACGTCCTCCGCATTGCAGGACGCGACTTCCGCCAGCGGCTTGCCGGTAGCGGGGTTGTAGGAGGTGAAGCGGCGGCCGCTGCGGGCCGGCACGAAGCGGCCGCCAATAAAGGCGTCGGTGCGGAAATCAGGCAGGGTCGCCGGTGCGGCATAGGCCATGACGGTCATGCGCGTCCTCCTGAAAGAGCGCGCCCGGCGCCTCGCCGTGGCGGCGATGCGGCCACGGGGCGGCTGGGCAAGGTCCCGCCATCCATAGCCCGGCGCGCGTTGCGGCAACACCCCCTTGGGACAATTCTACCGCCGCGCCTGCGCTCGGCTCAGGAACGCGGGCCAGGCTCCGAGTTGTCCCCGTCCTCGTCGTCTTCCTCAGTCACGGGGATCGCATAGGCGCCGGTAAGCCAGCGATGGAGATCCACGTCGGCACACCGCTTGGAGCAGAACGGGCGATATTTCTCCATTACGGGCTTGCCGCAGATCGGGCAGGCTGGCGCAGTGATTTTAGGTGTGTCGTTCATGCCGCGCGCTCGCCCCAACCCGCGCGCACCGGGTATCCCTCGCCGGACAGCAGCGCCACCGTCTCGGCCAGCGGCAAGCCGACGACGCTGGAATAGGACCCAGTGAGCTTCACCACGAACGAACCCGCCACACCCTGGATCGCGTATCCGCCAGCCTTGCCGCGCCATTCGCCGCTGGCGAGATAGGCGGCGATATCATCACCCGAAAGGCGGCGGAACCGCAGCCGGGTCTCCACGAGGCGGGTACGGACCCGCCCTCGCACCGAGACCACGCACAGGCCGGTGTAGACCCGATGGGAGCGGCCGGAGAGCAGGCGCAGGCAATGCTCCGCCTCGTCCTGAACTTCTGGCTTCGGCAGCACGCGGCGACCAACCGCCACCACGGTGTCGGCCGAAACCGTGATGGCACTGATGCCCGCTTCGCGCGCGCGCATCGCCACCAGCTCGCCCTTTTGCTGCGCGAGACGCAGGGCCAGACGGCGCGGCAACTCACCCTTTCCGGGTGTCTCGTCGATTTCAGCCGGCATCAGCACATCCGGCTCGATGCCGGCCTGGTTGAGCAGGGCAAGACGGCGCGGAGAACCTGACGCCAATACGAGCTTCACCCGGTCGTTCACATGCGCCTCGCTAGAACCTGCCGTCCAAACATGGGCCGGAAGCTAGCCGAAAGGGCGTGGCAGCGCATCCCCGCGCGTTATGCGATTTTCACTCAGGTTTGGCGCAGCCGCGCCCTGATTTTGTTTTCCAACTCGTCCCGCACGGCGCGGTACGCCTCCATGCGCTGCTCGCGATTGCCGGTCTCGAGAGTCGGGTCGGAGGTCGGCCAATACTCAACGTCGAGCGCGTTGGTGCGGGTGAGTTCCAGCGCCTTGTGGTGCGCGTCGGGCGAAAGCGAGATGGCGAGGTCGAAGCCCAGGCCCTCGTATTCCTCCAGGTCCTCGACGCTGTGCGGACGATGGCGCTTCACGTCGAGCCCCATCTCATCCATCACGCTCGCCACGAACGGGTCAGGATCGCCCGCGATCACGCCTGCGGATTTCACATAGACGGATTTGCCGAACAGGTGCTTGGCAATGGCTTCCGCCATCACCGAGCGCACCACGTTCTGGCCGCACATGAACAGCACAGACTGCGGACGCGAAGATCGTACCGGCGCGGAAACGGCGCTCACCTCAGCCTCTCCAGTGGAGCGCGCAAATGAGTGTGAACAGGCGCCGGGCGGTGTCGAAATCCAGGTCGATCTTATCTTTCAACCGCTCCTGCAGCAGCTCCGACCCCTCGTTGTGCAGGCCACGACGCCCCATGTCGATGGCTTCAATCTGGGTGGGCGATGCGGTGCGGATCGCTTGGTAATAGCTCTCGCAGATCAGGAAATAATCCTTCACCACCTTGCGGAACGGAGTGAGCGAGAGGTGGTGCTGCACCACCGCGTCGCCAAGCTCACGCTTCACGTCCAGCACCAGCCGGTTATCGATCAGGCCGATATGGAGGGTGTAAGGCCCCTCCCCCGGATCGTTCGCGGGCGTGAAGGTGTTTTCTTCCAGCAAATCGTAGATGGCGGTCGCCCGCTCGTGCTCCACATCCGCGCCGCCGCGGCCGATGGAGGCGTCATCGAGCGTAATGGCACACAGGCGGCGGGTGGGGCCGCCCTGCGCCGTCTTCGTCGAGGTGGCGTCATTCATCTCAACCTGCCTCCGATCCGGCATTGGACCGCACGAGAATGGAACGCCCATGAGCATCAAGACGCTCGACCTGTGACAGCCTCACGGCCGCCGGACCGAGGAGCCGCAGCGCCTCCGGCCCGCATTTGAGGATCGAGGTCCGCTTCATGAAGTCAAGCACGCCCAGGCCAGACGAGAAGCGCGCGGAGCGTGCGGTCGGCAGCACATGGTTGGTGCCGCCCACATAATCGCCGATCGCCTCGGGCGTATAGGGGCCGATGAAGATCGCGCCGGCATGGCGAACCCTTGCAGCCAGATCCTCGGCATCTGCGGTGTGGATTTCCAGGTGCTCGGGCGCGATCCGGTTTGTGAGGTCGATCGCTTCGTCCCAGGAGCCGACAAGGATGATCGAACCATGCACGCGCCAGGATTCCGAGGCGATCTCGACACGCGGCAGGGTTTTCAGCATGTCCTCGACGCTGCGCTCCACCCGCGCGGCGAGATCGGCGGAATCGGTGATAAGAATGGATTGTGCCGCCGTGTCGTGCTCCGCCTGGGCCAGCAGATCGGCCGCGATCCAGTCCGGGTTCGCATCGCCATCCGCGAGGATGAGCACCTCGGACGGCCCGGCCACCATGTCGATGCCGACCTTGCCGAACACCTGGCGCTTGGCGGCCGCCACGAAGGCGTTGCCGGGGCCGACGATCTTATCCACCGGCGCAATGGTCTGCGTGCCATAGGCCAGCGCCGCCACCGCCTGGGCTCCACCCACGCGATACACCTCGTCCACACCCGCAATGCGGGCCGCAGCCAGAACCAAAGGCGCGATCTCGCCATCGGGCGAAGGCACCACCATGACGATGCGCGGAACGCCCGCCACCTTCGCCGGAACCGCATTCATCAGCACGGATGAGGGGTAGGCGGCGGTGCCGCCCGGAACATAGAGCCCCACCGCATCCACCGGCGTCCATCGCTGGCCGAGTTCCACGCCGACAGCGTCGGTGTAGCGCTCGTCCTTCGGCTTCTGGCGACCGTGGTGCGCCTCGATGCGCGCCTTCGCGAAGCTGAGGGCGGCGAGCGTGTCCTCTGGGATGCTGGCGAGAGCCGCGTCGATTTCGGCGCCGGACACGCGGATGCCCAGACGCTCCAGGTCCACACGGTCGAATGTCTTGGACAGCGCGATCAGCGCCGCATCACCGTTCTCCCTGACATCGGCGATGATGCCGGCGACGATGCTGGCCACATCGGCGGAGGATTCCCGCTTCCCTGAGAGGAATTGCGTGAAATCGGCGGCGAAATCTGGGGTGCGGGTATCGAGGCGGATCGGCATGCCGCTTCGATAGAACATGTGCGGGCAAAGGTGAACGGGGATTTGGCCACGAGCGCGGTCAAGCCCATCAGGCCCCGGCCAGACCGCTTAGCTTTCGGCGGCGCCCACAGCTCCCTTGTGCTCGGGCGCACGGGGACAACCCCAGGCAGGGCCGAGATCGGACAGGCGGGCCTCGATGCATTCCACCTCGAAACGGATGTCCGTGCCGCCGGAGAAAGCCAGCGTCACCACACCGGAGGGCGCCTCGGTCTCCTCGAACGTCACCGCCAGCAGGTTGAGGACGGCTTCACGCGATGCGGGATCGAACCCCCGAAATCGGACATTGCGCACCCGCTCAAAATGCAAGCCGGTGCGACGCCGGACATATTGCTCGGCGGTTTCCTTCTGGTCCCAGTCGAAACGGTTCAGCACAAGGGCAAAACGCTGGCTCTTTGACAGGAAACCCATGTCTCCCACCTTTACCACCGCATCCTGGAGATGGGCCGAGATGATCGCCAGGTCTTCCTCGTCCAGCGCGAGAAGCTTGAGAGCATCCATGGGGTTTTTCCTCGTTCTCTTGACCCACAGGTGGCGACGACCCGCCACCGGATCAAGGGCCTGAAGCGTCAGGAGCTAATGCGTTCGATCTCAGCGCCGCAGCGCGCGAGTTTTTCTTCCAGCCGTTCAAACCCACGGTCCAAATGGTAGACCCGCTGAACCATGGTCTCCCCTTCCGCCGCCAGCGCTGCGATCACCAGGGACACCGAAGCACGCAGGTCCGTTGCCATCACCGGCGCACCCTTCAGCCTGTCGGTGCCTTCGATTGTCGCGGTATCGCCGTCGAGCTGAATATGAGCGCCCAGCCGCGCCAGTTCCTGCACATGCATGAAGCGGTTTTCAAAGATGGTCTCGCGGATATGCGAGCGTCCGCGCGCACGGGTCATCAGCGCCATGAATTGCGCCTGAAGATCCGTGGGAAAGCCCGGGAACGGCGCGGTGGAAATGTCCACAGGCAGGATGCCGTTGCCGTTGCGGCGCACGCGAATGCCCTCGTTGGTCGCGTCGATCTCGGCACCGGAGGCGCGCAGCGTATCCAAGGCACTTTCCAGCAGATCCACCCGCGCGCCGGCAAGCATCACGTCGCCGCCCACCATGGCGGTCGCCATGGCATAGGTCCCGGTCTCGATCCGGTCGGGCAGAACCGCATGGCGCGCACCGCGCAACCGGGGCACGCCTTCAATATGGATGGTCGACGTGCCGGCGCCGGAAATACGGGCGCCCATCTTCACGAGGCAAGCGGCGAGATCACCGACTTCCGGCTCCCGCGCGGCATTCTCTATGATGGTCTCACCGCGTGCGGTCGCCGCAGCCATCAACGCCGTGTGGGTCGCGCCCACTGACACCTTCGGGAACACGATCCTCGCCCCGACAAATCCATCGCGCGCGCTGGCGACCACATAGCCGGCATCGATCTCGATTTCCGCGCCGAGCGCCCGCAGCGCATCCAGGTGGAAATCCACAGGGCGGGTTCCGATGGCGCAGCCGCCGGGCAAGGACACCTTCGCCTGACCCATGCGGGCGATCAACGGCGCGATCACCCAGAAGCTCGCCCTCATCCGCGAGACAAGGTCATAAGGTGCAGTCGTGTCGACGATGGCGCGGGCATCGATCTCAAGGGTCTGGCCAGCATGGGGGTCATCCCCATTGCGCTTTCCGGCGGTGGTGATGTCCACGCCATGGTTGCCGAGGATGCGCTGGAGCAGCGCCACGTCGGCAAGGCGCGGCACATTTTCCAGGGTCAGCTTCTCCTCGGTCAGGAGGCCGGCGATCATCAGCGGCAGCGCGGCGTTCTTGGCGCCGGAAATAGGAATGATGCCCCGGAGGGAGTGGCCGCCGACGATCCTGATCTTATCCATGCGAAGTAAGGCTCCCGGCTGCGGGTGGCGCGCGCGGTGCGCGCATCGATTTGAAACTGATCTAGCCTTCTCCATCCCCGTGCACAATGCGCGCGGTGCGCGCCTGGGATGCTTCGGACGCTGCCGCCTCATTCTGGGCCTCGTCCTGCTCGCCATCCGTGAGCCTCTCCCCGTCCGGGATGGGCGCGTCATCATCCTGCGCGGCACGGGCGCGGCCCTGTGCCTTTCGACGCGCGAGATTGGCGCGCAGTGCGCTGGCAAGCCGGGCTTTTTTCTCACTCTCTGTGGACATGCTCAGAGCGTTAGCGGCGCTAACCGTCGGAGGCAAGCGCCACGCCAAGCCTGTGAGCCGCGCTCCTCGCAGACGCACGCACCCTTGCAAGTCGGATCGCAGGCACGTATGAGGTCGTCAACGAACAGACGGCCTCGCGCCGTAGGTTCGCCCAGTGCATTTTATGCACCAGGAAGAGGCAAAGCCTCGGAGCCGCTTTAGCTCAGCTGGTAGAGCACCTCATTCGTAATGAGGGGGTCGGGGGTTCGAATCCCTCAAGCGGCACCATACATTTTTCCCGCAAACCGTTGCAAATGAACGATTGTTATCGCTCACAAAATTGCATATTGCGTTTATCTGCGGGTTTTCGCATAACAAATCGCACAACAAACACCTCACCGGGGAACCGCGATGCCGCGTCCTGCGAAGGCGGCTACCCCGCATAAGCGCAATGGCTTTTGGTATCTGGTCAGGCGGGTTCCAAAGGAATTCGTCAGGGTCGATGATCGAGGCATCATCCAGCTCACCACGGGAATTCGGGTCGTTGACGACCCCCGAGGCGTAGCCGCGAGTAAGAAGGTGCAGGAGCTGGACGCCGACCTTGTGAGGTTCTGGCGGGAGAAGCGGGACGGCGTTGATCCCGATGCCTCCAACCGCTACCGCGAGGCTCTCAAGAAAGCCCGCACCCTGGGGGTGCCCTACCTGCCAGCGCACGATGCAGCCCAATTGCTGGCCCTCGAAGCGATCGTGAAGCGGCTGGAGATGCTGGAAGCCCGCGAGACGGTGGAAGTCCGACAGGAGGTTGCGGCAATCCTCGGTGGCGAGGCTCCGCCGGTGTTCATGGTCGCTGACATGGCCGTGGAATTTGAAGCGATCAATGCGGCGGCGCTCAAGAGCAAATCCCCGCGGCAGATGCACCGCTGGCGGGTGCAGCGCGTGACGGCCCTCAACACCTTCGTCGAGGCCATCAGCGGCAACAAGCCGATGAGCGACCTGTCCCGGCAAGACGTCCTGACCTTTCGCCAGGTCCTCCTAGACCGTGTGATGGCGGAGGAAATCGAAATCGACACGGCGAACAAGGCGATCGGTCGTGTGGCTTCGATGTTCCGCGATATCGCCGAATCGAAACAGCTCGACCTAAAGCCGATTTTCGACAAGGCCAGCATTCGCGGTGGCCGCGACCGCCAGCGAACCGCCTACCCGCCCGAGTTTGTCCAAGCGCATTTCCTTGCCGAAGGTGTATTCGACGATCTCAATGAGGAGGCTCGGCGGTGCATTTTTCTGATCGCCGAGACAGGCCTTCGCCTATCCGAGGCATGCAACCTCAATGAGTCGACCATCATCCTCGACCATGAGATCCCGCATGTGCTGGTTCGACCCGACGGCCGGGAAATGAAGACTGATCAGTCGAAGCGCGAGATCCCGCTGGTCGGCGTCGCACTGGAAGCAATGAAGCTGCAGCCCAATGGCTTCCCCCGCTATATGGACAAGGGCGATAGCCTGTCGGGGTTGGTGAACAATGCCCTGGACGCCCGGAAGTTACGTCCGGAGGTGGGACAGAGCCTTTACTCCCTTCGACACACGTTCGAGGACCGCCTGACCAAGGTTGAGGCGCCCGAGAAGGTCGTGGCGAACCTGATGGGGCATAAATGGCACCGACCGCTCTATGGCGTCGGGCCGTCGCTCGCTCAGAAGCTTGAGTGGCTGTCCCGAATCGCCTTCCGGCCGCCTTCTCGGGTGTAGGTTTCCAGGATGCGGCGCGCGCGGGATGTAGGATCGTCCCGCCGAGCGCTCTCCAGTTCCCTCTCCAGCCGCTCGACGTAGGGCGAATACACCTCACCATGCCTCACCACGATGTATGCCGCGAGCACGAGCGCGCGCTCGATGCGCTCGATCGAGACACGGCCATCATCATGAGAAGTCGGGTGGGTCGGCATCCTTACCGGCCGCCCCCATGAGCGGGCGGCAGCGACGGAATCGTGTCCACCGCAATCCCTCTTAGAAAGTCGAGCACCTCCTCGACCCTCTCCTTTTCCATGCCGCCACCCGGGTTGAGCTGGTGCGCGGCGATTCCCACCAGGGCCGCCGCCGCGTGAGCGGCAACTAGAAAGCCCTGAAGGTGATGGTCGCAGAGGTCGATCTTGCGAATTGCGACCCGGGTGCATTCTTCGGCAGCTGCTTTGCCTAGATCGTGGCCGATCGTGATCTGTGTCGAGGTCATCCGCTCCATCAGCGCGTCCCCCGGACCGGGAGGACTGCCCAGGCGCCCTCCCCTTCTAAGGCGTACATCTCCGCGTCCGCCCGACGGGCGAACCGAACGGCATGATCCTCGACCGTGGTGAAGTACGGGCCGAAGGTGCCGAAGCGGCGGTACATGCGGTCAGGCTCTTCCTTTCCATTGGTTACGATCCAAGCCCGGGGCTCGCCCGCCGGGTCGCCCGCAGGCTTCGCGCCCAGATCCTCGAACCTCCCATCCTCGAATTCTGGGGTCGGCCGCGCCCAGAGGGTGCCGTCCTCCGCACGATAGATTGTCAGCTTGTCCCCTTCCGTGGGTGGGAACATGCCGGCGACCTGAAGTTCGGCCTTGCCGATGACCTGATACGTGCTGCCGCGCTTCCTATGGCGGTGAGTGGGCTTCCATAGGCTGGCGAGGTGCTGCCGGAGGCACGCGAGAAGCAGCAGCAGTGCATGCGCTCCGCCGGGTGGGAGATCCACGGCCCTAGGCAGATCGGGCGCCCCTGAATCCTCCGGCGGCGCGTCCGGGATGAGGTTGTGCACCGGACACTCATTGGAAACGTGCGTCGGCCACTGCTGGCAATCGCAGCCGGGCTCAGTGCTGGCGTCGCGGACTTCCTTCCTGGCAATGGACAGCTCGATCACGGCTTGCGCATGCTTCCGGATGAGCTCGCCTCGCTCCTGCCTTAGGCTCCCCACCTCTCCGACGAAGCGGGTCAGCTCCGCAGCGGCCCGCCCGCAAAGATCCTCCACAAGGCGGTCTTCCGTCACCTCAAATCGATGGAATTCCGCCTTCTCGGTGACGCGGAGAAGTGCCTCTTCGCGCAGCAGCCCGATAAGATTTTCGATCTTCTGCGCGCTCATCGGTCACTTCCCGGCCGGTCCTGCGCCTCGTTGGCGTCCATGTTGCTGCTCCTCATCAATGTCAGGGCCATTGAACCGGCTGGGCTCGTCGGCCTCCGAACCGGTCGCGAAAATTAACAAGTCGCCGTCGGCGATCTCCCGGCGGGCGCGCTGATCCCACTTGCGATGGATGAAGGTCGGTCGGCCCCAGATCCTGACGGCCGACCAATATTCGTCACCGCGGAAGCCGACGAAGTGGATCGCCGGGGTCACCCGATCTCTTTCATGGCAGCGTCACGGGCGGCGTTGAGCTCCGCCATCTTGTCGTGCGAGCCGCCGGGCCGATCGGGATGGGCGCCCTTCGACGCTTGCCGATAGGCGGCATCAACCTGGGCTCGCGTGACGGGGCCGGGGTTGAACCCGAAAACCTCTCGCCATGGCCGCCGCGCCCCGGGCGCCGGCAGCGCGGGCGTGAAGCCCTTGAAGGTCGCGCGGACCAACGCGAGGGTGCCGTGCCGAAGTTCAGTGCGCCGGGCCTCCAGCACATGGTGGATCGCCTGGAGGTTGGCCTCAGGCGTGCCGTAGCGATCGACCGGAATGCATCGCTGCTCGCCGTCCCACAGGAACCACGCCGCGACGCCTGGATCGTCCGGGCGTTGACCCCCGAGAGTGACGTTCGACGAGAGGATGATGTTGGTCACCGGCTTGCCACTGTCGCGCCCGAAGGCTTGCAGCGAGCCGGTGACGTTCTTCAGGGCGCCAGAGAGCGTCGTCTGGAACCGGCCCTTCTCGGGCTCTTTGGCGCGCGGAAAGCCCTCGGGCCAGGAAAGTGGATAGGCCGCGGTCATGCCGCCACCTGCACATCGGGGTAAAAGTACCCCTGCTTCCCGCTGCACTCGACGAATGGCACCGGCCGCGCGTTCTTCAGCACGAACCCATACTTCCCGAAGAAATAGGGGTTGGTGCTCTCGGTGATCACGTCGACCAGGTCTGCCCGGCCGACGATGCCGCCGCGCTGGAGCTGCTCGAACTTCGGGATCAGCAGCGTCGTGGGAGCGCAGCCGGCCTTCTGCGCGTGCTTCACCATTTGGATGGCGTCGTCATATTCGGCCCGCGTCATGCCCTTGCTCGCATGCAGCAGGATCGGGCCGCGATATTTGGTGTTCCAATCGCGGTTCTCGATGCCCTTCCAGGCGTGGATGATGGCCCACACCCAAGGCTGGCGGATGGACAGGGCCGGGATGCGGTCATCCATTCTGGTCTCCCATGTTGTTGAGGATTGCGCGGATCTCGCGCGAGCGGGCGAGCACTGCCGGCGCCGTTTCCGAAATGGTGGTGAAGATCCGGCGCAAAGCCGGCTCATGCTCGCCGAGCGACCGGTTGCCCAGGCGGTGGAACAGCAGGTCCAGGCTGTCGCCGTAGGCGGCCAAGGCGAGCAGCGCGGCAAGCTCTTGCTCGTCCAGCAGCAGGCTGGACTGAAGCTGGATGGCCGCGATCGAGGGGTGGAGCTCAGCCATTGGCGCGCTCTTCGGCCAATAGATTGCCCCGCCGCGAAAGCGGATTGGGGACGGTCTGAAATCCCGCAGGCCAGTCGGTTCGCGACCAGGAACAGCCGCCGTCGTCATCTACCATTGGCCAACGTGCCTTGAAGCGATCCGAGCACTCCTCACACTTGCAATTTCTGAGGCGGTGCTTCTTTGGCCAGAACAGGCTATTTCCCGAGTATCCGCACCGGCCTCGACCGAACGCGTCCTCAAGTTCGGTCATGATCTCATCTGTCATCTCAGCAAAATCAGGGCCCGCCGAATCTTCGCGATCCAGCCCACACCCCCAAGTGCTGCACGCGCGGATCACCCAATAAGCGGGGCGCTGATTGATCGTCGTTATGGTGAAGAGAGCACGCCCGTCGCCGTATATGGTTGGGAGCAGGCGGGGAACGAACGTGATTGCGTCCGAGGGGACCCATAGGTAAGCACGCTCTCGCTTCTCGATAGCCCGCCGCAGCTTGTTATGGGTGGGGTCACTTGCGCCATCGTGGCGAGGAATGTCGGGTGTTGTCATGCCGCCTCCCCAACCGTCGCGGGGAGGCTGTCGATGTTCGCGAGGACCGGCATGAAGGTGTATGCGGCGACCCAGGGGTTCGCTTCCCAGGAGCCGGCGCCATGGAGGTGGTGCCAGAGCTGCCTATAGACGTCGCGTGCGTCCCAGCTCGTGATCCACTCAGCGCCCTTGCTGTCGTTTCCGAGGTCGAGCCAGTAGCGGTGGACATCCTCCGGAAGGCTCTCGTCGAAGAGGATGCCCTCGGCCAGCGCGTCGGACTCGCTGATGTCCTGGACCCGCTGCACCCGCACGTCTGTGACGTAGAGCGTCAGGCGGGACGCCCAGCGGTTCATGAACCTGCCCGGGCGCAACTTTCCAGCGCACTCGGGGATTGCCTCTTCGCCGCCACCACCAGCCTCGAAATAGATCGGCGATCCCTTCGCGATCAGGCGCGGCGGCACATCATCCCAGCGCGCCTCTGCGCGCCAGGTCTCCCGGACCCGGAGCCGGTCTCCTTGGAGGAATCGTGGCCGGAAAGATGCGCCTTTCCGCATAAATTCGTTGGCCGGCCAGGACACCAGGATATCGCCGGTGCGAAGGTTCCCGCCCGTGTACGGCTCAATTGGCCGCCGGGTTTGCCTTTTGCCCGTGCCAGGGTGAGCAACCTCCCGAAGGAGCGCGCGCACCATGGGCCCGGAGAATTGCATTGCTCCATCAGCCATGACGCGGCCCTTTCCGGCGCTTGGCCGCTGCGTCGCGCACCCCGGCGAGGTATCCTTCTTGCCGCGCGCGCCTGACTTCAGGGGTGTTCCCGCCGGTCATGACGACGCCGATCAGGGCGCCCAGGACCATGGCGATGAGGCCAACTCCGATGGTGATGGGATCGGTCACGGCGCCAACCTCCCGCCCGCGAGCACGGCCAGCAGCAGGGCAAGGAAGGCGAAGTTGTTGTTCTCCAACGCCCTGAGACGGCGGAATGAATGGCGCGGCAGCGTCACCACCTGGCATGTGCTGACGATGATGACGACGGTGGCGACCAGCCCGATGCCGGTGAGGACCCCGAGCAGCAGAACCGAAAGGATCATGCCCGACCTCCCCAGATCGCCCGGCAGACAGCCTTGCACTTGTCCAAATCAAACCGGTCGTCGGTGCGGACGCCGCTCTCCATGTCGAGCCAATAGGGCCCGGTGCAGTTGATGGCGGAGATCACTTCCAGGACGTTGTCCGGCCCGATCCCGCCGGCATAACCGACGCGGCGCATGCCGCCGGGATGCAACGGCCACGCGTCGGGAGTGACTCCGGTGCCGCCAGACCGGTCGAATAGCCAATCGACCGAGTTGTTCGCCGGGAAGATATAATCCCGGCACTGCGCGATGCCCCGGAGATAGGTGTCCCAACCGTTCTGAAACTGGACAATCCGCGCAGGAACGGGGGCGGCGTGGTTGACCTGAACCCGCTCGAAATATGAGAGGTCCGCCGGAATATCGGTGCTGGACCGCCCTTCCATGACGTCGTCGCTGTAGGAGCCGCAGAGGTGCGCCGACATGCGCAGCCCGCTCCACATCAGCCGCGAGAGCATCTCGCCGCCCGGGTACCGCGGATCGACGCCCTGGCGCCTCCGGCTGAACAGGACGCCCCACTCGATCGGGTAGCGGCGCGCCAGGAGCCGCATGCCCTCGGTCGACGTCCAGTCGTCAACGCCGGTAAAGGTGACGAACGCGGGGCTCATCTCGAAATCCTTCTGTATGTGATGACGGGTGGGCGGGGGCTTGTCAGGGCATCGAAACCGCCCACCCGCCATGACCCTCTTGCGAGGGGTTCAGTCGAGGACCATGTCCACCGGCTTGAAATTCTCGTCTTCGTAAATGCTGGGTCCCGCATACTTCTCGCACGCAGCCCTCCCCTTGGCGGGGCCCAACTGCTCCACCGCCGTGGCGATGCGGTTGATGTCCACCAAGACCTGAACCAGCAGGGTCGCGGTGGTGTCGAAGATGCGCTCCGCCATGGGCAGATACGCGGAGTGGATGTCGCTCAAGGCAAGCGGTCGGATAGTGTCGGCCAGCTCGCCGCCGAGTTTACGGATGTCTTCTTCGTTCATGCTGCCCTCACGATGGTTACGGCCTCGGCCGCGCGGGTAATTCCGGTGTAAAGCCACTTGGCATAGTCATCGAACGCACCGCCCTCATCGAAGAGGAAGACGCTGTTCCATTGCGATCCTTGCGATTTGTGAACGGTTAGCGCGTATCCAAAGTCGAATTGATCCGATTTCTTCTTCTCGGCCAGGGACAGTTCACCCTCGCTGCCGAGGAAGAACTTCGGATGCACATAGACTTCTGCCGGGCTGAGCTGATCGCCTGCGTCTTCAGGCTCCAGCATCATCCGGAGCCGGACATCGCGCGGCTTGGTCTCCAGAAGGGCCCCGACGTTCCAGAGCCCTCCGTTCAGAAGCCCAGCAGAATGCTTGTTCCGGAGGCAGACCAGACGCTCTCCGACAACGGGCATCGCCCCCTCAAAGCCCATCAGCCTGCGAATGCGCTGGTTGTAATCGCGGCGGCTGCGGTTCATCCCCACAAGCACCTGGTCCGAGGACATGACGTCTTTTTGGAAGGCGCGGGGAATGACCCGACTCTCACCGTATGTGCCGTAGGGAATCTGCTTCCCTTCTCGGACGGCCATGGACATCCGGATAATCGGGTTGTCCTGCGCCTGCCGATGGACCTCAGTCAGCATCACGTCCGGCTTGCGGGCAGTGAAGAAGCCTTCTCCGCGCACGGGAGGGAGCTGAGCCGGGTCTCCAAGCACCAGAATGCGGGTGCCGAAAGACAGGAGATCCCTGCCGAGGTCCTCGCCCACCATCGAGCATTCATCAATGATGACGAGCTGCGCGCGGCCCACCGGGCTGTTCTCGTTCAGCAACCAATCGGTGGCGCCACCTGCCGCACGACGCGGCAGATAGATCATGGAGTGGATGGTGCTCGCACCGGCGCATCCCTTACGGCGAAGCACCAGCGCAGCCTTGCCCGTGAACGCGCCATAGATGACGTTTCCGTCGACGCTCTCCGCGAGGGTCTTAGCCAACGTCGTCTTGCCGGTTCCTGCGAACCCGGCGAGGTAGAAGACCTGGGGTCCGTGCTCATCCTTGAGCCACGCACCGACGGCCTTCAGGGCGTGTTCCTGCTGGGGCGACCACATAGCATTCGCCTCAGAACGGGATTTCGTCGTCGAAGTCGTCGCTCGGCTTAGACGGCGCGCTCTTCCGCTGTTCTGAAGGGGCAGAACGGCTGCTCTCGTCGTCTCCGCGATAGCCGTCGCCGCCACTCGACCCGCCACCACTGCTCAACGGAATGACGGACGACCCAACGCTGCTAACCAGGACGAAGGTGCTGTAAACATCCCGCCCATCCTTCTCGTATTTCTCTGTCGAGAACTTGCCTTCGACGAGAACACGCGTCCCCTTCTTCAGGTTCTTGAGAAGGAAGTCCGCAAAAGCTTGGCTCCCCCAACACTTCACATTCACCCATTCCGTCCGCTCTATAGTGTCGTTTCCCTTCTTGTAACGTTCCGTTTGCGCGATGGTGAATTGGACGAGATTGGAGTTTGTTGTCGCCCGATGCGTCGGGTCTTTCCCGAGATTGCCGAGGATCGTAACTCGATTGATGGTTGTCATTGGGGACGCCTCAATTATTTGGCTGTACGGCGCTAGCATCAGAGCGGCGCTTCAATTCGTGTTTGACCGTCGCTTTGACGTTGCGGTCGAAGTTCTTTCCCGGCGAAAGCATCCAATTCAGGAAGCCGATATCGACCTCACTCCAGGGCTTCCCCCGGTGTTCGCCGACCGTGCAGCGCGGCAGCAGCGCGGGCCCTTTGGTCCACCGCGCCAGCTTCTCGACGTCGATCAGCTCATCGTTCAGCAGCTGCGCCAGCAAGGCAGCGAGCACGTAGGCATCCGGCCCTGCGCGATGCGGCGGGAAAGCAGCATCGCGGTCCAGGTCGAGACCGAGCAGGTACCGCATGGTGCCCTGCTGGTGGTTTGGCGCGTCGGGGAAGAGCCGCACCACCGCCTTGAATGGGTCGAGCCACGGGACCTCACCGCCGGTGAAGAAGTTCTGCTCGAAGTCCGCGTTGTATGCGCACCAGTAATCTGGCGGTGTCCGGTTCATCTCCATGAAGACCCGCGTCGCCTGAAAGGCCCCGACTAGGTCCCCATCTACAATCCCGTGAACTGCCGCCGCTTCTGGTGGCATCGGCCGACCTGGATCGGTGAGCACCGCTGTCGGTAAGCCATGTTCCCAGCCGAACTCCGCGGTACCCCACAAGTCGCACCAGCCAACCTCGCACAGGGCTTGGCGCTCGGTGTCGCTGGGCACACCGGTGGCCTCGAAGTCGATGCATCGGATGAGCATCAGAGAATTCCGGCATGGCAGATTGTGGCGATGGCGATGATCAGGATCGCGGCGAGAAGGACGGCGGCCCAGGCAGCGACCGCCTGGGAAGCCGCCCGGGAGGCCAGGCCCCCCGGATGGCGAAAGCTCACTTCTTCTTCCGCCGGGCCTGCCGGGCCTCGTAGGAATCGCCGGTCACGGTGTCATGGCCCCTACACCATGCCGCGCATTCCACAGCCCGCGCTTCAACCCGGAGATCGATCGGGCATGTGTTGAAGGGTTGACCCAACACGGCGGCGTCGTAGCCGGCCAAGTACTGGCGACATTGGGCGATGTCGTCCTTGTCGATGCCGATAGGAACATGATCCAAGTCGGCCATCCGCATGTGGATGCGTTCTTCTTCTGGGGTGACGCCATCCTCCGCGGTTTCAGGTCCGTCGTCGGCGTCGAAGTCGTCCCAGACCTCCGCAGAAGCCCCTTCAGGCTCGCTCCCGGCATTTGTCCGAACGTCGACGACCTGGGAGCCTGGGAAGGTTTCCAGCGTCTTCTGAACAAGCGGGTCGGCAACGGCGGCGGCAACCTGCTGCTGCGTGGGTGCCGGCGCCTGCTGCTCAGGCTTCGGATCTGGCGCCTTGCGGGCCCTGGGCTTAGATGCCGCCGGCGCAGCAGCGGGGGCCTCGGCTTCCTGCTGAAGGACCTCGCCCGTGTCTGGATCGATGGTGTCCACCGTCTGCGCCGACGACGTGCCGGCAAGCTGGTCGAGCTTCTGCGTGGTGGTCTGCCGCACCGGGGTGATGTCGCGCGGTGCCTGCGCCTCCTCCTCAACGATGTCCTCAGGCGCGTTGGCACCCAACAGAATGTGAGGGAAGTTGCGCCGAGCCATCGCTCTAACGGTGTAGTAGCCCTCCTGCTGATCCTCGTCAGTTTTCCAAAGCGGCGAATTCTTCGGCTGGATCTTCCCCACCTCAGGCGAGGAATGCGTGATCACCTGGCCGTTGTTCAGCTTCACGGTGACGGTGCACACACGCGTTGTGCCGGGTTCGCCAGAATATGAATATGTCGGGAGCTCCGCGAACGGACCGTTCTGGATCACCACCGCCGCCAGAAGCTGTGCCTCATAAGCCATGCGGTCATTGACGCTGTAACTCTTATTGGCAACCGCGAAGGGGGACATCCCCCACTCCAGCGCCTGGATGGTCACCGCCAGACACGCGCCGGGGTTTCCACGCAGATGCTTCGGAACCGAGACGCCGCCGATCGCCATCATCTTCGCGAACTCCATGGCCTCGGCCATGTCGCGGATCACGAGGCCGCCACCACGCGAAATCGAAACGCTGCGCGCACTTTCTGGGGTGATGCGTCCGGCAACCCGCTGCTCTGCCGCGGAAAGGTCCAATGCGTTGCTCATTAGCTTTTCGCCTCTTCGGTGCGCGTGATGGCGCGTTTCAGAATGATGTTGAGGTTGCGCAGCGCCTCGATCCCGAGGGGTGCATTGCTGCTGTCGGGCTGAGCCGCGCAGTAACCGCGGGCCCAGCACAAAATGTCTGAAAGGCCGGCCTCGAAGTCCCGCGCCGCGTTAAGGTCGACTTCCACCGTGACGGTGTTCAGTCGCTGGGCCTTTTCATCGGCAACCTTCAAGTCCTGGCTCTCGCGCAGCCGAAACCACTCGATATCCGTCCGCATCGCGAAGCGAGGGCCGGTGACTGAGGGATGCGTGAGCGAAACGATCTGGGCGAACATCTCGCCCCAATCCAAGCCTGGAGAGGCAAGGTCGCCCTGCTTCACAACGAAGCCAACCTCTGGATCGGCAGAGATTGTAATGGGTTGGTCGCGCAGGCGATCCATCGCGGAGGGCACGTTCATGCCGCCTCTCCATTCGCAATGCCGGCTGACGGCGGCAGGGAGAAACCCTTCACCCGAACAGTGCGGAATTTGCTGGCCTGAACTACGTGGCCCTTGCGATCAGTGACGGCAGCGGTCACCACCACGCCGTTGCCAAGGTTCGCAACCGAGGCCGCGCCCATCTTGTGAATGATCTCGGCGTCGAGTTGCTTCCGCTCCTTCTCGGCGTCGGAACCGTTCTTCTCGCGTGCCTTGAGGACCTCGCGCTGGGCGAGGATCTCCATCAGCCGATTGTCCCCGGAGAGATCGATCGGGGGGCCGTCGGCCTTCGCGTTCATCGCCGCGATCAGCGCGCCGTCGATGGCGTAATCAGGCGGGGGGGCCTCGCCGGCTTCGACCCGGCGCCAGAAGTCGGACGTGCGCGTCTTGAACTTGTCCCAGATCCCCTCGTGAAGAGGGATTTCGAGGAGGGGCATTGCGAGGCCGTGACCGACAGTGAGAGGCGCAACGCATGCGAAGGCTGCTCCGGTAAGCTTCGCCTCTACGATCGCCTGGATGACGATCCAGTCGGGGATCTCGATCTCGCCCTTGGAGCTGCCGCCCTGCCACTTGTTCTTGAAGATGAAGGGCTCGACAGTCTTGATCTGGATGTTGCCCCGGCGACCATTCTCGTCGATCACAAAGACGTCCGGCGTGCAGCCAATGCGCAGATCCGGATCGCGCATGTAGACCTGCCCGGCCCCGGCGTTGTGCTTGATCTTCCAGTTCGGGCGCTGCTCTTTGAGGAGCTGGACCGCAACCGGCTCTAGGAGCCGGCCGCGCTGCATCGGAGGGCTCTCCTCAACGTCCTCCTTCGTCATTTCGGTCTTCAGGGCGAATAGGCTGAACGCCGACACGTAGGGGTGAACGCCGAAGAGGGAGCCGGCGACGGACGCCGTGACGTCCTTGGCGCGCAGCGCCAGCCAGTCGGCGCGGGAGCCGACATTGATGGTCTGGATGGGCATTGATTGGTCCGTTGCGTCGTCGTCCGCTCCGGCCATTCCGAGGTGACGACACACAGACGATTGCAAAACGCAGAACATTCGTCAACTGCGTTCTGCAATTATTTTCTCATATTGCAATCACGCAGGTCGCAGATGGACGAATCACTTGTGCAGAATTTGAGGGATCACCTCCCCTGCGCGTGCTCACGTGTGCGGGTAGTTTTACCCTTAATTATATATATAGAATAACGGTTAATGACGGTAAGAGGGGCGCTAGGCGCCCCCTTCTACATTCTGGCAATCTTAACCGTGATACGTCCAATAATAAAAACACCATCATCCAGATCTAGAATAAATGGTTTATATTTTTCATTACGAGACGTACATAAAATTTGAGCCTTCTTTGCTTCTCTAACAAGCTCTACCTGTTTAACTATAACGCCGTCACCGTCATAGACAGCAAATATACCACCTTGATTTACTTTCTGATTGGTTCTGTCGCAGATTACGCGATCACCATCTGCGAGATCCGGGTACATACTATCGCCGTGAATCTGTAGGATCTCGGCCATCCCGTAAGAAAGACCAAGCTCATCTTTTACAAACGAAGGAGGCAAAAGCCACTCATTCCTAAGAGAACCTTCTGGGTACTGGCCTATCTTATTTGAGTCGACCACTATCGAAGCGTATCCTCCTCCTCCTGCACCCGGTCTGAGATCGACTTCCGCGATAGCTCCAGGCGGCAGAACCCGCACACTGCCCTTCCCCGTTCGCTCAACGCCATCCTCGATTACTCGGAGTGGATGGCTTTCATCCGGGGCGTCAGGGTCGAACGAAGAGACCAGGGAAATCCGCTTCTGCCCTGTGCCAAACGCCAACCACTGCGGCGCTACTCGGAAGCGGCGGGCATACAGGGGTAGCTCGGAGTCGAAACCCCGGGTGCCAGCTTCATGGCCGGAGTAGGTCCCGTATTTCACGCCGAGTGCGCTGGCCGCATCTCGAACTGTTTTGAAGCCCGCATCAATGCGCGCCTCTTTGAGCCGGGTACCCATGGCGATGACGCGAGGATCTTTTTCCATTGGATAAGATTACCCTCGCTTTGATTGCGATGTGCAGAATCTGTGCTTGACATTGCAGATTGCGAAACGCAGTCTGATTGCATGTCGCATAATGTTTCCTCCCTCCTCACCGACCTCTCTGCCGCCGTGCGTTCCACGGCAAAAGAGGCTGGCGTCGCGCCTGTGGCTTACATCGCGGCCCTCATGGACTGCCCACTTGGGACGATTAGTGCGTGGAAATCGCGCCAGTCGATCCCGATCGGATACTGGCGAAAGTTCATCACGGTGTGCCACCGCTTTGAGATGAGCCATGTGACCAGCGACACACTGGTTGCCGCTCATGCGCCCGAACAGCCCGAGCAGGTGGCATCTTGATGCTGCCTGTTTCATTTTCTGCGCCCTTCCCTTCCACCCCGCTCAATCAGCGTCGGACCTGGTTTAGCCGGGCGGCCGTCTTCTGCGGTGCAGCAACCCTTGCACTTTTTGCAGGAGGTGGGCTGTGAGCGCCGCTGGGTTCGTCGAAGACGCTTCTGGTTGGGCGCGCTTCCTCCATGAGCAGGAGCGCCAGGGGCACGGCGACGCCGAGGCGGCGTTGAAGCGTGCGGCCCGGAAGGCTGGCGTTCCCCATTCAAAGCTCTGGTCCTTGGTTCACCGTCCGCATGTCATCAAGGACATCGGCACATCGATCTACTTCGCCCTGCTCGCCGCCTATGAGCGCGAGTGCGCACGGCAAGCTCAGATGCTGGAAAACCAACTTGAAATCGCAAGACAGAAATCCAGGGCTGGTGCGCCTTTGGTGCGCGCGGCTGCTCGTCTTAGCGGACGAGTGGATGACATCTCTGAAGCGCCTGCGCGCTGACAGGAGGCAACCATGAAGCCCGTCGTTTACGCCGCCGTGGGTGAAGCGCCGCTCGGCAAGGAATTCGTCGCCTTTATCCCCGAGATGGGCAAAGGCGTGAAACCTGGAAGCCTCCTCCCGGTGATGTTCTATCGCAGCACCGAAGCCGCCGCCCGCGAGGCCGCGATCAGCTTTTGGACTGCGGAAACCACCAAGTGGTACCGGCGCGAAGCCGCTGAATTCCGGCGCGCCGTCGAGCGTCGCAAGTAGCCGGGTCGGTTGCTCGTGCCGATCGCGAGCGCAGCGTCAAGGAAGCCAGCATGGCACGTCGAGCAAAAGCAGCGGCAGCAAAGCCGAACACCGCCAATCCAGAAGTCGTGAACAGCATTTTGAATCGGTGGGACGAGATCCAGGACCAGCGGGAATCTGATCTCGGCACGTACCGGTCCAAGTGCAAGCAGTACAAGCAGGATGAGGCCGATCTCCTGACCGAGGCGAAGTCGCGCGGCGTCGATCCGAAGCTGCTGAAAACGGACATCCGTGTGCGCAGACTGCGCAACCAGATCGCCGAGATCGTCACCAACATCGAAGGCGACCAGGAAGCCGATTGGGAGGCCATCGTGATGGCTACCGCCGCGCGCCTGGGCGGCAAGCCGCTCGATGACGGCGAGAGGGCGCCGGCACAGCCGACGGTGGCGCAGCGGGCGAAGGCCGAGACCAAGGCGAAGGCCAAGGGCGCCATCGAAGACTTCGAGAACATGCACTGATGAGCGACCGGGCGATCCTCGCATTGGACATCGCCACCGTGGCGGGCTGGGCGTATGGCGCGCCCGGCTCGCTGCCGCTGTCCGGTACGGAGCGGTGGGCACCTCCCAGCTCCAGCAACGGGCGCGTCGGTGCCGGCATGCTGATCTGGCTGTCGGACTTCCTGAAGGTCCACCACGTCGACGCCATCTATTTCGAGGCGCCATTCGATCCCCGCATCATGGCGAAGAAGACCAATTTCAACACCACGAGGATCTTGGTCGGCCTCCCTTTTCTCCTGGAAACGTTGCTGGAAGCCAAGGGCTATTCCCGTGTGTTCGAGGTGTCGGTAAGCGACGTGCGAAAGCACTTCCTGGGCAAGGACCCGCGCGGCGACGAGGGAAAGCGACAGGTTCAACTTCGGTGCCGCCAGCTCGGGTGGAAGTTCAACAGCGCCGACGCCGCCGACGCCCTCGCAGTCTGGTCGTTCGCCTGCGCGATTGAATCGCCGAAGACCTCCATTGCGACCGCCCCGCTATTCCAGCCGCGCAATCAATCCGTCGCTCGCGCGGCCGCCGAGAAGGCATGGCCATTCAGCGCATTCGACGAGATCGAGGAGATCCCCGAATGAAGGAGATGCTGGATTTCCAAGCGATGCTCGCTGATCTCGATGCCCATAGCGAACTCGATGTCCTATTGGCCGCCGATGACATTGAGGAGCGTCGCAAGGCCAAGGCCGCTCACCTTTGGGCGCGCGATGGTCTGGACTGGTATGTCGAAGGCGAGGAATGCACGCGGGCGCTGCTGCGCTCCGAACGGTTCATTGGCGCCATTCTTGACCCAACATGCGGCGGTGGCAACGTCGTGCGGGCTGCTCGCTCTGTTGGCCATGCTGCCGTCGGCACGGATATCAAGCGCCGCACCGAAGAGGACTTCTTCATCGGTGAAGCCGACTTCCTGACGGTTCGCCATATCGCGCAACCCAACATCATCATGAACCCTCCGTTCTTCAGGGCGGTCGGAAACGAGCAATTCGCGCGGCGCGCGCTGTCCCTCGCGACCAGCAAGGTCGCGGTGTTCGCGGACCTGAAGTTTCTGGCTGGCGGGAAGCGCGCGGCCGGCTTCTACGCCCAGCACCCGCCGAGCAGGATCTACATCCTTACGCCCAGGCCCTCGTGCCCTCCTGGCGAATACCTGCGCGCCGGCAACAAGGCCGGCGGCGGCACCGCTGATTGGGTTTGGCTGGTGTGGGATCTCACCGCGCCGCGCGCCGCCCCGACATTTCATTGGCTGAGCACCAAGGGGGAGCGATCGGAATGACGGCGTGCTTCCTTTCACCTAGACGCGGCTTTAGTGCCCCCTTCTTTGATCTCCCGGACGGTCAAATACTGTCCCGGCCAGCGGCCCCAGTGACGAACCAGTCGCTGCCAGAAGGTAAGTGGGATCAAATCGTCGGGATTTACGTTTCGCTGCGTGGCTTGGATGGCTGCGTTGTATGCCATCGCGCTCACTGCGCACATATCAGCGGGTTCCTCCCCAAAAAGACGGGTCAGGGAACCGCGAATGCTCGGAAATCGGGTGGCATCACCGCCTGCTTCGTCAAGTTCAGCCATGATCGCGAAAACACGCTCCCGCAAGCGCTCGTGCAGTCTAGCCTGCGCGCGGAAGTCAAAGGCGAGATCAAGGCTCGACAACACAGCAACCGCCACGCCGATGATGACACCGAACACCCAGCTGTCTGCAACGGCGGCCGTTATGCCACCTGTTCCCAGCAAGATGGTGAAAAAGCTAACGCCTCGGTGAAGACGTGTGAAATGCGCAAGACGGTCGGCGTGGTAAGCCGCGTTCTGCAGCAGGTCAAACGTGAGGCCGTCCGCCGTCAGGGCCGCGGACGAATGCCCGGCGGGCAGTCCCGAATTGGTGTCGGCGGTCGAGGTGGCGGGCTCGGTGGCCGCGTCGGCGTTGGCGGCGATGGTCTCGGCGGGTTTGCTGCCCATTTTCCAATTCCTTCCATCGGTGCCCTCCAGCGGTCCGCTCGTTGGTTGGGTGTCGGGGCCCGAGCCGTTTTCGCCGGCTCGGGCCCACTCATTAGCTGCGTATTCCACGAAACCGTTGGCCTAGGTCGAATGACTGGGGGCATTCTTGGCCATCTCAGCATCGGTGTCCTGGCATTATCGTACAGCTTGAGGTGGAGCCCTGATAGGCCTCTGCGTTGCGGAGGCCCGACATGAGCGGCGATCTCCCCCCGACATGGCCCGATCAGTGGACGCCGCCGCGCCTGTCCGTGGCCGACATGCTGCGCGCCCTGCGCATGGAATCCGAGCGGATCATCACCGTTCAGAAGTATCTGATCGAGACCGGCGTCCGCAAGGGGCCGGACGAGGGGCAGCTCCGGCGCGCTCTGGCGTTGCACAAGGCCGAAGCCTTCCTCGTGCGCTGCGCCCCCTACTGGACGCAGGTGACGGCTCTTCTTGAGCGCCTCAAATTGCAGGGGCCGCGCTGGTGAACGAGACCAATCGGACCCCGGCGCGCAAGCGCGAGAGCCGCTCAAAGACGGCGAGCTACTCCTTCGCCATCAAGGTAAGAGCGGCCTATCTGGCGGGACAGGGAAAGGCGCCCAGCCAGATTTGCGCCGAAACGGGGATCGCCAATCCGTCGAAACTGCGCGGCGTGCTGCGAAGCCTGGGCATCACCATCGCCCCCGAGGTGACGGTACCGGTCGCGCTGCCCCGCCCCGCCGCCGATGCCTTGGGCCAGATGGCGGACAAAGCCGACATGACGCCGGAGCAGTTCGCCACCCGCATCATCACGCTGATGGTGACCGAGGAAGCCGAGATGCTCCGAAACATCCTTGATCCGGGAGATGTCCGGTGACCAGGAAACGCTGCTCCTCAACGCTCTGCCGTCCGGTCCCGGTGATCCACCGCATGTCCCGGCGCGCGCTCGATTTGCAGCCGCCCCATCGCCTCTCGGGAGACTGCATTTGCCTAGCCATCACTCGCGATGAATTCGTTTCCATTACGCTGCCGCACATCTTCTGGCTGGAGGGACCGACCTCTGAACAAGAATGCGAAACTTCGTATTGCATTCACAATCTTCCAGGCTCCGACGGTTCAGATGGTATCGAAAAGCGACGGCCGCCCGGATTTACCAAGCGCGGCAGCATGATCCAGCAACTCGGTGCTAGACTTTTCTACGATCTCTGTTGCGTAGTCTTTGATGCCCTCCAAAATAGTAACTGCGCGCTCTCTCATCACAAGTCGACTACCGGGGGGATGATTAATAAATCCGTTAAACCCAACAATCAAAATATCCAAATCGAGCGTAGTGACGACAATCTCGTCACCCATTCGCCACAACTCACCAAAACCCATCGCGGCTTCAATTGTCTTTATTTGAAACATGGAGCTAGGATCAATGAGATCCGCGTTAGTGGCGATCTCAGTCAAATTATTTTCAGCTTCAGCTCTTGCAATGGCTACGCTACGCATCAATATTGTTGCAACTGCTTTAGCGCGATCCGACCGTTCTGCTTTCATTACATGCAGCTCTTCTGCCTGCATTTGAACTTGCTGTTGGGTAAGTCCGAACGCTACAATTGCGGCAATAAGAGTCATACCGCCGCCGAGCAGCCCGCCAGCAACATTTGCAGAATATCCCATCACTGCATCGCACACATGCAGCTTGAAGACCTGCGCTATGAGAGGCCAGGCCGCAACGAACAGCGCTACGCCAATCACCCACCCACCGATGAACGGCAGTATCTGCTTTTTCATATGCTCCCCCAGGTCCGGAGCCTGCATATTCACGTTCAGGTTGTCGAGAGGGGCGGCGTAAGCTTACCCCTGCTTTCTCGCTCCCCGTCGCTGCGCCTTGGGCCTGTAGTCGACCGGCAGCAGCGCGCGCTTCTGGAGCGCAATCCTGACCTGATCCGTGGCGGCTACAACGTCGGCGTCTGCTCCGGTCTCGGCCGCCCCCATCAGCAGCTTGCCCGCGTACGCCAAGGTCTCGTCCTTCAGCACGCCCTCGCCGGCCGCCATCATCGCCTCAGCCGCATCGCGAAGGCTCACCAGGATGGCGCCAGTGCGCAGCGGGATCGGGTGGGTGAGGTGGTCGTTCCATCTCATGGGGACTCCAAACGCCGGAACACGCGAATCAGTTTCGGGGGCGTGCCATGCTGAACGATCGCCAGCGGGTGGAGCTCACCCTAGCGCCCGTCATCCTGCTGGATGTCCTTGAGGCCGGCGCCGTTGATCCGAAGGCCGATGACGTCGTTGCAGCGCGCACGCACCTGGTGCTGGCCGCCACCGAGGTCCTTGGCGATCTCCCTGCCCCCGAGCGCGCGAAGATCATCCGGCGTTCGGAACGCGCATTCACGGTTGCTACCGCGCCATATCGCAAGGCAGGCGACGCCGCCTCCAAGCTCGGCCTGATCGCCTTCTACTGGCTCCAGGATCTCGTCACCGCGGAATATTTCGTCCTGGCTGAGGATTCCCAGCTCCAGAAGGCGCTGGACCTGCTGCTGCCCGCCCTTGAGCCTGCGGCCAACATCCCGGCCATGGACGCGAGTGCGCGGAAGCAGGCGACGAAGTTCCTCCGGACGCTCCAGGGCCTGGGATATTTCCGCGGGGTGCCCTCATGACCCGCATCGTCATCACTGGCGGCCGGAACTACGGTTTCGTTCCACCCCACACCCCGCTGATCGAATACGTCGATGCCCAGGAAAGGGCTGACCGCCAGCGCGCGCGCTTTGAGCAGATCATGGATGCGGCGGTGGAACGCCTGGGCCTCACCGAGGTCGCGGCCGGCAAGTGCCGCACGGGAGCGGATCAGCTTCTGGAACGCTGGGCGAAGCGCCGGAAGATCCCTTTCACCGGCTTCTCCGCGAACTGGCAGCAGCTCGGCAACGGGGCCGGTCCGGAGCGCAACGGCCGGATGCTGAGAGAATTCAAGCCGGACAACGTCCTGGCATTCCCCGGCGGCGCCGGCACCGCCGATTGCGTGCGGCAGGCCGAAGCCCTGGGCATCGACGTCATAAGGATCGATTGGAAATGACGGCGCAGGGGGGAGACCGGTTCGCTCCACACATCGAGGCCGTCGCCGGACTGCTGCTGGGCAAGCCGAACGTTCGCTTCAGCAAGCCTGGCGATGTTCGCTATGGCAGCCAGGGCTCCATGAGCATCGACGTCGCCAAGGGCGCGTTCTTCGACCATGAGGCGAAGGAGGGCGGCGGCGTCATCGATATGATCCGTAGGCTGACGGGCGCCAAGACCGAGGCCGAGGCCGCACAGTGGATGGAGGACAAGGGCATCCTGGTGTCCGAGGGAAGACCGGAGCGCCAGAGCAACCAGCACAAGACCGAGGAAAAGAAGGTCGAGACGGCCGTCTACGATTATCGCGACCAGGAGGGGCACCTCGTCTGCCAGACGGTGCGGTTCGAGTTCCAGCGCACCGACGGGTCATGGGTGACGGATCCGAAGACCGGCAAGCGAAAGAAGACCTTCCTGCAACGAAGGCCGGACCCCGACCGTGCTGGCGCGTGGATCTGGAACCTCAAGAATATCGACGTCGTGCCTTACCGGCTGGCCGAGCTTCAGGAGGCGATCGAGAGCCGGGCCCTGGTGTTTTACGTCGAGGGTGAGAAGGCGGCAGAGCGGCTCGCCGTCCTCCGCGTGCCGGTGACCACCAATCCCATGGGGGCGGGCAAGTGGTTCGACGGTTTAGAGACCTTTTTCGAGGGTGCTGACGTCGTCATCCTCCCCGATAACGACGAGCCCGGGCAGAAGCACCGTGACCTGGTGGCCTCACACCTCGTCCCTGTCGCGAAGCGGGTGCGGTTCCTTGAACTGCCGGGGCTGGGGCCAAAGGAGGACGTCTGTGAATGGCTGGATGCCGGGGGCACCTTCCAAAAGCTCTATGAGCTGGCGCAGACCCACGCCTTGGCGTGCCAGAAAGACACCAGCTTCAAGCCGCAGCTCTATTCCATCCCATGGGATCGCCTGGATGAGGTCGGCGCCGAAAGTGAGTGGCTCGTCTATCAGGTGATCACCGCTGGGCAGGTCTCGATGATCGTCGGGCCGAGCCAGCACGGGAAGAGCTTCTTCGCGGTAGAGTTGGGTATGGCCGTGGCTCGCGGCGTCGAGTTCTTCGGCCACCATTCAGAGCAGGGCGGCGTGCTCTACATCGCGGCCGAGAGCGGACGCGGCCTCAAGAAGCGCCTTCGAGCATACCGAACATGGCATGACCTGAAGGCCAAAGACCCCCTGCCCTTCGTTCTGCTGCCAGGAAAATTCAACCTCTATGCCTCAGACGACGACACGGACAAGCTGATCGCTGATGGCGTCGGCTGGCATCAAATGTTCATGGAGCAGTTCGGCATTCCGCTTCGGCTGGTGGTGATCGACACGTTCGCCGCTGCCACACCGGGCGCCGATGAGATATCGGCTCGCGACGTCACCCCTGTCCTGGCCCGAGCCCAGCGCATTTGCGAGGAGCTCGATGTGGCGGTCTCGATCGTCCACCACGCCAATGCCGGCGGCGTGAAGCCGCGCGGGCATACCTCCATCTTCGCCAACGTCGAGAACGTGGTGATGGTCGAGATGTCGGAGAAGCGCACCGACGAAGACGGCCGGCCCATGCGCTACGCCAAGGTGGCGAAGCAAAAAGACTCGGAGGCCGGAAAGACATGGCCGTTTGTCCTGAAGTCCGTGGACGTCGGCATGGATGTCCGGGGCAAGGTGATCACCTCATGCGTCTGCGTCCCTCCCAAGGAGGACCTGGACAGCTCCAAGGTCACGGATGCCGGCTTTGAAGGGTCGGAAAAGGACCGCCAGCTCCTATCGTGCGTGCTGGAGGCACTCCGCGACCAAGGCCAGATCCCACCGCAGGATGTGAACTGCCCGAACCGTATCAGCCGGGTGGTCAGCCTTGGCACGGTGAAGAAGCTCTATTGGCGCCAGTACGCCGGCGGCGAGGATGGCAGCGAGGACCAGAAGAAGAATGCCCTCCGCCAGCGGTGGAAGCGCGCCCATGACCGGCTTGTTCAGTACGGCATCATCGGGTCTGACGATCCCTGGCTATGGGTCACGGGCAAGCCGGTGCGCGGCATGAACGTCGCCCATGCGTCGGTATCGATGCTGCCTGAAACCGAATTCACCCGCCTCAGCGACGAGGATTTGGACACCTTCACGATTTGATGGCTGTCACGGAAACCGGGAATTGTGAGCGCATTTCGATGTCTGATGTCACGAAATATAAGAAACCTGTCACGGAAACGGTCGATCCTGTCCCCGAGTGCGACGACGAGGGGCTGAACGCAATCGTCGAAAAACTCGAGATGGGGCTCGGGGCGGACGTCGATTGACGGACGATATCCTGTGGACCCGGGACATCGTGATGGAGCGCCTGGAGGAAGCCATCAAGCTGGTGCACCGCACGGCCGGCCGGGTCGGACCGCGCGGCTACGGCTCTTCGATGCCAGCCTATCTCTATTCAGAGCTCGACCTCTGGTACCAGCAGACACAGACTGATGAGGAGAGGGCCAAGGGGGATTTTGAGAGGAACCGGGTCAGGCGGCCAGCGACGGTAGAACAGATCCGCGACGCAGAGGAGGCGCTTCAGTGGCCGATGCGCTTTGTGCAGCATGAGCCCACGCGCAAAGCACTCCTGTTGTGGATGCTGTCCCGGGCCATCCGCCTGCCCTTCAAGCGCATCCTGATGGCCCGCGATGTCGCGCAGCGGACAGGAATTGATAGGCGAGACCGTGGTCTGGCGCTGATCGTACTCGGGCTAATGACCGAGGCCATCCACACGTAGACATTAAAACGCTCTCGGGCCGCGCCCTGCTCTCGTGCTCGGTTGTGCGGAATTGAAATGCGTTCTAGACATTAATTTATATGAATTGAAAGGCACGCCGTGACGACCGAGGAAATTCCAGCCGGGCCGAGCAAAGCCTCGAAGCCTCCTCTTGTGGAAGCTTTCGGAATCACCGGCCTTCATGGCTATCGCACGATTTCTCTTAATACTTCGCATCTGGCGACTATACTTATAGCAAAAAATGGTAGCGGAAAGACAACCTTGCTTGGGGTATTAAATGCCTTTCTGAAAGGGCAATTTTTCCGACTGCGAGGCCTTGAATTTGATACGATCTTCTGCAAGTTTTACGATGAGCCAACAGAACTTATTTTAAGACAACTTGATCTCGAAGCTGCATTTTCTGCGCCAGAGATGGGACAAATCGCTGCTGCGGCCGCAAAATGCGGAGTTACTCCAGAAGCGCTTATCGTTTTCTTGACGCAAGAATGGCCATTATTACAAATAAATCCCGATGACAGGTTTGATAACGCCACTTACTCGGCGTTATCCAGGGAATATGGATTCAACTCGAGAGCAATCGAGAAAGTAGTTACAGAATTAACTCGATCAATGTACGAAAAAAATAAGAACCTAGGAAATATTTATAATACGTGCAAGATAAAATTGTCTAAATATGAAATACTCTATCTTCCAACTTATCGCCGGGTAGAACTTCCACTCAGGGATAGAAATAAAGATGCGAAGCTTCGCAGCACAGGAAGCCGTAGAAGCTTCCCCGCATTTGCGGGAGGGGGGCTTTTTACTGGAGATATACAGTTTGGTCTTTCTGATATATCGGAACGGCTGCGCGAAATTAATGAACTGATCGTTTATGAGTCAAATAGTCAGTATAGAAAAATTAGCGCTGATATTATCAATGGATTGATTGACGGCTCTTATGAGAGCCACGACACAAGCCAAACCGCAATTCCAGATAAAGAAGAACTCCAACTTTTATTCTCACGGGTCGAGCAAAGTCGACGATACGGCCCTCAGTATCCTCATTATCCGGTAACAGTTCCTGATCTAGAGAAGATTTACTCAAAAGATCGGCAATTAGACCCTTCTGAGAAATTTCTAAATTACTTTCTTGTTCAACTTAATAAGGTAATATCCTCTACAAAAGAGGTGGAAACGAGAGTTCAGGCGTTTGTTGAGATCTGCAATAATTATCTCTCGACTGACGACATATCAACTCGTCCGCCAAGGCCCTCCGACGACCTGATTACCGATGGAAAACGACTGGTTTTGAATAGAAACACGCTGCAGGTTAAAGTAGTTAGGACTTTAAAAGATAGCCCAATAAGCCTTGACGCGCTTTCGTCTGGCGAAAAGCAGATGATTTCTCTTTTTGCCAAGCTTTTTTTGTACGAATCACCGAAGATTGTCCTAATTGATGAGCCTGAGTTATCTCTATCGATTGATTGGCAGCGTCAGATTTTGGTAGACGTAGTTAACTCCCCACTCTGCGATCAGTTAATCGCCATCACTCATTCACCTTTCGTATTCGAGAACGAATTAGATCCTTATGCAGGATCTCTTCGCGTACTAGCCAGCGGCAGCGGCAGCGCGCTGCCGCATTCGGAGGATTTCTCATACGGGGACGATGTGTTCGATGAGTGAGAGCAGCGTGGCGGGCATTGATCCGGACGTCCAGGCCCTTCGAAAATCACGGAACAGCTATGCTGTGCTGAAACTTGAGGTTTCAAAGATAAGATCTGAGTATCCAGAAGTCGCGATTATTTCCATTGAAGGAGATGACGACAAGATCATCTATACACAGTGGCTGAATCGAGTGAGGCCACAATTAAGATACATTTTTCTACCCTGCCGAGGGAAGGCTCCGCTATTGAGCCTTCGCTCCGCGATACAGAGAGATGCCACAGGATTGAGTAGCGGACTTTATTTTTTTGTCGACCGCGACTTCGATGACCTAAGAGGCCAGACGCCGGGGCCCGACATATTCATGACGGATAAATATTCAATCGAAAATTATCTCGTTTGCGAGGTCGTTTTGTCGTCTATCCTTGATGTTGAGTTTCACTGTCAGGCAAATTCCGCGGTTAGAAATTCGATTACAGACATATTTCGTAAAACCTATGGTTTTTTCCTAGAGGTAACGAGAAAGGCAAATTATAGACTATACGTAGCTCGCCAATTGAAAATTGAAACCGATAGCTTGCCACATTCTATTGGGAAGATCGCAGAAGTGAACCTACGGACAGCCTCTATCGGGTCACAAGAGGCCGATGCAATCGTGCGATATCAAGAGGCGGTGTCTGAGCAAAAATTAATTGAATTCGAGGACGATTTTGCGGCCCTCGAACCTTGTGATCGATATCGCGGCAAGTTCGCTATGCTTTTTTTTCAGAAATGGCTAAGAGATCTAGCCGATGAGAACAAAATAGAAGATCGCGGCGTATTTAAAGAACTTGGCAATAAGTCTTCATTTCGAGTTTCTGAGCTTACGTTGACTCGATTTTCTACCGCTTCTTCGTTGCCGGCGGGGTTTGAGAGCTTTGTCACAGGCATTTAGTTGTGGTTGAACTCCGGCGAGGCCTCCTACAGGTTGTCTAGGCCAGCGGTGTCACCTGTTGGAGGTCGAAGTTCACAGCCCTTTTCCGACGCTCAATCTCGAACGTCGTGACAGACGAATTCCAGCCACCCGGTGATCTTCCTATCGACCTCTGGAATTTCCATCCACAGCCTAGTCAGCAGGTCTATGTGGGGGGGGATATTCTCCGCTCCCGACAGCCACTTCATCACCCGGTCCTCCAGCGCGCCGCTGGCGCGGGCCAGGTCCCGCGCCGAAAGCCCCATCACAGTGAGCCTCCGCGACAACTCCTCGTGGGTGATCCGGTCGTAGACATAGCGACGTGACAATGGCTTCTCCTGCTGGTGCTCCGGCATGAGAAGTTGCCTCGGCGGGGGTGACGCGAATTTACCTTGGTGGGCTAGTACGATCGTCCGTCCTTGTGCGTGTAACGCCACTGACCGTCAGGCCCAAGGGCAGCTTTCAGGTCGTCCCGCGGGTAAGTGCCTTCGTCACCAGCGGTTCGGTCGCCGATCTCGATGTAGACGACATCGGTCGCAGTTCTATTGACGAGCTGATGGGCAATGCCCTGGGCCGGGAAGCCAGCGCACATGCCCGGCGACAGCAAGACCTCGTCGCCGTCCGTTACCAGCGTGGGCTGCCCTTCGAGAATGAAGATGAACTCGTCCTGTTTGCTATGCCGGTGGAGCAACGAGGATTCTCCGCCGGGTGATAGGCGCGTTAGGTTCACGCCGAAGTTCTTCAGCCCGAATAGGTCCCCCAGAGGTCTCTTCTCTCGGTGGGCCATCCGGCTGAAGAACGGCTCGGGATAGCTTGACGGCTTCGTCCGAGGCGGCGCGGACGAAGCGAGTATGGCAACTGGTTTCGGCTGAGGGCTCTCGGACATTATATGTGCTCGGATCGGAATGTAGCGCCGCAACGGTGCCAGCCGACCGCGAGGTTTTCAAACCCTTTGACGCAGATCCTTAGGCGGTCGCCTTGGTCAGGGTCTGGCACTGGCGTCGGATTTCCTCGGTGGAGGTGAGAAGTTGCCCCGGTTGGGGGTAATGTGAATTTACCTTGGTGGGCTAGGTAGTGTTGACAACGTCTCCGACCTAGTCCGAGCTTGACCCTATCAAAACGCTTGCGCCCGCTTTCCCTGAGATAAGGAAGGCGAAGTCCCAAAACACTGGGTATGCGGGGTGCCCACCCTGCAACCAAAATGATTCAGTGGCGTTTGCTGCCTCGACAAGATTGTGGACCTCGTCTTCAAGCACCCCCATTAGGGCGAGGAACCTTTCAGATCTAAGTGTGCCTGCGTCCGGACCAGCGGCATCGTCGCCAGCATAAAGCAGCGCATCTCTTAGACTGGGCCAAACAGATGCTTTTTCGACTTTTTGGAGACCGCCAAGCGCCGCCGCAGCGCCGAACACCATTTTTATTATTGCCTCTTTTCCAGTGGGATTCGGCAAAGGTACTTCGAAAAATTTCAGAAAGACGGTGTAGTTCAAGCCATCGGCACTCAACGTTTTGGCGATTTCTTCGAGAATTTGATGATCCATGTCACTCCCACGATTGCAGTGCGGACTCCAACGTCCCTCGGCGAGGTGCGGCACTGGCACCGGATTTCCTCGGTGGGGTGCGCCAAGCTGCCTCGCCGGGGGTCGCCAAGTTACGCTGGTGGGGGTAGCGCGAGAAGTTGCCTCGGTGGGGGTCAAGAGAACTCAATGGGAAGGAGCACGGCGTCCACCATCCGAATCACCCGGCGGATGCTTGCTGGAGTTTGTTCGCCCTTGAGAAGCGATCCCCGGATTTCCCGGAGCAGCGCCACCAGCACATCACCATCACCGAGCACCATTGCGGGACGCATTCGGCCGGCTAATGTGCTCTCCAACGCCTTGGACGCGGCAAGCAGGTGCGGCGGGATGATGTGCGTATAGACCTGATCAGTGATGGCAGAGGTTGAGTGACCGAGCATCCGGCTTGCAGTGATCAAGGGGAGCCCGTGTTCTCCTAGCATCCAGGTCGCAGCGGTGTGGCGCAAAACGTGAGGCGTGATCCCGACAAGACCGGCGCGCGACGCCGCCTCGCGCATGTCTCTTTGGATGGAGCGCAGCGTCACCGGAAACAGCCTGCCATCACGCTTCTTGTCCGGTGTGTGCCGGAGCCGCCCGGCCAGGTCCGCGCCCATAGGCACGATTGCCCTTCCTTTGGCACGGCGCGAGAGATCGGTGCGCCGAAAATCTATCGTTAAGCGGTCTAAGTCGATCCGATCCCATGTCAGGTCCATAATGGCGCCGGCCCGCGCGCCGGTGAGCAGGGCGACACGCACGAATAGGTCGGTCTGCGGGGCACAAGCTTCCAGCAGCTTCTTAGCTTCCTCCGGCGACAGCCATCTTTTGCGCGGCGCTCCATATTTGGGAAGTGTCACGAATGGCACGAAGGTGAGATGCCCGAGCTTCCAAGCGCGCCGCAGGGACGCTCGAAGCGTCACCAACTCGCGCCGGATGGTGGCATCCGACACCCCCTCCCCGCGCCTCGCCGATATGTAGCTGGCTGCCGTATCTGCAACGTCTGACTGATCGCGAATGATGGCGGAGCCCACCAGCCTCGTGATGGGCCGTGAAGTGGTGTTCAGGCTCCTTTCTGAGATCACAACATGGCGCATCTCTGCGATGTAAGCTGCGACCACGTCCCCGATTTTCGTGCTGGGGGCTTTGCGCGCCATCAAGAAATGGCCCCGGCATCCGCCAATGCCAATTTGGCCGCATCGACACGGGTGCGTTTACCTGCACCGAACGGGCGGAAGAAATCATCGTTGATGTCGCCGGCATACCAACGCCCCAGGCGGTCGTCATTGGTGCCGATATAGGACCCCTCGCGCACATAGATGTTGGTCAAGCGGCCGTTAAGGGCGACGCGGCCAGTGCGCGGGCGGATTTTGATGATGGGATTCGTCATGTGTTCTCCTAGAATGGCCCGCACAATTGCGGTTGTGGGCAAGGCGCCCGGTCATGCCGCATCGGTAGCGGCATGGGCTGGCGTCAATCCTGAGAAATTGCCTCGGTGGGGGTAGCGCGAGAAGTTGCCTCGGGAGGGGTGTTCCTGCCCAGCGCCGACAGCACGGTGACGTGGCTGCACCCCATGGCCCGGGCGAGCATGGAGCACGATGGCCGGCCGGGGCTGGCTGCAAGCCGGCGGATCGCCGCCCGGCGGGCGCGCACCACGGGGCGGGTGCGGACGTCGCTGCGCAGGACCTGCCCCGCATCTGCGCCCCATAGGGCCGCGCACTCTCGGACCACGGCCGCGACCATCTCGGGGCACAGGGGGCGTGCCTTGGGGGTGCGCATGCGCAGGCGAAGGCGAAGGCTAACCATTGGCGCCGCCTTCGGCCTTGGCGATGGCCGCGCGAGCCTCGTTCACCCACGCAGGATGCCGGTTTTTGTAGCGCTGCTGCCGGTGCGCCCAATATTCCAGGGCCAGTCTCAGCGCGGCGAGCATCTCGGGGGCCGCAGCGATTAGGCGCGCATCGGCCCCCCATTGCTCTGGCTCGCATCCATCAGCGTGGACAGTCGCGACCAAGCAATGGATGCTTGCTATATCGTCCATGAGAATTTCGGCGGGATCGTCAGCATTGACGATCCAGGGTCCGGGGGTGTGCTTGGTCATGCGCGGCCCTCCGCTTGGGTAAGGACAGCTTCGGATTCGGGCGCGTCGTCCGCTTCATCCTGCTCGGCGTGCTCATCGCACCCGTCATCGCAAATAAACTCGCGCCCCTGGAAGAAACATCCGCACGGCAGGCAGACGATAGAGGGTTCAACGCTGATAGGCATCGATACCCCCCAGGATCAAAACAAGGCGCGGATTGTCGGCGCCGGACTCCACGGGGTACGCGTCCCGAAACATCAACGCCGCTTCCACCGGACTGCTGAAGGTCTCGTAAAATTCTTCCCTTGTGTCACCGCAACCGGGCTTCCCGCCCTCCCACACGTCATAGATCACAGCGTATGCGTGGGATTGCTGCGCGGCCCTGAACGCGGCGAATGCGGCTTTGACGCGAGTGGCAAGTGTGGTCACACGCGGCCCTCCGCTTTGGCGACGACGGCGCCATATTCGCAGAGGCCGCACACGGTGCCGTTGGCCTTGTGAGTGTTGTCACACTCACACTTGTCGGAGCGGTGCGGCAGATCCGCCAGGGCGGCAGGTGTGGCGTGGAGTTCCCACCAATAGGTGCCGTACTTAGCGGTTTGCTTGACCCAGTACGCCAACCCAAGAGCCACCAATTTCGCGGCAGTTGGACAATTTCGCTCGGGCTTCTGTGGCCTAGCGTTGACCAGGAAATGTAGTAAGCGGGTCTGTGCCGCCGACAGCTTCGGGGCGCGTTGGGCGATGCTCGCCATCACGCGGCCCTCCCGTCTGCCTTTGAGGGGGCCGTCGTCCTTGGTGGTGTAGTCGGGCATGGTGTCAGGCTCCCATGTTGTCGATGCGGGCGAGGACGGTGCGAGCCGCCTCCATGGCGTTGGCGAGGCTTCCACCGTCGTTTGCATCGGCGGATAAAAGGATGTCGCGCAATGCTTCTTCGAGAGACGCGGCCTCCCATATGGCACCCTCGGCAATATTGAGGAGTGAGCCTCCGAAGGTAATTGAGCCGTCGAATCCCTGATGTTCGTATTCTTCGGCCCCTTCCCCTCCATGGTTTTCTTCATGGCTGGCGCGCATTTCTTCCCGCGCCTTGTGCTCCGCTTCGGCAGGGTCAGCAGCCTTCACTACGGTGCCGAATTCGCCTTGTTCCTGATCTTTGTCGTTCCATGCAATGAGGACGGAATAGGTTTTGATGTTGGCCATTGTCATGACACCAATGCTTTGAGGCCGCGCATGAGCACGCCCAACAGGATCACGCGTCGGGTGATGCTACGGGGTTCGGCGTCATAGAGCGCGCGGGGATCGGCGCCGGCTTCCAATTCGGCCCGGATGGCGACGCGGGCGGCGGCAACCTCCCGTGCGTGCTCCTCGTTAGCCTTGCGCACGCTGGGGGCGATGGTGCCGAGCACGCGGCGCGCGCGGCGATAGTTGCGATCAAGACTCATGATGCTGCGCCCTCCGCTTCGCGCTGCCGCACCCATGCGGCGCGCTCAATCGCGGTTGCTTCCTGCCGCAAGTCGTGAAGCTCCCGGAGGGTACTGCCCTCCTCGCCACGTCCCTCGGGGAGATAGCGGGCTTCAGATGCACGCCCCTTAAAGACGCGTCGCAGTTCGGAGTTCCAAGCGGCATCCGCCGCACATGAAGCGCGAATGCATTCGGCTAGGGATGGTGTAGGGGTGCCCATCGTTCACACCCCCGGCTCGGTGATGGTGAATTCCTGCGACACCCGATCAACGCAAACGAAGGTGTCCCCCGACCCGTCCGGCAAGCCGCCGCCCACCCACTGCCCTGCCCAGCCGAGCTTTTCCGCCAGGGCGCGGGCGGCTGCCGTGTGGTTGCCCTCATAGTCAAGGGCGTAGTCCCATGCGTGCGTCAGTGAGCCGGCAGCGGCGCGGGCGATGACACGGGAGCCCCGCGTGTCGGTCGGCCCCCGGAATTTGGTGGTGATGGCTTGCATGTTCGGCCTCGGTGTCCTGATTGGCCCGCACAATTGCGGAAAGGCGTCGGGTGTGAGAGATTCCCCTGGCAACCCGCCCCCGAAGGGGCGGGCGCCGACTAGATCAAGAGCCAAAAGAGGATCGTTAGAATTGCCGTTGCCACGGCTCTAGCGGTCCTTTTTCTTTTGTCCCGTCTGCCGGAGTGCTTTGCCGTCATGGCATTGCCTCCGAGGGGTTGCCGTCCAACGTGGCAACACACGGGTGCGGGCGTTGAGGGTGGCCGTTCAGCGCGGCCGGCAGGCGCACCATGGAGGGGACAACCTGTCTCCCCTCGGTGCTGCGCCCCTCACCAATTGCAGGGGAGGAGGTAGGCGCACGCGGTGTCGTCTCCCCGCGTGCATGCGTGGGTCAGGGCATCGTCCGGCATCAGCGCGTAGACCGGATCAAGACCGAGTTGGAGGGCGAGCCGCCGACAATCGTCGGAGGCGTCGCACGGTGCCGCGCGGATCAATTCCAGGCGCGGTGCCAGCGGAGGAGACACAGCGCCCCCGATCGCCGCCTCGAAGATGCAGGCGCCGCCCAGCAGCACGACCGCATGCGGGATGAACGATAAGAGGCGCATCAGGCGAACAGGAACGCGTGCTTGGCGCTGATCCGATCACGGCGGGACTGCCGGAACACCCGCTTGCGAGCCTCGGCCGCAAGGCGCTTCAGGGTGCGGGCCGTCTGAGTTTCGGTAATGACGGAAGAACGGGACATGGGAAATCTCCTGCTTTTGGCCCGCACGATTGCGGTTGGGGAAGGTCGGTGCGCCGCAGCGCCGTGTTCCGATGACCAATTGATTGCATAATGCAGAAATCTACGCAATCAGAAAGTTGCGAAGTGCAGCATTATTTTTCGCATACCGCATAAACCGCTGAATAATTGACGTTTCAGGCGCATTCCAGGTGATTGCGTATCGCATCCGGCTTGCGCCAGCGCACTCGCTGACCGATGGTCCGGCATCCTCTTTCTGGCAGAGGCCCTATGACCAAGGTCGACCTAGACGGCGCCGCTTCGGCGCCCGTTCGCTATGCGCGTGGTGGCTGGACGTTGTCCGGGCACATACGGCGGCGCTTGCGTGCGCGGCCCGAGATGACGCGTGCGGAGCTTCGGACCTGGTTGCGGCGTGACCGGCTTCTAATGTGGGGTGTGCGGGGCAAAGCCCGGCTTCAAGAGACGCTTCGGCGAATGGCAAGAGATGGGGAAATAGTCCTCACCCGCAGCACTCTCGCGGCACTTGCACTGCGCCAGAGGCGACCCCGGCAGCGCCGCAGACCTGGTGCAGCACGCGCCCGCTTTGGCCCCCCGAATATGGCGCTTCGCACCCCCGTCAGCGCTGCCAGAATGGCGCCAAATCCGGCCTAGGGCCGAAACCTGTCAATGGGCTATCCACGTTTTTCCGCAGGGGGGCCAATTTACCCGGCAGAAAACCGTGTTTCGTGAGCTGTGCCAAGGGGATACATGCGGGGCTGCTGACCACCATTCCAGCCACAATTCCGCGCCCAGCGCGGCACCGCCTGTTGACGTGTTGCATCTTTTAGGGCTTCCATCCGTGCGGCGACGGTGATTGTCATGCCTACTTAGAACCCAGTGAGTTCGTAGGCACACAGTCTCAGAACAACAAGACAGACTAGATACAGTACAAAGGCGCCTAAGGCGCCGCCTTTGTATATGTGTATGTATAGTAACTGTCTCATCTTAGAGATTAGAGATATACAGTGCGTTTCAGTATTGAGACGCAGCAAAGCAACGCGATCGCCCAGCCTTTCAGATCGGCCCATGACCGTGCAGTGGTCACGGCCGACTATGCCGGCATGCCCAGCAATAGACACGGCGAGCGGAGCCAGACCTTCGCCAAGCAAGGGCATGCCGGCCACCCTATAGCGCCGAGCCCTTAGGAAGCCCGCAGGAGGGCAAGCCTCCCCATAGATGTGGCAAGATAGGTACAGATGGTCGAACGGCCGCTGGTGGTCGCCGCTGGGCATCTGTGCACCCATTGAGGGGGATGGGGGTGCGAGTTAATCGAGGGGGAGAGCAGGGGGACGGACCGCCTTGGGGGTCAATTCTCGCGGCTCGAAATGAGAAAAAAAGCGCCACTCCCTGGTGAGGTATCATTATTCCTCCGTTGGTGGAACGCTGCTCGCCGCCTCGATTCCGCGCCTGATACGGGCGGTGAGTACAAAAAGAAAATTGCCGAACGCCTCAGCAAACTCTACCGACTGCGCTGCCTCCGCTGGGGAGACGTTAGGTCTCTTTGCATCCGCATGTCTTGGCCGGTTAGATCCGAGGCGAACTTCATGTGCCCAGTCGGCCATACCTTGGGTGATGACGTTCTTTTTGAGAGCCTGATCGATACGCTCATATAATGAGCCGTTGCTGTAACCGATCTCCTTAAGCATTGCGTCTATTGCGCTACCTGCCATCACGGCCGCAGCGTCCGGTGCGTGTAGGGTGTCATAAGCCTGCTGTAGATATATGCGGGCCAATTCCGGAATATCTTCGTGCGCGGTCCGCGCCGACGGAATTAACTTGGTGACGACCGAGGCAGTCCCGACTGCTGCATTTTCTACTTTAGCAGTGACAATACTCGCGCAATTTTCACACTTATATGCGCCCCAAAATGCATTTCCAATTTTGTCCGCAGTCTCCGTGAAGCCTTCGCTGCTCCACACGCTGACGAGGCTCGGCTGAGCAATCGAACAAAATGGACAGCGGCTGACGCCCTCAAGATGGTGGCCCATCATTGGCCGTCCATTGCGGGGTGACCTCAGCATTTGCACCTTCACGGACATCCGCTCTATCCCAGATTGTCGTTCGATTCTTCGCACCCAGCTTAACCGTCAAGGCTCGCTGATGCCTACTGGCCTTCTAGCTCCGGGATGCAACGTTCATTTCGCAATCGCTCAATCGGTTACTCCTTGCCACAGATCTTCCGCTCCCACCGGCGGCCGAGTGCCCAGCGCATCTTGCCGCCCCGCCCTTCCCCGCGCTCCCGCGGCTATGACAGCCGCTGGGACAGGCGGTCGACGGCGTTCCGGCGGAAGCACCCGTTCTGTCAGCGGTGCATGGAAGACCCCGGCGCGCCGCTCATCTTCTGCGAGGTGGTGGACCACAAACTTCCCGTCCAGGACGGTGGCGTGGTGCACTGCCGCGACGCCGGTCTCTGGTCGCTGTGCAGCTCCTGCCACGGCTGGAAGCAGCTGTTGGAGGCCCACGCCCGTCAGAGCGGGCAAATGCACATGATCGTCGAGTGGTGCGATCAACCTGAACGCCGGCCGGAGATCCGTCGCGGCGACCCGAGGTAGAGCCATGGCACCCCGTTCCAAGCCCAGCGCGGTTGGTGCGCCAGTGGGCGGGGACACCAGTGTCGTGGCGCACCCCTCGTTTCGCGAGATCCCGAAGAGCCTGTTCCCGCTGCGCACCGACGCGGCGCAAACCGAATACGACACGCTGGCCCGCACGCTGTTCGAGCGGGGTCGGCTGACCCTGGCGACCCACCGCGCGCTGTCCAGCTACGCGATGCAGTTCGACACCATAACGGCGGCGGCTGCCAACGATAAGCAGATCCGCGGGTCGTGGTTCAACCAGCTGGACAAGGCGAGGAAAGAGCTTGGTCTCGATGAAATCGACAAGCCGATCGCCTCGTCAGCGTCAGCGCCGACCAACAAGTTCGCGCACGTTGGTTTTGCGGGGCGTCGCCGATAAGCGGTTCGGCAAGATCAAGGTCGATGGGCGCGAGTACCCGGACTTTCCGGGCATGGCCATCTGGTATTGCCAGGAGGTCGTGGCCGGCACCGTGCCGGCGTGCAAGCGCGAGACCCAGGCGGCCGAGCGGTTCCTTGCCATGGTGGCGGAGGGAAGCCGCACCAAAGGCGCCATGACCTGGTCAACGGACCATGTCGTTGACGTCTGCGACTTCGTCGAGAAGCTGCCCCATGTGAAGGGTTTCACCGGAGACATCGTCCTGGAGCCAGTGCAGTGCTGGTGGCTGGCCGGGATCTTCGGGTTCCGCGAGCGCGCGACCGGCAGGCGTTGGGTCCGCACGGTCCGGGTGTGGATTCCGCGCAAGAACGGGAAGTCGATCCTGTCCGTCGGAGCGTCGCTCTATGCGGCGAATTTCGAGGGCGAGCCCGGCGCCGAGATGGTGATCTCCGCCGGTTCGGAGGAGCAAGCCAAGATCCCGTACAACGTGATGCGGGCGATGTTCGAGCAGACGCCGGATCTCCGGGCGATCCTCGGTGTCGAGGATTACAAGGACTTCGCGACCTTCCACGCCACCGGCGGCGAGTTGAAGATCGCGCATTCCCGGGCGAAGAACCTCGACGGCATGAACCCGCACGTTCTGTTCCAGGAGGAGCTGCACGCGCAGGATCAGGACGTCATCGGCGTGTTGAAGACGGCGCAGGGTTCGCGCGCGGCGCCGCTGGATCTCGGCATCTCGACCGCCGGCCGAGACACCAATTCCGCCGCCCATGACGATTGGCGGATGTGCGAGCAGGTGCTCGACGGCAGGTTGAAAGCCAGCCGCATGTTCATCTGCATGTATGCCGGCGATGACACGGACAAGGCCAGGCGGTTCGATCAGAAGGTGATCGAGAAGCTGAACCCCATGTTCGGCGTCTCTCTCAACCCGGTCTCGATCGAGGAGGAGATCTCCGAGGCGAGGAAGTCGGAATCGAAGTTGCAAGAGTACCTTCGGACCCGGCTCAATATCTGGTCCCGGGGCGCAGGCAACCTCATCTCGGTGGACGCCTGGGACCGCTGCGGCGACCCGATGCTGAAGCTGGAGGACCTGAAGGGCTTCCCGCTTTATGTCGGCATCGACCTTGCGTCGCGCTCGGATCTGAACGCGGCGGCCTTCAACGTCCAGGTGGGCAACCGCGTCTATGCGGTGATCCTGTACTGGATCCCCGAGAAGTCGGAACGCCTGCTGGATGACCGCTTCGCGGACTCGTTCCTGGCCTGGCATCGCGATGGCCATATCGAGTTCACGCCGGGCAGCTTCATTGATTACCGGGTGATCCTGAAGAAGCTGTTCGCAATGCTGAAGGGCCACAACGTCATCGGCATCGGCCTGGACGATTATCAGGCCAACATCATGAGTTCGATGATCGAGGAGGCGGGTTACCGCACCTTCATCGTCGCGAAGACGGCGCGGAACCTCACTGCGTCGACCGAGGATCTGATCGCCCGCGTGACCGACCCGGCGCTGTTTCAGCATGACGCCAACCCGGTCAGCGCGTGGTGCGCGGGCAACGTCGTCGGCCATTACGACGCCAACGACAACGTGTTGCCCAAGAAGGAAAAGAAGGGGTCGAAGGCCAACATCGACGGCATGGATGCCGAGATCGTGGCCAATGCCCTGCGGATCGACGACGAGGCCGGCGTGCTTGGCGAGCCGGACAAGTCGAAGGATCGGCCGAACCCCTACCTCAACCGCGGACTTGCAGGAGCTGAAGCATGAGCGAAGACCTGTCGGCCTTGGTCGAGAAGGATGGCGGGGCTCAGCCGCTCACCCCCGAGCTGATCGATAGCTGGGGCGCCGCGTCGGACTGGATCGACCTTCACCCTTCGTTCGGCTGGAACGTGCCGAGCATGTCCCGCCTCGATCAGGTCGGGCTGGCTCTGGCCATCCAGTGCGCCGCTGTGAAGGCGCGCGACATCGCCAAGGCCGACATAGTCCTGTGGCGCGAGGTCGGCCGCAGCTGGGAAGAGGTGAAGCCAAAGAAGCATTGGCTCGCCAAGATGATGCGGCGGAAGCCGAACGAGCATCAGTCCTGGACCGATTTCTGGCGCATGACCGTCATGCACCTGGAGCTCGCCCAAAACGCCTACATCCTCCCCATGATCACCCGGCTCGGTGACGTGCGGGAGTTGATCCCGATCATGCCGTCGCGCTGCCGGGAGCGGATCAGCGGCAACGGCAAGCTGTTCTATGAGATCAACGCCGCAACCGAATTCGAGCGTGCCCAGCTCGGCGAGACGCACATCATTGTGCCGGCGGACCGGATCATTCATCTGCGCGGCAAGCTGCTGGATGGCCTGAATGGCGTCTCCAGCATGCAGCTCGGGAACCCGCTGTTCCAGCTCCTTGGTGCGATCAACGCTTACCAGACGGGTCTTTTCGGGAACAACGGGAAGCAGCCGTTGGTGTTCGAGACCGATCAGACCTTTGAAGGCGGCTCCGGCGACGTGGCGTTTCGGCGGCTGAAGGAACAGCTGGGGGAGCGCACCCGGAAGGCGAGCGCCACTGGTGACCCCATCCTGCTCGAAGCGGGATTGAAGGCGAAGGCTATCGCCATCAACTCGCGGGATGCGCTGACCACCGAGGCATACAATCAGCAGGTGGAGCGGATCTGCGGCCTCATGGAGACGCCGCCGCATAAGATCTTCCACTTCAACAGCGTGAAGTACGACAACCAGACGGCGGCGAATTCGCAGTATGCCAACGACTGCCTGATCCCCATCGCGAAGAACATTGAGGAGAAGCTCCGGCTTCAGCTCCTCACCGATGACGAGATCGATGATCACTGGCCCGAGTTCGACCGCATGGCGCTGCTCGCCGGCGACCCGACCACCCTCATGAACATCCTCGACAAGGCCCTGAAGAATGGCGTCGTCGAGATCAATGAGGCCCGCGACCGCCTGCCGTTGGGTTTGAACCCGATCGACGGCGGCGACGTCCGGTATGTCCCGGTGAACATGGCGATCGTCGATCGCTCCGGGAAAATCATTCATCAGGCCGCCACCGGCCAGCCGCAGCCCACCCCTGCGGAAGAAGACGAAGGTGACGGCGCCAAGGGCCCTCGCCTCGCGGTCGACAACACCTGACCGCTGCACCTGGAGAACCCCGATGCCTGACAATCTCATCTCGGTGGACGAATTCCTCACCGAGCGCAAGGACTATGTGAAGTCCGGCGACGTGCTCATGAAGGCCTCCAAGGCCCCTGCGAGCTGGAATAAAGACGCGGGGACGGCGCGCTTTACGATGAGCGCCGAGGTCGAGGACCGAGACCGCGACATCGTCATGCAGGACGGCATTTCGACCGATGAGTTCATCAAGAACCCGGTGGCTCTGCTCGCGCACAACTCCTGGGAACTGCCCATCGGCTCCTGGTCGGACGTGGCTAAGAACCTGACCGGCCGCCCGAAGCGCATGGAGGGAACGCTCACCCTCGTGAAGGGCGACGAGATGGCCGACCGCGTCGCCGTGCACCTCGGTGCCGGCAGCCTGCGCGCATGCTCCATCGGCTTCATCCCGAAGGCGATCGAGCGCCGTGAGGTGCCTGAGGATCGTAAGGACGCCGGCTATTACTATCCTGGCTACAAGATCCTGGAATGCGAACTGGTCGAGTGCAGCCCCTGCGCCGTGCCGGCGAACCCGGCGGCGCTCGCCAAGGCCGCAGCCGGCGGCGACACCATGGCCCGCGAGATCCTGGAAAGCGTCCTCGACACCTGGGCCAAGCACTCGGAGACCGGTCTTCTCATCCCGCGCAGCGAGTTCGAGGCTGCCTGGAAGACGGCGAATGGTGATCGCACGACCATCGTCACCCCGACGACCGAGGAGGCCGGCATGTTCCGCCGCTTCCTCAGCTTCATGGCCGGCGACGGTGGCGCGGCGGCGATCGAGCGCAAGCGCCAGGAAGATCTCGCCCTTTCCGAAACCGCAGAGACCGAGCGCAAGGCGCTTGAGCAGGAATTTACTGCCCTGGAAGGCCGGCTGGCCGCCAAGGGCATCTGAAATCGGCGCGTAGCCGAATAGCGACCCGGCGCTTCCGGGATTGGGTTTGGGCGTCCTTCGGGGCGCCCTTTTTTATGAAAGACGCCCAAAATGACCGTCGCAGAACTGCGCGCCCGTCTTAAGTCCTTGGTCGAAGCTCTCACTCTGCTGAAGGCGAAAGCCTTGGCGGACAGCGCCGCGCCGGAAGACCGAGCCGCCATGAAGACCCAGCTCGAAGCTATCAAGGTGGCTGAAGAGCAGCTCGAAATGGCCGAGCAGGATGAGGCCTTCCAGGCGAAGCATTCTCAGCCCGCCAACACCCCGGCGGGCACTCCCGCCCCGACGGTGCCGGCGGCGCCCGAGGTGAAGATGGACCTGGGCCAGAAGATGTCGCTCACCGCCGCCGCCATCATCAAGGCGGGCAAGAATGGCGACCCCTTCAAGGTTCTCGCAGACGAGGGCTATGGTCGCTTCGCCGATCAGCTGAAGGCGAAGTCTGTCAATACGCTGAACAGCGGTGACGGTGGCATCCTTGTTCCGACGGCGCTGGATGGCGGCATCATTCCGCTGTTGCGGAATGAATCCACCTTCATCGCGTCGAACCCGACCAAGGTTCAGCTGATCAGCGGCGCATATAAGGCGCCGCGAGGTGCCACCGGAGCGACCGCTAGCTATCTCGGCGAAGGCGGGCTGAAGCCCATCTCAAGCCCGACCTTCGACAGCATCGACATGAAGGCGAAGAAGCTCGCCGCCATCGTCCCGCTGACGAACGAGGCGAAGAAGTGGACCGTGGGCAATATCGAGGGCTACATCCGCGACGACCTGCGGTCGGCCTTGGCCCTGACCATGGACCTCAACGCCTACCTCGGCACGGGCTCCGGCGCCGCGCCGACCGGCATTTTCAACAAGTCCGGCGTCCAGACCGTCACGCCGACCTTCGCCAGCGCGACGGCGCCGACGCTCGCCGAGTTGGACACCATGGCTTCGGCCATGATCCTGAAGCTCACCACCGCCAACATCTATTTGAACCCGCGGTGGCGCTGGGTCTTCTCCTACCGGACGGTGATGTACCTCTCCACCATCCGCACCAGCAGCGGGGACCTCGCGTTCCCGTCGCTCGAAGAGTTCCTGTCCGGCAAGGTCACTTGGAAAGGCATCCAGGTTGTGGTGACCAACCAGATCCCCACCAACGGCGGCTCCGGCACGAACGAGACGACCATCGGGCTCGTCGACTTCACGCACGTCCTCTTCGGCGAGGAGGAGGGCGTCATCATGAAGATGTCCGAGCAGGCGACCCTGAACACCACGGGCGCCGTCGACGGAACCGGCCTTCTGCACCTCTGGCAGCAGAACATGTTCGCGATCCTGGCGGAGAGCGAACACGACTTCGGCCTGCGCTACGCGAAGGCCGTCGTGAAGGCCACGGCCATCAAGTTCTGAGCCGAACGTCACCATCCGCCCCGGTTCGCCGGGGCGGAAACCGCCAGCGAGGAACAATCCGATGCCGAATATCGAAGCCTTTCAGAAGCTTGCCAACAAGGAGTACGAGCTGGTTCTCATGCGCGTGGCCCAAGCATTCACCCCTTGGAACGTGGGCGACCTGGCGGGCTTTCCGCCGGACGCTGCCCTGGACGCCTTCAACAAGGGTTTCGCCGTCCCTTGCGACCAGGACGGCAACGAAATCAAGTTCAAAGCTCCCAAGCCAGCAGCCGTCGAGCCGAAGTCTCCCGACGGCACCATCGTCGCGATCCCCGACGCCTGGGAGAAGCTGCACCACCTCCAGCGAGTGAAGCTCGCGAAGGAGTTGGGTGGCGTCGACATCACCACCAAGGAGCAGGCTGATGTCTTCATCCAAGCCGAAGTCGAACGTCGAGCCGCCGGAGCCGGCGAGAAGCCCGCCGTTTGAGGTAGCCACAGCCGCCGGGAAGGCCGTCCAGCCTCGCTCCGCCGGCACCTATGAGGACAAGGCGCTGCGCCCTGCGCGTGGCGGCTACACCACCAAGGGATGACCATGGACCTGCGCCGAACCTCCAATCCGCTGACCATCAAGCAGAAGCTTGAGGTGGTTTCGCTGGCGGACGCTCGGCAGCAGGCCCGTGTCTCCCACGGCGTCGAAGACGGCCTCTTTCAGGGTTATATCGAGACCGCCTTCGACTTTCTCTCCGGCCAGGGTGGATGGCTGAACGGCTACCACCTCCTGGAGGAGACGTTCTCCTATTACGTGCCGTCATGGTCGCCGGTCTGCATCCATGCACTCTCCAGCTCATTCCGGCGCTTCGAGCTGCCCGCACGGCCCTTCGGCGGGGTCATCTCATTCGAATGGCTTCAGCCTGACGGCAGCTATCTTGAGGTGGCGCCGTCCCTGTTCGCGGTCACATCGCCCGATGGTGAGTACGCCGCCATTTCCCGCGTCGGCACCGGACGCTGGCCCTATACCGGCGTCGGATCTCCCCTCGCCTATCGCGTCACCTTCAAGGCTGGGCACGCAACGCCGGCCCTCGTGCCTGCGCCGCTGAAGCAAGCGATCAAGCTGCTGGTGACCGAGTTCTATGAGAACCGGAGCGCCTCGGTGGACGCCGTTCGACCGGAGGCGCTCTATGGCCTGAAGGCCCTCGCCGGCCGGTACAAGTTCGCAAAGGACCATTCCTGATGGTCGCCGCGGGCAAGCTCGATCGGCTGGTGACATTCTTCCAGCGCGCGCCCCTTCCCACCACGCCCGGCGTCCCGCGTGGTGGCTTCATGCCCATGAGCCCCGCCATTTGGGCGGGTTATGAGGAGCGCCCGTCGTTCCGCATTGCCATCGGCGACTTCCACGTCAACGTGCCGTCGGGTTTGCTGACGCTGCGCGATGATCCGTTCTCCCGGGCGATCAGGCGGTCGCACCAGGTCGAGATCGATGGCTTCCGCTTCACAGTTCGCGCGGTCGGGCTCCCCCAGCGCAAGGACGCCAGCATCACCTTCGAGGTGATCGGCGCCGAGAGCCTCGATCTCTACGCCAGCTATATCGACGCCGAAGGCGAGATGGTGGTGATCCGCCGGCTGGGAACGCCGCAGCTCAACGCCAGCGTCCGGGCGCACGTCACCGGCTACAAGCCGAAGGAGTTGGTCGCCGGCATGCGCCAGGGCGATCGGCAGATCCTGCTGCTGGCGGCCGACGTCGAGGCTGCAGGGTGGTCTCCGCCGCTCAACCAGACCGACCGCGTTGTGGTTCGGGGTGATCAGCTCACCATGCGCTCGCTCGACGACAGCACCCACCGGTTCGCCGGTGTGCTGCTCGCCTACGAGACCGTGGCGGGCGGCTGATGTTCCCCGCCAATTGTGCTCTCGCCGCCCTCGCAGCGGCGGCTTGTGGCTGCTCGGTTCACACGATGCGCAACCGCAGCGGTCGGGTTCACGTCTTCTGGCGGACCCGCGCGGGTCAGGCCTTCGAGTTCTACCGCAAGGGCGCCAGCCGCTGGCCGTACTGGCGCCTCGCGCTCTACTTCGGCGAGATCCGGCGGGCACCCGCGTTGGACGCAGCGTCTGCCAAAGAGGCCTCGTTCTGATGGCGAAGCGCCCCAGCAAGTTCATGACCTTCGCGAAGGACATTCAGCTCGCCACGGCGGGCCTGGAGCCTAAGGCGATCGGGCCAGAGCTCGCACGGTTCGCGAAGACCGAGCGTGACGGCTTCATCCGCAGGGGTGAGGCGTCCGGCATCTATGAGACCTACGTCAACGGCGTCCGCGGCGCGGCCGAGGAGAGCGTCAGCGCGCCGGGTCCGATCCTTTATGTGTTCTCATATTGGGAACCCATCCTTGCCTTTGCGCGCCAATATCTCGCCAAGCGGAGCCCCCGGCTCTCCGGTGATTATGTGGATTCCCAGGTCGTGATGATCGGTGGTCAGATCATCGCCACGGGCGCGCCGATCGCCGCCGATGAGGAGGTCATGCTCCTCGCCACGGTGCCGTATGCGCGCAAGATCGAGATGGGGCACATGCAAATGAGCGTGCCCCGGTTCATCATTTACGACACGGCGATGGAGGTCGCGACCCGGTTCGGCGGCAACAAGGGGCCGCTCCAGGTCGGTGTGCGTCAGGTCGAGATTCCCAACGGCTACGTGCTCAAGGGCGTCTTCCGGCGCGGCTTCCGCAAGCACGCCCGCCGGGATCTGAAGAAGGACACCCGTGCCGGCGCGCGGATGACCTATCCCGCCATCGTCATGAGCATGAAGGGTTTGTGATGGCTTCCCCCGATGCCTTCGAGCCGGTCGAGGACTTCCTCAAGTCCGTCTGGAACGTCAGCCCGCTCGTGTTCGAGAACGAAAAGCCGGCGTCGTCCACCAACGGTGAAACCTTTGTCCTGGTGGAGATGTTTGGGCGCGTCTTCGATCTCGCGTCGATCGGCGGCGGCAGCTCCGAGGGCAACCTCTGGCGCGAGGAAGGTGCCCTCTGGCTGCACATCATGATGCCAGCCTGGGACGGAACCCGGGTCGGCCGCCGGCACGCATGGCAGCTGACGAAGCTGTTCCTGTCCCAGCCCATTGAGGGAATTGAATTCCGCCAAGCCTCGGTCGGCATGGGCGATGCGGTCGAAACCGACGGCAGCTATGCCCGACTGAGCGTGAGCATCGAATGGAAGCGCGACGAGTGAGCGCGCGAGAAAAGAGGACCGAAGTCATGAAATACGTCGTCGCCAAGCCGTTCAATTCCCACACGCAGCGGTTCGCGGTGGGTGCGCCCGTGCTCGACACGGATGATCTGACGCCATTCGATCGCGAAGGCCTCCGCGACCGCGGCTTCATTGCGCCGGAGGTGGCCGCCGTTGCCGAGCCCGCGCCGGAGCCGGTGGAGACCCTGCCGCAGGCGGTCCCTGAGCCGCCTCCCCGCACCAAACGCCCCGCCTGAACCCTGACTTCCCCCACCTGGGCCCGCTTCGGCGGGCCTTTTCTTTTTCCGGCCACCCGGCCTCGTTCTGATGGAGCCCTCTCATGACTGAGAGCAATCGCCTTCGCATGTCATGGGTCGATCAGACCGACCCACAGGTGATCCCCACCACCCCTCGCATGCGCATCGTGCGCATCACCGGGGAATCCCTGGTGTTCAAGCCCACGTTCACCTCCTCGGAGGAGCTGCGCGATGACCGCATGCGCCCCGATGCGATCAAGGTCGGCGAGGAGAACAACGGCGGCATCAACACGGAATGGTCGTTCCCGGTTGACCTGAGCCCGAGCTCCAGCATGCTCGCCTCGCTCTTGGCCAATTCCTGGGCGAACACGCCCGTCCGCGACAATGACGGGGTGGCCGATTCCGTCATCACCGGCATCACGGCTTCGACGGGCGTCATCACGGTTCTGACGGGAGCCGCCTTCGTCCTGGGCCACCTGGTGCGCACCACCGGTTTCGGCACCGCCGGCAACAACGGGCTGTTCCGGATCACCACCGGCTCGGCCACGGTCCCGGCGGTCGGCGCAGGCCTCCTCACGGATGATGCCATCCCCGCCGCCGCCGCCCGCCTGAAGGTGGTGGGCTTCCAGGGAGCCTCCGGCGACCTGGTTGCGGTGGCTGACGGCATCACATCGACCGTGCTCGATTTCACGACGCTCGGGATCGTGCCCGGCATGTGGCTGAAGCCCGGCGGCACCGGCGCCGCCTTCCGCTTCGCCACCGAGGCGAACAACCGCTTCGTGCGCGTCGCGGCGGTGGTCGCCAACAAGATCACCCTCGACAACCTGCCGGGGTCCTGGGCCGGTGATGCCGGCACGGGCAAGACCCTCCGCGTCTTCTTCGGCGATCAGATCAAGAACGGGGTGACGAAGAAGTATGGCGCGATCGAGCGCGGCTTCATGGGGCAGACCGTCCCCTCCTACGTCAGCCAGTGGGGCATGGTGGCGAACCAGGGCGTGTTCGGAATCTCCACCGGGGAGAAGGTCACCGCCAATTACACATTCATGGGGGTGGGCGGGGCGATTAGCACCACATCCCTCGACACGGTCCCTGATCTGGCGACCACCAACCCGATCATGGCCGCGTCGGTCAATGTCGGCCGCGTCAGCGAGAACGGCGCGCCTGCGGCAGGGCCGAACTTCCTCAAGGCGATCCAGATCACGGTCAACAACAACGGCCGCAACAAGGATGCGCTGCGCGACGACGGGAAGTTCGGGCCGGTGGACATCAACCTCGGGGATTGCGAGGTCACGGTGCAGATGGACACCTATTTCGGGTCCGCCTCGCAGTATCAAGCCTATCTCGCCGGCACGCCCACCAACGCTGCCTGCGCGGTGGTGAAAGCCAGTCAGGCGACCATCTTCGCCCTGCCCCGGCTCACCCGCACCGACGGCGCGCCCAACGCTGGCGGGAAGAACCAGGACGTGATGCTGCCGTTTCAGGCGGAGGCGAACCGAGACCCGCTCACCAACGCCCACATCCTGCTGGACCGGCTGGAATATTACGAGGACTGAGGGTCAGCGGGCCCTTTGATAGGCAGCGTCCGCGCTTCCTGAGCGTGCAAGCGTCTCACGGGCTACGCCCTTGATCTGGCAGTCCATGAAGAGGTCGTTCCGGTTCGGGAATTCCCTTCTGCACTCCGCCTCCAGCCTTTTTAGGAAAGCTTCCTTGGTCTCGGCGCCGCAGCCTCCCACGAGGAGGGCTGCGGTTATGCCAATGGTCGTCAACTTGAAGCGCGCCAACGCGATCTCCCCCTTATTAACTCCGGGCAGATTAGCAGCACACTTCATGATTGAGGAGGTCAGAGTCTGAGCGTTGATTTTACGCCGGGCTGTAACGCCAGCACGCGGCGAAGCGGCCCTTTCGACAGGGCTGAATTCTGAACATGGGGCCGCCGCGAGGCGGCCTTTTTCGTTGAAGGAGCAGGAAAATCATGTCGGTCAAGTTGTCCAGCATTGCCGCGAACCTTGAAGCTGAGCGAGATGGCGAAGAAATCGCGAGCGTTCTCTACCCCAATGTCAAATACACCGTGCGGTCGATCCTGTTCGGGCCTTATGAGACCGCCCGCGATCTCTCGCTTCAGACGCTGTTCAAGAAATTCGGCGACCAGCCGATCCCTCGGAACGCCCAGATCGCCGACCAGGGGCGTTTGATGGCGGAACACATCCTTCTGGGATGGTCCGGCTTCGACACCCCCTATTCGCGTGAGGCAGCTCTCGAAACCCTTACCGATCCGGCCTATCGCGAGTTCGTTGCGGACGTCGAACTGGCCGCTCGCAAGGTCGGCAAGCGCAATCTCGAATTCGTGGAAGCTCTCGTAAAAAACTGAGAGCCGCTCTGCGTCATGGGTTGGAAGACGGGGGTCGCAATGACTGGATCTCCCGTCTCCGCGCCGAAGATCCAGACGCAGCAGCGGCCTTCCCCGAGCCAGAGCCCGTCCCGGCCGAGCTCTCGCGGCCATTCTACCAGCTCTACTGGCGGGCATGGGCGGCTATCCGCCACGACCGTCAGTACGGAGCCTTCAGCGGTGAAAGCCGCATCTCCTACTCGGTAATCCGCCAGTACGCGGCCGACCACCACATCTCCGGCGACGACTTTCAGACCTTCATCGCCGCAATGCGCGGGATCGATGAGGAGTGGCTGGTCCAGGTCGCCTCCCGCCAGAAATCCGGAACCAAAACCCCATGACCGTACAGCTTTCCAGCCTGCGCGTGACGGCCGACATGGATGTGTCGCCGTACACGCGGGCTATGGCTGAGAAGGTTGCGGCGGACCGGCAGGGCGCCACGTCGAGTACCGCAGTCGGGACCGCGCTGGCGAATGTTGACGCCCAGGCGGAGAAGACCGCATCCGGCGTGAAGCGGCTGAGCGGGAGCCTTATTGAGGGCTATAAGTCCGGCTCCACATTTGAGAAGACCATTCGGGATGTCGGCCGCGCGGTTGACACCGGAATGAACCTCGATCGGGCGCAGCTGCTTTTGGATGCTGCGTATCGCAAGTTTGGGCTGGTGGCCGACGCGGCGCAGCTGGCGAAACAGGGTTTCGTCTCGATCGGCCCTGTGATCCAGGAGCTCACGGCACACTACAACGCGCAGGCGGCAGCCCAGGAGAAGGCGGCTACTGCGACCCGGCTGCATGCCGATGCTCAGCAAACCCTTAAACAGCGTCTGGCGGACGCGGCGGCAGGTAACGCGCGTGCGTCGTCGTTCCAGTCGGGCATTAATTCCTCGCTCGGAGTGAAAGACGACTTCGGTGGTGCCGGCCGTGGGCAGGACATCACGGCCTTCGCCGCGGAATATGACCGCTACGTCCAGGGCCTGGTGAAGGTCCGCGATGCAGAAGAGGATCTTGCCCGCTCTCGCGCCCGCAATGCGCAGGCCCAGATCAACGGCGCGCTCTCTGTGCGTGACAGCTTCGACACGGAGCGCCGGTCCGCCGATATCGAGGCATTCGCCCGCAATTACGACGACTATTCCAAGTCCTTGCTGCGCGCCCGGCGGGAGGAGGAGGCGCTGGCGCGAACACGCGCCTCCGCAGCTCAGTCCCAGATCAATGACCGCCTGGGCGTCCGCACCGATTTCAACACGCAAAAGCGTGGCGAGGATATCGCTGCCTTTGGGGCTTCACTCGATCAGGGCCGAGCGCGTCGAGACCCCGTCTGGGCTGCCACGAAGGAATACAATGCGGCGATCGACGAGATCAACGCAAAGTGGAAGACTTGGGGGATAACCGAAGAGCACCGTGATGGCCTGACCAAGCGTGCCGAGATCACACTTAAGCAGACCACGCAGTCGCTTAAGAACAACAGCGCAGCGGTTGGCTTGAACGCGAACCAGTGGACCAACCTCGGCTATCAGGTGAACGACGTTGGGACGATGCTGCTTAGCGGCTCCAGCCCGATGCAGGTTCTGGCGACGCAAGGTGGCCAGATTTATCAGGTCCTCTCCGACGCGGAGGGCGGCGTTGGCGGCGCGCTAAAGTCCATCGGACTGCGCCTTCTTGGTCTAGTCACGCCAGCTGTGGTAGCCGGGAGCGCTCTCCTCGCGATCGGCGTGGCCGGCGTCACCGCCTACAACTCCTGGCGCAACGGCCAGCGCGAAATCACGATGGCGCTCTCCGGTATCGGACGGGCGTCGGGGTCGACCGCTGAAAGCATCAACGCGATCTCTTTTGCCGCCGCTGGCGTTAGCCAGGGAACGGTGGGCGAGGCGCGCACAATGGCGAACGCCTTGGCAGCGACCGGTCGTATTGGCGACGAGATGGCCCAGAAGCTCGTCATGGCCGGGAAGGACATCGCGCGCACATTCGGAACGGACGCAGCCGGCGCCGCTGCCATCCTGGCACAGTCGTTCTCTGATCCCGCTCGGGGCGTAGAGCAGCTGAATGCGCGTCTGGGCGCTTTCAGCGCGGCGACGATCCGCAATGTCCAAAGCCTGACGGCTCAGAACCGCACGATTGAGGCCCAACAGGTCCTCTATGATGGCGTGAAGTCCAGCCTCGTCAACGGCGCGGAACTGACGTCTGGCTGGGGTCGGATGTGGGATTCCGCAGCGTCTTCTGCTTCTCGTTACTGGGCCGCCGCCGGGAAGGCGATCGATAAGCAGTGGGGCACGGGTGGCACCAATCAGGATCAGCTTGAGGCCGCAGAGCGTCGGCTTGCCGAACTTCAAACCATAGCCAGTCGGCGCACTCCGACGGTCAATCAGAACCTTGGAACCACTGCCGAGATCGAGCGCGCCCGCGCCGAGGTCGAGCGCCTTCGCGATGCGATGGCCGACGCCGCCACCAAGTCAGCCGACATAAAGGCCAATCTCGATTCTATCAAAGCGATGGGCGAGATCCGGGTTGTTCTGCCCGAGCCCGACGCCCTCAGGGCGCTTCAGGATCGTGCCAAGTTCCTCGCGACGTTGGCGGAAGACCCTGTTGCTATCACGAAGTCGGGGTTTTCTACGGCGCAGGTGAAAGTGGCCGCAGAGCGCGCCGCCGAGCTCGCAAAGTCCTACAAGACCCCGCAGGAAGCCGCCATTGCCCAGGCTGAACTGGCAAACAAGGCTATTACCGCGAGGTCGGCTGCGGAGCGTGCATCCATCGCGATGCAGCAGAAGGCGCTTGAGCTCAATAATGCGGCCCTCTTGCCTGCCGAGAAGCAGGCCCAGATCCAGCTCGCTTACAACAACGCGCTGAAGGAGGGCAATTTCCAGCTCTCCGAGGCCGGGCGCATGCGCCTCCTCTCGATCCAGGATGCGATCGGCGGGACGCAGGCGGAAATCGACGGAATCGGCAGGACCGCGCGCGAAGCCGAGCTGCTGCGCCTGAACTGGCAGACCTACGCCGATCTCCGGCGTGAGGCGGCCCAGAACAACACCGCGATTGACCAAGCCCAGGTTGCGCGTCTCCAGCAGGAGAATGCCCTGCTGGTCGCGCGGAAGGAGCTGCTGGCCAAGCGCGCGTTGGAGGACGATCTCGGCTTCCAGGGTCGCCAACTCGGCCGGACGGACGTTGAGCAGCGCGTTGCCGGCACCCTCCGGTCCTCGGGCCTCGGTGAGGATCTGGACGGCCCGACCGCCGGGCTCATCCGGATGAACGAGCAGCTCGCAATGACGAAGCAGCTCACCAGCGACTTCGGATCGAGCTTCGTCTCCTCGATGATGGGCGGTGCGTCAGCGGTCCAGTCGCTCAATTCTGCGCTTGGCAGCATGGCCAGCAAGTTGGCGAACCTCGTCGCGGACCAGGCCACGACGTCCTTCTTCAACGCATCGAAGTCCTTCATCACCCCTCTCCTCTCCGGGTTCTTCGGTGGCGGCGGAACGCCGTTGGGAATGGGTGGGATTGGCGCGAGGGCGGCCGGTGGCATCATCCAGGGCCCGGGCACCGGCACGTCCGACAGCATCCTCTCACGGGTGTCGAACGGCGAATTCGTCGTCAATGCACACGCGACCTCTCGCAATCGCGGCGTCCTGGAAATGATCAATTCCGGCAACAGCTGGAGCCTCCCCGGCTTCGCTGACGGGGGGATGGTCGGTGGGCCGCAAAGCAGCGGCATGGTTGGCGGCCAGGCGGTGAACGTGAACGTCTACCCGGTCGAGGGCACCTCCGCTGAGGTCCAGAAGAAGCGGAACGGCGACGGGAGCCTCTCGATCGACGTGATCATGAAGCACGTCGACGCCCACATAGCGTCCAGCGTCGAAGGCCGCGGATCTGTCGCGAGGAAGCTGGAAGGAACCTATGGCCTGAAGAGGAAACTACGCTGATGGCGATCCCCTCCTGGCCTCTCACGGTCGAATACCGGCCGATCACCAAATCCTGGGGCGGCACGCCATATCGCGCGCCGTTGGCCACGGACATGGAGGGTGGGAACACCCGCCAGCGCAGCCGCCCGGGCGACGACGTCGGGACCTACACATGGTCGCAGGATCTGTCTGCCGCCGAGACGGCGACGTTCGACAACTTCGTCACCACCACCTTGGTCGGCGGGGCCTTGAGCTTTTACATGCCGGTCAAGCTGCCGGGTGGATATCGCACCCGGCTGGTTCAGATCATCTCCGGGCCGCCGAAATACAGCCAGCTTGAGGGCGGGCGCTGGAACGTCAGCTTTACCCTCGAAGTCTCCCCGGCTGTGCTGACGCCGGCTATGCCGGTGATCACCGCCGTCGAGCCCCGCGTCACCGGTACGTCCACGGCCAGCGCCCTCATCGAGGTCAACTTCGGGACGATCATCCGCACCACGACGGCGTCCGCCGGCGGGGCGTGGTCTGTGGCGGTCCCTTACCTTGAGGATGGTGCCTACCCGATCCAGGCGCGCCAGACGGTGGGCGGCATCGCCAGCCCCTGGTGCGTGCCGATCGAGATCGTGATGCCGAACGCAATGATGCGGTCGCTCCGCGCGATGCTGCCCGCGACAGAGCCAAGCGGAATTGTCTACGACCTCATCAACGACGCGGCGATGGTCAAGGCACCGGCCGCGCCGTCCTCGCAGAATCTCGGGCGGGTAACCGATGTGACGCCGCTTGTCCGCGCGACATCCGCAACCCGCATCAATGCTTCCGGGGTCTTGGAGACCGTCGCCGCGAACGCTCTCCGCTTCGACTATGACCCCGTCACGCTCGCACCCCGTGGGGCTTTGATCGAGGTAGGCAGCACCAATCTTATCCGAAACAACATGATGTCGGGCGGCGTTGCCGGGACGCCGGGCGTAATGCCAACGTATATGAGTACATTTACGCCTATATCCGGCCTAAGTCGGCAACTTAGCTTCGGTACCTACCAGGGTATCGAGTGTATGAATATCCGGGTTTTCGGCACCGCAGCTACCGCCGACTACTACAGCATCACTCTTGATGGCAACCCGGCGCCGGCCGTTACAGGCGACACATACACTATATCCAATTGGCTGGCTCTTGTCGGCGGGTCTCTCACCAACGTCACGGCAATATTCCAAGTCATTAGCGAGCAAAACGGCGCTGGAACGTGGCTTGAGCAGTCGGTCGGCGAGCAGGTGTACACCATCAACAGTACACTGAAGCGTGTTCACACGACGCGGACGATGTCGCAGCCAACGGTGGCAGGGTCGAATGGGTATTACGCCCTGTATTTGACCCCAGGTCCCGTCGATTTCACCCTTCGCATCGGGTTACCGCAGTTCCAAAAGCGAGATGTTCCAGACTCGGTAATTCGCACGAATGGAGCAATCGCCAGCCGCTACACAGACGACTTGCAGTACTTGCTTCCAGCGGCCTTCCAGCAGGGCCAAGGCACTCTGATGGTAGAGGCTTCGCAGCCATTCACGGCGCCAACTGCGTTTCCTGGCGCGGCGTCTCTCGTTGGCACGGGAGATAATCTGCTTGGCTTCTATCGGTACTCGGCATCGGGCGCGATCTATGCCGCTGGCCGCATTGCTAGCACCGGCGTCGGAATTGGTATCGGTGGAATCCCTGCTGCAAATGCAGTGTGGCGCGGGGCAATGACATGGGCCGACGGCAGCCAAGCCTATTCCTATAACGGTGGGGCAGTGATGACTTCTGCCCTGAGCACGATGCCGACCCTCATTAATCTTGTGATCGGCAAATTCGACGGACTTTGGGACGGACACATCCGGAAACTCATCTACATCCCGCGCCGAATTCCAAACTCTCAACTTCCGGGACTTGGCGCATGATCGACATCCGTTTGCGGTTTGCTGATCAAACCGAATACGAGGCCATTTTTGCTGACGTTGGCTGGCCCACACGCGGGCGGGAGGGCGAGCTTGTCGCTTATCCTTCCGGCGATGGATGGGCCGCTGTCATTGGCATCCCTGTGGTCGCCACAGCCGGCACCTTCGACCCTTCCTCCGGCACCAGCACACCCCCGCTGTGGGCGCCCGGGTTCCACGTTGACGTGCGCCTCACCGTCGGCGGCGCCCCTGAGCCGCTGTGGCCATTCATGGTCGCGCCCGCTTGGCCGGCCCACACCTTCTTCTAAGGGTTCATCACAATGCCAGACATTTGGGACCCCGCCTGGGCGGAGGCCGAAGCCTCGTGCTCGGCCGGAGTTCTGATGTACGAGACGCTGGAGCTCCAGCACCCCGCGTTCCTTGAGGCCGGCGTGCCGATCGCGCTCCGCTTCACGCTCGGCAAGGTCGCCCGCTCCTTCGGGATCGAGGCCACGGCGACCTTCAACCCCGGGACGATGCAGACTTTCACGCCCATCACCTTCACGTCCAAACGGCCCGACTTCGAGCAGGGCAAGGTGCCCGAATGCCGGGTGAGCTTTGACAACGTGGGCCGGACGCTGATGCCCTACCTCAACGCGGCGGTGAAGGTGCGCGCGGACCTGGTGCTGATCTATCGGCAGTACCTCGACGACGACGTCTCCCAGCCCAGCGAGGGCCCATACCAGTTCATCATCCGCAACGTGCGGACATCTGGTTCACGGGTCGAGGGCACCGCGAAGCTCACCGACCTCGCCAATATGAAGTTCCTGCGCCGCGTCTACACGCGGAAGCAGTTCCCGGCGCTGGTGGCGTGATGGACCGCGCCGACTATCTGCGCAGCCTCATCGGCAAGCCGTGGCACCCCCAGGGCGAAGGCCCTGACGTCTATTCCTGCTGGGGGCTTTTCTGCGAAGTCGAGATGGCGCTCTGGGGGCGCTGTCTGCCGCACGTCGATGTCCCCTTCGGCGCGACATTGCGATGGATGGTCGAGACCATTGGCTCTCACGACCAGCGCAATGATTGGGTCGAGTTCGAGATGACGCAGGGCGTCATCACAGCAGCCGACGGCGCCGGTGTCCTGATGGCCCGTGGATCGCGCCCAGCTCACATCGGCGTCTGGCTCGCCGAAGAGGGCGGCATTCTGCACGCCGACGAAAAGCAAGGCGTGAGCTTCGACACCCCAGCTGCTCTCAAGGCCGACCGCTGGGGCCGCCTGTCCTTCTTCGAGCCAATCCAGGACATCTGATGCCCCGCATCTCGCATGTCGTGCTCCCCGGTCTCAAGATCGCGGAGGCGAACAGCCTTGCCCGCGAAACCGTCGCGGAATTCCTGGCCCGCAACGGCTGGAGCACGACCTTCCTGCCGACGGTGTGCCGCCTGAACGACAAGCCGCTGATGCGCGCCGAGTGGGAGACGTACCGCATTCGGGCGAAGGACAAGATCCGCTTCGAGACCAAGACGCATGGTCCGGGCGGCGGCGGTGGCGGCGGCAGCTCCAGCACCAAGAGCACCATCGGGCTGGTGGGCGTCATCGCCCTCTCGCTGCTGGCGCCCGGTGTCGGCACGGCGCTCGCCACCGGCGCGCTGGCCGGCATGTCAGGCCTCATCAGCGGCGCATTCCTGGCCGGCGGCTCCTTCCTCCTCAACACCCTCCTAGCGCCGGATGCGGCCCCTTCTGCGAGCTCCCAGCAGCAGCAAACGCTGTATTCCTTCGGCGCCCAGACCAACTCCGCGCGCCCGCTCGACCCCATTCCGGTCCGCTATGGCCGGACCAAGAGCTACCTCGACTATGCCGCGGTACCTTGGTCGGAGTTCATCGGCGACGATCAATACCTGAACATCCTGCTCGTTCATGGCCTGGGGAAATACCAGCGCGAGCAGATCCTCATCGAGGACACCGTCCTCTGGGACAGCGCCACTGGCCTCTCCAGCAGCTTCACCGACGTCGAGTTCCAGTTCGCCCAGCCCGGCGACAACATCACGTTGTTCCCGGTCAACGTGGCGGCCTCGGTCGAGGTTTCGGGCCAGGAGCTGCCCGACACGACGGATTGGGTTGGCGGGTACATCGCCAATGCCGCCGGCACCACGTCCAACGCGATCGCGATCGACTTGGTGCTTGGCCAGGGCCTCGGCCTGCGCGGGTCGTCCGGCATCACCGTCTGGCTTTGCGCCATCACGGCGGAATATCGGCCGGTCAACTCCTCGGGCGTCGCCACCGGTCCATATGTCCAGCTTTTCCAGAAGGACATCCACGGCAGCTCGAATAAGCCGATCCGGGTCTCGGTCAAAACCGCCGTGGCGCCGGGTCGCTACGAGGTCCGCCTCCGCCGCACCCTCGGCCCCCACGCTGACGCCATCGACCAAGTCAATTGGGCAGGCCTTCGGTCCTACCTGACCGGGCCTCAGGCGTTCCCGGGCGTCACCGTCACCGCGATCCGCATGAAGTCGACGGCGCAGCTCACGCAGACGTCCAGCGGCAAGTTCGGCGCGATCGACACCCGCATCCTGACCCTTTGGAACGGCAGCGCCTGGGTCGACGCCGCGACGCGCAATCCCGCATGGGCAACGCTCGATATCGCCACCAACACCGACTATGGGTGCATGCTCTCCTGGTCGAAGGTGGACACGCAGGCGCTCGTTGCGCTGGCGACGAAGGCCACGACCCGGGGCGACAGGTTCGATTACGAATTCCGCTCCATCATCCCCGCGACCGATGCGCTGGACACCGCCCTGGCGGTCGCGCGCAGCAAGCACCGGTGGCTTGGCGACGTCCTCTCGCTGGTGCGCGACGAGTGGGTGACGCTGCCGCAGATGCTGCTCACCGACCGCGAGATCGTGCGCGGCTCGTTCTCGGTGGACTACCAGCTTCAGGCGGCAGACGCCTCGGACGCGGTGATCCTCGAATATCTCGACGAGGAAACATGGTCGGTCCAGGAGGTCCAAGTCCCGGCCGACGTTGAGCCGCAGTTCGCAACCCGTATGCAGATCCCTGGAATTCAGGGCCGCGCGCATGCGTTCCGCGAGACGACCTTCCTTTGGAAACAGAACGTCCTTCGCCGGAAGCGCCCCACCATCACCACCGAGCACGACGGACGGCGGCTGTCGCTCGGGTCGGTCATCACCCTTCAGTCAGAGATCCCCATGGAATGGGGCTCGGCCGGCGACGTGGTGGCGCACTCCGGCCTCTCCCTGACGATCAACCCGGCCCCGACGTGGGAGGTCGGCCAGAGCTACATCCTGCTGCGCACGCCCACCGGCGAACCGTTTGGCCCGATCAAGGTTTCCAAGGGCGCCAGTGACAGTATCGCCGTCCTGAACAGCTCGGACCTCACCCTTGTCGAGGGCCAGCAAGGATGGGTGCTCGCCGACGTCCTGGAGCGCAATGACGGCGGTCCATTCCCCTCGTTCGCCATCGGCCTCGGCACGGCATGGCAGCAGCGGTGCATCGTGCTCTCTGGCGCACCGGACGGCGACCAGGTCGTCCTTGAGCTCGCGGTCGACCACCAGGAGGTCCACGACGACAGTGGGTCGCCCTCTGCGGTTCCGCCGAAGGCGACGCTCAGCAACCCGAAGGTGCCGCTGATCGCGGATCTGGTCGCGACGCTGCAGCAGAATGTGCTTGAGCCTGTGCTCTCCGCATCGTGGCGGCCGGCGGCCGGCGCGCTGCTCTACAAGGCCGAGCTATCCTTCGACGGCGGCACCACATGGGCTCCGTTGACTCAGACCAATTCGCCGTCGTTCTCGGTGGTGGTCGAGCCCCGTGCCATGCTGCTTGGCGTGTCCGCGGTGGGCGCCGGCCAGGGCGCGCGGAGCACGTATCCGATCGCCGCGCCTGACATCAGCTACGCCAACGTGGTCGTTACCGAAGACAACTTTGACGCGGATCTCGCCGCATCATGGGCGGCGGCACAGTCCTCGCTGATCACCTTAGCGGAGAACGCCGAGACGCAGTTCGAGGTCGTCAACGATCTGGCGAACCTGGTCGATGCGAATTTCGACGCGCTTTCCGACAGGGCGGACGCCTTCGACTCCAGCGCGATCATCAACTACCTCGGCATCGTTGCCCCCCCAGGGACGACCGCAGCCTACAAGATGCAGGTCCGCTCCGGCGGGGTGGACACGGGCATTACGCTGGTTTCGACGACGGGCGGCGGTCAGATCTGGGCCGATGCCGACAAGTTCCTGTTCAGGTCTGGCAGTGGCACGCCGTTCGCCCTCTTCGATTCTATCTCCGGGAGCCTTTACCTAAAGGGGTCGCTGCTGACCCTCGGCTCGACCATGAACATGATCCGGAACCCGGATCTTGGCTCGGGCGCGCTGGGGTTCGGACGCTTTCTCGGAGGGCCGGGCACCGAGGCAAACTTCCTCATCCGGTCCAGCATCGCGGGCGATACGTGGGCGCCCAACGGCCTCAAGTGCATTTCATTCAGCATGGCGACCGTCCTTGCGACGACCTCCGCCATGTACGTTTCGGTCTCCGACTATGACGTTAACGGAAGTATCGCCGATTTTAACGTCGTTCCGGGGCAGAGATACGAGGCCTCACTCTACGCGCAGTGCCATGTTTCTGGGGCTCGCTGCTGGCTTTTCATCGAGTGGCGCGACAAGAACGGCGCGTTCATTTCCCAATCAATTGCTGGCCCTTTTGTCTGCGCATCTCAGGTCGGGCAGCCGCTAAGCAATTGGGGGCGGCCCTATGTCTTCGGAACCGCGCCAGCCGGCGCAGTGCGGGCTGTTATCTATGCGCAGCTCCCAGGGGATGGCTCCAGCATCTGCACGCTGATGGTCGCGGCCCCCTACTTTGGGGTCGCGAGCGCCAACCAGACAGCACCGACGCCTTACGTCTCCAAGGGGCAGACCGCCATAAGCGGCGGCGACATCCTCACCGGTTCGATCGTCACGGCCAAATTGGCCGCTAATGTGATTACGGCGAACGAGCTTTCCGCCAACTCGGTCACGACGACCAAGATCATCCTGAACGGGGTGACGACGGACAGGATCGCTCCATCGGCTGTGACGAATGTCGTAGCCGTTTCTACCGCCGGCCCGGTGTACGGCGGCTATATCGGCGCGGCGAGCATGACTCGCATCGCCGACAGCTATGTCAAGGCAGAGTTCAACTTCCGACCGAACTACAAGCAGCACTCCATCTCGGCCGCCAGGTTGTACTTCTTCTTAGAGGCGAGAGTGGTTCGTGTTTCATCGTCAGGAACTACAAATTTTACCGTCAAGACCTACCAGATGCCTAATTTGGTAACGGTTCCGGGTCTAGGCGGCAGTACGGATTATTACATCGGTGAGAACGATATACACATCAACTTCATCGACACCGACGTGCTTCCGGCAGGGTCCTATGAGTACAAAATTGAGGCCCTGAGGTTGCTGGAGCAACAGGCCGCTGGAGCCGGCGTAAACGTTAGAGAAAGCTCCTATTCGGCGGGTTTCTCTAATCTCGTGACAGTCATCACGGAGTTCAAAAAATGATCAGCTTTGTGGTTCACACCGTACCCTCAGGCGAGATCATCTCGACGGGGGCGTCATCCAGCATGAACGATGCAAACATGCAGGCTCGCGCGGGGCAAGCCATCCTGCTTGTCCCGTCTTTGGCTGGCATCACTCCGCAGACGCATATCGTCCTCAACGCAGGGGATGACGACGTCCCCTGCGTCTTGGCGGAGCGTCCGGCCTAATCGTCCCCACCACCACACCTCATAGGCCGCCTCCGGGCGGCTTTTTCTCTGCCTGGAGCCCGCCATGGCCACCCCTTCGCTCGCCCATCACACCAGCGCGCCGGCCATCACATGGACGGTGCCAGATACAGACCTGACCGAGGCGTTCATTGAGCTCGAAGTTGTGTCGAGCGAAGGCACGCTGCCGGCGGACAACGGCGCGATCGGCGGAATGTCGGTCGTTTTCGCGGGTGTCTCCTCCCTCGTGACGTGGTCGTACAGCCAGGAAGACGCCAATAAGATTGCCAAGGGCGGAAACAACACCTTCGACCTCTATTCCACAGACCAAACCGGACGTCGAAAGATCGCTGCAGGCCATCTCTGGGTGGACAGTGTCGGCGAGCTTTCACTCCCCGGCAGCGGTGTCGTTCAGGTCCCGGGGCTTCCCGGGCCTCCGTTCGGAGTTTGGAGGGGCGAGTGGGCGGCTGGCGGCTATGACGCCATCTCGATCGTCAGGCACGACAACTCGCTCTGGTGGACGCCAGCGTCGACGGACACCGAGCCCGGCGCCGAGGGCAGCGTCTGGGTTCTCTGGGTCGATGGCTCCAGCATTGCGGACGACCGCGCGGCGGCGGTTGCGGCGGCTGAGAGCGCATCAGCGTCTGCCAGCGCCGCGGCGGATGACCGGACGTATGTCGAAGAGGCCCGCGCGGCCGTCGCGGTCGATCGTGGTGTTGTCGAAGACTCCACCGAGGTCGCGGTTGCCGCATCTGCATCGGCGGCGAATTCCGCCAGCACCGCCGGTATCGCCGCTGAAGCCACCTATGAAGACCGCCTGGCTGTTGCGACAGACAAGATGGCCGTTTCGACGGCCAAGGCGGCCGTGGACATCGCCAAGGCGGACGTGGATCTGGCCACCACGAATGCGACCAACGCGGCAGCGGCCACCGCCGCAGACGTGACCGCCGTCGCCGCCGATCGCGCGGCGGTCAACACCGCGAAGGGGCAAGTCGACACGGCAAAAGCCGCCGTGGATATCGCCAAGGGCCAGGTGGACACGGCAAAAACCGCCGTGGACACAGCTAAGGGGCTGGTGGACACCGCCACCACCACCGCTACCAACAAGGCGGGCGAAGCGGCCACGTCGGCGACCAATGCGGCGACGGACCGGGCTGCGGTGCAGACGATCTACGCCGCTGTCACTGCCCCCCCCATCACCGTGGCCACCACCACCTATACGCTCAGCGCCGCTGACGCCGGGAGGATGCTTCGCTGCACGCACGCCTCCGGATGCGTCGTGACGCTCCCGAATGATTTGGATTCCAGCTTCCTTTGCTCTCTGAGGCGGGTCGGCGGGCCGGTCACCTGGGTCACCGCTGCCGGCGCCACGAAGCACGAATTTCCGCCGGGCACTGGCATCGCAGCGCAGTGGGGATCGGTGCTCGTCGAGATCGACAGCAACGTTGGCGGCTTGGCAGCGGCGTACTGCATCGGCGGGGCAATCGGATGACGATGCTGATGGGGCGCGCACCGCGCGGGAGGCTCCCGGCCTTTCCTTTCACCCTCGACGGCGTGTCGAATATCCTGTCGCCGTTGGCGTTTCGCGCCCTCATCCCCGGGTATAACGCACCTATCATCAGCCTCCGGCGATCGACCGATAACGCGACGGCCGACTTCGGCTTGGGGCCGGACGGCTGGCTTAACGAAAAGGCTGTGCTGGATTGGGTCGGTACCGCAAGCGCCTTCGGCACGAAGTGGTGGGATCAGCGCGGGATCAGCAGCATATATTGGGCAGGTCAGGCGACGCTCGCTGACCAGCCGCGATTGGTGAACGCTGGCGTCATGGACAAATTCGGCGGGCGGCCGGCCTGGTACTCGCCGGACCAGGTCCACGGATTCGGGTCGATTTGGCCGACCACCACGGTGACGCCGCTCTCTTTCCTCTGCGAGATCATGTGCCCGGATTATACCCTGGCCAACCCGCAAGAGATCATTCGAGGTCAAGCGGGCACCCCCGGCATCACCTTGATGCGGATCGAGACCAATGGGCGCCCCGCCGTTTATTCGGGCACGCTGTTGCAGTCATCGGTCACCCTGACGGACGGCCAGCCTTACGTGATAGGCGGCGTGCTCAACGGTGCGGCCTCGGCGGTCGGCGTCAACGGCGCATGGACAGTCGGAACTGCCGGAACGACCCAAACAATCATGGGCGCCCCCGTCATCATGCGCGGGTCGCCCGTTGCCAATGGCGTTCAGGGCTTAATAGGCAGCTTGATCACCTTCGATCGGGCGCCGACCACCGCACAGATGAATGAGATCGGCCGCATCCTCGCCGCCGGACGCGGGATCACTCACCTATGAAATACCTGATCCTGGCTGACGCGTCCGCCGCTCGCGCGCGCTCTCGTCTCGCTGCTGACGTGCTGCCGGGCATTCCTGGTCCTGGTGGCGTCACTCTCTGGGGCGCGATCGATCTCACGGACGGGCGCTGCGCGCTGCGCATTCCCGACGTGCCGGCCGACTGCGGCATCAGCCTCAGCCAAGCCGAGTATGACGCGCTGCTGACCAGCGGCGAGCGCGCGGCCCTCGTCGACGAGATCCCGCCGGATCTAATCCCGCCTTCATTCCCCTGATCGGCCGCCCCCGGGCGGCCTTTTCATTTTCACACCATGGAGAGACCCATGACCCGCGTCATCGACGTGGTGCGCAAACTCGCGCCCCGCGCAAAGGCCGCATACGTCAAGGCGTTCGACGCCGACGGGGACGCCCAGATCGCAAAGGCCGGCATCACCACGCCTCGCCGGCTGGCTCACTTCCTCGCCCGCTGCCTCTCTGAGACCGGCGCGTTCACCACGCTTGTTGAGAGCGCCGCATACAATCGCGAGAACCTCTCCGACCAATGGGACAAGGGGAATTGGCATTCCTATTTCGCCAACAAGGCCGCGATGCTGAAGCTGGCGGGCCAGGGCGAGAAGCTGTTCAACGTCATCTACGGCAACCGCATGGGCAACGGCGGGCCTGAGAGCGGCGACGGCTTTCGGTACCGAGGGCGCGGGCCGCTCCAGGTCACGGGTAAGGAAGCCTATGCCGAATACGGCGCTCGGATCGGCGTTGACCTGGTTGCCAACCCGGACCACATGCTCGACCCCGCCTATATCCTGCTGCCGTCGCTGTTCGAGTGGAAGGACAAGGGCTGCAACGGGTATGCCGACGACGATGACGACCTCTCCATCGCGCGGGTGATCAACACCGGCAATGCGAAGTCGAAGCAGATCCCGAACGGCTACAAGGCCCAGCACCAGTGGCTGGTCAAGGCGAAGAAGGTGATCGCCGAGCTGGGGTGGAAGGGCGTTGCGAAGCCGGCCGCCGCCGTTGCAATGGTCTCCGCGACGGCCGCCTCCAACGGACCTGTCTACGGCCCAGGGGATCTCTCGGTGGAAGAGGTCAAGACCCTCCAGCGCACCCTGCGCGACAAGGGATTTCCGAAGGTCGGGATGATCGACGGGGATTGGAAGACGGACACGTCGAACGCCCTCCGAGCATTCCAGGTCCGCGCCGGCCTCCCGGAGACGGGCCTCCTCGACGTGACGACGGCCGCTGCGCTCGCCACCACCCCGCCGGTTGCCCCGACCGGTGTCCGCGCCGACGTCACCGCGGCCGACCTGCGCGCGGCCGGGTCCACGGAGGCCCGGGCGAACTGGCGCAACAAGGTGATGGCGTGGATTCTGGGCGCGCCCGCCGCCGCCGGCTTCGTCATTGAGGGCGCAGCCAGCAAGTTCGATGTCGCCTCCGGCTACGTCCAGCGTGGGAAGGAATACCTCGGCGACCTCCCGTGGTGGGTTGGGCCCGTCGCGATGGGGCTCATCGCCGTCGCGGTGTTCTGGAATAGCCAGCGGGCGACCAACGCCAAGGTGGCGGCGGTGCGCTCCGGTCAGGATGCCGGCCCGGCCGCGCTGGCGAGCGTGATCGCGCCCGCGCCGGCCCTGCCGCGCGACGCGGAAGAACCGGCATGACCGCGCTGCTCGCCCTGCCCTGGCTGCTGCCGGCGCTCGCCGCCGTCGCCGCCTGGATCGTCACCGTCATCTTCGGCGGTGATTGGTGGCTCGCGACGATCGCGGCGACCGGCATCGCCGGCTTCGTCGTCATCTGGCGGCTGGTGGGCCTCAAGCCCGCCCTCGCCTGGCTGCTGGTGGCGGCCGGCTATCTCATCGACCAAAGGGGCGCCCAGCGCGGCGCCGACCAGCAATCCCAGAAGGAGAAGGTCAATGCTGCGAAGCGAGCGGATGCGCGGGAGCGCGTGCTGGAGAGCGCCGACGCTTCTCCTGATGATGAGCTGCGTCGGCGTGCTCGCCGGTGGGTGCGTCACGACGGGTAAGGGCACCGCGCCGCTCGAAGACTGCCGGGGGCGGGAGCCGATTCCCATGACCGAGGCGGTGATCAAGGCGATGAGGCACCAGCAGCTCGCGCGCTCGGTCGCCTACAACGAGCAGCTCGAAGCGGAGTGCGGCATCAAAGCGCCGAACCCCTCCGGTCGGCCGGCGGGAGCAAGCTGATGCTGATCGTCGAGTTCAAACGCTACTTCCGTGCCCGATCGCTGGAATGGCAAGGCGTCGGCCTCCTTACCGGATGGGGCGTGATCCTGCTGATGCAGGGGGCGACCTTCGACCAGCCCTCGTACCGAACGCTCGCGTACATCGCCTCGGAAGATCGATGGGGCCTCCTCACGGTCGGGATCGGGATGCTTCGGGCGGCGGCACTGGTCATCAACGGCATGTGGCGGCCGTGCGCCCACCTCCGCGCGGGCTTCAGCGCCGTCACAGCGATTCTCTGGCTGGAGGTGGCGCTGGGCCTATTGCTCGCCGGTACCAGCAGCACCGGCATGGCGGTCTATGTCGTACTGTCGTGTTTCGAGGCATATGCCGCGACGCAGGCGATGAGCGACGCGGCATCAATGGACAGGCGAGCAGCCGACCGGCGTATCCAAGACGAGGCGCGAAGGGCGCGCAGCAGGGAGAGGGCCAATGCCGGCGGGGGTTGAGGTGCCGGCGAACTGGCACCCTTACATCGTGATCGTGGCGTCGCTCATCGTGGCCGCCATGATGGTCGGAAGCTACATCAAACAATGGACCAAGGACGCCTCCGGGGCGATGAAGGCATCCAACACCGAGGCAATGGTGGTTGGTGGCGCGCTGGCGGACCGCGCCGGCTTGACGCGCGTGTCGGAGGTGCTGGAGCGCATCGCCGACCTCATGGAAGAGTCCCTCAATGCGAAGAAGGACGAGCAGAAGCACAACGAGCTGGTCCGCGTCCATGAGCGGATGGACGAGATCATGAAGAAGATCGCCACGCTCTGACGACCGCTCGACGTTCCACCCGTGCCCCGTCTCCCCTCACAGGGAGGCGGGGCGCTTTTTGCGTTTCGGACCATCCTGCCCATTCACGATCGATAAACCCTAGATCCGCGCGGATATCGACACCTTCCCCTCCGATGCGCAACCATCGCGTGTCAGCTGGGAGTGGGCGATGAAGGCGATAATGGTGGGCGCTGCCTTGCTGGCGGCGACGGGCGCGTGCGCGGCGGAATTCAACAGCGGAGTTCTCTCGCCACCTCCCGGGTTTCGGTGGGAAGGGTTCTACGCGGGTGGCAACATCGGCGGCGCCTGGGGCACGGGTGATAGCTTCGGATACGAGGGCTTTCAGCAGTATAAGAACCTTGCTGGGCTCTATGTGCAGCCGATGATTCCCTCACGCCTGACCGGAGGCGGGCAGGTTGGGTACAATACCCAGAGCGGGAAGATCATCGTCGGAGCAGAATCAGACTTTTCATTCGGAGGAAGTAGCTCGGGAAACAAAGTGGATGCATTTGCCACTTTCGGGGGCATTTCTTATGCCTCCACCCAGGAAGTGAGATCCGAGATCGATTGGTTTGGCTCAGTGCGTGTGCGTTTGGGCATAGCACCCGTCGACCGTCTTCTAATTTTTGCCACCGCAGGACTGGCCTACGCCCAGGTTTCCAACAGTTTTTATAATGCAACGTATCCTTCGCTTTTTGGATCGCAACCATTCGGACAGTCCAGCAGCAAAACAAACGTCGGCTGGGTGGCTGGTGCTGGCGTGGAGTACGCACTTACGAACAACTTATCAATAAGGGGCGAGGCGATGTATTTCGACCTTGGCCAGACGAATATGTACATTGATTTATATAATATTTCCTACGGCGGCGAGCTTACAATGGGTATTGCCCGCGCAGCTGTAAACTATCTGTTCTGACCCGAATTCCAGAGAGATCGCCATCAATCCGGCGAGTTGCGCTTCCTGCGTGCAAAATTTCCCTGGGGCAATGTCGCCCGGTTGGGGAACCGTAATGTCGGACATCATCTATATCGCTGATCTGGCGCGCGAGTTGCGCGCGATAGCCGACAGGCGCCGCCAGCGCCTGCTCTCTTATCTGCTGGCTATGGTGGTCGCGGAGGCCGAGCGGCTGGCCAAGTGATCGGCGTCCCCGGCGCGCCTCAGGCGGTCGGGGATTGCGCTGCCGCCATCCGAGTCACAGCAGAGCGCCCTGCTTAGCTTCGACTCCCGGCGCGGCCACGCTCGCGACGACCTGCAACGCGCCATCAGGGATCGGACGTTGGAGTGCCTGCGCCTCGCTCCAGGGCGCACGCATCCAGACATCGAATTCCTCTGCCGTGGTAAGGATCGCCGGCATCGCCTTGGGGTGGACCGCGCCGACCTCCGCGTTGGGATCTGTGGTCAGGAAGGCATAGAGGTCGGCCGTCACCCAACCCTCTCGGGTCTTTCGTACCCCTTGCCACCCGACCATCTGGATTCCAGCAAAGAAAACGAGAGGCTGCTCGGCGGCGAACCACACGTTCTGGAATTTCCCGTCCGCGTCCTTGCCCGGCTCCGCGAAGGCGGTCAGCGGTACGAGGCAGCGGTTCGCCGGCCCAAGCCATGGGCGCCAGTGCGAACTGCTGGTGTTGCGGACGTTGGTCGTCCCGCCGTCGGGCTCCATGCGCAGTAGTGCGTCAAAGTCGACGTCTTTGCCCTTGGCGCGGAGTTTATCCGCGCGCTTGGTTGCGGCGTCCAGAATCGCCTTGCGGCTGGACGGCATGCCCCACCGGGCCAGCGCCAGTTCCTCATCACCGTCAGATCCGTTGCGGATGATCGGCCCGGCATAGTCCGGGTACATCTGCGGCGGCCAGGGCGCCCCGTTGGTCATGTCGTGGATGTAGCGCCGGAGCGCCCGCATCGCCTCGCGGGTGGTGGTGGCGTTGTAGAGATTGCACATGGATCACCAAACGAGGTGTAGGAGGCGGATCACCAGCGGCAGAGCCACCAGCGCGGTCGCGGTTGCGATAACCACAAACAGAACGACGTCGCCGAGGATGTCTTTCCATGCCGGACGCTTCGGGAGCTTGTGGCGATAGTCCATGCCACGATGATCACCCGCTTTCCGCTGGCGCGCCATACCAGATGTAGCGGCTTGTTCTTTTTTCGTTCTCATGGATTCATATGGCCATCGAGCCAATGGAGACTGCCATGCCGAGCGAGGCCACCCGCGCGGACGAGACCTTTTTTGACGTCAGCGAGGCGGAGGTCGAACAGAACATCGCCCTCTGCATGGGCGATCTCAGGGAGACGATTCGACAACTTTTGATCGGTCAGGCGTACCTGGAGAACCAGATATCCAGCCTGAAGTGCGCATCGTCGAAGGGGTACGGCAGGTCGCGGCCCCTGCCGTTCGTCACTATGAAAGACGTCCAGGAAAAGGCCGATGTCGCAACCATCGCCTAAGCCCGACAACCAGGATCAGCAGCCGCCTGTAGAGCCGCGCCTCCGCGACTTCCCGTATATCGTGGTCAGGGTGGAGTGCAATTTGTGCGGACGGAAGGGCGAGTACAAGCTCGCGGACCTCGCCGAGCGGTATGGAGCCAAGTTCACCTTGGACGATTTTCTGGCAGCGATTCGCAAGCCGTGCGGCTATCCCCTACCCTGGACAATTAGGAAGCGGCGAAAGATGCAGCCGGTCTGCCACATCGCCTTGCCCGATTGGGATCGGCAGCCCCGCCCGCCGGACTTGCCTCCCGAAATGGGGCTTAGGCTGGTGATCGACAACAAGGCGGCGGAGTAGCCGCCGACGGGCAGGTTGATCACACAACAAACGACACAACATGAGGGCCGCGAAAATTCGACACTTTCGTTCCGCTAAAACACTTTGTAGACGGGGCACTCCCTGGGTCCCAATCTCTCAAGCGGCACCAATCACCTGAATTCCATGCAACACCTTCTCACTGCCTTTTCCGCTCTCGACCCGCTCGTCGCGCTCGGCGTCTTCATCGCCACGGCGGCGACGGATGCCTGCTATGTGGCCTTCACAACGGCCGTGGTGGCCCGCAGGCGGCTCTCCGCCGCCAATTGGTCGAGCGTCTGGTACATGCTCTCATCCTTCGCCGTGATCAGCTACACGGAGAATTGGATGTATGTGGTTTTCGCGGCGGCAGGCTCATGGGTCGGCGCGTTCTTGTCGCTGACCCTGCTGCACCGACCGGGAAAGGCGCCGGCGCCCATCGGCTCCTCACCGCTGGAGTAGCATCGCGCGTCCTCGCGAGAGACGGAGCGCTGTGCGGTTCCACGCCCTCAAGGTTCATGCAGCGATCCAGCAGGTTGACCCGGATCTGGACCGAAGGATTGTCGAGGGCAGCTTTCCAAGAGCCGCTCATCCAACGGGGTCTTTAAGCAGAGCGGAGCAGCCCGGCTCCTTCAGGCCCTGCCTAGACGCCAGCAGCAAAAGGGGTAAGTTCTCGCCCGCCCGAGGAACGCCTTTCTCAGGGCGGCCAACCGGTCGTATCAGCCGGAACCAACCTCTCCACGGTTCCCGGCCATTCGTTTATTCATCGCCGAAGGACGTCGAGATCGTGCACGATAGCCATTCTCATTCGCAGCTCTCGCTCGCCAAGGACAAGATCCGCGTCCTGCTGCTCGAAGGCGTCAACGACAGCGCCGTGCAGATGATGATGGCCGCCGGCTATACCAATCTGACGCGGCTGCCCAAGGCGCTCGATGGGGATGCTCTGAAGGAAGCGGTCAAGGGTGTGCATCTCCTGGGCATCCGCTCGCGCACGCAGATCACCGCCGACGTGCTCGAAGCGGCCGACCGGCTGATCGCGATCGGCTGCTTCAGTGTCGGCACCAACCAAGTGGACATTGATGCCGTCCGCGCCCATGGCATTCCGGTCTTCAACGCGCCGTTCTCAAATACCCGCAGCGTCGCGGAACTGGTGATCGGCGAGATCGTGGTGATGTTTCGTCGCCTGCTCGCCCAGTCCAACGCGGCGCACGAGGGGCGCTGGATCAAGTCCGCGAGCAACAGCCACGAAGTCCGGGGCAAGACCCTCGGCATCGTCGGCTACGGCAACATCGGCTCGCAGCTGTCCTATCTGGCCGAAGCCATGGGCATGCGGGTGATCTATTATGACCACACCGACAAGCTCCGCCACGGCAACACCGAGCCGATCGCGACCCTCCACGAGCTTCTCGCGCAAAGCGATGTCGTGACCATGCATGTGCCGGAAACACCGGCCACGCACGGCATGATCGGCCGCGAAGAAATCGCCGCGATGAAGCCTGGCAGCTACTTCATCAACAACAGCCGCGGCACCGTGGTGGATCTCGAAGCCCTCGCCGATGCCCTGCGCGACGGCAAGCTGCGGGGCGCCGCAGTGGACGTATTCCCCGTCGAGCCCGGCTCCAACAGCGAACGCTTCGTGTCACCCTTGCAGGGCCTGGACAATGTGCTGCTCACGCCGCACATCGGCGGCTCGACCGAGGAGGCGCAGGAGCGGATCGGCGCCGAGGTGGCGCGCAAAATCATCGACTACAGCGATTCCGGCTCGACCATGGGCGCAGTGAACTTCCCCCAGGTGCAGTTGCCGGCGCGCCCCTCGGGCACGCGGTTCATCCAAGTCCAGCGCAACGTTCCGGGCATGCTCGGCCGGCTGAACGAGGTGCTGGCGCGCCATTCGGTGAATATCGCCGCGCAATATTACGAGACCTATGCCGACATCGGCTATGTGGTGCTCGACGCCGACGCTTCGGCGGCGGATACACAAGCGGTTCTTGCCGACATCCGCGCGCTGGAAGGCACGATCCGCGCGCGCCTGCTCTATGAATCCCGGCTGTAAGCGATAACTGACATCGCTGGGCCGATGCATAATGCGCGGTTCCCCCTCTCCCGCTTGCGGGGGAGGGCTGGGGAGGGGGCAGGAGCCTCACAAGAAGCTCTGCGCCCGGCCATTTGTCACCAATTCCCCCACCCTACCCTCCCCCGCAAGCGGGAGAGGGAATAACGCATAGGTCCCCTCGGAGGGGACCGACCGCGCCATCATGTTAGACCGCAGGATAAACCGGCTGGTACGCCAGTTCGGCCACATGCGCCGCGATGTCGGCCGGCCGGGGAACCCGCGCCAAGCCCTTGTCGAAGATGCGCTCTGCTATGCGCGCCGCCACATGCAGCGACGCTTTGCGGATGTCATGCTGTGGCGGATAGATCAGCCCGCGCTCCAGGTCCTCATCCGTCACCAGTTCGGCAACGGCCTGCGCCGCGACGATGAACATGTCCTCGGTGACGAGGGAGGCCTCAGTGGCGAGCACCGCCATGCCCATGGCCGGGAAGATATAGACGTTGTTGCCCTGCCCCGGGACAAAGGTGCGGTCACCGAGCGTGACCGGCGGAAACGGGCTGCCACTGGCGAAGATCGCCCGCCCTTCAGACCATTTGTAGGCTTCCTCGGCGGTGCACTCCGAGCGCGAGGTGGGGTTGGAATAGGGAAAGATGATCGGCCGCTCATTGATCCTGGCCATCGTCTCGATCACAGCCTGGTTGAACAGTTTCGGCACGGTGCTGACGCCGACGATGCCGGTGGGCTTGATCGCCTCGATCGCCTTGACGAAGGAATTTATCGGCTCATGGTCATGAGCGAACGGCATCTGGAAACCGGCAATATCGGTACGCGACTTCACCATCAGACCGTTGACGTCGAACAGCCAGTTGCGCGCCCGCGCCTCCTCCAGGGTGGAGCCTTCTAGAACCATCGCCTCGCAGATGAGTTCGGCGATGCCGGTGGCCGCCGAGCCGCCGCCCAGGAACAGGAAGGTCTGGTCGGTCAGCTTCTGCTTGGAAATCCGCAGCGCGCCGTAGATGCCAGCCACGGCAACCGCCGCCGTGCCCTGAATATCGTCGTTATAGGTGCAGATCTTGTCGCGATATCGCTCCAGGATCGGCACGGCGTTGATGTTGGCGAAGTCTTCCCATTGCAGGCAGCATTTGGGGTAAAGCTCGGTCACCGCAGAGACGAATTCCGCGATGAAAGCGTCATAGTCCGCGCCCCGCACCCGGTTCTGGCGCAGGCCGAGATAGAGCGGATCGTCCAGCAAGGTCTGGGTGTTGGTGCCCACGTCCAGCGTGATCGGCAAGGTCAGTTCGGGAGGTACGCCGGCGCAGACGGTGTAAAGCGAGAGCTTGCCGACCGGGATGCCCATGCCCCCGACGCCCAGATCGCCCAGGCCGAGGATGCGCTCGCCGTCGGTCACGACGATAAAGCGCACGTCCTTCTGTGGCCAGCGGGAGAGGACCTCCTTGAGCCGACCCTTGAGGGTAATCGGCAGATACATGCCGCGGGTGGCGCGCAAGACGTGGTCGAACTTCTGGCACGCCTCACCGACGGTGGGGGTGTAGACCAGCGGCATGAACACCGCCGGATCGGACATCAGCACGGCATAGAACAGGGTCTCGTTGCGCGCCTGGAGGTCGCTCAGAAGAAGATATTTCTGGAGATCATTGTCCAGCACCTCGAGCTGCAAATGGATGCGGGCGATCTGGGTTTCCAGCGTGTCGGCGACCGGGGGAAGAAATCCCTCCAGGCCGAGCCGCGCGCGATCCTGCACGGCGAACGCGCTGCCGCGGTTGAAGGCTGGGTCGTGAAGCAGACCGATCCCGGTCGGGGCGTTCGTGACAGGCGCGGACATGGGCGTGGATCCTCCGGAAAGATTGGACCGCCCGTTGTGAATGCCGGGCGGCTATGCCGCTTGTGAACGTTCGGTCGACGGCCCATCGGCGCGGCGGATCATTGCTCGCCATGAAGGAAATCAGGCGTTTCCAACACATCGAAGCTTTGAGCAGACGATCATTCTTGCGGGATCATCTTACAGGCGCAAGCGGAGAAAAAGCGTTACATTTCAAACGCGACCATAAGCTTGCGCCGGAACACCGTCACCGCGATCCGCAATACAACCTATGCTTACACGTTGGGGCGCCGCTATTGGATAAATCATGTAGGGTTGGCCATTCGGGGACGTGTGCAGAGCCCGGGCAATGCGCTGGGACGCCTGACCAGACTGGACGGAGCGAAAGGTGAAACGGGACGCATCCAGGCTCAGGACCGTGGCATGGATATCTCTCGCCTGGATCGGCGCGGTGGCGCTGTTCGTGACATTGAACGCCCGCGCGCAGATTGACCGGGCGAGTGAAGAATTGAACGCCACCGGCTTCATGCTGCACCGGATCATCTCGCAGCGGGTAGCGCAGCACGATGCCCACCTCACGAGCCTGATCGCGCTGGTGCTGGTGGCGGACCCGCCGCCCCAGGATGCCATTCGGCAGGTCGCGCAAAACATCATCCGCTTTTACCCCCGCGTTGCGGCCGTCAATCTGGTTTCGTTGGCTCAGGATGGAACCGTTGTGACGATGACGCCGGTCTTGGCGGTGCCCCAGGCGAATGAAGCGGCCGCCCCTGCCCCCTTCGCCGGCTCGATCTTCCAGCAGCGTCCCGGCCAAGTGAGGGCCTATATCGATCCGAAGCTCCCGGAACGCTATCTCCTTGGCAAGAAGGCGAGTGCCACCAACCCGGCATTCGCGATCATCATGGAGATCGACCCGGCGCTGCTGGTGGAGCCGGATGAGCGGCCGGCTTGGGCTCATCTGATGCTGAGCCTCGATGGCCACGTCCTCACGGACCGGGCCTCGGACGAGATCGCGTCCGCCTGGATCAGCGTGCCGCGCTTCAGCCGGACCATCGATAACCCGAGCCAACCTTTGCTGCTCACCCTGGAGCGGCCGATCGCCCTTGAAGACATCATCAATCCAAGGATGACCCTGGGCTTCGCCGCCCTTTCGCTCATTGCCTTGTTGATCCTGCATTATGCCTGGAAGCAGAGGGTGGCGGCGGGACGCTCGCAAGCGGCGGCACAGGTCGCGGAGCAGAAAACCCAATTGCTGGAGCACGAAACCCGCCTTGCGCACGCCTCGCGGGTCAATGCCCTAGGCGAGCTTGCATCCGGCATCGCGCACGAACTGACCCAGCCATTGACTGCCTTGTTGAGCCAAAGTCAGGCGGCGCGACGCCTGGCCTCCAACGACGACAATCAGGCGCTCTTGTTGCAGGCGCTCGATGCCAATGTGCGCGAGGCAAAGCGAGCGGGCCAGATGCTCGCACGCATGCGCGACTACATCAGCAACCGGGAGCCCCAGCGGGTCCTCACCGATATCAACCAAGTGGTGATGGATGTCTGCGAACTGGCGCGCGCCGATCTCACGGCCCGCGGCATCAGTCTCGCCCCGGATTTGCAGCCGGCGCTGCCGCAGGCGGTGGTCGACCCGATCGAGATGGAGCAGGTCCTGCTCAATCTGATCCGCAACGCCGCCGACAGTCTCGATGAAACCGCAGTCCCCGAAAAGCGGATCGGCGTGCGGACCACCTCCAGCGACGGGCAGTTGATGGTGCGGGTCGAGGACAACGGACACGGCATCCCGCCGGATGTCGCGCCCCGACTGTTCGAGCCATTCTTCACCACGAAGGCGAGCGGCATGGGGCTGGGCCTGCCGCTTTGCGCAACGCTGGTGGAGCGGGTGGGAGGATCCATCGTGGCCGGCGAAGCCACAAGCGGCGGCGCCTGCTTCACCATCACTCTGCCCGCCTCAAAGTCCATTCAGATGGCCGCGCAATGACGCAGCTTCAGGTCTATCTGGTTGACGATGACGCCCCGGTGCGCGAAGCACTCTCTCTGCTGCTGCGCACTTACGGGATGAATGTCGAGAGCTTCGGCGACCCAACGACATTCCTCGCCCATGTCGATCCCGCGCGCCCAGGCTGTCTCCTGCTCGACCTCAGGATGCCGATGATCAGTGGCTTACAATTGCAGCAGAAGCTGGTGGAGCGCGGGATCGACTGGCCCGCCATCATGATCACCGGCCATGGCGACGTGAACGCTTGCCGCCGCGCTTTCAAGGCGGGCATCGTCGATTTCCTCACCAAGCCGGTGGACGAACAGGTGTTGCTGGACGCCATCCAGTCCGCCGCGCAGGAGCTTGAGCGGGTGCTGGAGCGCAAGGAAGCCCACGACCTCCTCGGCACGCTCACCGAGCGCGAGCGGGAGGTGCTCGACATGGTGTGCAGGGGCTGGGCCTCGAAAGAGATCGCCGCCAGCCTGAACGTCTCATCGCGCACCATCGACGCGCATCGCGCGAATATCGCGGAAAAGCTCGGCACCAGTTCGGTCGCGGAGTTCGTGCGCCTGACACTGGCCGCCCCGTGATTTCGGGGCCGCATCGGTAGCTCTACCTAGCCGCACCTGTGGCGCAGCGGATTCAGCCGCAGGGCGTCTCCCCCTAGATGTGTCTGCGGAAAGCGAACGCTTCCAGTCATCAAACGTCTAGGGGACGCACATGAAGCGATTGATCCTTGCCGCCGCCGCGGCTGTCACCCTGTCCTGCACCGCGAACGCGCAGGTGCTTCAGGAAAAGAATATCCCGCTGAACATCGCCGCCGAGATCGCTCGCGAGGCGGTCGCCGCGTGTGCGGCGCAGGGCTACAATGTCTCGGCCGCAGTGGTCGACCGGGCCGGCGTGCTCCGTGCCCTGCTGCGCGCCGACAATGCCGGCGTCCATACGCCGGATGCGGCCCGTCGCAAGGCCTACACCTCCGCCTCGACCCGCATTCCCACCTCCACCATGGTGGAGAACATTCAGAAGACCCCTGCCGCCGCCCAACTGGTCTCCATCGACGGCTTCCTTGTGGTTGCCGGCGGCGTGCCGGTGAAGATCGGCAATGAAACCATCGGCGCCGTCGGCGTCGGCGGCGCACCGGGCGGCCACCTCGACGAGGCCTGCGCCAACGCCGCCATCGCCAAGGTGCAGGACCAACTCAAGTAATCCTTGCTCTCGACGCCATCCCCGCATGCGGCGGGGATGGCGAGACGGCGCGCACCACACAGCCTGGAGAAGGCGTCATGCTGTTTCGTTCGACCCTTCCTAAGGCTCTGCTCATTCTGGGGCTCTCCATGATCGCTTCAATGCCGACGAACGCCATGGCCGGGCCAAGGGAGCGCGCGCTGCTCACCGCCGCCGCGCGTGACGATGCCGGAACCATCCGTGCTCTGCTCTCGGAGGGTGTAAGCATCGAAACGCGGAACGACCACGGCCAGACGGCGCTTCTGGTCGCGACGCAGGCCAACGCCGTTGAAGCCGCGCGGCTGCTGATCTCAGCGGGCGCCGACGTGAACGCCAAGGATGCGATCCAGGACAGCGCCTATCTCTATGCCGGCGCGCGCGGGCACCTTGAGATATTGCGGATGACCCTGTCACACGGTGCCGACCTGAAAAGCACCAACCGCTTCGGCGGCACCGCGCTGATCCCCGCTGCCGAGCGCGGGCATGTAGAGACCGTCCGCACCCTGATCGCTGCGGGGGTGAACGTCGATCACGTCAACCGCCTCGGTTGGACCGCGCTCCTGGAAGCCGTCATCCTCGGCGACGGCGGCCCGCGCCATGTGGCGATCGTCAGGCTTCTGGTGGATGCCGGCGCGCGGGTATCGATCCCCGACAACGAAGGCGTGACGGCGCTACAGCATGCCCGCACACGCGGATACGGCGAGATCGCCGCAATCCTTGAGACCGCCCGGAAGGCGTGAGTCGAAATCTAAATTATGGGGTATCGCTGGCGCGCCCTAGGGGAGTCGAACCCCTCTCTCCACCGTGAAAGGGTGGCGTCCTAACCGATAGACGAAGGGCGCGTAAGCGGCCGTCCTTATAGGAGCGCCTCCGCCGGCAGGCAAGGCCCCCGGCGGAACTACCCACAGGTCAGCGGATAATTTTCTTCTGAGCCCTCACCATTTACCGGTATTGGGCATGGACGACCAGGGCTCTTGGGCGGGCTTGGCCTCGCCCTTCTGAAGCAGCTCGACGGAAACATTGTCCGGCGAGCGCACGAACGCCATGTAGCCGTCGCGCGGCGGCCGGTTGATGGTCACGCCACCGGCCATAAGGCGCGCGCAGGTCTCATAGATGTCCTCCACCTCGAAGGCGAGATGGCCGAAATTGCGCCCTTCGTCGAAGACTTCCTTGTCCCAATTATAGGTCAGTTCAATCTCGGCGACGCCCTCCTGGCCTGGCACGGAAAGGAATATCAGGGTGTAACGACCTTCCGGCCTCTCCTTGCGCCGGATCTCCTTCAGCCCCAGCTTATTGACGTAGAAATCGAGGGACTGATCGATATCGGTCACGCGGACCATGGTGTGGAGAAAGCGCATGGGAGTTTCCGGAGCAGTGGAAGCGATCGTGTTCGTTGGCGTGGGGAACGTATGACATCGAACGCCGATCTCAAGAGCGCGCAGGATACGCGACGGGAATTTCTCGCGCTGCGGGAATTTTTGCAGAGCGCGGAACGCGCCGTGGCCTTCACGGGCGCAGGCCTTTCGACCGAATGCGGCATCCCCGATTTCCGCTCGCCCGGCGGACTGTGGACACAAAACAAGCCGATTCCCTACGACCTGTTCGTCGCCCATGGGGCGGCGCGGGATGAGGCTTGGCGACGCAAGTTCGCCATGGACGCGGCCTTCGGCGGCGCGACGCCGGGCCGGGGCCACAAGGCGCTGTCACGGCTGCTGGCCGAGGGCCGGCTCTGCGGCATCATCACCCAGAACATCGATGGGCTGCATCAGGCGTCCGGCGTGCCGGACGCCGATCTGGTGGAACTGCACGGCAACACCACCTATGCCACCTGCCTGGACTGCGGGCAGCGCCATGAACTCGACTGGGTGCGCCCCCGCTTCGAGGCTTCCGGACACGCCCCGAATTGCACGGCATGCGACGGCCTGATCAAGACCGCCACGATCTCCTTCGGGCAGGCCATGCCCGAGCAGGAAATGGAGCGTGCGCGGAAAATGACACAGGCGTGCGACCTGTTCATCGTCCTCGGCTCCTCCCTCGTGGTCTATCCCGCCGCCGGCTTTCCGCTCCAGGCCAAGCGCAACGGCGCTCGCCTCGTCATAATCAACCGCCAGGAGACCGATTTCGACGCGATCGCCGATCTGGTCATCCGCAGCGAGATCGGTGATGTGCTTGCGCCGTTCGTGGAAGGTTTCGCTCCGCCTCATTGACCGTTCCGCACGCAGGCGCAAAATTTACCCAGGAAACATGCGGCGAAGCGCATTTCACCACTCGGAAAGGGTGTGCGAGGGCCAGTGGACTTGCTATTCTTAACCTCCTGGAAACAGGTGCGCGTCGCACGGGTCGCGTGAAGTGCAGGGTCAGTTGGATATGGCGCCTCAGGGACCGGGAATCGAATCGCCATTCAGTGTCCCCGCCGAGGACATGGCCGAGACGCCGGTTCTCCTGGTTGAGGTTGCCGGCACCATCAAATGGTTCGATGCCTCGAAGGGCTATGGCTTCATCGTTCCAGATGGCGGCGGCCCGGACGTTCTGCTGCATGTCACCTGCCTGCGCCGTGATGGATTCCAAAGCGCCCTGGAGGGCGCGCGAATCGTCTGCGAGGCCGCCCATCGCGCCAAGGGCCTGCAAGCGTTCCGCGTGGTCTCGCTCGACCTCTCCACCTCTATTGCCAATCCAATCGCCCCAGCGACCCGCGTCCGCGCGGAGATCGAGCCGGCCGGCGGTTTCGAACCGGCGGTGGTCAAATGGTTCAACCGGCTGAAGGGCTTCGGCTTCCTGACGCAGGGCGAAGAAACCCCTGATATCTTCGTGCATATGGAGACGCTGCGGCGCCATGGCCTGACCGAACTGCGCCCCGGCCAACAGGTACTGGTGCGTTTCGGCAACGGCCCGAAGGGCCGCATGGCGACCGAAGTCAAGGCAGAGGACGGGCTTCCCGGCACCCATTGAGGACATTCATGATGAAAGCGGCGGCCCTGCGGGCTCGTTCGATCGGGCGTCTGTGCGCCCTTTTCCTTCTCGTGGCCGCGCCGGCCCTCGCGCCCCTGCCGGTTGCGGCCCAGGCTCCGGCCCCCGCCGCGACGCAAACCGCACCCAAGCTTGATGCCTTGGAGATCGCGACCAAGTCGGGCGTGGTGGTGCTGGAGGTTGAGGTGGCGCGCACCGACAAGCAGCGCGAAACCGGCCTCATGTATCGCAAGCAATTACCCGAACGGCAGGGAATGCTGTTTGATTTCGCCGTCGATCAGCCGGTCTATATGTGGATGAAGAACACCTTCATTCCGCTCGACATGCTGTTCATCCGCGCCGATGGGACGATCGCGCGGATCGAAGCCATGACGACCCCATTCTCCGAAACGACCATCTCCTCCGGGGAGCCGGTGCGCGCGGTGGTGGAGATTTCGGGCGGCGCCGCGAAGCGGCTGGGAATTGCGCCCGGCGACAAGGTCTCGAACACCCTGTTTCGTGGCCGATAGGATCAGGCTTTTCCCGGAGGGATGACAGGAATCTCATACGTCACCCACGCGGCGGCGCGCCCGACTTTGTCGTAGAGCGCGCGGGCGGCGTGGTTGTCGGTGGCGGTCATCAATTGAAGCTGCGCCCAACCACGCTCACCCGCGATGGTCTGGACAGCCGCCATCAGCTGACCCGCAAGCCCCTGCCCGCGCGCCTGGGGATCAACGAACAGGTCATCGAGGAACCCCGTCTCGCGCCCAAGAAGCGGATCGGGCGTCTCGCGGAAATGGGCGAGCCCGGCTAGGCTCCCGTCACGCGCGAAAGCGGCCAGCCCTTCCAGACGGCGCGCCTGCTGGTCCATCAGCCAAGTCCAGGTGCGCGTGAGAATCTCTTCGTCCATCGGCATCTTGTAGAATGCCGCATAGGCCCGATAGAGCGGTCGCCACGCCGCCGCGTGCGAGGGCTCAAGCGGAACAACCCGGCTGCCAGAGCGGCCACCCGCAGGCTTCGAGATGTCGTCGGAGACTGCATGGGGCATCGAGTGGCGCTTTCCGTTTGCGACGCATTCCAGCTGTGTGGCGCCTTTCACTTGCGCCGGAGCCTGTGAAAACCTAATGAAGGCTGGCGTGTGTTTCACGCATGTTCGGAGCATAGCGCAGCCCGGTAGCGCATCTGCTTTGGGAGCAGAGGGTCGCAGGTTCGAATCCTGCTGCTCCGACCATTTCATCTTTCTCGGCGTCCAGCATCCCGTGGACGTTCAGCGTTTCTGGCGCGGCGCGGGAGCATCTGACGGCGGCGTTCCATCCAGCAGCGCCTGGGCCTGCCCGACCCACCCTTCCCTCTCGACCCGACCAGGAAAGCCAAGCGCGGCGCCAATCCATTGCGCCTCCTCGGCCGACCATGCTGCGATCTGCGAGATGTGGAAAATACCGAGGGCATTCAGCCGACGCTCATTCTGCGGACCTATGCCCTTCAGCCGCTTGAGATCGTCGGCTTCACCTTGCGGCGCGGCCAGCGAGGGCGGTTGGCTCCCCGCCTGCTCCTGCTGTGCAGTTCGCTGCAACCCACCGGCCTGGCGTCGGCGGGGAGCCGGAGCGGATGGAACATCGACAGGGGCGTCGTGCACCACCTCGGGCGCAAGCGACGCGTACGCCTCTTCCGGTGCAAGAAAAGCGGGTGATTCCGGCAAGGGCGGGGGGGTGATTGAACGCGGTGCCGGAGACGGCGCGAACGCCATGCTGTTCTGAAGCGAGGCGGCACGATGGGCGCGCGCGCGGCGACGAAGGGCCAACCCCAGCACCGCACCGACGGCAAAGGCCGTCGCCAGGATCAGGATGGTTTCCAGCGCGAAATCCATCAGGACGTTCCGCTTCGCGCGAAATAGCCGGTGGCGAGGCCGGCAACCAATGCCGCCAGCACATAAGGCCACAAGGCCAAGGCGAGATAGATCAACCGTTCCTCCGCGCGTACTTCCGCCATCCGGAGCGAGCATGTGCTCTTAGCGGGTGGCGTTCAAGCAGCCTCAGTTCTCACGCCGCACCTGGCCGGCCCGCAATTGCACCGCCACAGACACATCACCGGGCGCGGCCGCATCGAACGGCGCGATGACGATGCGTTTCTGGGGTATCCCCGCTTGCGAGAGATAAGCTGCGATCTCCTGCGCGCGCGCGTGGGCCAGGGCGCCGGATGAGCCAGCGGCGGCGTCTAACTCCAAAGCCACTTCCAGCACGGCGTCGGGACACTGCTGCGCCAGAAGGGCGAGCCGGTCGAGCATGGCCGCCCCTCTGATGTCGGGGCTAGTCGAATTGCCCTCGAACGTGAGCTGGCCGGCGCTGAGGTGGTGGGCAAGCGGCAGACATTCCAATCCCGACAGCGGCGCGCCGGGCTGCGCCGGGGTGATCGCGGTGCGAAAGCTGAAGGATTTCGGCAAGGCGGCTGCAAGCGCCTCATCGATCTGGCGGCCGGTGACGGCGTGGAGCGCATCACCGGAAAGCTGAAGATCGGTTCCGGACAGCATGAGATCGGCAGGGTCGAGCCGCGCCATCTGGATCACACCGGCTTTCACCGCCTCCAGGAAGCCGGGCGGTGCACCTCCGCCAAGTGCTGCAACATCCTGCACCTTCTCGCCGGGAAACAGCGTTTCGAGCAGGCGGGAGACCTCTGCGTGGGTACCGGCATCGGGGACAAAACCGGAAAGAGCGAGCCCCTGCCCGTCCCGGTGCAACGCGAATACAAACGGGGATATGAACGGCGGGCGGATCGAGACTTGATCCACGGTGACACCGACGGGCGGCGCACCGGTTGCCTTTGTGAGGATCGCGAGCGTCTCGGCGTCCAGCGCCTCTCCCCCCAGCGAAAGGCGCAGGTTCTCAAGCACCGCTTCGCCCAGACGCATCTTGGCGAGTTGGATGAGGGCGAACTGGGCGGAAGCGCCGAACACCTCGGCCGGCGGACCGCCCGCGCCGAGCCGCGTCTCGTCCACCGCCGGGATGCCGGGGAAAAGGCTACGCACGGCATCGCTGACTCCGCGCCGCGCTTCCTCGGAAATAACGTAGCCGGACACGCGCACCCGTTCCGCCTCCCGCTCCGCGCGCCAGACGAAAGGCGAGACTCTGGGGGGCTCTACGGCGAATCGCGATACGGAAAAGCCTTCCGGCGGCGTGCGTCGGGCGGCCACCAGCGCATCGAACACCTCGAAGGATGATGTTCCGCCCTCCAGCGCGACGGAGGTATCGGACAGCACCAGACGGCCCTTCGGCAGCATGGCCAACTGCGCCGCCCCGTAGGCGACCGCCTTCAGCCAGAGATCGGTCGAAGGGCCCCCATCACCAAGCCGCATCTCATCGACGATGCGCGCGCGTGGCAGCGCGGCGCGCAGAGCCGCCATCACTGCGACGCGCGCGTCCTCGGATGGCACATAACCGAGCGCACGGAGCTCATTTTCATCGCGCTGCGCGGACCAGAAGAATGGGGACACAACCGGCGGGCGCACCGCGAAACGGGCGAGCCGGAAGCTTTGGGGAAGCGGCTCGTGCAGGGTCGCGAACAAGCCATCGTATGTCTCGAGATCCGGACTGCGCCCCTCAATGGAAAGGGCATCGTCGGAAAGGATGATGCGGCCGGTGGGAAGCGCCGCCAATTGGCTGAGCCCGAACCCCACGACCGCCGCGAAGTCGCCCGCCGGCGCTCCGCGCGCGCGGACCAATTGGTCCGCCCCCTTCACAACCGATATGCCTGGAATGGCGTGCGCCGCGACGATGATGCGCTCCAGCGCCATGACTGAAGGGACGTAGCCGGAGAGTTGAAGCGTGCGCCCGTCGCGCACCGCGGTGAAGGTGAAAGGCCGGCGCTCGGGCAGCAGGGTGGTGTGATCGACCACGCGGCGGACCCCCGGCAAGGCCGCGAGCGCGCGACGCACCTTGGCGCGGGCTTCTTCCGCCAACGCCTCGCCCGATATGACGACATCACGCCCCGTGAAGCGGACGCTGGCCCAGCCTTCGCCGGTCATTTCAAGCGCGTGATCCGCGCTGCTACCGAGGGTGGCCTCGATGAACGGGCGCTGCAGCACGGCGAGCGTCGTGATGGCCACGAGGCACAAAATTCCGCACATAATGGCGAGCAGGTTCCAGCGCCGGGGCGGCAAGCCGGGAGGTGCCTTCATGCCGGAGCCTGCGCTCATGCCCGCCCTTCCAGAAAACCACCGGCACGCTCTGAACCAGCCACGCGCCCGCACGTCTCGTTCATGCATTGCTCACGCCTGCACGATGGGCTCGATTTGTGCTGAAATATAGAAAGGGTCAAGGCTGACGCGACGGTTCCGGAGAATAAGGGGCACTGAAACGCAAAGCGGCGGCCGAAGCCGCCGCTCGCATCTACATTTGGCGGCGCCTTTAGAAGTCGCGCTCGACCATGAACAGCACCTGATGCGCGGCCTGCGACGCGACCGGCAGACCGTAGCCGGTATTCACGTAGTTGTTGGCCTTGTACATGTTGTAGTCGTACTGAAGGGTGATCGCGAGTTTGTCCACCGGCGTCCAGGTCAGGTTGCCGCCGATGTTGTAGTTGGTGCCGGAGGTGGCGCCGTAAGCGACCTGTGCGACCGAATTGTCCAGATCGAACTTGGCGTAGCCGCCGAACAGGGCGGACTGCCACTTGTCGTTCCAGTTATGCAGGAACTGCGAGGTGAAGTTCCAGCCGCTGACCTTCGAGACGCTGCCGTTGAAATTCATGAAGGCGTCAGGCGGGGAGAAGTCGCCGCTGGCGTTGACGAGGCCGAGATAAGACACGGCGCCATCGACATAGGCGCTTTGCAGGTAGAGCGAATCACCCGCCGCGATGAACGGCAGGTTGAACATCAGGCCGGCCTGCACGGCATAGCCCCAGGTGTCGGTCGCGGTCTGGCCAACATAGTTGGCGCCGGCGGTTGTGGGCGTCATGGCGCCGACTTGATGGAGCGCGCCGGACAGTTGGAACTGGCCCCAATCGCCCTTCTGGCCGAAGTTGGCCACGAAGTCGGGAATGCTGGTGCCCGCGAGGTAATTGTCGGACACGCCGGGATAGTTAGGATCGGCGGGGTTCGTACCAGCGTTGCGGCTGCTGGAGTCTTCCGCCGCAACGGTCGCCGTCCAGCCGTTCGCGAACTCCCAGGTATAGGCGATCAAGGGCAGGCGCATGTCGTCGCCGATGGTGGCCGGATCGGTACCAAGGACGTTCGCATTCGCGTAGAAATCGAAGTTGGACTGGGCGTAGCCGAAGGTGAAGCCGGCGTACTGGATATACATGTTCCAGGGGGCGAACTGGGCGCCGTTCGGGCTATCGGACCAGGGGCTGGACGTGCGCCACATGAACCGGATGTCCATGTAGGAGCGCAAGACGCCGTATTCGGTGTTGGTGCGGGCATCGACGATCAGGCCAAACAGACCGATGGAATAGGTCTTGTCGTTCTCGAGCGGATAGTCGGTGTAGGTGTTGTAATAGGATTCAGCCCGGACATATCCGCCGATCCGCAAACAGGTGTCGGAGCCTGGGACGTAATAAAAGCCGGGTCCCATCACCGTGCACTGCTTCACATAGGCCGTCTGCGCGGCCTTGACGGGCAAGTCCGCCGCAATCGCTGCCCCCGACGATGCCGCCACCAGCGCAACCGCAGGCACGAAGCGTGAAATCCTCATTGAAATCCCCCGAAGTTCCCCGAAGCACAGCTAGCTGCGCTACCTTCCCGCGAAATATGCCGCAAGAAATACCGTTAGGCAAATCTTGAAGCAGTAAAATCGTCACCGAACCTAAGGTTAGGAAGCATTCTTAGACATAAGACAAAGAAAAACCCCGGCAGTTGCCTGCCGGGGTTTCTTACTAACCGAAGGAATATTCGATCAGAAGTTACGCTGAGCGCGGAAGCCGCCCGACCACACGTCGGTGGAGCCACCAACGATCGAGGTGGGAACCGTGGTCGCATTGCCACCCGCATAGGTCAGGGGCGCATCGCCATCAACCTTCGAGTAGAGCACTTCGAGGCCGAGGTCGAGGTTCTTCACCGGCGACCAGATGGTGTTCAGACCAACCTGCCACACCTGGGTGCTGACGCCGCCAACGAAATTGGTGGGGACGTCAATCGAGGCGTAGCTGCCGAGGATCGCCGAACGGATATTCGGGACCCAGTAGTGACGGAACTGACCCTGGAGGGCCCAGCCGGACTCCTTGGTGAAGCCAGTACCGGTCCAGATCGCGTCAGCCAACGGGTAGAATGCGCCGGAAAGCTGGTTGGCAACAGTACCCACAGAGAGGCTACCGAAGCCAGTCGCACGGCCCTGCGTGGTGCCCGAGAGGCCGAGATAGGCCAGAGCGCCGTCAGCATAGCTGGCCTGGATGAACAGGCTGTCGCCCGGAGCAAGCATGGGGAGCTTGAACTCCACCGCGCCGCCGATGGCGAAGCCCCAGGTGTCGGTGCTGGATTCACCCAGGTAAGACGCGCCGGTCGAGAGCGGCGAGATCGCGCCGACCTGATGCAGAGCGCCAGACAGGATGGCCGTGCCCCAAGCCTGATCGAGGCGGAGGTTCGCGACGATATCGGGAACGGACTGGCCGTCCTGATAGTTGGTGTAGGTGCCGCCCGTCGAGGTGAAGGCAACGCTGGTGGCCTGTACGCCGGTGATGCGGTTGGCGGCGTCTTCGAGGGCGATGGTCGCCGAGAAGCCGTTGCCGAACTGCGCGGTGTAGGCAATCGCAGTGGTCCACATGTTCGAGCCGGCAAGCGACGTCGTGTACATGTAGTTGATACCCGGATCGAAGAACGACTGGGTATAACCGAAGGTGAAGCCTGCGAACTGGATGAACGCGCGCTCGAAGTAGAGGCCAGCGTTGGCCGGGCTGCCGGCAGACGCCTGCGAGTCCCAGTTGACGCCGAAGCGGACGTACGAGCGCAGAACGCCGTAGTCGGTGGCGGTGCGGGCGTCCATGTCGAACACGCCGCGGGCGCGGGTCAGGTAGTCCGGGGTATCCTGGGTCGTGAAGGGGAAGCCACCGATCGCAGCGCCGCCGGCGCCGTTGAAGATGGTCGCGCCCGCAGACGTGATAGCCGGGTTGAACGTGCCAACCGCGTTAATATACGTGTCGAAGCGAGCGAAGCCGCCAATCTTCAAGCAGGTATCGGTGCCGGGAACGTAGTAGTAGCCCGCGCCGTAAGCGGAGCAAACCTTAACGTATTCCACAGCCTTTGCCTTAACAGGCAAATCAGCGGCCTGGGCCCCAGACATCGCTACCAGACCAGCAGCGCTACCGAGGAGAAGGCTCTTAACCATCTTCATCGTGACCTCCAAAAGTTTCGTTCCGAGGGAGCGAGAGCGCATCAACGGTGCGTTTCGCACCCGAGAGGTCTTGCCCCGATTCCCCTCCACACATGAGCCGAAACTCCTGTGAGGAAGGGCGACCGGGGACTGCCCCCCTTCGTCGCAAAGTCACCATACAAAAGGCCGAACGGGGATCAACGCCCATATCGCCTCTAAACCCCGGAGAGCGCTGGATTCCCGGCAGGTGTTGCAGGAACAACACGGCGCGATTCAGCTACCCAAACACCACATTTCGCCATGAAACATAGCACTCGCCTTGTTTCCCGGCTCTCAGGTTCGTGAACGACGCCCAGGGAACCGAATTCCAGTTACGCCTCAGGTTGGGCGACTGGGCTTGTGGTTTTTGGAATGTCTCGGGTTTTCAGAGTCGAATCGTCCCCCGTTTCCGGCACGGCACACGGAATCAACGCCGTAAGGTTCGCCGGGACCGCCCCGCGACGCTCTGAGCAATAAAGCCCGCGCCAGCTTGGCGGAAAAACGAGGGTGCGATTTCATGGCGGGGAAAATTGGCGGAGACGGAGGGATTCGAACCCTCGAGACCCTTTTGGGGGTCTGCTCATTTAGCAAACGAGTGCCTTCAGCCTCTCGGCCACGTCTCCATGGCCCCTCTATGCCGAACCGGAGGCGGCTTTGCAAGGTTCGCCGCCGCATTCTCCCGCGCGGCGATCAACTCCCCGCGTAGGACTTCTCCTCGACGATGGAAGATCCCACCGCCACGTTGATGTCCTTCTTGATCGCCGCCCGCCGGTCGTTGGTGACGTAGACCGCCCGCGCGAGTTCGATGAAACGCGAATCGAAGCGCCCTTCCGCCTCAAGTTCGCGAATCTCATCCTCCACCTGCCACAGGGTCTCGTTCACCACCTTGAGGTCGGCGGCGAGAGCCTCAAGGGCATCCAGGCCGTGAGAATCGCGCAGCGCCACCAGCGCATCCAGTTCGCGACGCACATTGCGCAGCTTGGAGACGTCGCTGATGCGCTCCGCCTTGATCTCAAGGATGGTGATCTTGTCGATCAATTCACCCGCCGCGATGGGCGCGAGTATGTCGGTTGCCTGAGAGGCGTCCGTGGGATTGCTCACGATGCTTCCCCCTCGCCCGCCTCGACGCGCGCGGCCATCCGCCGGCGCACCATCGCGGCGATGGTGTCGAATACGCCGTTCCAGTCACCGGGCTTTGCCTGCCGCACCAGCGTGAGGGAGGGATAGAACACGCTCGCGTCTCCCTCCCGCCCCCAGCGCCAGTCGGGCACGGCCTTGAGCGCGACGATGGCAGGCCGGGCGAGCGCGCCGGCGAGATGCGCCATCGAGGTATCGGTGGTGACCACGAGGTCGAGATGCTGGAGCAAGGCCGCGCTGTCGAGGAAGGCACCGTCGGCGTCGAAATCCTCATCGAGGCGCAGCACCCGGCCCTTGAAGGAAACCGTATCGATTTGCTCCGTGCCTGCGCCACGCTGGATCGCCACCAGCCTGACGCCTGGAATCTCCGCGAGGGGGGCGAACGCGGCGAGGGGCGCGGAGCGGCCCACGTCGATGTCCCGCCGCGTACTGCCCTGCCAGGTGATGCCGATGACGAAATCGCCAGCATCGCGCACATGGCTCCACTGCCGCGCCCGCTCGGGCTGCGCCGCGAGATAGGGCGTGACCGGCCAGAGTGCGGGATCGCGGGCAAGAATCAGCGGCAGGCTACCCACCGCGATCCAGCACAGGCCCGGCGCCGCCAGGTCGACCTCGGAGAGATCCGAAATCACGCTCACGCGCGGGTCCAGTGTTGTAAGCAGCGGCGCCAGGGCCGGCCGCACCAACAGCTTCACAGCGATGCCGCGTTCCGCCAGCAGCGGAACGAGCCGGGCAAACTGGATCATGTCGCCAAGACCCTGCTCGTTCTGCACCACCAGTTCGGAGGGCGTCTCCTTGCCGTCCCATCGGGTGAAGGGCAGCGGGGCATAGGTCGGGGGCACGATGCGCGCGCGCGCCTCATATCCTTCCCAGCCCTTGGCCCAGCGCCCGCGCGCCAGATCGTCCATGGCGATGTGGAAGAGTGCATCCGGATGGTTGGGGCCGTTGCGCAGCGCCCTCTCGATGGCCGGGCGGATTTCCGCCAAATGGCCAAGGTCCGACAGTGCATAGGAGCGCGCGACGGCGGCTTCCACATTGCGCGGCGCCAGGGCCAGGGCCGCGTCGAGATCGGCAAGCGCTCCGGCGGGATCTTCCAGGGCACGCTTGGCTTCGCCACGCTCATAGAGCGCGCCGGCAAAGCGCGGCTCAAGGTTCAAAGCAGCATCGCACTGGGCCAATGCCTCGGGGAGCGCCTCCAGGCGGCGCAGCACCTGTGCCAGCAGAACGCGAATTTCCGGACGTCCGGGCGCCGCTTCTACGGCGCGCTCATAGGCGTCTCGGGCACCCGGCAGATCGGCGCCCGCGAACCGCGCCTGCCCGAGCAGGGAGAGCACATCGGCATCGCGCGGCGCGATTTCGAGTGCCTTTTCGGTCACCGCGATGGCACCAGCGATGTCGCCGGTCTCCAGCAGAATGCTGCCCTTATTGACAAGGTGCATCGGCATCCAGGGCTGGAGCGCGATCAGCCGGTCGCAATCAGCCAGCGCCTCTGGATAGATTTTCAAGCGCCCCAGCGCCACAGCGCGGTTCGACAGCGCCTCTATGGCGCGAGGGTCGAGTTCCAACGCACGGGTGTAGCGCGCCACGGCTTCCTTGAAGCGGCCGAGACTGGCGAGGGCGTTGCCGGCCTGGAACTGCGCTTCGCCGAAACCGGGCGCGAGCTTCGCCGCCTTCTCGAACTGGGTGAGCGCCTTCTCACCCTGCCCGGCTGCCTGAAGCCCCACCCCCAGCAGCAGCAAAGCATGCGGGTCGTTGGGCGCAAGGTTGGCAGCAGCGCGGGCACTCTGCACCGCTTCCTTCGCCCGTCCGGTCTGAAGCAGAGCCATGGCGAGCATACGGTGCGCATCGGCGAAAGCGGGGCTCATGGCGGCGGCGCGGCGGAAGCCGTCAATGGCCGCATCCACCTGCCCGGCACGGTGCAAGGCGGCGGCTTGGGCGAGCACGGCGCGCGGATCAGGCTGCATGAGAACCAGTTTTCCTTCCAGACGCAGCGGAACGCGGCGTGGCCGCTTCTCTAGAGCAGTTTGCCGTCAGATTGCATGCCATCTGATGGGTGAAACGCGCTCTTTCCAGGTTTAGGTGGCTCAGTTGCGCGCGCGCTGGCCGAACAGCACCTTCTGCGCGTCCTTGTCCTTGGACAGATCGAGCTTCTGGCGTTCGTCGGCATTCACATGCAGGCCCCGCTGAACCGCCGGGCGCATAAGAACCGTGTCGATCCAACGCTTGAGGTGCGGAAATTCCTCGATTTTCTGGCCCTGGCGCTCCCACAGCTTGGCCCAGCCGATGCAGGCCATGTCGGCGATCGAATAATCGCCCGCGAGAAATTCGCGATCCTTCAGGCGCGTGTTCATCACGCCATAAAGCCGGTGCACCTCGTTGGTGTAACGCTCGACGGCGTAAGGGATCTTTTCCGGCGCGTAGATCCGGAAATGGTGCGCCTGACCGGCCATGGGGCCGAGGCCGCCCATCTGCCAGAACAGCCATTCGTCCACTTCCACCCGCTTGCGCTCATCGGCGGGGTAGAACTTGCCGGTCTTGCGGCCAAGATATTGCAGGATCGCACCGGACTCGAACACCGAGATCGGCGCACCGTCCGGACCGTCGGGATCAACGATGGCCGGCATCTTGTTGTTGGGCGAGATGGCTAGGAAGTCCGGCTTGAACTGGTCGCCCTTGCCGATGTTGACGAGATGCACCGCGTACGGAAGGCCGCATTCCTCCAGCATGATGGAAACTTTCCAACCGTTCGGCGTCGGCCAATAATGAAGCGCGATCGGCTGCTGGATGTCGGCCATGTGCGTACTCCCGTCCGGCCGGTCTCAGCCGGCGAGGGCGATAGAGGTATTCCTGCTTAATGCTCTCGGCAAGTGACTTGAATCCGGCTTTCCAGCCGTCACCTTCTGCGTGCCGACATGCAACGAACCATCAACCGGCAAGACCCCAAAGGGCGCTATTGTTCCACAAGCTCGACGCGGCGGTTCTTTGCCTGCCCGTCCTCGGTGCGGTTGCTTGCCACCGGCGCCAGCGGCCCGAGCCCCCGCGACACCATGCGCTTCGGGTCGATCCCCGACTTCGCCAGAGCCTTCGCCACGGAGTCAGCGCGCTTGTTGGAGAGCGTCACGTTGTAGTCGAGCGTGCCCTTGTTGTCGGTGTTGCCGGTCACGTAGACCTTGAGCGCGGGATTTTCCTTCAGGAACTTCACCATTTCGGCCAGTTGGGGCTCGGATTCCGGCTTGATGTCGGCTTTGTCGAAATCGAACTGGATGCCGTAGAACACCGCCTTGCCCTCGGAGGCCATCTTGCCGGTGATCTGCGCGGCACTGACCACCTCCATGCGGCGGTCCATGGTCTTGGGCTCGACCAGTTCGACCAGCACGCTCACCTGGTCCGAGAGCAGGGTGGAGATGTCTCCGAAGCTGCCGCCGCGGTTCACGGCGGCATAGATGGCGGCATAGCTGTCGCCCTCTGGCGTCGCCTTCTTCATCAGGACGTAGCGGACATCCACCACCTCGTCGAAGACCGCATCAATCACCTGCCGGCGGGCAGATTCGTAATTGGGGCCGATCACCTTGGTCTCGGCCTTGTCCCAGCGATATTTCAGAATGGGGAAGCTCTCCCCGCAGTCCACGCCCGAGCATGCGAACACGCTCTGGAAGCCCTTGGCGGTGAGCGCCTCGACGAAATTCGCCAGCACTTCCAGCGAGGACCGCCCGGCCGGCGTCACATAGAGCGAGCGCGTGACCTTGCCCTGCACCTTCACCTGAGCGGTGAATTTCTTGTCGTCGGAATAGCTTGCCCCGGTGGTGGGGCCGGAGGCCAGCGTGATCTCATCGAACGCCTTGGTCGTCTGGCCGAGCAGGATGGAATCCTTGTAGCGGCCGGTCAGCGGGTTATCGGCCCCTCCCCGCACATCCTTTGAGAGGATTGCCTCGAACGTCTGTGCGAAGACCGGGCTCGAAAGCAGCAGGGCGAAGGTGAGCGCAAGCGACCGCATGACTGCCATAGGAGGCACTCCTAGGAGGACAAATATTGCTAGTCCGCTTGCATGACGGCGACAAGCGCGGATGGAAACACCGGGCGGACCATCCTGTGCTAAAAGCCATTTTCCGCATAGATAGCCTGGACGAAGCGTAATGGTGAAGCCGACCACTGAACTGTTCACGGTCGGCTATGAGCAGACCACGCCGGCCGCATTCCAGGACACGCTGAGCCGCGCGGGCGTCGATCTTTTGGTGGATGTGCGTGCCGTTGCCGCCTCGCGCCGACCCGGCTTCTCCAAAACCGCGCTTGCGTCGGGCGTTTCCGCCCACGGCATCGCTTATGTACATCTGCGGGCGTTGGGGACACCCAAGGAAGGGCGGCTCGCCGCACGTTCGGGCGACCATGGCGCCCTCATGCGCATCTATGATGCCCACCTCACCACGCCGCCGGCACGCGAGGCGCTGGGCGAGTTGGCGAGCCTCGCCAGGGGCCGCCGTATCTGCCTCATGTGTTACGAGCGCCATGTCGAAGGCTGCCACCGGCTGCGCCTGGCAGCATGGCTGTGCGAGCGGCTGGACCTTCCGGTGGCGCACCTGGTGCCTGACCCGTTCTGATCGCGAGGCCATCGGCTCAGCCGTGATCGGGCACCCGCAGCGCGTCGCGCGCTTCGGCGAGCGCCTGGGGCGTATCTACGTCCAGCAAGGTGCCCTCCCCGCTGACCTCGACCTCGAAAACCGCTTCCGCATGGGATGCGATGAGATGGCGGGCGCCGATGTCACCTTCCAGTGCCATGAGGGCAGGAAAAAAGCGCCGGGACCACAGCACCGGATTGCCGCGCCGGCCGCCTACCACGGGCGCGACGATGAGCCGGCCGCCCTCAGGCGCAAAGGCAGCGAGCAGCCAGTCGAGGGTGGAGGTTTCCATAAGCGGCATGTCGCCCAGCAACACCAGGGCGCCCGAAGCCGCGTCCGGCACGGCACCGATGCCCGCCGCTAGCGAGCCGGAAAGGCCCTCGACATATCTAGGGTTGGACGCGAACACGACATCCAGCCCCGACAGTGCCTGCCTTACACGGTCGCTTTCATGGCCGGTGACGACCACGACGGGTGTGGCGCGCGAGGCCAATGCCGCCGTCACGACACGGCGCACCACCGGAACACCGCCCACCTCTTCAAGCAGCTTGTTCGGCCCGCCCATGCGGGTGCCGCGGCCGGCGGCCAGCACTACGGCGGCGACCAGCGCCGGAACGGCCTCTGCCGGCGCCTCGCGCGGCTGGGGGCGCGTCACGATCTCTCCGATCAGGCCCCCCGCGCCCATGCGGGCAATGTCGGCAGATGCGAGGGGCAGATCCGCAAGCAGGCGGGCCAAGATGAAATCGAAGCCATTTTCCTTGGAACTGCGGGCACACCCCGGCGCGCCCACCACGGGAATCGCGCCCAGGTGTCCCAGCAGAAGTAGATTGCCGGGGTCCACCGGCATGCCGAGCCGCTCTACCGCACCGCCTGCGGCTTCAAGCGCCGCCGGGATGACATCGCGCCGGTCGGCGATGGCGGACGCTCCGAACACGAGGATGAGTTCCGCGCCGTCGGCGCGCGCCTCATGCAGAGCTGCACGCAGGCTGTCACTGTCGTGCGAGATCCGCACGTCTTTTTCGATATGCGCGCCCCAGCGCGACAGCCGCTCGGCGGTGACGCGCAATGTCTTCTCCACCACCTTGGCGGCAAAGCCCGGCAGCAAAGTCGAAATCACCACCACAGCCTTTCGGCGAAACGGGGCGACCCGCACCACCGGTACCGCCTGGCCAAGCGCCGCCTCGACCAGGGCCCCCGGCACCGCATAGGGGATCACCTTCACGGTGGCGACCAGATCACCATCCCGTACCGGACGATGCGGCACGAGAGTCGCGAAGGTCAGTGTTTCGTCGACCAGATTGAAGGCATCCACCGCCGCCGGGTCCAGTTCCAGCACGCCGGATGTAGTCGCGTGGAGGTTCGCGCGGCCGGTGAACGGCGCAGCTGCCCGCGTGCCCGTGCCGGCAAAACGCCCCGCCAGCAGCGAGGCGGCATCGTCCTCGTCGAGATCCCCCGCCTCCAGCCGCGCCACCACGATGTCACGGGCGCCGCTCTGTCGCAGCGAAGCAATCTCAAACGCGCCGAGGCAGGTGCCCTTGCGGATCACCACACCATCGAACTTCACCGTATGGGCGACGATGGCGCCCAGGGCCTCATCAAGCGGGACCGGGCCGAATCTCACGCCGCCGCCTCGGAGCGCACCGCTGCCGACGTCTCCTTGCGCAAGGCGCCGATGACTTCGGCGAGCACCGCCACCGCGATCTCGCCGGGGCTTACCGCGCCGATGTCGAGGCCGATGGGGGCATGGATGCGGGCCGTCACTTCGGCGCTCAGCCCGCGCCCGGCAAGCCGCTCGAGACGCTTGGCATGTGTGCGCCGCGAACCCAGCGCCCCGACATAGAAACAGTCGGCGCGGAGCCCCGCCTCAAGGGCAGGCTCATCGATCTTGGGGTCGTGGGTCAACGCGATCAGGGCGGTGAAGGGGTCGACACCCACCTCCGGCAGGGCTTCGTCCGGCCATTGTGCGATCACCCGTACGTCGGGAAACCGCTCCTGCGTCGCAAAGGCGGTGCGGGGGTCGATGATCACCATGTCATAGCCGGCGATGCGCGCCATCGGCGCCAGTGCCTGGGAGATATGCACCGCGCCGATCACCACCAGGCGCGGCGGCGGCACTTCCACGGTGAGGAAGGCGCGCGACGCCCCCTCGCCCACCATGCCGCTCTTTCCGGTCCGAAGCGCCTTCGCGAGATCGGCAGCGAGCGGATCAGAGATCGCATCCGCCGGCGTCACGAGACGCTGGGTGCCGGTTTCAAGCTCGGTGACGAGAATGGCGGGGCGGCGCGCCGCGCGTTCCGACATGAGGGAGGAGAGAAGATCGAGGCGCATGGGCGTTCAGTCCACCCGCTCCACGTAGACCCGGATGGCGCCGCCGCAGGACAGGCCGACACGCCATGCGGTCTCATCCGCGACGCCGAATTCCAGCACGCGCGGCGTTCCGCTCTCGATCACGTCCCCGGCCTCGCTCACCACTTCACCTTCGACGCAGCCGCCGGAAACCGAGCCCAGGAAATTGCCGTCTGCGTCGATCACGAGATGGCTGCCGACCGGGCGCGGCGCGGAACCCCAGGTTTCCAGCACGGTGGCCAGAGCCACTTGCCGCCCCTCGTGCCGCCAACGCAGCGCCGCCTCCAATACGTCGTCCTCGGTCGAGAGCATGGCCACCTCCTGACGAGTGCCCGCGCGCTGCGCGCTTGGCGTCCGCTTAACCTTCCCTATATAGGGGCGCGCACCCCGCCGGAAAGCCGCCGGACACGCCAAGCGCGCCGCACGCCGATATTTTCTTTGCCGAAAGACCTCATGCCGACACTGCGCACCGCGGACGAGTTGATCGCCGCCGGCCTCATTGCCGAGGCCGGACGCGGCGACGCGGAGCGGGTGGCGCAGCGTTATGCGGTCGCGGTGACGCCGGTTCTCGCGGCCATGATGGCGCCTGGAGACCCGATCGCGCGCCAGTTCCTGCCGGATGCGGCGGAACTGGATGTGCGCCCGGAAGAACGCGCCGACCCGATCGGCGATGATGCCCATTCGCCGGTTCCCGGCATCGTCCATCGCTATCCCGACCGGGCTTTGCTGAAGCTGGTGAGCGTGTGCGCGGTCTATTGCCGATTCTGCTTTCGCAGGGAAGTGGTCGGCCCCGGCACCGAAAACGCGCTGTCGCCGCAGGCGCTGGAGGCGGCGTTTGCCTACCTCTGCGCCCATCCGGAAATCTGGGAGGTGATCCTCACCGGCGGCGACCCGCTCATGGTCTCGCCGCGACGCATGCGCGACATCGTCGGCCGGCTCGCCGGCATTGCGCATGTGAAGATCGCCCGCTTCCACACCCGAATCCCAATCGCCGCGCCCGACCGGGTGAGCGCGGAGATGGTGGCGGCGCTGAAGACCGACGGCGTCACCTCCTACGTCGTCGTCCATGTGAATCATGCCCGCGAACTCGGAAGGGAAGCCCGCACGGCGCTGGCAAAGCTGGTGGATGCGGGAATACCCGTCCTCTCCCAATCCGTGCTGCTGCGCGGTGTGAACGATGATGCGGCCACCCTCGCCGAGCTATTCCGCGCCCTGGTGGAGTGCCGGGTGAAACCCTATTACCTGCACCATCCCGACCTTGCCCCGGGCACGGCGCATTTCCGTCTGTCGATCGAAGAGGGCCAGGCATTGATGCGCGCCCTGCGCGGCCGCGTGTCGGGCCTCGCCCTACCAACCTATGTCCTCGACATTCCCGGCGGCCACGGGAAGGTTCCGCTGACCCCGACCTATGTGGCTGGCGATACCGTCATCGACTATTGCGGTGGGGTGCACGCCTACCCCCAGGAAGCGTCCTAGAGGCCGGCGTCTCCTCCGACAAAGCCGCGACCAGTGCCTCAAGGCTCGCAAGGCTATGCACCGGGCGAAACTCGTCGACATGCGGCAGAAGCGCCTTCACACCCCGCGCCTTGGGCTCGAAGCCGTCATAGCGCAACAGCGGATTGAGCCAGACCAGACGGCGGCAGGACCGGTGGATACGATCGATCTCGGTTTCAAGTTGCGCGTCGGGGTCCCGCTCCAGCCCGTCGGTGATCAGCAGCACCACCGGATTTTGCGCCATGACACGCCGCGACCACTCCTTGTTGAAGGCATGAAGCGAGGCGGCGATGCGGGTACCACCAGACCAGTCCTTCGCAGCACCGGCCACCGCATCCAGCGCCGCGTCCGGGTCGCGTCGGCGCATGGCGCGGGTGACATTGGTCAGCCGCGTGCCGAACAAAAAGCTGTGGACCCTCCGCGTTTCGCTGAGCGCGTGCAGGAAATGCAGGATGGCGCGGGAATAGTCCCCCATGGAGCCGGATATATCCACCAGCGCCACGATCGGCGGCGGACGGCGGCGTGGCCCCTTCAGGCGTGGCGCCAATAGGAGCCCGCCAGTGGAGAGCGAAGCCCGCAACGTCGCCCGCATATCGAACCGCGCGCCACGCACCTGCGGCCGGAACCGTCGCGTCGGCGCATCATCATCGGGCATCCGGAGGGCGGCGATGCGCCGACGGGCCTGCCCCATTTCCTCGGCGCTCATCTGCGCGAAATCGCGGGTGCGCAGCACATCATCGGCGGAGGCGGTGAAGCGGGCGTCCAGTTCCAGCTTCGGCTTTTCCGCCGGGCGCTCCTCGCCGACACCGGCGAACAGCGCCTCCTGAACCCTGCGCAGTGTGGACTTTGACTTGTCCTGCTCCCGTCCCGGTGCCGCCGGGGAGAGCATGGCAATCAATTTCTCCATCGGCGCCCTGCGCCGCCAGAACAGGCGGAAGGCATGGTCGAACACCTCATGGTCCTCGTGCCGGCGCACGAATATGGCGTGGAGGGTCCAGTACATATCCTCCCGCGTGCCGAGGCCCACGATTTCGAGCGCCGAAACCGCATCCAACATGTCGCCGGGACCCACGGGAAGACCGGCCGCCCGCAAGGCGCGGCCGAAATAGGCGATATTCTCGGCAAGGCGCCCCTCAGGCACCGCGCCTACTCCGCCGCCACGGCGCGGCGGGCCTCCTCGATCAGCTTCTCGATGCGCGGAGCGTCTGTGCGGGCGATGTCGTCCTGATACTTCAGCAGCACGCCGAGGGTATCCGCCACCAGCGCCGGATCGAGCGCGACCGCGTCCAGTTCCACGAGCGCGGATGCCCAATCCAGGGTCTCCGCCACCCCGGGCACCTTGAAGAGATCTTCCTTCCGAATCGCCTGGACGAACGCCACCACCTGCGCCGACAGGCGCTCCGGCACATCAGGAAGCCGCTTGCGCAGGATCGAAAGCTCCCTCGCGGCCGAGGGATAATCCACCCAGTGGTAAAGACACCGACGCTTCAAGGCGTCGTGGATTTCCCGTGTGCGGTTTGATGTCAGGATGATGATCGGCGGCGCCGCAGCCTTCACCGTACCGAGTTCCGGTATGGTGATCTGGAAATCCGACAGCACTTCCAGCAGGAAAGCCTCGAAGGCTTCATCGGTGCGGTCGAGTTCGTCAACCAGCAGCACCGGGGGGCCGGCGGGGTCATGCTGGAGCGCATCAAGCAGCGGACGGCGAAGCAGGTAACGCTCCGAGAACACGTCCGCGGCGATGGCACCCTTGTCGTGTTCCCCCGCCGCCTCGGCGAGACGGATGGCGATCATCTGCGCGGCGTAATTCCATTCATAGGCGGCCGCAGAGAGGTCCAGGCCCTCATAGCATTGCAGGCGGATCAGCCGGCGGCCGAGCGCACTCGCGAGCGTGCGGGCGACCTCGGTCTTGCCGACCCCGGCTTCTCCTTCCAGAAGCAGCGGCCGGCGCATGCGCAGGGCGAGATGGACCACGGTGGCAAGTGCCCGGTCGGGGACATAGCCGGCGCCCTCAAGAAGCGCGGAGGTGGCATCGATGGAGGCCGGCGGGGAATAGGGCATGACCAGATCCTAGCTCACTTTTTCCGCTCACCAACCGGCAGCACCGGCAGCACCGGCGGGGGCGTGGGAGCAGGCCACCACGGCGTGCGGGACAGGAAAGTCAGGGCGTAGGCATAAAGCGCCTGCCTGGGATCGAACAGGCTGACGATGATGGAGACCAGGGCCGCGATGATGACCAGAGGCAGATGGGCCCCTGCCGCAAAGGACAGGGATTTTTGCCCGTGCGGCGCCTCGAAATATCGCCACGCAATATGAAGTATCCCAAGGGCGATCATGTTCGCGGAATAGACGAACACCGCCGGGGCGAACTCGCCGTATTTGCCGACCACGCTAGAAGAGAACGGTACCATGGTCACGAAGAAGAGATAGAACATCCACAGCGTGACGAGGCCGGCGGAGAGATGCTCGCCACTCGGCCGCAATTCGATGGTGCCACGCCAGTGGGCACCGAGCACGAAGAAGCTGATGAGATAGGTAAGCAGGCGCGGCGCCAAATTGACCAGATGCACCATCAGGTCGGATGCGCTGTTGATCGGCAAGCCGGTCTCGAAGCGCACATCCAGCACCAAGAGCGTCATCGCGAAGGCGAAGACACCATCGGTCAGGCCATCCACGCGGGATTTGTAGTAGCGCCTCATCATCCCGGACATGCTGCATTAAGGCACTGGCAGCGGGCGGCGCCTTGCAGCACCGCCCGGCTGAGCGCGGGTTTACCGCTCTAGCGCCAGCTAACCTGAACGATCTCGAAGGAACGAGCGCCCTTTGGGGTGACAACCTCGACCGACGCACCTTTCTGCTTGCCGATGAGCGCGCGCGCCACGGGCGAAGAGATCGAAATGCGTCCAGCCTTCGCGTCGGCTTCGTTGTCGCCGACGATCTGCCAGATGCGCTGTTCCTCGGTGTCCTCGTCCACGAGCGTGACCGTGGCGCCGAATTTCACGGTGTCGCCTGACAACTTCGAGACGTCGATCACCTCGGCGCGGGAGATTTTATCCTCCAGATCCGCGATGCGGCCCTCGTTCAGCGACTGCAACTCCTTGGCGGCGTGATATTCCGCATTCTCGGAGAGGTCGCCGTGCGCGCGCGCCTCTGAGATGGCTATGATGATCCGCGGGCGCTCCACCTGCTGGCGGTGCCGCAACTCGATTTCGAGGGCGGTGAACCCGCCCCCGGTCATGGGAATCTTTTCCATGGGTCCGTCTTAAGACCTCCTGAGACTCCGACTCGCCTGCCGTTCATCGGCAAGGGGGCGAGCCGAAGCGAAAAAATTGAAACCGTAAACGCGGGACGATGACCGTCTCGCGCCACGGCGCGTACCAGTGGAGAACACACGCAGACGGTGCGGGCGCCTCAGCACCCGCACTGGCCTGCATCGCGAATCTCAGGCGACGAACGTTTTACCCACCGCCGAAGATCCACCAGCACCGAAATAGCTCTGCAACGGCCGCACCTGGAGATCGCCGCCCACATAGGCCTTGACCCCCTGAGCCGCTGCCACGGCTCCAGACAGCGTGGTGTAATACGGCACTTTGTGCAAGAGGGCCGCGCGGCGGAGCGAACGGCTGTCCGTCAGGGCCTGGGAGCCCTCGGTGGTGTTGAACACCAGTTGCACTTCGCCGTTCTTGATGGAATCGACGATATGCGGCCGGCCTTCAAGCACCTTGTTGATCTTGACCGCAGCGATGCCGTTCTCTTCCAGGAAGCGGTGGGTGCCGGAGGTCGCGATCACCTTGAAGCCGAGGTCCTGGAGCATGCGCACGCTGGGCAGGATGCGCGGCTTGTCGCTGTCCTTCACCGAGACAAACACCGCGCCGCTCTTAGGCACCTTGGTGCCACCGCCGAGCTGGCTCTTTGCAAAAGCGACGCCGAAATCGTTGTCGAGCCCCATGACTTCGCCGGTGGAGCGCATCTCCGGCCCGAGCACCGTATCGACCCCGGGGAAGCGGGCGAAGGGAAACACTGCCTCCTTCACCGCGATATGGTCGATCTGGATGGTCGTCAGGTCGAACGCCGCCAGCTTCTCTCCCGCCATCACCCGCGCCGCGATCTTGGCGATCGGCAAGCCGATGACTTTCGCCACGAACGGCACGGTGCGCGAAGCCCGCGGGTTCACCTCGAGGATGTAGATGTCGTCATCCTTCAGGGCGAATTGGACATTCATCAACCCGACCACGCCCAGCGAAAGGGCGAGCGCGGCGGTCTCCTCGCCGAGCCGGCGCAGCATGTCCTGAGACAGCGAATGGGGCGGAAGCGAGCAGGCGCTGTCGCCGGAATGGATTCCAGCTTCCTCGATATGCTCCATGATGCCGGCGATATGCACATCCGTGCCGTCGCACAGCGCGTCCACGTCCACCTCGATGGCGTCCGAAAGATACCGGTCGAACAGCAGCGGATTGGTGTTGAGCACGGCATCGATCTGCCGGGTCTTGTCGTTGGGGTAGCGCGCCTTGATCTCGTGCGGAACCAGGCCGGGCAGTGTATCCAGGAGGTAGTCGCCGAGTTGGCGCTCCTCCCGCAGGATCTGCATGGCGCGGCCGCCCAGCACGTAGGATGGGCGCACGACCAGCGGAAACCCGAGGCCCTCGGCCACGATACGAGCCTGGTCGACGCTATAAGCGATGCCGTTGGCCGGCTGCCGCAGCGCCAACTTTTCCAGCAGCGTCTTGAAGCGATCGCGATCTTCGGCAAGGTCGATCGCATCGGGCGAGGTGCCGAGGATCGGCACGTTCGCCGCCTCGAGCGCCCGCGCGAGCTTCAGCGGGGTCTGGCCGCCGAACTGCACGATCACGCCCAGCAGCGTACCGGCGGTGCGCTCGCGGTCGATCAGCTCCAGCACATCCTCGGCGGTGAGCGGCTCGAAATAGAGCCGGTCCGAGGTGTCGTAGTCGGTGGACACGGTCTCAGGATTGCAGTTGACCATGATGGCCTCGTAGCCCGCTTCTTTCAAAGCGAAGGCCGCGTGGCAGCAGCAATAGTCAAACTCGATGCCCTGCCCGATTCTGTTCGGGCCACCACCCAGGATGATCACCTTGGTCGCGCCGGAGGGACGCGCCTCGTCCGCCAGCGCGCCGGCAAACGGGGTCTCATAGGTGGAATACATATAGGCGGTGGGCGAGGCGAACTCGGCCGCGCAGGTGTCGATGCGCTTGTAGGCCGGGCGCACGTCCAGGTCATGCCGCAGCTTGCGAACGTCGTTTTCCGCAAGCCCGGCTAGGGCGCCAAGACGGGCATCGGAAAAGCCCATGGCCTTGAGGCCCCGGAACGCACCGGCCGTCTTGGGAAGGCCGAGCCGCTTCACCTTTTCCTCAGTCTCTACGATCCCGCGGATCTGCCCCAGGAACCAGGGATCGATCTTGCAGGCCGAGTGGATCTGATCGTCGGTCATGCCGAACCGCATGGCCTGCGCCACGTAAAGCAGGCGCTCCTGCGTCGGGGTTCCGAGCGCAGCGCGGATGGCGTTCTTGTCGTCGCCCCTGCCGAGGCCGCCGATCTCGATCTCGTCGAGCCCGGTCAGGCCGGTCTCAAGCGAGCGCAGCGCCTTCTGGAGGCTCTCCTGGAAGGTCCGTCCGATGGCCATCGCCTCGCCCACCGACTTCATAGAGGTGGTGAGCGTGGTGTCGGCGCCAGGAAACTTCTCGAAGGCGAACCGGGGAATCTTCGTGACCACATAGTCGATGGTGGGCTCGAAGGATGCGGGCGTCGCCCCACCGGTGATGTCGTTCTCGATCTCGTCGAGCGTGTATCCAACCGCCAGGCGCGCCGCCACCTTGGCGATGGGGAAGCCGGTGGCCTTGGACGCCAGCGCCGAGGACCGCGACACGCGCGGATTCATCTCGATCACGATCATGCGGCCCGTTTCCGGGTCGATGGCGAACTGGACGTTGGAACCGCCCGTTTCCACCCCGATCTCGCGCAGCACCGCCAGCGAGGCGTCGCGCATGATCTGGTATTCCTTATCGGTCAGCGTCAGCGCCGGCGCGACGGTGATGGAATCGCCGGTGTGGACGCCCATCGGGTCCAGATTCTCGATTGAGCAAATGATGATGCAGTTGTCCGCCTTGTCGCGGACCACCTCCATCTCATATTCCTTCCAGCCCAGAACGCTCTGCTCGATGAGCACTTCGCTGGTGGGGGAGGCGTCGATGCCGCGCTCGACGATCTCGATGAATTCCTCGCGATTGAAGGCGATGCCCCCGCCCGTGCCGCCCATGGTGAAGGACGGGCGGATGATCGCGGGCAAGCCGACGATCTCCAGCGCCTCCAGCGCCTGCGGCAGATTCTTGATCTGCCGGGAGGTGGGCGTGTCGAGGCCGATCTTGGTCATGGCCTCGCGGAACAGCTCGCGATCCTCGGCCTTGTCGATCGCCTCGGCGGTGGCGCCGATCATTTCCACGTCGAACTTCTCGAGCGTGCCCATGCGCTTCAGCGAAAGAGCGCAGTTCAGCGCCGTCTGCCCGCCCATGGTGGGGAGCAGCGCGAAGCCCTTAGACCGATCGCCCCGCTCACGTTCGATGATCTTGGTGACGATCTCCGGCGTGATCGGCTCGATATAGGTCGCGTCCGCCATGTCCGGATCGGTCATGATGGTCGCAGGATTGGAATTCACCAGGACAACCCGGTACCCCTCTTCCTTCAGCGCCTTACACGCCTGGGTACCGGAATAGTCGAATTCACAGGCCTGCCCAATGACGATGGGACCGGCGCCGATGATGAGGATGGTTTCGAGGTCAGTGCGTTTCGGCATGTCTCGCAGGCGCCCGGCAGGCGCAAAAAAAGGGCCGCGGGTCACGCGCCCCTGTGGGTGAGGGTCCGCCACGGGGGCGGCCGGTGCTGCGCCAGAACGTTGAATGATCTTCGCCCGGCACGCTATTTGGCTTCCTTAGACCATATTTGCACGCGACGGAAGACCGCCGCTCTCGCTCCCCACCGGATCAGCCCTCCCCCATGGCCTCATTGACCGACCTTCTGACGCGGCACCGCCCCCTGATCCTGCAATTGGCGCGCTTTATCGCGGTCGGCGCCACCGCTTTCGTCGCGCATTTCCTGGTGCTAGGCGGTCTGGTTGAAATGGGGATCCTGGGGCCTGTGACGGCCTCCATGGTGGGTTTCGTGGTGGGAACGCTTGTGACCTACACGCTCAACAGCCGCTTCACATTCGAATCGACCCGCACCCACGCAGGGGCCATGCCGCGATATTTTGTCGTCGCGGGTGTCGCTTTTGTGCTCAACGCGATCCTGATGGACCTTTTCACGCACCGGCTCGGCATTTTCTATCTGCTGGCGCAGGGCCTCACGAGCGGCGTGGTGCTGCTGTGGACCTTCAACAGCTACCGGCTATGGGCGTTCCGGGAGAAGCGGGGTTAGGTCCGTTCAACCCGTCGGCGTGGCGAGGAAGGCCATGCGGCTCTGGTTGTGCCCGACGTTCGGGCGGGTTCGCTCGGCCGCGAAACCGGCGCCGGCCAGAACTGCGAGGAAATCCCCCTCGCGATAAGTGGAAAGCCCCAATTCACCGCGCAGCTTGCGATAGGGGGAGACCGCCGTGCGGGCCAGCCCGACCACGGCCGCCCCGAGAAATCCGTCACGCGCCGCGAACGCGAGCAGCGCGCCGGCATCGCGCACCGCGCTGACGTCGGGGGGAATCACATCTGCCAGCAGCAGCCGGCCGCCGGGGGCGAGAAGCCGCCGCCAAACCCGCAGCAAGGCGTCGAGTTGGGGACGCTTGAGATATTGCAGCAGGGAATTCGCGACGATCAGGTCGAAGCTGCCATCGGGCATGGCCTCGACCTCTTCGGGCGAGGCGACGGCGACCTTTGGATCAGCTTGGAACCGCTGGCCGATCTTCTCGCGCACGCCTGGAGCGGCATCGCACAGGGTCAGCGACCCGCAGACACGGGAAAGGTCCGCTGCGGCGAGCGCCTCGCCGCAGCCATAGTCCAGCACCCGCGCCGTTGGTCCAGGCACAAAGCGGGCGAGATCGGCGGCGATGCGCGCATAATGGAGCGCTTTGTGACGGTCGCTCACATAAATGGCGTGGGCGCCGTCCCAGAAAGAAATCCAATCCATATGCGTGTTCCTGCGCCGTGATTTTGGCGGAGGAAAGTCAAGCCGCCGACCGTCAGTTCACCTCAGCCGCCCGCGTAGGCGATACCGAGCTTCACCTGTTCGATGGCCTGGTCGATCAGGCCGATGGCCTGCTCGCGGTGGCCGCCCTTGTTGGGCTCGGCCGACTGGATGCTGGCACGGGCTGCGCGAAGCTGCTCAAGGCCCTGTATCATCCAGGGCTGGTTGGCGACCGCACTGGTGACTGCCATCTGGCCGCCGAGGGTGACGCCGATGCCTAGGACAAAAGCGGCGGTGAGCTTGGTGAGGGAAGAAATACGAGCCATTTTCATGCTCCCTTGGAGGGGTGCCCCGGCGAGACCGTGGCCGCCCTGTTGTGAAATCACCACTTATAATTCACCCAGAACAGACCCACCGTGGGGCTCAGCGCCCGGATGGCGGGGTCCGTAGACATGAACACCTTCGGCCCCGACGCCCTCGCCTGGGCCGAATCGGACGCCAGCGCGGAAATCGAGAACTGCACGCCGAGGCGGCAAGGTCCGGCGATGTTCGCCAGACGGCCGCCGCGCCAGTCCATGACCACGCCGCCATTATTGCCGCCGAACCCGACAATGCGGAAGGGCCCGCCATTGGCCTTTTCCACATCGGCCAGGGAGGTGCCGATGGTGACGCCGGCAACGCTCCAACGGCTCTCCTCAGTGAATGCGGTGCGGATCGGTATCGAATAACCGATGGCATCACCCCATGCGACGTCGACCCGCAGCTTGGGCTCATTGGCGAGCAAAATCGTGCCCGGCGCCATCGAGCCGTTGGGCTGCATGACATCCGAATGGCTGATTGCGTTCTGGCCGAAATCGGCGATGAGGTTCACATCCGACGTGGTGGGCGACCAGGGCCCCTTGCATTCGAACACCCGAGGCGGAGCGTCCGCGGCAGGGATCGGCACCACCGCTTCATAATAACCCCAGGCGTCGGTTTCCTTGACCACGCCGGTGCCCCATGTGGGGCCCACGGCCTGACAGCCGGCGAGCGATGCGCCCAGCAGCAGGAGACCCCCCGCCAAAACCGGCCGCCTCCGGCCCAAGAACCCTGCAAGCATGCCCGCCTCCGCCACTACGTTGCCAATCCTCATACCGTGCTTTTCGACGGGATGAAATCGCCACTGCGGCTTCGGAACATGCGCAGAATCAACAAACTGGCGGCATGATGAACGCCGAAGGTCATCTCCCGCGATGTCACACGCGGTTCATGGGGACGGGGCATGTCACGCAAAAGGTCAAGCTCAGGACGCCCCATGAACAAACCCATCGCGCCGACCTCGCTGTCAGACCCGGAAGCGCGGTCGGTTCAGGACTATATCGACGAGACCCCGCAGTGGCGTGACGGCACGCCTGTTTCCATGTCGCCCATGACCGGCATGCAGTGGCGTATCTGGAGCCTGGCGGCGGCGGGTAAGTTCTTCGAGGGCCTGGTGGTTTTCATGACCGGCGTGGCCCTGCCCCTGCTGGCCGAGGAATTCGGCATGGGCGCCTTCGAACATGGCCTGGTGGGAGCGGCGAGCCTGCTCGGCATCCTCGTCGGCGCGCTCACACTGGGCGGGCTGGCGGATCATTTCGGCCGCAAGCTCATGTTCGTGGTGGAGATGGTGATCTTCATCCTCTTCCTCGCCCTGCTCGCGGTGGCACCGACCTTCTACTGGTTGCTTTTTTTCCTGTTCGGAGTCGGCTTGGCGCTGGGCTGCGACTATCCCACCGCCCATCTCGTGATTTCCGAGAGCATCCCCTCCTTGGCGCGCGGGCGCCTGGTGCTCGCCGCCTTCGCCTTCCAGGCGGTTGGCGCACTGGCCGGCACCGCCATCGGCTATCTGATCTTGTCGATCGCGCCGGAAGTCAGTTCCTGGCGCCTGATGTATGCCTCGGCGATCATTCCCGCACTGGTGGTTCTCGTCGGCCGCTTCTTCATCACCGAAAGCAGCCACTGGCTGGCGTCCATGGGACGCGTGCAGGAGGCGGAGCGGGAAATTCGCAAACTTCTCAAGCGCAGCCCGGACTACCCCAAGCACATCAAGCTTAAGGTCAAGCAGACCCACCATCACCACCAGAAGGAGCGGCATCTCGGCACCTTGTTCAAGGCCAAGACCCGCCGCGCCACAGTGCTGGCGTCCGTGCCGTGGTTTTTGCAGGACCTGTCGACCTACGGCATCGGCATTTTCACGCCGACCATCCTCGCCGCCGCCATCGGCGCCCACCACACCAGTGTTTCGCACAATATCACCAGTATCATCGCCAACGACCTGGAAGCGGCCAAAGGGGCGGCCTTCATCGATGCCCTGCTTCTCGTCGGCATGATTGCGGCGGTGATGCTGGCGGATCGCGTCGGCCGTATCCCGCTTCAGATCCTCGGTTTCATCGGCTGCGCTGCCGGGCTGATGATCGCGTCATTCTCGGTGGACTATCAGGGCGGCACGTCGCTGTTCCTGATCTACGTTGGCTTCATGCTGTTCAATTTCATGACCAACATGGGCCCGAACGCCCAGACCTACCTGCTCGCCGGTGAGGTTTTCCCAACCCATGTGCGCGGGATCGGCGCGGGCTTCGCCGCCGCCTTCGCCAAGATCGGCGCGGTGCTGACCGCCTTCCTGTTCCCTGTGCTGCTGGCCGACTTCGGCACCAAGCCCCTACTCTATATGCTGGCCGTTGCCTCACTGGTGGGAGCCTGGGTGACATGGCGCTTCCAGATCGAGACCACAGGCGTCAAGCTGGACGACATCGGGACGTGAGGACGCCATCGGCGTGCATTGACAAATCTGCCCCGCGTCCGAAATTGCCGCTCGAACCTCCACCCGACCGGATTCCCGTGATCTGGCTCAGCTTTCAAAGGCACATCCCATGAAATCTCGCGCCGCCGTTGCCTGGGAAGCCAACAAGCCCCTGACCATCGAGACCATTGAGGTCGGCGGCCCGAAGCCCGGCGAAGTGCTGGTGGAGGTGATGGCGACCGGAGTGTGCCACACCGACGCCTATACCCTGTCGGGACTGGATTCCGAGGGCAAATTCCCCGCCATTCTCGGCCATGAGGGCGCGGGCATCGTGCGTGAGATCGGCGCGGGCGTCACATCGTTGAAGGTCGGCGACCATGTGATCCCGCTCTACACGCCGGAATGCCGGCAGTGCAAAACCTGCCTCTCGCAGCGGTCCAACCTCTGCACCTCGATCCGCGCAACCCAGGGCCAGGGCCTGATGCCGGACCGCACCTCACGCTTCCAATGCGATGGCGGCGAAGTCTTCCACTACATGGGCTGCTCGACCTTCTCGAACTTCACGGTCCTGCCCGAGATCGCGCTTGCCAAAGTTCGTAGCGACGCGCCATTCGATAAGATCTGCTACATCGGCTGCGGCGTCACGACCGGAATCGGGGCGGTTGTCTACACAGGCAAAGTCTGGCCCGGCGCCAATGTCGCGGTGTTCGGCCTCGGCGGCATCGGCCTCAACGTGATCCAGGGTGCCCGGATGGTGGGCGCCGACAAGATCATCGGCATCGACATAAACCCCGGAAAGGTCGAGATCGCCCGCAAGTTCGGTATGACCGATTTCATCAATCCCATGGAGGTCGGCGCCGACAAGGTGGTGTCCGCCATCCAGGATCTCACCGACGGCGGCGCGGACTTCACCTTCGACTGCACCGGTAATGTCACCGTCATGCGCCAGGCGCTCGAAGCCTGCCATCGCGGATGGGGCACCAGCATCGTGATCGGCGTCGCCCCCTCGGGCGCGGAGATCGCCACGCGTCCGTTCCAACTCGTCACCGGGCGCAACTGGCGCGGCACAGCATTCGGCGGCGCGCGTGGGCGCACGGATGTGCCGAAGATCGTCGACTGGTACATGGAGGGCAAGATCAACATCGACGACTTGATCACCCACACCATGCCGCTCGACGACATCAACACCGCCTTCGACCTGATGCACGAAGGGAAATCGATCCGCTCGGTGGTGATCTACTAAACCAATCGTGATTAAGGACGGCACTGCCGTCCTGCGCTAGGGTGCGCAGGGGTGCCCAGTCCGGAATCACGATGTCGAAGCAAATATTGGAGGCCATCGAGGCCATCGGCAGCGTCGCGGCGGTGCCGACCATCCTCGATGTCATCTGCCGCACCACGGGCATGGGCTTCGCCGCCGTCGCGCGGGTGACCGAGGACCGGTGGATCGCCTGCAGCGTCAAGGATGACATTTCGTTCGGCTTAAAGCCGGGCGGTGAACTGGCGCTCGAAACCACCATCTGCAACGAGATCCGGCAGCACCGGACCGCCGTCGTCATCGACCATGTGGCCGAGGACGCAGTCTTCCAGATCCATTCGACGCCGGCCATGTATGGCTTTCAAAGCTATATCTCGATGCCGATCGTTCTGCCGGACGGGACGTTCTTCGGCACCTTGTGCGCCATCGATCCTCGGCCGGCGGAGCTGAACAAGCCCGAGGTCATCGGCATGTTCAAACTGTTCGCGGACCTCATCGCGTTTCATCTCGATGCGCTCCAAAGGGTGGCCGCCAGCCAAGCCGACCTTGCGGACGAACGGGAAACCGCCAAGCTGCGCGACCAATTCATCGCCGTTCTGGGCCATGATCTGCGCAATCCCCTCGCTGCCATCGACGCCGGCACCCGCCTGCTGCGGCGCGAGCCGCAGACCGAAACATCCGGCGAATTTCTCCGGCTGATCCAGACCACAGTGATCCGCATGTCCGACCTGATCGACAACGTGCTCGATTTCGCGCGGGGCCGGCTGGGCGGAGGGCTTGCGCTCTCGCGCAACGGCGCGGTGGACCTAGAGCCGGTGCTCACCCAAGTCGTCTCCGAACTGCGCGCCATCCATCCCCAGCGGGAAATCGCAACGGCTTTCGATCTGGCCGTGCCGGTAAACTGCGACCGCACCCGTATCGCGCAGATTCTCTCCAATCTCCTTGGCAATGCCCTGACCCACGGTGCCGTCGACCAGCCGATCCAAGTGACCGCCTCCACGTCCAACGGCGTATTTGAACTCTCGGTGACCAATGCCGGCGAGGCGATCGCGCCGGCGGCCATGGAGCGCCTGTTCACGCCGTTCGCACGCGGCGAGGTCAAGGCCAGCCAGCAGGGCCTGGGCCTCGGCTTGTTCATCGCTTCCGAAGTCGCCCGGGCGCACGGTGGAACGCTGACCGTAACGTCCCGAACCGGCGAAACCCGCTTCACCTTCCGCATGCCACTTTAGGCGTGGCAGGGCGCCCATGGCGCGTCGCGGCACATTCGGGTAGAAGGACGGCTGTTTCATTCATCGCGCGTCGGTGTCCGACACTTCGCTTCGGCGAAGGACCCAAGCGCGCAGCGTCCGCTGGCTCCCCGGAAGGGACCCGCGCCGACCCGACAGCCGCAGACAGGTATATCCCTTGACCTTCTCTCCCCCCTCCCCGTCCATCGCACGGGCACTCGCTGCGCGTGATTACCAGGAGCCGACGCCGGTCCAGGCGCTGGTGCTCGCACCCGAAACCATGGGGCGTGACCTGCTGGTGTCCGCTCAGACCGGCTCCGGCAAGACCGTCGCTTATGGCCTCGCCATCGCCGAAACCCTGCTTGGAGAGGCGGAGTTTCTCGGACAGGCCGGCGCGCCGCAGGCGTTGGTCGTCGCGCCGACCCGCGAACTGGCGCTCCAGGTGCAACGCGAACTGGCATGGCTGTTCGAAAATGCGCGCGCGCGCATCGTCTCCTGCGTCGGCGGCATGGACCCCCGCAGCGAGCGCCGGGCGCTGGCGAACGGCGTTCATATCGTGGTTGGAACACCCGGCCGCCTGCGCGACCACATCGAGCGCGGCGGGCTGGACCTGTCGACGCTGTCCGTCGCCGTGCTTGATGAAGCCGACGAGATGCTCGACCTCGGCTTCCGCGAAGATCTCGAATTCATCTTGTCCGCCGCGCACCCGGAGCGCCGGAGCCTGCTGTTCTCCGCGACCCTCCCGCGCGGTATCGTCGCCCTCGCCAAGCGGTACCAGCACGATGCTATGCGCATCGAGGTGGAGGCCACTCGCGGCGGTCACGCAGACATCGAATATCGCGCCGTCCGCATCCTGCCGAAGGAGACCGAGCACGCGGTAGTGAACCTGCTGCGCTATTTCGAATCGCCCGCCTCGATCGTGTTCTGCAACACCCGCGAGAGTGTCCGGCACCTTCTCTCCACCCTTCAGGAGCGCGGGTTCGCCGCCGTCGGCCTCTCCGGTGAGATGGGCCAGAACGAGCGCAACCAGGCACTTCAGGCACTGCGTGACGGGCGGGCGCGGGTGTGCGTGGCCACTGACGTAGCAGCGCGCGGCATCGACCTGCCCAGCGTCGGACTGGTGCTTCATGTCGAGTTGCCGCACGACGCCGAAAGCCTTCAGCACCGCTCCGGCCGCACCGGCCGCGCTGGGCGCAAGGGCGTCAGCATCCTGCTGGTGCCGCCTTCGCGACGTCGCAAGGCCGAGCAATTGATCTCGTTCGCCGGCGTCAACGCCATCTGGAGCGGCCCGCCGACCCCGGAAGAAATCCGCAAGCTCGACCAGGAGCGGATGCTCGCAGATACCTCGATGAACGAGGAGCCGAGCCCCGAGGACCTCGAACTGGCCCAGGCCCTTCTCGCGGAGCGCACGCCGGAGCAGATCGCCGCCGCCCTGGCGCGGCTGTATCGCGACCGTCTGCCTGCCCCTGAGGACGTGCTTGACCCCGGCGAGGGTCGCACGGCGCGTGGCCGCGAGCGGGATGACCGTCCCCCCGAGCGCAGCCGCGACAGCCGCGCGGGCGCCGCTGGATCGAGTGGGGATTCGGTGTGGTTCCGCATGCCCATCGGACGGCGCAAAAATGCCGATCCCAAATGGCTGCTGCCGCTGATCTGCCGTCGCGGCAATGTCACCAAGCAGGATGTCGGCTCGATCCGCATCTTCGACAACGAAACCGTGTTCGAGGTCTCACGGGAGTTGGCGGACAGCTTCATCGAGAATGCCCGCGCATCCGAGGGCGGCGATATTTCGATCGAGCCGATGACCGGCGAGGGGTCCTCCGCCCGCCCGGCGGGCAAGTCGCGCAAGCCGAGCTATAACCCGGTGGCTTCAGATCGCCCGGCCGAGCCGCCGGCGGCGAAGGTGCGGGGCGCGTTCGGCCGCGAGAAGCGGCCGGACGGCACGCCATTCCCCAAGGGACCCAAGGGCGCGGTGAAGAAGCGCAAGGACAAGGACAATGCGCTGAAGAACACGCCCAACCGGGGCCGCGAGCAACCCTGAGGTCCCCAAAAAGCTCTTACGCGCGGACTGACACCCGCTCCGCCTTGTTCAGCGCCGCCTCGGTATCGCCGGTCAGGTCCGCCGCCAGGAAAGCGACGGTTTCCGGCATGGCGAGGCGGAAATCGTCCAAGGTCTCGATGGCGAGCACGATAGCGTTGCCGGCGCAATCCAGGACGTGTCCCCCGTGGAGGTGGTCGTCGCTGATGAAGTGCATATGCCAGCCGGGAACGCCGATGCCTTTGGCATAGTGCGGCGTCCAGAAGCCGACCATGGTGCCGGCGATGTCGTCGTCGCTGAACTCGGCCTGGTGCGAGGTCGCCTCCACCAGAGTCTCATGCTCCCCCGCCTTGCAGGCCACGCGATCATGCACATGAGAGAAGCGGCCGGCGAGGCGCACCGCATAGAACAGATTGTCGGACGAGCGCCAGCGGTCGAGTTGCTCGACCAGATCGTGGATCGAGGCGAACGGCTCCAGCGTCGCGGTCTCGCTGGGCGTGAAATGCGTCACCACGGCGAACGGCACCTGCTGGTCCTCGCGCGCCTTGTGGATGCTCCCATCGCTCTGGATCTGGAAGAACTCGCCATGGAGGGCGATCATCTCCCCATCGAGCCCAGCAAAGGTGCCGAGGCCGAAGTCCCCATGCTCGCGCAGCGTCTCGATGGAGACCACGCCGCCGAACAACCCCTCCACCAGCGCGCCCGAGGTGGACACCTGGAAGAGGGTGCCATGGTCCACCTGCAAGGTATCGGCGAGGGCACGGGAGACTATGTGCGGCACGCTTTCATCATTTTCCTGCGCGGCCGCGTGAAGGGCGTCCCAGAGGGATTGTGAGATTTCGCAGGTCAATGTGGGCATGTCAGGCTCCGATCCTGCGTCATCTCAAACACGCGCCGGCACATGACGCCATGAGGCACGTCGACCGTCGCCCGACCGGTTTCCCCGGATCGCGCGAAGCCGGCAGACCATCATCCGAGGGATGACGAGGTGGGCAAGATATACATATCCCGGATGCAGATCCGCTGCGGGAGGCGGTAGGCGTAGAGGATGATCTCAGCGAGTTCCGACGCCTCGATGAACTCGGGCCTTCCGAGCATTTCGTAATAATCCTCGAAGGGCACGCCCATGCTGACATGGATGTTGGTCTTCACCAGCCCAGGTGCGATGTTCATGACGCGGATGTTGTTGACCGCCTCGCCCTTCTGGAGAGAGCCGGACAGGGAGCGGACCGCGGCCTTGGCAGCATGGTAGACCTCGCCCTGGGGACCCGGTATCCGGTCGCCGGCCGAGGAGATATTGAAGATCGTGCCTTGCTTGCGGGCCTGCATGCCGCCGAGCACTGCGCGCACCCCGTTCAGCACGCCCTTGAACAGTACGTCCGCCTCATAAGCCATATCCTGCGGAGCCCGTTCGGCCAGCGGGCCGATATGGATGAAGCCGGCATTGTTGACGAGGCAGTCCACCGGGCCGAACCTGTCCTCCGCCGCAAGGATCGCGGCTTCCAGCGCCGCGTAGTCCACCACATCCACCGCCGCACGCATGACGTTCCCATCGACGCCCGGCGTCATGTTCCGGGAGGTCAGCAGCAGCGGATGCCCCTCATGGCCGAACGCCTCCGCCAGCGCCTCGCCGATGCCGTGGCTGGCGCCGGTGATGACAACGAGGGGTTTGGTCGGCTCAGCCATGAAAATCTCCCATTCCCTCAAACGCTTCCACGAGAAGCGCCAGCCGCAAGGCGACCCAGGGTGATGCCGCAACGCGAGCCCAAAAATGGCCACAGGGTCGCCACATGCCTGAGTTTAAGAGCCATACGATCCCGCGGCGAATCGCAAATTATACCCATCGATTGCCGGCCCCCGGCATGTGGAGATGTGACCACATGGCCGAGAAGGAGCGGACCTAAGAATATGAAGAATGGCGCTTTTCTGCCTGCTTCTTTCCTGCGCGCTAATGTCCCGCCAGTTCTTGCGGCTCTGGCGATTCTTGCACCCAGCCTCGCCTTGGCGGCACCGCCAGATGCGAAGGAAATCATGCTGCTGGCGCCCAACGTGCGCATCGAGCAGCGGTGCAACGCCAAAGCCATGGGCGTGATCGGCCGCGAGCACCACGACCTGCACCCCGACGAACTGGTAGCCTACGCCTTCGCGGACACCGTCATAAAGGACGCTTCGATCCGCGCGCCCGGTGCGGCGGTGCGCTCGGCCGGGAAGTGGTTCCGGCTCTCCTACACCTGCGAAACCGGCGACAACGGCACCAGCGTCGTCACCTTCCAATACAAACTCGGCAGCATGGTCCCCCGCGAGGATTGGGACGCGCATTACCTGGTGCCCTAGATATTGGGGACTGCGTGTTGGCGACCGCTTCGGCAAACGTGCCCCCGGTGAACGCTGAGCATTTTGCAATCAGGCTCGCGATTACAGCCGAAACATGCCCGCTGCGCTATTCTTTCGTGGCGACGACACTCCCTGTGTCACCACCATTGCCCTTGTCCGTCCACTCCTGGGGCAGACCGACCGCCCCGCTTACCAGCCCGGCAATCCCCGGCTCCCGCCCGAACGCCGCGCAGGCCGCGTGTTTCGGCGCTCCTCCGGCCCAGGCTTGCAACCGCTCCACCGAAGGTGGTTTGGGCTGGAACTTGAAAGGGCTCTCCCCGGTGACGACAAGCTTGCTGAAGTCCTCGCCGAACGCGCTGGCAAGTTCATAGGCATCCCCCGAAGTCGAGACCCGCGCGCCGCCGGAAAGGAAGGTGGCGCCCCTTCCCCACACCATCGCGGCATCCTGCTTACCGTCCGGCGCCCGCGCCTCCGCCTCCATGGAAAGACTGCCCAAGCCGATCGGGATGCGCGGCGTCGGCACGGGGATTCCCGGCAAGAGAATGGATTTGGCAACCGAAGCTAGTTTTGTGGCCGCAACGGCCTTTTCATCTGTGGGGACCATGTTCGTAATAACGGCGTGGATGGTCAGATCCGCCTTCTCCGAAGGCTCGACCACCTCGAACCGCTCGCTGAGCCCGGCACACATCGAACGGTCCACTGCGTTAGCGATGAGCTTTCTTTGATCGTCCGTTATCGCCTCAAGCTGCGCAGATGGGGCGAACACCGTTGGAACGAGACGCACCGTCTTCGCCGCGAGCACGGCGTCCTTGTCGACGCGAAGCTTGGATTTCGCAACCAAGCCATCGGCCTGGGTCAGATCGCTATAGGAGGTGAGCGACCCGCTCTCGCCCAAAGGGGCGGTCGCGCACCCGGCTAAAAATGGGAGAATCAGGAACGGCAGGGTGATACGCGCCATGTGACATCTCCCGGCGCGCCCGGGCAATTCGGAGGCGAACCTAACGTCACACAACCGTGAACCTTGCAGTTGGCAATATTGCGGCGCATTAGCCGCCAAAAAACGCCACCAGCTTCGGCACCACTTTGTCGCGCGCTTCGTCCATCAGCCAGTGGCCCGAACCCTCGATCACCACGCCCGTCACGTCCTCGGCCACGAGGCGACCCTGGTCGATAAGGAAGCTGCCGGAAGCCTTCTCGCCGGTGAGCACCAGCATAGGCATCTTCAGCTTGGTCTGGGCGAGTGCAACGAAGTCCTTCGCATCCTGCTCGAAATTGCGAAAAATCTCGAAGCCGGCGCGCATGGCGCCCGGCTGGGCGTAGCTGGCGGCATAGAATTGCCGATCAGCCTCCGACACGGACTTTTCGGGGTCGGCGGCGAAGTCGTTCCAGAAGTGCTCGAAATAGGTCCGCTCCCGGCCCTCCACCAGCGCCAGGGGCGTCTTGCCATAGAAGTGGAAATGCCAGAGGTCGCGCATGAGCCAGACATTGGTCCAGTCGCCAATGCCGGGCAAAAACGCATCCATCAGCGCGATGCGACTGACCTCGTCGGGATATTGCGCGGCATAGGCATAAGCCACCATCAGCCCGATATCGTGACCGGCGAGGCCGAACTTCGTGTGACCCAGCGACGCCATGAGGGCATGGACATCCTGAGCCAGGGTCTTCTTGTCGTAGCCGCCGTCCGGCTTGGCGCTTTCGCCGAAGCCGCGCAGGTCTGGCGCGATGACGGTGTGGGTCTTCGCCAGCTCGACAATCAGCGGCCGCCACATATGGCTGTTCTGCGCATAGCCATGGAGCAGAAGCACCGGCGCGCCTGTTCCGGCGGTCAGGTAGTGAAGGCGGACGCCATTCGCCTCGGCGAAGCGGCTCTCGATGGGGTCCGGCCCGGAGGCGCCTTCGGAAGCGGGAGAAAAGGCCGGCTGACGCACGCGCATGGTGTTCTCCGTCGCTCCAGGCTTGAGCCTGTCGGTGCGAGGATAGTCGTGCCGGCGGGAACCTGCCACCCTCTATTGTTAGGCAATGGTGTCCCCTCAGGCCGAAAGAGGAGCGGTCGGGAGGTTGCCCTACCCTCTCCTTCTGCCGCCCTTGCGGTAGCTCTTGGTCTGGGGATCGGGCCTGGGTCCCGGCTGGTAGTCGAGGGCGGACATGGGCTCGGCGCGGTCGGTGCCGGGACCCATGTCGTCGAGCGAGGGCTTGGCCACCTTGGCGGAGGCGCGCGGGGCGTACATCGGCAGCTCTTCCGGCGAGCGGTCGCGCTTGGTCGGCGCGGGTTGCACCTTGCCGACCGCAGCGGCGTCCTCCGGGGGCGGAAGCGCGCGCTTGATCTTGGCGGTCTTGGGCGGCTCGTTGGCGGCGCGGCCGTATTTCTTCGGACCACGGAAGCCGCCGGTCTTGTCGTCCACCGCCTCCTGGCGCGCCATCGGATCATCGCTCACCGCAAGCTCGGTGGCCTGGAGCCGCTTGATTTCGTCGCGCAGGCGCGCAGCGGTCTCGAAATCGAGGTCGGCGGCGGCGGCACGCATGCGCTTCTCCAAGTCCGCCATGACGGCTTTGAGATTGTGCCCGAACGCGGCGCCCTCCTCGGCAAGGCCAACGTCCACCTGCACATGGTCGCGCTCATAGACCGAGCCGAGAATGTCGCCGATCGCCTTCTTCACGCTTTCCGGCGTGATGCCGTGCTCGGCATTGTAGGCGAGTTGCTTCTCGCGGCGGCGTGTGGTCTCCGCCATGGCGCGCTGCATGGAGCCGGTTTCATGGTCGGCGTAGAGGATCACCCGCCCGTCCACGTTTCGCGCGGCCCGGCCGATGGTCTGGATCAGCGATGTCTCGGAGCGCAGGAAGCCTTCCTTGTCGGCGTCAAGAATGGCGACGAGCGCGCATTCCGGAATATCCAGCCCCTCGCGCAGCAGGTTGATGCCGACCAGCACGTCGAACGCGCCAAGCCGCAGGTCGCGCAGAATCTCGATGCGTTCGATGGTGTCGATGTCCGAATGCATATAGCGGACACGCACGCCGTTCTCATGGAGATATTCGGTGAGGTCCTCGGCCATGCGCTTGGTAAGGACCGTGACCAACGTGCGATAGCCCGCTGCCGCCACGGCGCGCACTTCCCCCAAAAGGTCGTCCACCTGGGTGCGGGCGGGGCGGATCTCCACCGGCGGGTCGATCAGGCCGGTGGGGCGGATCACTTGCTCCACGAACACGCCGCCGGTGCGGTCCATCTCCCAGTGCCCCGGCGTCGCCGAGACATGGACGGTCTGGGGCCGCATGGCGTCCCATTCCTCGAACCTGAGCGGGCGGTTGTCCATGCAGGACGGCAGGCGGAAGCCGTATTCCGCCAGCGTCGCCTTGCGCCGAAAGTCGCCGCGATACATGGCGCCGATCTGCGGGATGGTGACATGGCTCTCGTCGATGAAGACGAGGGCATTATCAGGCACATATTCAAACAGGGTCGGCGGCGGCTCACCCGGCTTGCGGCCGGTGAGCCAGCGGGAATAATTCTCGATGCCGGCGCAGGAGCCCGTCGCCTCCATCATCTCCAGGTCGTAGCGGGTGCGCTGCTCGAGGCGCTGGGCCTCCAACAGGCGGCCCATCTTGTTCAGTTCGTCGAGCCGTACCCGCAGTTCATTTTTGATGCCCGATATGGCCTGGATCAGGGTCGGGCGCGGCGTGACGTAATGCGAAGAGGCGTAGACCTTCACGCTTTTCATGTCGCCGGTCTTGTGGCCGGTGAGCGGGTCGAACTCGACGATGCTCTCCACCTCGTCGCCGAACAGCGAGACGCGCCAGGCGCGATCCTCGTAATGGGCCGGGAAAATCTCGACGCTGTCGCCGCGCACCCGGAAGGTGCCGCGCCCGAAGTCGGACTGGATGCGCTTGTATTGCAGGGCCACCAGATCGGCAATGAGTTGGCGCTGGTCGATGCGCTCGCCCACCTCCAGCTTGAAGGTCATGGAGGAATAGGTCTCGACCGAGCCGATACCGTAGATGCAGGACACCGAGGCGACGATGATGACATCGTCACGCTCCAGCAGCGAGCGGGTCGCCGAGTGGCGCATGCGGTCGATCTGCTCGTTTACCGAGGATTCCTTCTCGATATAGGTGTCACTGCGGGGAACGTAAGCTTCCGGTTGGTAATAGTCGTAATAGGAGACGAAATACTCCACCGCATTGTCGGGGAAGAAGCTCTTGAACTCACCATAAAGCTGTGCGGCCAGGGTTTTGTTCGGCGCCAGCACGATGGCCGGGCGCTGTAGCCCTTCGATCACCTTGGCCATGGTGAAGGTTTTGCCGGAGCCGGTAACACCCAGCAGAACCTGATCCTTCTCCTGCGCCCGCGCCTGGGCGGAAAGCTCGGCGATGGCGGCGGGCTGGTCGCCGGCAGGCTCGAATTCGCTCTTCAGTTCGAAGCGGATGCCACCCTCGCTCTTGGCGGGGCGGGGCGGGCGATGGGGCACCCAGGTCTGGCCGTTGATCTCGGCCCGTCCGGTTTCGATCAGCTTGGAGAGCGCCGCAACGGTGGCGGAGGCCCCGGCGGATTCGAACGCGCCGATATCGTCACCGGGCGCCAGCCCCAGCGAGGCGGCGACGGTGGGATCAAGGGTCTGAAGCGGCGCGGGCTCGAAATGACGCTGCGAGCGTTCGCCGAGCTTGCCTGGACGGGATGCTTTGGCCATGGCGCCAATATGGGGGCGAAGGACGCAAGTGGGAAGGAAGCGGGCGCGTCAGATGACGGAAAATCCGCCCAGCGGATCGATCAGCCCATCTCCCCGCGCAACCGCGCACCAACGCAGCGGCGGCCCATGAGCGGGAGGAGCGCGGCCAATTCCGGCCCCTTTTCCTGTCCGGTCAGGGCCAGCCGCAGGGGACGGAACAGTGCCTTTCCGTTGCGTCCGGTGCTCGCCTTCACCTCGGCAATCCAGGCGGCATAAGTGCCGGCGTCCCAGGGCTCGGGCGGGAGCAGGGTCGAAGCTTCAGCGAGAAACCCGGAATCCTCCGGCGCGAAAATGCCGGTGCGGGGGATGTCGACGATCTCCCACCAGTCCTTCGCGTCGGTGAAATGGTTGAGGTTGCCGCGCACGGCGAGCCAGAAATCGGCCCCGCCGCCGATCCCGGCATTCTCCAGCCGGTGCGCCACCGCCTGGAACGGCAGATGGTGCAGGGTGCGCGCGGTGAGGGTGGCAAGCTCCTCCGGGTCGAACCGCGCCGGAGCACGGGAGATGCGCGACAGCTCCACCTTCTGGCTCAGAGCCTCCAGGCTCTCCACCGGTGCCACAGCCTCCGATGTTCCGACCAGAACGGCGGCGGCGGCAACCGCCAGCGCTTCCTGCCCCTGCTCGCGCAAGGCCCGCACCGAGAGATGGCCCAGGCGCTTGGAAAGCCCCTCTCCGCTCGGCAGCGTCAACAGATTGTGGTGGGCGAAGCGCGGGGACGGACCGCCGAGCGCCTCAAAGATCTCGATCTGCACCGCGGTATTGGTGACATGGTCCTCGCCGCGCACCACGTCGGTGACGCCGAAATCGAGGTCATCCACAACCGAGGGCAACGTATAGAGGAACGAACCGTCGGCCCGCACCAGAACCGGGTCCGACAGGCCGGCCGTATCCACCTGCTGCGGACCGCGCACCCCGTCGACCCAGGCCACGAGCCGGTGGTCCAGTTTGAAGCGCCAGTGCGGCTTGCGCCCCTGCGCTTCCAGCGTCGCGCGCTCGGTGTCACTCAGCGCGAGAGCGGCGCGGTCATACACCGGCGGAAGGCCGCGCGCGCGCTGTAAGCCGCGCTTGAGGTCAAGTTCTTCCTCGGTCTCGTAGGCGGGGTAAAGCCGCCCTATGGCCTTCAGGCGCTCGGCGGCCGCGACGTAGATTGGCAGCCGGAACGACTGGCGTTCGACTCGATCGGGGGGAATGCCGAGCCAGGACAGATCCTCGGCGATGGCATCGACGAATTCCTGCCGCGAGCGGCCGGCGTCGGTGTCGTCATATCGCAAGATGAAGATGCCGCCCGCGCGTCGCGCCAGAAAGGCGTTCAGCAGAGCGGTGCGAACATTGCCCACATGAAGCAGGCCGGTGGGCGACGGCGCAAAGCGCAGGACAGGCTCGGACATAGCCGACAGCCATTAGAGCGCCGCGCCGCCGGAGGGAAGCCCATCCCCCGTCCGCGAGGGCGGGGGGATGGATATGCGGTTCAAGCCAAAGCCCGGATCACCGTGATGGCGGGCAGGGACTTTGCGGCGTGCATCCCGGGTTTTGTCCACCACCACCACGGTTCGGCGGCGGGCTCTGCTGCGGCGCGCCCTGCCCCGCCGGCCGTGCCTGTCCTCCGCCGCGCGGTGCATAATGCTGCTGCTGTTGCTGCGGAGCCGGCGCGGGCGCGGCTTGTGGCGGCGGACGATTGGGCTGCCCCCCCTGGTTGGGCGGGGGACGATTCGGCTGACCGCCCATATTGGGGGGAGGCTGGTTCGGACGCGGCTGGTTTACCTGGGGCGGCGGACCACCTGGGTTGCGCGGCGGCTGGCCGCCGGGGTTGTTCGGCCGGCCAGGATTGCCTTGCCAACCTGGGTTGACGGGGGCGCCGGGATTGTTGGGCCGTCCGGGATTACCCTGCCACCCTGGATTGCCGGGATTGCCCGGATTTCCCGGTCGTCCTGGATTGCCCTGCCAGCTCGGATTTCCTGGACCACCTGGATTGCCTGGATTTCCCTGCCAGCCGGGATTGCCGGGGCGCTGCCCTGGGGGATAGCCCCCGCCATTCCAACCCGGAGGACGGTAACCGGGATTGTTCCACCAGCCGGGCGGGCGCGGCCCAGGTCCGGGAGGCGGTGCGCCCCAGCCGGGACGGGGGCGGGGGTTATAATTCATCCAGCGCCCACGCTGTCCCCACCAGGGCGTGCCCTGATAATAGCGACCCCAATAATTGCCGAAGTTGAAAGCGACGACCGGGATGCCGAGGACAGGAGCATATTCGGGTACGAGAAACGTCTGGCCGCCCTGATAGACGCCGAGGTATTCGCCGAATACCCAGCCGCGCCAGGGCCCGTAACTGACATCGCACCAGGCCTGATTATAAAGGCAGCCGGCGATATCGACCTGCGATCCCCTGGGGATGACATTGATGCTCGGGTAGGCCGTGTCCGGCCCGGCCCGCAGGTTCACATTGCCTGTGGTGAAGCCACCGAACGCAGAGGCTGCGGTCGCGGTGCACGCCAGCCCCAATCCCACAATCAAACTCGCAACGCGCGAAACGGACATTTTATCCTCACCAGCCTGCCCGAACGGCAGAAGCTCATTCAGACCTTACTCGACGGCATTTCCAGCCCGCAGGCGTGGCGGGATTTGGTCACGGCCACGGCATCTTCGTGTAACCGCGCCGAACCTTCCGGCAAATACCGGGCAGGACGCATTTCCTTACGCATCCGCGAAAAGATTCCTTCGCTGCTGCCGCATTTTGCACATGGTGCGCAAAGCTGGGCCTTCCCCTTCATGGTCAGGCACCATTAGACTGATTCGAGTTGCAGAGGGTGCGATGGCACCGGGGGACGACGCATGAAGGAAATTCTCGAAGAGCTTGAGAGCCGGCGCGGTGTCGCGGCGCTCGGCGGCGGTGTGCGGCGGATCGATGCGCAGCATGCGCGCGGCAAGCTCACCGCCCGCGAGCGAATCGAGCTGCTGCTGGATCGTGGCTCGTTCGAGGAGTTCGACACCTTCGTGCAGCATCGCTGCGTCGATTTCGGCATGGAAAGCCAGAAGATTCCCGGTGACGGCGTCGTCACCGGCTGGGGCACGGTGAACGGCCGGCAGGTCTTTGTCTTCGCCAAGGACTTCACCGTGTTCGGCGGCTCCCTCTCTGAGGAGCACGCGCGCAAGATCACCAAAATCCAGGACCTCGCGTTGAAGACCCGCGCGCCCATCATCGGCCTGTTCGATGCCGGCGGCGCGCGCATCCAGGAGGGCGTCGCGGCGCTGGGCGGCTACGGCGAGGTGTTCAAGCGCAACGTCATCGCCTCCGGCGTCATCCCGCAGATCTCGCTCATCATGGGGCCGTGCGCGGGCGGCGACGTCTATTCCCCCGCCATGACCGACTTCATCTTCATGGTGCGCGACACGAGCTACATGTTCGTGACCGGTCCGGACGTGGTGAAGACCGTCACCAACGAAACCGTCACCTCCGAGGAACTGGGCGGGGCCAAGGTGCACACCACCAAATCCTCGGTGGCGGACGGCGCCTATGAGAACGACGTGGAGATGCTGCTCCAGACCCGTCGCCTCATCGACTTCCTGCCGCTCAACAACCAGTCCGGCGTGCCCGAATGGCCCTCGTTCGACGATCCGCTGCGGATCGACGAGAGTCTCGACACCCTGGTGCCGGAAAATCCCAACAAGCCCTACGACATCAAGGAACTCATCCTGAAGGTCGTGGACGAAGGCGATTTTTTCGAGATTCAAGCCGCGTTCGCCAAGAACATGGTCACCGGCTTCGGCCGCATCGAGGGCCGCACCGTGGGCTTCGTGGCGAACCAGCCCATGAGCCTTGCTGGCGTGCTGGATAGCGACGCCTCCCGCAAGGCCGCCCGCTTCGTGCGCTTCTGCGACGCCTTCGAAATTCCCATCGTCACCTTCGTGGACGTGCCCGGCTTCCTGCCCGGCACGGCGCAGGAATATGGCGGCCTAATCAAGCACGGCGCCAAGCTGCTGTTCGCCTATTCACAGGCGACCGTGCCGCTGGTCACAGTCATCACCCGCAAGGCGTTCGGCGGCGCCTATGACGTGATGGCCTCGAAGCATGTGGGCGGCGACGTCAATTATGCCTGGCCCACCGCGCAGATCGCGGTGATGGGCGCCAAGGGCGCAGTTGAGATCATCTTCCGGTCCGACATGGGCGATCCCGAAAAGATCGCGGCGCAGACCAAGAATTACGAGCAGCGGTTCCTCTCGCCGTTCGTCGCCGCCGAGCGCGGCTATATCGACGAGGTGATCACACCGAAGACGACGCGCAAGCGCCTCGCCCGCGCGCTCGCAATGCTGCGCTCCAAGAAGGTGGAGCAGCCGCTCAAGAAGCACGACAACCTGCCGCTTTAGCGGCCCCTCCCAACCCTCCCCCGCAAGCGGGGAAGGGCTGGGGCGGGGGAAGGCGGGACGTGAACTGAAAGAAATTCGCGCCAGCGGCGCCGGGGGACTAACTGAATGTTCTCGAAAATCCTGATCGCGAACCGAGGCGAGATCGCCTGCCGCGTCATCAAGACCGCCCGCAAGATGGGCATTAAAACGGTCGCCGTCTATTCGGATGCCGACAAGGATTCGCTCCATGTGGAGATGGCGGACGAGGCCGTGCACATCGGCCCGCCGGCCGCCGCTCAATCCTATCTGATCATCGAAAAGATCATCGCCGCCTGTAAGCAGACCGGCGCAGAGGCGGTGCATCCCGGCTACGGATTTCTCTCCGAGCGATCCGCCTTTCCGACCGCGCTCAAGGAAGCGGGCATCGTCTTCATCGGCCCCAATGCCCATGCCATCGACGCCATGGGCGACAAGATCGAATCCAAGAAGGCGGCGGCGGCGGCGAACGTCTCCACCGTGCCGGGCTATCTCGGCGTGCTGGAGGACGGCACCCAGGCGGCGAAGATCGCCGACGAGATCGGCTATCCCGTGATGATCAAGGCCTCCGCAGGTGGCGGCGGCAAGGGCATGCGCATCGCCTATTCGCGCGATGAGGTCCAGGATGGGTTCGACCGCGCCAAATCGGAGGCGAAATCCTCGTTCGGCGATGATCGCGTGTTCGTGGAGAAATTCATCGTCGATCCGCGCCACATCGAGATCCAGGTACTCGGCGACAAGCACGGCAACGTGCTCTATCTCGGCGAGCGGGAATGCTCGATCCAGCGGCGCAACCAGAAGGTGGTCGAGGAAGCCCCCTCCCCGCTGCTGGACGAGGAAACCCGGAAGAAGATGGGCGAGCAGGCGGTCGCGCTGGCAAAGGCGGTTGGCTACGACAGCGCCGGCACGGTTGAGTTCGTCGCCGGCCAGGACAAGAGCTTCTACTTCCTGGAGATGAACACTCGCCTCCAGGTGGAGCATCCCGTAACCGAGCTGATCACCGGCATCGATCTGGTGGAGCAGATGATCCGCGTGGCCTATGGCGAAAAGCTCGCCTTCACCCAGGACGATATCAAGCTGACCGGTTGGGCGGTGGAAAGCCGCATCTATGCGGAAGACCCTTACCGCAACTTCCTGCCTTCCATTGGCCGCCTGGTTCGCTATCGCCCGCCGGTCGAAGGCACGTTTGGCGACATCACAGTGCGCAACGACACCGGCGTCTACGAGGGCGGGGAAATCTCGCTGTATTACGACCCGATGATCGCCAAGCTGGTCACCCACGCCCCCACCCGCGCGGCGGCGATCGAGGCCCAGGCGGACGCGCTCGATGCGTTCGGCATCGACGGCATCGGCCACAATATTCCCTTCCTCTCCGCCCTGATGGCGCACCAGCGGTGGAAGGACGGCAAGCTTTCCACCGGCTTCATCGCCGAGGAATATCCCGACGGCTTCCATGCCCGCGCGCCCGAGGGCGAATTGACCCACGCGCTGGCGGCGGTGGCCGCCATCATCGACCACATCCAGAATGCCCGGAAGCGCCGCATCTCCGGCCAGATGATGGGCACCGCCGTCACCTTCGAGAAGCGCCGCGTGGTGCATCTCGGCGGCTCGCACGCATTGATGGTCGTGCCCTGCGAGGTCAAGGAAGCGGATGGCGCTTATAAGGTGCAGATGTTCGGCGAGGATGGCGCCAAGGGGCACGTCCACATCATCACCAGCGCGTGGAAGCCGGGCGAGCCGGTGTTCCTGTGTACCATCGACGGCACGCCGGCCGCGCTTCAGGTCCGCACGGTTCCCAACGGCGTGGCTCTGGCGTTCCGGGGCATCGCCACCGAGGCGCGGGTGTTCACCGCGCGCGAAGCCGAACTCGCCGCCTGGATGCCGGAGAAGAAAGCAACCGGCGGCGGCAAGGAACTGCTCTGCCCCATGCCCGGCCTCGTCGTCTCCATTGCCGCCGTTCCCGGCCAGGAGGTGAAGGCGGGCGAGGCTTTGGCGGTGGTGGAAGCCATGAAGATGGAAAACGTCCTGCGCGCCGAACGCGACGGCGTCGTCAAGGCCGTCCACGCCAAGGCCGGCGACAGCCTCGCGGTGGACGCGGTGATTATGGAATTCGCGTGATGGGGATGGGCGGCGGCTCATCAAAAGATGTCGTCATGGCCGGACTTGCCCCGGCCATCCACGCCCATCAGTTTACTCAAACCTTTGACGCTCAGTTCCCCCGGCACTGCGTGGATGCCCGGGACAAGCCCGGGCATGACGGCTTTGCCACGACGGGCTTCAACGATGCGCGAAGCTTACGTTTACATCATCACCAATCGCCCAAACGGCACGCTTTACATCGGCGTGACGAACAATCTCATTCGCCGGGTGTGGGAACATCGCGAGGGCGTCACGGACGGTTTCACGAAACGCTACAACCTCAAGAAACTGATCTATTTCGAACAGCATCAAACAATTTCGCTCGCCATCCAGCGCGAGCAAACCATGAAGCACTGGCCGCGGGCATGGAAGGTAAGGATCATCCTGGATATGAATCCAGAATGGCGCGACCTGTACGAAGATATCTCATAGGAAGTACCGTCATGGCCGGGCCTGTCCCGGCCATCCACGCCGATCCGCTTGCGGCGACGGACGCCGATGACACCCAGCCGCACCGCGTGGATGCCCGGAACAAGCCCGGGCATGACGGCTTCTCTTTGGAGAAGCGCTGGACATCTTGCGACCCACAGGAACCGATCTAATGCGTCTTCTCTCCCATCTCCTGTCGCGCTTTGTGGAGAAAGGCGCTCTCACCGTCATCACGGCCAAGGGCCAGCGTTTCGTGTTCGGATCGGGCATCGAAGGGCCGAAAGTCACGGTGCGGATGAAGGATCAGAAACTGGAGCGGGACGTGTTCTTCAATCCGGAACTGGTCGCGGCCGAAGCCTATATGGACGGACGCCTCGAATTTGAGGACGGGTCGGGCGTGTTCGATCTGCTGCTGCTGTTCTCGGTGAACCGCAAGGGGCTCGGCAGCCACCCGGTGCAGCAGGCGCTGCGCAAGGCGTGGCGCTCGGTGAAGCGGTTCCAGCAGGCCAACCCGGTAGGCAAGGCCAAGGAGAACGTCTCCAGCCATTACGACCATCCGGCGGAGTTCTACCGGCTGTGGCTCGACGAGACGATGGCGTATTCGTGCGCCTATTTCGATTATCCCGACCAGCCCCTCGCCGACGCCCAGCGCGCCAAGTTCCGCCATGTCGCGGCGAAGCTGAAGATCGAGCCGGGCATGAAGGTGCTGGAGATCGGTTCCGGCTGGGGTGGCCTCTCCATTTATCTCGCCAAGCATTGCGGGGCGCGCGTCACAGCCATCAACGTCTCGCCCGAACAACTCGCGGAATCCCGGCGGCTCGCGGAGGCGGCGGGGGTGGGCCATCTCATCGATTTCCGCGAGGTGGATTATCGAAATCTCGACGGAAAGTTCGACCGCCTCGTCTCCATAGGTATGATGGAGCATGTGGGCGTGAACCACTTCGACGAGTATTTCACCCAGATTCGCGAGCTTCTCGCGCCCGGCGGATTTGCCCTGGTGCACGCCATCGGCCGCATGTCGCCGCCCGGCACCACCGCGCCCTTCATCCGCAAATACATCTTCCCCGGCGGCTATGTGCCTGCGCTTTCGGAAGTGTTTGCCTCCACCGAACGCACCCACCTTTGGGTTGCCGACATGGAGGTGTTGAGGCTGCATTATTATTGGACCATCCGGGCATGGCGCCACGCATTCATGGCGCGCTACGGCGAGGTCGAGGGCATGATGGGCGCGCGGTTCGCCCGGATGTGGGACTTCTATCTCTCTGCCGTCGAGTTGGGCTTCCTGCACGGCTCCAACATGGTCTTCCAACTGCTCCTGTCCGAGCGTCGTGACGATGTGCCGGTGCAGCGGAACTATATGTTCGATGGCGAGCGCGCGCTTGCAGCTGCGGATCGCGGCCCAGCCTCCCCAACCACGGAGATACCGGCGTGACCGACCTCCCCTTCGCCGCCGACCTCAAGCCCGCCTCCCGCCAGGACTGGCTGAAGCTGGTCGATGGGGTGCTGAAGGGTGCGCCCTACGACAAGAAACTGGTTTCGCGCACCTATGACGGCCTGACGCTCGATCCCCTGCCGCCGCGCAGCCCGGACGCCCAGCCCATCGCCGGTCGGCCGGCCGGAGCTGCCTGGGTCGTCTCGGCCCGCGTCGACCAGAAGGACGAGGACGCGGCCAACGCCCAGGCGCTCGAAGACCTCGATGGCGGCGCCTCCGGCCTCACCCTGGTGTTCGCCTCCTCCCCCCATGCCCACGGCTTCGGCCTGCCGGATGGCGAAGTGCTGACCCGCGTGCTCGACAGCGTGATGCTCGATCTGATCGAGACCCGGATCGAGAGTGGCCATTTCCAGGGCCGGGAAGACGCCCTCGCCTTCGCCAAACTGCTGGATGAGCGCGGACACGACCCCAAAGGGCTGAACGTCTCCTTCGGACTCGACCCCATCGGAGACATCGCAAAGGCGGGTTCCACGCCGATGCCCTGGGCCAACCTCGCGCAACGCTTTGCAGAGACCACCGGCATTCTCGCGGCGCGGGGCTTCACGTCGCCGGTGGCGCGGGCGGACGGTGCAGTGCATCACGCGGCCGGCGCTTCTGACGCGCAGGAGCTTGCCGCCGTGCTCGCCACGGCGGTGGCCTATCTCAGGGCGCTGGAAACGGCGGGCATCGCGCTCGAAGACGCAGCGCCGCGCATCGAGCTGGCGCTGACGGCGGACGTAGACCAGATCGACACCATCGCAAAGTTCCGCGCCATGCGGCTGCTCTGGGCGGCCATCGCCCGTGAGGCCGGTATGACGCCGGCGCCCGCCCGCATCCACGCCACCACAGCTTGGCGCTCCATGACCCGGCGCGATGCCCATGTGAATCTACTGCGCTCGACCATCGGGGCGTTTTCGGCGGGCGTCGGTGGGGCGGACAGCGTGACCGTGCTGCCGTTCAGCCAGGCCATCGGCCTGCCCGACCCGTTCGCCCGCAGGCTGGCGCGCAACACCCAGCTTGTGCTGCTGGAAGAGGCCAATCTCCACCGCGTCGCCGACCCCTCCGCCGGTGCCGGCGCCATGGAGAGCCGCACCGAGGGTCTCGCGGCGGCGGCATGGGACATTTTCCGCGCCATCGAGGCCAAGGGCGGCATGGCGGAGGCCTTGTCGCGCGGCTGGTGGCAGGGCGAGGTTGCGGCAGTGCGCGCGCGGCGCGAGAGGGATGTGGCAACCCGCAAGGAACCCATCACCGGAACCTCCGAATTCCCGCTTCTGGGGCAGACGGTTCCCAGCGTCCTCGCTGCCTCTCCAGCTTTTCCCGCACCGGCGACCGAGACCGCGCTAACCCCGCACCGCCTCGCCGAGCCGTTCGAGGCTTTGCGCGAGGCCGCCGAGGCCGCGCCCATAGCGCCCAGCATCTTCCTGGCTGCGCTCGGCCCAATTACCGCCTTCACCGCCCGCGCCACCTACGCGAAGAATTTCTTCGAGGCCGGCGGCATCGCCGCTCCCGTTCCCGAGGGCTTCGCACGCCTCGACGATCTGATCGGCGCTTTCACCGCATCGGGCTCCACCTTCGCGTGTTTGTGTTCCTCGGACGAGGTCTATGCCGCCGAAGGCGTGGTTGCCGCCGACGCGCTGAAGGGTGCGGGGGCGACCGGCATCTGGCTGGCGGGGAAACCCGGCGATCTGGAAGCCTCGCTGACGGCGGCGGGCGTGCAGGACTTCATCTTCGCCGGGTGTGATGTGGTGCAGGCGCTCGGCAAGGCGCATCGGGCGTTGGGGATCGGATAAGGCCCCCTCCCAGCCCTCCCCCGCAAGCGGGAGAGGGCTTTTATGGTTGCGCCGCCCGCGAGCCCCCTCTCCCGCTTGCGGGGGAGGGCTGGGGAGGGGGCGGGCGGTCTGGGGCCGGTTGCATAACGTGCGCGCCTCGCGGCGCCTTTTGAGTTAGGATGGGGACCATGAGCCGTTTGCCCGCATTCGCCGATATCGACTGGCGCGCGCCGAACCTCGTGCCGCCGCCCGTCGACGCCGCACCCTGGATCACGCCGGAAGGCATTCCGGTGAAGCCGCTGTATGGCGCTGCCGATGTGGCTGGGCTCTCCTTCCTCGATACCTATCCCGGCATCGCGCCCTATCTGCGCGGCCCCTACCCCACCATGTATGTGAACCAGCCGTGGACCATCCGGCAGTATGCCGGATTCTCCACGGCGGAGGATTCCAACGCCTTTTACCGGCGCAACCTCGCCGCCGGGCAGAAGGGCCTCTCGGTTGCCTTCGACCTTGCCACCCATCGCGGCTATGACAGCGATCACCCGCGCGTCGCCGGCGACGTGGGTATGGCTGGGGTCGCCATCGATTCCATCTACGACATGCGCACCCTGTTCTCGGGCATCCCGCTGGACCAGATGAGCGTGTCCATGACCATGAACGGGGCGGTGCTGCCGATCCTGGCGCTGTTCGTGGTGGCTGGCGAGGAGCAGGGCGTGCCCCACGCCAAGCTCTCGGGCACCATACAGAACGACATCCTCAAAGAATTCATGGTGCGGAACACCTATATCTATCCGCCCACGCCGAGCATGCGCATCATCTCGGACATCTTCGGCTACACCTCCAAGGAGATGGGGCGCTTCAACTCCATCTCCATCTCCGGCTACCACATGCAGGAGGCCGGGGCGACGCAGGACCTGGAGTTGGCCTACACGCTGGCCGACGGCGTGGAATACGTGCGCGCCGGCGCAAAGGCCGGGCTCGACATCGACGTGTTCGCGCCGCGCCTGTCGTTCTTCTGGGCCATCGGCATGAATTTCTACATGGAGGTGGCCAAGCTTCGCGCCGCCCGCCTCCTGTGGACCAAGCTGATGACCGATCTCGGCGCCAAGAGCCTGAAGTCGCTGCCGCTGCGCACCCATTGCCAGACATCCGGCTGGAGCCTGACGGCGCAGGATGTGTTCAACAACGTGATGCGCACGATGGTGGAGGCCATGGCGGCCACCCAGGGACACACCCAGTCGCTACACACCAACGCGCTGGACGAGGCGCTGGCGCTGCCCACCGACTTCTCCGCGCGTATCGCGCGCAACACACAGATCCTGCTGCAACAGGAAAGCGGCACCACCCGCCAGATCGACCCCTGGGGCGGTTCCTTCTTCATCGAACGCCTGACCGCCGACCTCGCCTCAAAGGCCTGGGCGCATATCCAGGAGGTGGAGGCGCTGGGCGGCATGGCGAAAGCCATCGAGGCCGGCATCCCCAAGCTGCGCATCGAGGAGGCTGCCGCCACCACCCAGGCCCATATCGACGGCGGCGCCCAGACCGTGGTGGGCGTCAACAAGTACAAGCCCACCAGCGAGCAGCAGATCGACGTGCTGAAGGTGGACAATTCCGCCGTGCGCACCGCGCAGATCGAAAAGCTGCGCCGCCTGAAGGCCGAGCGCAGCGACAGCGACGTGGAAAGCGCGCTAACCGCGCTGACCAATGGCGCGGCCGGCGGCGGCAATCTGCTGGAACTGGCGGTCAACGCCGCCCGCTTCAAAGCAACCGTGGGGGAGATTTCCGACGCGCTGGAGAAGGTGTTCGGTCGGCATCGCGCCGAAATCCGCGCCATCTCCGGTGTCTACAAGCGGGAGGCAGGCGCAATGACCGAGAAGGTGGGCAAGGTGCAGCGCATGGTCGAGGCGTTCGAGCATGCCGAGGGGCGCCGCCCCCGTATTCTCGTCGCCAAGGTCGGCCAGGACGGCCACGACCGCGGCCAGAAAGTGATCGCCTCGGCATTCGCCGATCTCGGCTTTGACGTGGACATCGGCCCGCTGTTCTCGACCCCCGAGGAGGCAGCCCGGCAGGCGGTGGAGAACGACGTGCACATCGTCGGCATCTCCTCCCTCGCGGCCGGGCACCTGACGCTGGTGCCGTCGCTGAAGCAGGCTCTGGAGTCGGAAGGGCGCGGCGACATCATGGTGGTGGTGGGCGGCGTGGTTCCCCCACAAGATTATGAGGCACTGAAGGCGGCGGGCGCCGAGGCGATCTTCCCGCCAGGCACGGTCATCGCCGACGCCGCGCGCGATCTCGTGGTCACGCTCTCGGAGCGCCTCGGCCACGCCCGCGTCGCGGCGGAATAGCCCGCCCGCCATGCCCCCGCGCCCCGCACTGGGCGCCACGATGCGGGTGCTTCAGCCCGCGCCCCATGTGCTTGCCTTCTATGACGGACGGGTGCCTGGGGTCCGCCTCCATTCCCCTGCGCCCAACTGGCTGGACGATGGCGCCTACGAAGCCGGCATCGCCTCCTATGCCGTGATCGATGGCGACCAGGCGCTGGTCTACGACACCCACATCTCCCTCACCCACGCCGCCATCATCCGCCGGACCCTGGAAGCCAGAGGCGTGCGTGAGATGACGGTGGTGCTCAGCCACTGGCATGACGACCACGTTGCGGGCAACGCCGTGTTCGCGGATTGCGAGATCATCTCCAACCGCCTCACCGCAGAAATCCTCGCCGAGAAGCGCGAAGCACTGGAGAGCGCCGACCCGCCCATCAAGCCGCTGGTGATGCCGAGCCGCACATTCGAGGGGGATCTGGCGCTGACGGTCGGCGCCATTCCCGTGCTGCTGCGGCAGGTGAATATCCACTCGCGCGACGGCACCGTCATGCTCCTGCCGGGTGGGCTGATGCTGGCGGGCGACACGCTCGAAGACCCCGTGACCTATGTGGATGAGCCCGAGCGGCTTTCGATCCATCTTAGGGATTTGCGAGCAATGCTGTCCTGGGACGTCGCTCGCATCCTGCCCAACCACGGAGCGGAAGAGACCATTGCCTCCGGCGGTTATGGAAAAGAATTTATTGATGCAACAATATCTTATATCGAGAAGCTCGCTCAGATTTCAAATGAAGTTCACGTAAAAAATGAGGACCTAAGATCCTTTGCCCATGCCGCGTTTGCCACGGGAGCCCTCACCTATTTCGAGCCCTACGAGGCCGTACATAGGATGAATCTCGCTGCGGTGCTGCGTGCGATAAAGCACATTAAGAACGAAACATAGTTAATGAATTTCAATTGGTTATGACAAATTCCTGAATCTCGACGTAGATAAGGGGTTGGCGCCTCAACAGCGCGTCGCCTGCCGTGGCTCCCGCGCATATGCGGGATGCAGGCTCGAACATCTCAGGTGCGTGAGTGATTGGGAATGAGGGCGCGCAGGCTTCAACTACGGGCGCGCAAGCAGGCTATGCGGGATGAGGGACACCGGCCGGCGGGAAGCGCGGCAGCGCCCTACTCCGCTGCGACCAAATCAACGTCGCTGAACAGCAGAAGCTGCTGCTCACGGACGGGAGCGAAGGATTGGCGATGGTGCTTGCACGGACCATGGGCGCGAAGTGCGATCCCGTGGGCGGGGGTGGAATAGCCCATGTGCCGCTCGAAGCCATAGACGGGATAGGCTGCGCCCACAGCCATCATCAGCCGATCCCGCGTCACCTTAGCGACGATAGAGGCGGCGGCGATAGAGGCGATGAGCGCGTCGCCGCCGATCACCATTTCCAGATCGCAGGGCATGGGCGGGGGATCGTTGCCGTCGACGAAGACGAGGGCGGGACAACGGGACAAGCCGCGCACCGCGCTCGCCAGCGCCCAGAGCGAGGCTTGGCGGATGTTGTCCCGGTCGATACGGGTGGGCGGAGCCAGGCTCACCGCGACCTCGGCGGTGGCGCAGATTTCCGCGAACAAAGCCTCCCGTTTTTCGCGGCTCAGCTTCTTGGAATCGTCGAGCCCTTTGGGCACGCGGCGCGGATCGAGGATGACGGCTGCGGCCACCACGGGACCCGCCAACGGCCCCCGACCCGCTTCGTCGGCACCGGCAATCGGCGTCGCGCCCAGCTTGTAGGCGGCACGTTCGCGCGCGAAGCCGAGTCCCGACACTTTCGCCGGCTTGGCTACCACCTTCACGCCGCGTCCCGCCACCCTGTCCTCCTCAGCCAGACCAATCGAATCTCCCCTGGAGCCTAGCTCAGAACTTCGGGGAGAAACCACTTTTCACAATGTTCTCCTGGGCGCTCTGGGCCAACTGTCCGGAATAGAACACCAGGCGCACCCGTCATCGTCGCGCAATCTTGCGCCTCATGGCGCCATTCCCAACTTCCGGAAGCGACAGCGCCGCGCACGGCACGGCTTTTCAAACAGCCGACCCCAGGCCTCAATCGATAGCGGGACGATCCAGGATCAGCGTTGCACCCATTGCGGCCTTGGGTGGAATGACCACCAGTCCCTCGATCTTCTCTTCCAGCATGCCGCGCACCGCGAGGCCCCGCCGCATATCGACGGCGCCAGGCGAAGAAAAGCGCACCCCCGCGATCCTCAGCCCCTCGCCAGCCGGTGCCGGCACGCCGAAACGCTCGGTGAAGATCGCGCGGGTCATGATGTCAATCTCGCCGCGCGCGGTCGAAGCGATATACCAGCCGTCCATCACTCGGCGCGGTGTCGCCCCGGCGAACGTGTCGATGAAGCTCGCGTGATCCAAGGGGTGGTCGGTCACCAGCACCACACCGGCGATGCCGGTTGTACCGTTGGCGTGCCGCTGCATGGACGGAGCCCAGAAATTTTCCGGCCGGCGCTGGGTGCAGGTGAAAAAGCCGGCGTCCGGCGCCAGCGGGTCCTTCGCGAAGGCGAGAGAGAACCCCACCTCCACCTCTTCCCCGTCGGGCCGGCGCGCCTGCCGGGAGAAATCGAACAGATCGAAACCACCGAAACCCGCACCGTCGAAGTCGGCCTTGTCCGCGGCGGGGTCGCGCCCTTCCAAGGACAGCATCGAGAACCCTTCGCCGCACCTGGCGAGAAAATCGCGATTGAATGCGCCGAATGAGAAATGGTCGCCGGCATGGGGCGGAATCTTCGCCGGCTCGGCGATTTCCAGAAGCTCGATGAAGAAGCCGGGCGTCTGCACGATGCGGTTGTGCGTGCCCCAGGGGTGATGATTGCGCGGCCCGACGGTGAAGCCGACCAGATCATACACCTCGCCCGCCGCGTCGAGATCCCTCACCACATGCACCAGGTGATCAAGACCGCGCAACATGGGAGCCTCCCTCAGGGTCGGAGGCCGCCGCCACGCGGAAGCCCGCTGGTCTTGTGGCACGTTCCCCGTCCCACCGGCAATGAACCCGGAATGCGAGGGGGCTCAGACGAGCCGGCTCTGCTCCTTGGCGGCGCCGATGAAGGACGCGAACAGCGGGTGGGGATCGAACGGGCGTGACTTCAACTCCGGATGGAATTGCACGCCGATAAACCAGGGATGGTTGGCGTATTCGACGATCTCCGGCAGGAGGCCGTCCGGCGACATGCCTGAGAAGCGCAGGCCGCACTGCTCCAGCCGCGCCTTGTATGAGGTGTTCACCTCATAGCGATGACGGTGGCGTTCCTGGATGTCGTGGCCGCCATACACGCTCGCGACACGGCTGCCAGTTTCCAGGTGCGCGGGGTAGGCGCCGAGCCGCATGGTGCCGCCGAGATCGCCATTTGCCCGACGCTTTTCAAGCTCGTTGCCGCGCAGCCACTCGGTGAGAAGGCCTACCACCGGCTCCGGCGTTTCGCCGAACTCGCTCGAATTTGCCGCAGGAATGCCGGCGAGATTTCGCGCTGCCTCGATCACCGCCATCTGCATGCCGAAGCAGATGCCGAAATAGGGCACAGCCCGCTCGCGTGCGAACTGCGCCGCGCGAATCTTGCCCTCGGCGCCACGCTGGCCGAAGCCGCCGGGCACCAGAATGCCGTGCACATGCTCAAGGAAGGGCGCGGGGTCTTCCCGCTCGAAGGTCTCGCTCTCGATCCAGTCGAGCTTCACCTTCACCTTGTGGGCGATTCCGCCGTGGGCCAGCGCCTCGATCAGCGACTTATATGCGTCCTTGAGGCCGGTGTATTTGCCGACGATGGCGATGGTGACTTCGCCTTCGGGGTTACGCACCCGGTCTTCGATGGTGGTCCAGCGGCCAAGCTTGGGCATCGGCGCCGGCTCGATGCCGAAAGCGGCCAGGACTTCGGTGTCGAGACCCTCAGCGTGATAGGCGGAGGGCACGGCATAGATGTTGTCCACATCGCGCGCCTCGATCACCGCGCTCTCGCGCACATTGCAGAACAGCGCCAGCTTTCGACGCTCCTCGCGCGGGATTTCCCGGTCGGTGCGGCACAGCAGGATGTCGGGCTGAATGCCGATGGAGCGAAGTTCCTTGACCGAATGCTGCGTCGGCTTGGTCTTCAGCTCCCCCGCCGAGGGAATGTAAGGCATCAGGGTCAGGTGGATGAAAATGGAATGGCCGCGCGGCAGGTCGTTCTTGAGTTGGCGCGTCGCCTCGAAGAAGGGCAGCCCCTCGATGTCGCCGACTGTGCCGCCGACTTCCACCAGCACGAAATCAACCGCGTCATTGCCCTCCAGGACGAAATCCTTGATGGCGTTGGTGACGTGCGGAATCACCTGGACCGTGGCGCCGAGATAGTCGCCCCGCCGTTCCTTGTTGATGATGTCCTGATAGATCTGGCCGGTGGTGATGTTGTCCCGACGGGTCGCGGGGCGTCCGGTGAAACGCTCGTAATGGCCGAGATCCAGATCGGTCTCCGCACCGTCGTCGGTCACGAAGACTTCGCCGTGCTGATACGGGCTCATGGTGCCCGGATCGACGTTCAGATAGGGATCCAGCTTGCGGAGACGGACGGTGTAGCCGCGCGCTTGAAGAAGCGCACCCAGAGCCGCCGAGGCGAGGCCCTTGCCCAAAGAGGACACCACGCCGCCGGTGATAAAGATATAGCGCGCCATGGGTCTTCACTCTATTCCGCGCAAACGCGATTCGGCGAGAGCAAAGCGCAGAATCGCTTCGCCTCGCCTGTGGAGAACCTCACGCGGCGGGAACCCGCCGCGCACGATCACTGAGCCGGAGGAACCTGCGGCCCGCTGGGAGCCGGAGCCGGAGCGGCAGGTGCAACCTGCCCGGCGGGCGCCTGGGGGCGAATCTGGTCGAGAATGGACCCGCCGCTCTGCGGCACGGACGGGCCTGCCGGGATGCCGGGCTGATTAAGCAGCGCCGGAGGGGTGCGGCCCCAGCCGGCGAGAATCGTCAGCGACAGGCTGGTCACGAAGAATATCCCCGCGAGCACGGCGGTCGCCCGCGTCAGCACGTTGGCCGAGCCGCGTGCGCTGAAGAAGCCGCCGCCACCGCCGCCGCCTCCCCCGCCAATTCCAAGGCCGCCGCCTTCGGAACGCTGGATCAGGACGATGCCGATAAGGGCGATCACCACCATCAGGTGAATGACGATCAGGACAGTCTGCATGGATTCCATCGTCTGCGCGCCACTGAATGGGCACGCACCAAATTAATTCTGAATTTCGGCGCGTTCCTACACGATCGCGCCGGGTAATGAAAGGGCGAGGGGCTTGCGTGGGGGGCTGGGCTGGGTTGCGGCGACGACCTTAAAGTCGAGGTATAAATTTTTGCGTTAAATAGGAAACGCAATAAGCGAGGAGCACCGAAGTTTATTAAAAACTGAGGAGCCTCCGATACTTTAATCAAACACCCGTTAATTAGCAGAATTCTGAGAACCAACAGCAATCACATTCACATTTTCCGACATCTCACCGTGCCTGCTTTGACGTTGACCGTTAAACTCAACCAAAAGACAAAATTCTGACGTCCTTTCGATTTTCGAATCGAAAATAGTAAAATATCTTACGATGCAATATAAATAAAAATTCTTATCTCCATTTTTTATATCTAACATCTCATTCCACGGAATAGCAATAAATCCATTATACGCAATTTGTCCTGGCCCAAGCATTGTTTTTCTACTGTAGTCATTTTCAGGTTTTTTCAAAAATTGGAACACCTTTATCAGATTTTGTAATTTTATTACTAATATAAAGGGTCGCATTTAAAGCCGGACTGCGCCCAGAATTCAGAAGCGAAAGCGAAATTACAAAAGCTTGCTCGTGCTGAACACCGTTAATATTGACATTTGTGCCCGTGCCGGTTTCGGGCCTATGTAATGAGATCCATGCTCGCTCTGTTCCCACAGCTTCAGTAGCAGCGTTGGCAGCTCTGCTGGCGGCGATGGTTGCCCACCCCGTAAACAAAAGCGAAAACCCTACAGCAACAAGGCCAATAACACTAATAATCAACTGCCATTGCGCATAGACAACAGTCTCGCGCGCAGAGATAGCCATTTTTTTCTGTTCACAGAGATCGGCCTCAGGATGACTCTCGGTGTCGCCGCAAGTGGATTTGTAAAGCTTGGGCGTGGCTCGCTCTTGATCGGTGGAATAAGAGGCCTGCAGATTCTCCCCCGCTGGAGGCGGCCTCTCTTGCTCGCGCAGGCTCAACCCATTAGCCGGTTGGTTGTTCTCCATTTCGGTTTGTTGCAGGGCTGGTGTTTGGGCCGTTGCCAAAGTAGCCGCCATGAATACGACTGAAATTAATCCCCACTTCGTCGCATGTTTTGGTAGCCAATCGGATAAAGACATGAATAAGCGCCCCAATTAAACTTTCTGCGTTGAAAAATGCCCGGGCCAAGCCCGGGCATTTTCCGTTATCGCGGCAAGTTCAGTGCCCGAGCACCGCCAGCAGCAGCAGGGCCACGATGTTGGTGATCTTGATCATCGGGTTCACAGCCGGGCCGGCGGTGTCCTTGTAGGGATCGCCAACCGTGTCGCCGGTGACGGACGCCTTGTGGGCCTCGGAGCCCTTGTAGTGGCGCACGCCGTCTTTATCCACGAAGCCGTCTTCGAACGACTTCTTGGCATTGTCCCAGGCGCCGCCGCCCGACGTCATGGAGATGGCGACGAACAGGCCGGTGACGATGACGCCCAGCAGCATTGCCCCCAGCGCCGAGAAGGCGGCGGATTTGCCCGCCACACCGCCGCCCGCCACCACATAGATGACGTAGTAGCAGACGATGGGCGAGAGCACCGGCAGCAGCGAGGGGATGATCATCTCCTTGATCGCGGCCTTGGTGAGCATGTCCACCGCGCGGGAATAATCCGGCTTCTCGGTGCCCAGCATGATGCCCGGCTTCTCCCGGAACTGCCGGCGCACCTCCTCGACGATGGCGCCGGCCGCCCGGCCGACCGCCGTCATGCCCATGGCGGCGAACAGGAACGGCAGCAGCCCGCCGAACAGAAGGCCGACCACCACGTAGGGATTCTCCAGCGAGAAATTGGGCGTCACGCCGAAGAAGTAGGTGCCGGGTACGGCCTGGGCGATGAAATATTTCAGGTCCTGGCTATAGGCCGCGAACAGCACCAGCGCGCCGAGGCCGGCGGAACCGATGGCATAGCCCTTGGTCACGGCCTTGGTGGTGTTGCCCACCGCATCAAGCGCGTCGGTGGCGTGACGCACTTCGGCCGGCAGGCCTGCCATTTCCGCGATGCCGCCGGCATTGTCGGTCACCGGACCGAAGGCATCCAACGCCACCACCATTCCGGCCAGAGCCAGCATGGTGGTCGCGGCGATGGCGATGCCGAACAGGCCGGCAAGGCCGTAGGCGGCAAGAATGCCGGCAATGATAACCAGCGTCGGCAGCGCGGTGGACTCAAGCGACACCGCGAGGCCCTGAATGATGTTGGTGCCGTGCCCGGTCACCGATGCCTGGGCGATCGACACCACGGGGCGGTAGCCCGTCCCGGTGTAATATTCGGTGATGACCACGATGGCGCCGGTGACAGCGAGACCGACCACACCGGAGAGGAACAGGTGGAAGCCCGTGATCGTGCTGCCCGGCAAGGTGCCGAACCCCGGCAACAGCCAGGTCACGAGGGCGACCGCAAACACCGACAGCCCGGCGGATGCCCCAAAGCCCTTATAGAGCGCGCCCATGATCGAGGACGTGGGCCCGAGCTTTACGAAGAAGGTGCCAGCCACCGAGGTGAGGATGCACGCCCCGCCGATGGCGAGCGGATAGAGCAGCATGGTGGAGAGCGTCGCCGGCACTGCGGCGAAGAAGATCACCGCGAGGACCATGGTGGCGACCAGGGTCACCGCATAGGTCTCGAACAGGTCAGCCGCCATGCCGGCGCAGTCGCCGACATTGTCGCCCACGTTATCAGCGATGGTCGCGGGGTTGCGCGGGTCATCCTCGGGGATGCCGGCCTCCACCTTCCCGACGAGGTCGCCGCCGACATCCGCGCCCTTGGTAAAGATACCGCCGCCGAGGCGGGCGAAGATGGAGATGAGCGAGGCACCAAAGCCGAGCGCCACCAGCGCATCCACCACCGTGCGGCTACTGGGGGCGAGGCCGAGGCCATGGGTGAGGACGGCGAAATAGACCGTGACGCCCAGCAGTGCCAGCCCCGCCACCAGCATGCCGGTGACCGCGCCCGCCTTGAACGCGATATCAAGCCCGCCGGCCAGCGACTTGGTCGCGGCCTGCGCGGTGCGCACGTTTGCGCGGACCGACACGTTCATGCCGATGAATCCGGCAAGAGCCGATAGGATCGCACCCACGGCAAAGCCGATGGCGACCAGCCAGCCGAGAAAGAGACCCACCAGAACGAAGATCACGATGCCGACGACGGCGATCGTCGCATATTGCCGGCGCAGATAAGCCCTGGCGCCCTCGGCGATCGCGGCTGCGATCTCCTGCATGCGGGCATTCCCAGGGTCCGCCGCCAGAATGGCGCGACCGGCCCAAACTCCATAAGCCACGGCGAAGAGGCCGCAGACGATAATCAGCAGCAAAGCCAACATGAAACCCACCCTTTTTCGTTTCCCAACCCGTTTCAGGTTCTTTTTATGTCTGGGAGTGTGAGGGGTGCGCCGCAAAGTCGCAATGGCAGAGTCGCAGCGTCTCGTTCAGGCACTTTCGGCGGGATGCTGCCTGCTGGACGCTGGCAAGCGGCTGTGCGACTAGCTGGGGCCTGGGAATTGTGACTGAAGGTGCTCGGATGCAGGCGGATGGAAAGATCGTTCCCGTCATCTTGGCCGGGGGGACCGGAACGCGCCTCTGGCCGCTGTCGCGCAACAGCCTGCCCAAGCAATTCCTGGCCCTCGCCACAGACAAGACGCTCTACCAGGACACGCTTCTGCGTGCCCCCGCCGAGGCGGGCTTCCTGCCGCCCATCGTCATCACCAATGAAGACTTCCGTTTTTTTGCACGCCGGCAGGCGAGCGAAATCGGCATAGACGCCACGGTGATCCTGGAGCCGGCGCGGCGCGACAGCGCCCCGGCCCTGCTGGCCGCGTCCGCCGTGGCGGAAAAGCTCTACGGGCCGGACACGCTGGTCCTGGCGCTCGCCGCGGACCATGTGGTCCTCAATCCGCAGGCCTTCCTGGACGCTGTGAAGATCGCCGCCCGCGTCGCAGCATCAGGCAAGATCGTGACCTTCGGCATCACCCCGAACGCGCCCCGCACCAGCTATGGCTACATCCGTCCGGGGACGGCGCTGCCCGAAGGCGGCAATGTGGTGGATGCCTTCGTCGAAAAACCCGATCGGGCGACCGCCGAGGCTTATATAAAGAGCGGCCACCTCTGGAATTCGGGGAACTTCCTTTTCCCCGCATCCCTCATGATCGCCGAAGCCGAGCGTTTCGAGCCGGACATGGCAGCGGCGGCACTGCGCGCGGTGGCGGATGCCACGGAGGATCTCGGGTTCATACGCCTTGAGCCGGAGGCATTTTCCTCGGCCCGCTCCAAGTCCATCGACTTCGCCGTGCTTGAGCGCACCAGCAACGCCGCCGTGGTGGCGGGTGATTTCGGCTGGTCGGATATCGGCGCCTGGGATGCGGTTCAGGAAATCGCGGAAGCCGACGAGAACGGCAATGTGATGCAGGGCTCAGTGGCGCTGCTGGACAGCCACAATTCCTACGTCCGCTCCGAAGGCCCCCTGGTCACAGGCATTGGCCTCGAAGGGGTGTCGGTGATCGCAACCGAGGATGCCGTCCTCGTCATGCCCTCGGACCGCGCGCAGGACGTGAAGAACCTCGTGGCCTCCCTCAAGGCCGCGAAGCACACCGCAGCCGACGAGCACATGAAAATGCATCGGCCCTGGGGCACCTACCAGACCATCTGCCGGGGCGAACGCTTCCATGTGAAGAAAATCGTCGTCGAGCCCGGCGCCAAGCTCTCGCTCCAGAAGCACCATCACCGGTCGGAACATTGGGTGGTGGTTCGCGGCACGGCGGAGGTCACCGTGGACGATAAAGTGTCCACCGTGCACGAGAACCAATCTGTCTATATCCCACTCGGCGGTGTGCATCGGCTCGCCAATCCGGGACGCATTCCACTGGAGCTGATCGAGGTGCAGACCGGCTCCTATCTGGGCGAGGACGACATCGTCCGCCTGGAGGACGTCTACAACCGCTCTTGAGCGTGGCTTGGCTTAACATTGACCATAAGGGGACAGGAAGGCTAACGTCCGCGCGCTTTCCCTTACCGAGGCCGTTGAATTCACCATGATCGCTTTTGCGCGCCTGGCCATCCCGGAGGTCATTTTCGTGACCCCGGCGCGGCTGGATGATGCCCGTGGATATTTCAGCGAGACCTACGTCAAGTCGCGCTATGAGCAGAACGGGATCGTCGGAGATTTCGTGCAGGACAACGAATCCTTGTCCGAGCCCATCGGAACCCTGCGCGGCCTGCATTTTCAAGCCCCGCCGTTCGCCCAGGCAAAGCTGGTGCGCGTGGCCCAGGGCGTGATCTACGATGTCGCCGTGGATATCCGTAAAGGCTCTCCCACCTTCGGCAAATGGGTAGGCGCGACGCTGACGGCGGAAGGACGTGAGCAATTGTTCGTGCCGCGCGGCTTCGCCCACGGTTTCTGCACCCTCGTGCCGAACACCAAGGTGCTCTACAAGGTGGACAATCCTTATTCGCGGGAAAGCGAAGGGGGCCTTGCCTGGGACGATCCCGACCTTGCCATCGATTGGCCGGTCGCGGAGGCCATCCTCTCGGACAAGGACCGGCTGCTCCCGAAGCTTCGCGGCTATGACAGCCCGTTTGACTACGCTTGACGGCCGGACGGCATTATCATGGCACAACGCATTCTCGTCACCGGCGGAGCGGGCTTTATCGGCTCGGCCGTGGTGCGCCACCTGATCGCCTCGGGCCTTGAGGTGCTCACCTTCGACAAGCTTACCTATGCCGGCAACCTCGCCTCGCTCGCTCCGGTGGCGGAAAACCCGCGCCACCGCTTCGTGCGCGGCGATATTTGCGATGCGGAGGCGGTTCGCGCTGCGCTCGATGGTTTTCAGCCCGACCTTGTGATGCATCTGGCTGCTGAATCCCACGTCGACCGCTCCATCGACGGCCCGTCGGCGTTCATTGAAACCAATGTAGTCGGCACCTACACCATGCTCCAGGAAGTGCTGCGCTACTGGCGCGGACTCAAGGGCGACGCTGCCGACGCTTTCCGCTTCCACCACATCTCCACCGACGAGGTGTTCGGCAGCCTGGGGGCGGAAGGCCTGTTCCGCGAGGACACCCCCTACCAGCCCAACTCCCCCTATTCCGCCTCCAAGGCGGCGTCAGACCATCTGGTGCGGGCGTGGTTCCACACCTACGGCCTGCCCGCCGTGATGTCGAACTGCTCGAACAATTACGGGCCGTACCATTTTCCGGAAAAGCTGATCCCGCTGGTGATCCTGAACGCGCTAGAAGGCGCACCCCTCCCGGTCTACGGGACCGGCGAGAACGTGCGCGACTGGCTGTTCGTGCAAGACCACGCCGAAGCCCTGTATCTCATCGCCACGCAGGGCCGGCTCGGAGAGAGCTACAATGTCGGCGGCGCCAGCGAGCAGCGGAACGTCGACGTGGTACGCACCATCTGCGCGATCCTGGATGACATTCGCCCCGATGCGCGCATCGGCAAGCGGGCGGATTTGATCCGCTTTGTCACCGATCGTCCGGGGCACGATGCGCGATACGCAATCGACTTTTCCAAGCTCAACCGCGAGCTTGGCTGGAGCCCGCGCGAGAGCTTTGAAAGCGGCCTTCGCAAGACGATCGAGTGGTACCTCGCCAATCCGGCGTGGTGGGAGCCGCTGCGGGCGAACTATGCCGGCCAGCGACTGGGACTTGCCTCGTGATGCGGGTGCTTCTGTTCGGCGCCCATGGTCAGGTTGGGCGGGAAACCACGGCGCTTGCCGCTGAACGCGGCATCGACCTTGTCGCGCTCGATCGTGCCGGCGCCGATATCGCGGATCCGGTTGCGCTTTCGCGGGCATTCGAGGCGGCACGGCCGGATGTCGTCATTAACGCCGCCGCGTACACCGCTGTCGACAAGGCCGAGACCGAGCCGGACGTCGCGGCGCGGGTCAATGCTTTGGCCCCGGGGCTGATCGCCGAGCGCTGCAAGCGTGAGGACATTCCGCTCATCCACATCTCGACCGACTATGTGTTCGATGGCACCAAGGTGGGCGCTTATGTGGAAAGCGACCCGATTGCGCCCCTCGGCGTCTACGGGCGCACCAAAGCGGCGGGCGAAGCTGCCGTGCGGGCAGCGACGGAGCGGCACATTATTTTGCGCACGTCCTGGGTCTATGGCGTCTATGGCGCCAATTTCCTGAAAACCATGCTGCGGCTTGCCGGCGAGCGTGACCGCCTCACCATCGTCGCAGACCAGCGCGGATGCCCCACAGCCACTCGCGACATCGCGGAAGCGCTTCTGACCGCCGCAGCTGGGGCTTCGGCTAGCAGCGCGCGGTTCGGCACGTTCCATTTCGCTGGCACCGGCGTCACGACCTGGCACGGGTTCGCCTCGGAAATCATCCGTCTGGCGGCGCGGCATACCGGGCGAATGCCCGAGGTGGCTACCATCACCACGGCGGACTATCCGACACCTGCCCGGCGCCCAGCCAATTCCGAACTCAATTCAAGCCTGTTCGAGCGCAGCTTCCGCTGCCGCGCACAGCCCTGGCAGGCCCGTGCCGCCCAGGTGGTGGATAGCCTGCTTGCTCCCGACCTCAAGGAGGCCACATGAAGGGCATCATCCTCGCCGGCGGGTCCGGCACGCGGCTTTATCCGATGACCCAGGTTGTCTCGAAGCAGCTCCTGCCGGTCTACGATAAGCCGATGATCTATTATCCGCTGTCAACGCTGATGATGGCGGGAATACGGGACATCCTGATCATCACCACACCCCACGACAGCGACCTGTTCCGCAAGCTTCTGGGCGATGGCAGCCAGTTTGGCATTTCCCTGTCCTACGCCGTGCAGGAAAGCCCGCGCGGTCTTGCGGACGCCTTCATCGTCGGCCGGGATTTCGTGGGGTCGGACCGGGTCGCCTTGGTGCTGGGCGACAATCTGTTCTTCGGGCATGGATTGTCGGAACTCCTGGCCGATGCGGTCTCCCGCGAACAGGGCGCGACGGTGTTCGCCTACGCGGTGCAGGACCCCGAGCGTTACGGCGTTGCCGAGGTCGACCGCAGCGGCCGGGTGCTCTCGATCGAGGAGAAGCCCGCCAAGCCACGCTCCAACCTCGCCGTGACCGGGCTTTATTTCTACGACAACCGCGTCCTCGACATCGCCGCCAATGTGAAGCCCTCCGCGCGCGGCGAGATCGAGATCACCGACGTGAACCGCGCCTATCTGGAGATGGGCGAGTTGCATGTCGCCCGCATGGGGCGTGGTTTCGCCTGGCTCGACACCGGCACGCCGGATTCCTTGCTTGAGGCAGCCGTGTTCGTGCAGATTCTCGAGCAGAGGCAGGGGCTGAAAATCTGCTCCCCCGAGGAAATCGCGTTCCGCGAGGGGTTCATCGACACGGCGCAATTGATCGAGGCCGCGAAGGTCCAGGGCAAGTCGACCTATGGGCGCTATCTCGTTCGGATCGCCGACGGGGAGTTCTAAGCACACTGCGAGCCATGCGTGGGGACACGGCGCCGCATGCGCCGCCGCATGGTGGCGCGCCCGGCACGCTTGGATTATAGAGTGAAATTGAAAATCCCACAGAACAGGCTCGGTGATTAGGCGAAAAGCCGTCCCGGTCGTTCCGCCGTTAGATGGCCGCGCCATGAGCAATTTGAACGAAGAGACCGTAACCAGCGTCCGGCATTGGACTGACGACCTCTTTACCTTCACCACCACCCGCGACACCGGCTTTCGTTTCCTCAACGGCCAGTTCGTGATGATCGGACTGATGGTGAACGGCAAGCCGCTTCTGCGCGCCTATTCCCTCGCGAGCGCCAATTATGAGGAAGACCTCCAGTTCTTCTCCATCAAGGTGCAGAACGGCCCCCTCACCTCACGTCTTCAGCACCTGAAGGTCGGCGACAAGCTCCTGGTCGGGCGCAAGGCGACCGGGACGTTGGTGCAGGACAGCCTGCTTCCGGGCAAGACCCTCTATCTTCTCTCGACCGGCACCGGCCTCGCGCCCTTCCTCTCGGTGGTGAAGGACCCGGAGGCTTATGAGCGTTACGAGAAGATCGTTCTGATCCACGGGTGCCGGACAGTCGCCGAACTCGCCTATGACGACTATCTGACGCGCGATCTGCCGGAGAATGAGTTCATCGGCGAGCAGGTGCGGGAAAAGCTGATCTATTACCCGACCGTCACCCGCGAGCCGTTCCGCAACGAGGGTCGCATCACCACTTTGATCGAGACTGGCAAGCTGTTCGAGGATATCGGCCTGCCGCCATTCGATCCCGCGAATGATCGGCTCATGCTGTGCGGAAGCCCGCAGATGCTCAAGGATGTGGTCGACCTTCTTGAAGCGCGCGGCTTTGACGAGGGAAGCCAGTCCACGCCTGGTCATTATGTGATCGAGAAAGCATTCGTCGAACGCTGAGTAAGCGAAGTTATTACAAGCTTAGAGCGATTTAAAAGAGGCGCCTTACAATCATTCCATTGAAAGGCGCCATGTGTTGTGGCGGCTTCGCGCGCTTGTTATGTGGCATGACACGCCGTTATTGCATGGCAAAATAGGCCATGCATGAGCCTCCCTGCGAGGAACCATGCCGCATCTCTGTTATCGAACCTTTGTTGCCGCCACGCTTTTTGCTTTTGGATCGCTATCTGCGGTCAGCGCCCACGACCTCGTGCTGAAACCACTGGCTGGCTCTGGTTCCGGCGTCCCTCTCCAGGTGATGCTGACAGAGGTGTTCGCCCTCGGCGACGTGGTTCTTCCCATCGAGAACGTGAAACTGCGCACCATCTCGGGAGGTCAAACCACCGATATCGCGCTCACCGCCGATCCCGCCGCCAAGGCCTTGACCGGCACGGCGGCAGGGACGGGCTCCATGCTTGCCATCGCGAAGATGTCTCGCGTGCGTCCGGCGCGCGAGGAAGCCGGCAAGCCGCCCGAACCGGCGACCCTGTCGGAAAGCACCTCGAAGGCGCTTCTAAACCTCGGCCCCGGCGACGCGAACTTTGGTGCCGCTTCTGGTGATCGGTTGGAAATCGTGCCTCTCGCGAACCCCGCCGATGCTAAGGTGGGCAGCGAGCTTCCGGTGAAAATCCTGTTCGATGGCAAGCCTCTGTCTGCGCGGATCCTCGCGACCTACGACGGCTTTTCCACGCGGGATGCCACCTACGCCTATGCCAGCGGAAGCGAGAAGGATGGCATCGCCTACGTGAAGATCACCGCTCCAGGCCTTTGGCTGGTGAAGGTCTCCCACACAGCGACCGAGGCCGCGCCGACGCACGGCCGCTACGTCGCGAACGCCAATCTCGTCTTTGAAGTGAAGTGAACGGCGCCGGCTTCAGCGCCGCTGCCTCGGGGCATATTTGATGATCAAAGCCATCTGGTTTCAGCTTCACTGGCTGCTGGGCATTACCGCTGGCACGGTGCTCGCCGTGGTCGGCTTCACTGGCGGGATGCTGTCGTTCGAGGATGAAATTCTCAACGCCATGAACCCCGGGGTGCGCACGGTGATCGCCCAGCCGGTCGGCAAGCTCGCGCCAAGTGCACTGCTGGATAAAATCCGCACCAACACGCCCGGCCGGACCATCACGGCGCTAACCGTCTCCGCCGATCCCGAGACCCCCGCCCGCGTCACCCTTGCCGCCGTGCCCGGAGGCAGCGGCGGCGGACGAGGAGAAACACGTTATGTGAACCCCTACGACGGCGCTTTGCTCGGCGATGTCCAGGGCCAGGCTTTCTTCCGCACCACCATGCAGATCCACCGCTGGCTGGCGGCGGACGATATCGGCAAGCAGATCGTCGGCGGCTCCACCGTGGCGCTGGTGGTGCTCTCGCTCACCGGCCTTTACCTGCGCTGGCCGCGACGCTGGAGGGACTGGCGCAATTGGTTCGTGATCGACTTCGCCCATCGCGGCCGCAGTCTGTTATGGGAATTGCACTCGGTCATCGGCGCCTGGGTGCTGCCGTTCTATCTGCTGGCATCCCTCACCGGCCTGTGGTGGTCCTATGATTGGTACCGCAACGCCCTGTTCGACATCACCGGCACACCCCGCCCGCAGCAGCAGATGCGGCCCGGCGGCCCGCCGCCGCCACAGGGGCAGGCGCAGGGTGCACCTGGGCAAGCTGCACCGGCACAAGGCGCGCCTGCGCAGGGCGCTCAAGGCGGCCAGCGACAGCAGGGCGGCGCGAGCGGAGGCGGCGGGCAGAACCGCCCGGCGTTGGATATAGGCAAGCTCTGGCCGGTGTTCCTGAAGGAGAGTGGGGGCTTCTCGACAGCCACACTGCGCCTGCCGCAGGGCAATGCCCAGACCCTCACCATCAGCTATCAGCCCGTCGTGCCGATCCACGAGCGGGCCAACAACACCATGGTTCTGGACCCCGCCGGCACCGTGCGGGAGAATCGCAAATACGAGGATCAGGCCTGGGGCCAGAAGCTGATCAGCAGCATCTTCGTGCTGCATTCCGGCAGCTTCTTCGGCATGCCCGGTTTGATCCTGATGATGGTGGCGAGCCTGTTGATGCCGCTGTTCGCCGTCACCGGCTGGCTGCTGTATCTTGATCGCCGCAGCAAGAAGAAGGCGGTGCGCAAGGCCGCCGGTGCCGTGCAGTCGATGACCGGCAGCGAAGCCCCGGTACTGGTGGCCTTCGCGAGCCAGACCGGCACCGCTGAACGCCTCGCCTGGCAAAGCGCGGGAATGTTGCAGGCGGCAGGTCTCTCGGTGAAGGTTGCCCCCCTCGCGACACTCGGCGCTGAAGCGTTTGCCTCGTCCTCACGCGCGCTGTTCGTCGTGTCCACCTTCGGCGAAGGAGAACCGCCAGACCAAGCGCGTGCCTTCGCCCGGCGCATGATGGGGCAAGGTCGCTCGCTGGGGCATCTCGACTACGGGCTGCTGGCGCTGGGCGACCGCACCTACCCGCAATTCTGCGGCTTCGGCCAGAGCCTGGATGCCTGGCTGCGCACCCATGGCGCCACGCCGTTGTTCGACCGTATCGAGGCGGACAAGGACGATCCCGGCGCACTGCGCCACTGGCAGGCCCAACTCAGCACCCTCGCCGGCGCGACCACGTTGCCGGACTGGACCCCACCTGCATATGAGAAATGGCGCCTCGTTGAGCGCCGCTGCCTCAACCCAGGCAGTGCCGGCCTGCCCACCTTCCATGTGGCGCTGGAACCCGCCGACGGCGTGGCCCACACCTGGGAGGCGGGCGACATCGCCGAGGTCGGCCCCCGACATGCCTCCGACGTGGTAGCGGCGTATCTCTCAAAGCTCGGCCTGTCCCCGCACGCACAGGTGACGGTGGCGGGCAAGGCGGAAACCATCAGCACCGCACTGGCCGGTTCCATCCTTCCCGAAGCCACCGCGCTCGCTGTAACTGATGCGCAGATTCTGGCCGATAGCCTGAAGCCCCTGCCCCATCGCGAATATTCCATCGCCTCCATCCCCGCCGACGGCCGGCTGGAGCTGTTGCTGCGCCAGGCCCGTGCTCCTGACGGTAGCCTTGGCCTCGGCTCCGGCTGGCTGACTGCCCATGCGATGGAAGGGGAGGACATCGCACTGCGCATCCGCTCCAACCCCGCATTCCACAGCCCGCCGATGGATCGACCGATGATCTTGATCGGCAACGGCACGGGGCTTGCCGGCCTGCGGTCGCATCTGAAAGCGCGCGTGCGGGGCGGCAGCGATCGCAACTGGCTGATCTTCGGCGAGCGCAATCTTGCCCACGACTACTATTTCCGCGACGAGATCACCGCATGGCAAAGCGCGGGCGCCCTTCCCCGCGTGGACTTGGCCTTCTCACGCGACCAAAACGAGCGCGTCTATGTCCAGGATCGTCTGAAGGCGGCTGGGGCGGACATCCTGTCCTGGCTGAAGGATGGAGCGGCCATCTACGTCTGCGGCAGTCTGGAGGGGATGGCACCGGCGGTGGAGCATGCGCTCGCTGACCTCATCGGCGCGCAGGCACTGGAGACCTTGGCCGAAGAACGCCGCTATTGCCGCGACGTCTATTGAGGGCCGCTTTTCGCGAAAGGCGCGACAGTGGTCAGTCGAGAACCGCCGCCTTCATCATGCACACCATGAAGGCATGCGCCGGCTCGGTGCCTGTGTTGCGGATGGTGTGCGGCCGGTCGCACCGATAGCGCAACGTCTCGCCCGCCTTCACCGTCTCGATGGCACCCGCGACATCCACCTGAAGCGCGCCGGAAAGCACGCTCAGGCATTCGATGGCGCCGCGCTGGTGGCCATCAGATTCCAGTTCACCGCCGGGAGCGGCGTGGAAGTCGTAATATTGCAACCACTCAACGGTCTTGATCCAGCCGATGATCGTGAGCCGGCAGAGGCCATCCTCCGACAGCAGCATGGGCGTATCGGCCCGCGTGAGCTTTTCGACAAAGGGCGCCTCCTCAGACGAGGCCAGCACCCGCTCGACCGACATATCCAGCGCCTGTGACAGGCGCCAGACGGTGGCGAGGGTGGGATTGGTTTCGTTACGCTCGATCTGGCTGATGATCGACTTGGCGACGCCGGATTGCTCCGACAGATCCGAAAGTGAAAGATTATAGGCTTTGCGCAGACGCTGGATGGTTTTGCCGAGTTGCCCGGTTATGACCTGCGCGCCCGTCTCCAGATTGCGTTCCCCGGTCCGCTCACGCGCCATGTTCATTCCTTACTTCCGAACAACCGTTCGCCGAAACGGACGATAGCGGGTCTTCCTCCCCCCGTCATGCCTCGGAGCGACACGCTCACGCTTTGTGGGAAATTCGCCGGGGCTCAGCGCCACAGTTCATAGAAATGATGCACCGGTCCATGCCCCTGGCCGACGTCAAGATGATCGGCTGCGGAGATCGCACCGCTGATATAGCGTTTGGCATTGGCGACCGCTGCTTCGAGGCCCTCCCCCTTGGCGAGGCCCGCGGTGATGGCGGAAGAAAGCGTGCAGCCGGTGCCATGGGTGTTGCGCGTGGCATGACGGACAGCGGGGAAACGCAGGATGCCCTCCGGCGTCACCAGCAGGTCCACACTTTCCGGGCCAGTCCCATGCCCGCCCTTGACCAGAACGGCACGGGCGCCAAGCGCCAGCAATTGCTCGCCCTGGGCCGCCATGGCGGCCTCGTCCTCGGCGATGGCCGTTCCCAGGAGGGCGGCTGCCTCTGGCAGATTGGGCGTGATGAGGTCCGCGCGCGGCAGCAGAAGCTCTTTCAGCGTCGCGATAGCCGCGTCCTCCAAAAGGCGCGCGCCGGAGGCTGCAACCATTACCGGGTCCAGCACCACGGGCCGGGCAGACCAGCGCGCCAGCCCTTCCGCGACCGCCTGGATGGCGGACGGACGCGAGAGCATGCCGATCTTCACCGCCTTGACCTTCAGGTCCTCGAACACGGCGTCGATCTGCGCCGTGATGAAGTCCGGCGGCGCATCATGGATGGCCGTGACCCCGAGGGTATTTTGTGCGGTAAGCGCGGTGATGATACTCGCACCATAGACGCCAAGGGCGGAGAAGGTCTTCAGATCCGCCTGGATGCCCGCACCGCCGCTGGAATCCGAGCCCGCGATGGTCACAGCGATGGGGATGATGGCGGCGTCAGGCAAGATCGACCTCCGGCAGGGCGTGGCGACGAGAGTTACGAGCGGCATAGGGCCACGCGCCGCTTGATATAGCAGACCTTGTTTATCCGATGCTGCGGAGAAGACGCTGGAAATAGCTGACACTGGCGGGCTTGCCAGCGGGGGCGCTTTTGTCCACCTTGCGCCGGCCCGCAACCGGGAAGCTTTGGAGACGCCGGTGATCCCCTTCTTCGTCCAGATCAAGTGCCTTCTTGGCCGATCCTACGAGGTGGCGAATGCCCTGGCGGATTCGGAGATCGCCTCCGAAATCTATTCCACCGCCGGCGACTTCGACCTGCTCGTGAAATTCTACGTCCCCGAAGGCACCGACATCGGCCATTTCGTAAATGAAAAGGTGCAGGTGGTGCCGGGCATCTTCGACACCCGCACCATCATTACCTTCAAGGCCTTCTGACCGCGCTCAGACCAGACCGAACACGCCGCACACGGCGCCCACTGCCAAGAAATAAAGCGGGTTGGCGCGCGTCGCCAGCATGCCCACGGCCGCGAGGGCGGTGAGCAGATACGCCGTCCAATGATTGTCCGTGACCTGCATGAGAATATAGGCGCTCGCCGTGACGATCCCCACCGCGAGGGCCGCGAGGCCGCGCTGGATGGCGATGCGCGGGCGCGCATGCTGGAAGCGCGAGGAGATCGTCGAGACGTAACAGGCGGCGGCGCCCATGGGCACGCACATCAGCAGGGTGCCGGCAACGGCACCCGGCAGGCCCGCCACATACCAGCCGATGAGGGTGACAAGGATGACGTTGGGGCCCGGCGTCACCTGGGCGATGGCGAACAGATCAGCGAACGTACTATCGCTCATCCAAAGGCTGTCGACCGACATGCGGTGCAGTTCGGGGATGACCGCGTTCGCGCCGCCGATGGCAAGGAACGACAGGTAGAAGACATGCAGCATGAAATCGACGAGCGGATCGCGCGGGCTCATGTCGACCACCGCCACGCCGCCGCGATGGAAAAGGGCGCGAGAAACAAGATCACCGCGATCAGCGGAAAGCCCAGCGGGCCCGCACCCAGAAAGGCCAGAAGCGCAAAAAACAGGATATGGGGGCTACGCCGCTCGGCGACCGCCATCTTCACGCCCAGCGCGACGAACAGGCCGATCGCGGCGGCCGAAATCCCCCGCAGCATGCCCGAGACCACCGGCAATTGCCCGTATCGCAGGTAGATGGTGGTGAGGGTGACGCCGATGATGCAGGGCGCCAGCACGAGCCCGGTGAACGCTGCCGCCGAACCGAAAAAGCCACGAAACCGCCAGCCGATACAAAACGAAATATTGACGATGTTCGGGCCGGGCATGAGTTGGCAGATCGACAGCAGATCGTTGAACTCGCGCGGGTCGAGCCATTGTCTCTGCTCCACCAGTTCGCGCCGTGCGAAGGGAAGCGCGCCGCCGAAGCCGGAGAGGGCGATCCGCAGAAAGGCGAAGAAAAGCTCGGGAACCGTCGGCGGCGTCAACGCCTTCGAGGCGGAGGCGGAGGTCGGTTCGCCGAGGCTCATGGCAGGGTCCGTGATCGGGCGCGGCGTCCCGCCCTCTGTTCACGCAGCGCGACGCCGACACCGGCGGCCACCACCAGCGCGGCACCGCAGAACACCAGATAATGCGGCCATTCCCGGAAGAACATCGCGCCGAACAGCACCGCCCAGAGCAGGGTGGCGTAGTTGAACGGCGCCACCACCGACGCCGGCGCGACGCGGTTGGCGGTGGTGAGGAAGATTTGGCCGATCCCGCCCGTAAGCCCCATGCCGAGCAGGATAAGGGATTCCTTCAACGACGGCATGGTCCACCACGGCGCGGTCATAAGGCCGGTGAGGGATGCGACCGAGCTGAAGTAGAAGACGATTGACCCGGTGGTCTCAGTCAGCGTCAGGCGCCGCACCTGGGTGAGCGCGAAGGCGGACAGGACGGCAGCGCCCAAGGCCAATCCGACGCCGATATAGGCGTCCTTGGCCACCAGCCCGTGTTCCGACAGCAAGGGTGAGAGCATGGTGACGATGCCGACAAGCCCGACGCCCACCGCCGCCCAGCGATATTTCGGCACGTTCTCCCGCAGAAGCACGGCGGCGAGAATCACGGTTATGAGCGGCGTGACATAGGTAAAGGCAATGGATTCGGCGAGCGGGATATAGGCCAGCGCCGCAAAGCCGAGCCACATGGACGCGACCCCGACCAGCCCACGAAGCACATGACCCGGCACATTGCGGGTTGCAACCACGCTGCGCAGTTCGCCGCGCCAAGCCAACCAGATGAGCAAGGGGACGAGCCCGATGAAGCTGCGAGCAAACACCGTCTGCCCGCTCGGCACATCGTCGGCGACCGCGCGGACGCACGCCTGCATCGCAGCAAAGCAGAGGGTCGCACAGAGCTGAAAGAGGATTCCGGCGGGAATGTTCATTCGCTTCTTTCCGGCATCCGGGAACGCGCCGGTCGCTGCCGTATAGCGCAGCCGGGTTGATTTGAGGCATGCATCGTCAACATGCCGCGCGGGCGAGCCTCCCCCTAGGCGAAGGTCCGCACGGTATAAAACCTTCGATGGCCGTTGCTTTCGCGGAAGCGGGTGATTTGAATGGGTTTAAACTTGGGGGCTGAAAAATGCATGAACAGACGCGCTGGACCAAAGTGTGGGATGCCCCGACTCGCCTGTTTCACTGGGCACTCGTCGCGCTCGTGGCCGGCGCCTATGTGACCGCGAAGAACGGCTGGATCGACTGGCATTTCCGCTGCGGCTACTCGATCCTCACCCTGCTGCTGTTCCGGATCATGTGGGGTATCCTGGGGAGCGACACGGCGCGGTTCGCCCGCTTCCTGAAATCGCCGTTCGCGGCGCTCCGCCATCTCGGCCACTTCACACGCCGCGAGCCGGATACCGAGATCGGCCACAATGCCGCCGGCGGCCTCATGGTCGTGGTGATGCTGGCGCTGCTGTGCTTTCAGGTGGGTTCGGGCCTGTTCGCCAATGATGGCCTGTTCACCGAAGGCCCGCTGGCCAAATATGCCAACGGCCTCAGCGACCGCATCACCGACTGGCACGTCTTCAACTTCAACCTGATCCTGGCCGTCATCGTCATGCATGTGCTGGCGATCATCGGCTACGCGGTGGTGAAGCGGCATGATCTGGTGCGGCCGATGGTGACCGGCAAGAAGCGCCTGCCTGTGAGTATCGCGCCGCCCCACATGGCCTCGCTCATTCTCGCACTGGCGATCTTCGCCGTGGCGGCAGGGGCGGTGTGGGCGCTCGCGAACTACGCTTGAAAATGAGCCGACATGCCCGAGCCGAACTCGGGCATGTCGGTAAATCGCCGATCAGCGCAGGCGAAAGGTGCTGTGACAGCTGCGGCAGGTGTTGGCGACGGCGGTGAAGGCCACCTTGAAGCCATCCGCGGTGCCGATGCCGGAGACATTCTGCGCCACCGCCGCGTTGAATTTCGCCAGCTCGGCGTCAAAACCCGCGCGATCGGACCAGATGGCCGGCGCGGCCTTGGTGTCCCCCGTCTCCGAGCCGGCCGGAAACAACGTGCCGAACTTGGCGCCGTCTTCCGCGAAGGTCTTAAAGATCGTCGCTGCCTTGGCGGCGTCGAACGGCGTCTCGCCCTTGAGCATGGAAGCGCCGATCCCGGTCTGATCGCCGATCTGCTTCATCAGCGCCTTGCGCGCCGCGATCGGGTCGGACTGCGCAATGGCGGCACCCGCCACCAGGGGAATGAGAAGGCCGGCAACGAGAAACACGCGCATAAGCAGCTCCGTGATGGAATCGCTCTAACTTAAGCGCGCTTACGAATGGGAAGCCAGAGCCCGGCTGTCACGCTCTCGCGAGAAGGGCTGTGTCACTTTGCACCGCGCGCACCCTCAATCGCTGAAAAGATCGCGGCGGCGGTGGCGGGCATGTCGATGTGGGAGACGCCATAGCCGCGCCACAGCGCATCGATCACCGCATTCATCACGGCGGGGCACGAGCCGATGGCTCCCGCCTCCCCCGCGCCTTTCACCCCCAGCGGGTTGGTGGTGCAGGGCACGTTGCGGGTCTCGAAGTGGATCCACGGAATGTCGTCGGCGCGGGGCAGCGCATAGTCCATGAAGCTCGCGGTCAGGAGTTGGCCCTGCTCGTCATAGACCGTGCGCTCCAGCAACGCCTGGCCGATGCCCTGGGCGATGCCGCCGTGAACCTGGCCTTCGAGCATGGCCGGCGTCACCACTGCTCCGAAATCATCGACCACCACATAGGTCGCGATCTCAACCGCGCCGGTCAGGGGGTCGATTTCGACCTCGCAGACGTGCGTGCCGTTCGGATATGTCGCCTCCTTGGGAGCGAAGGCATCCTGAGCGGCAATGCGGTCCTCGGTTGCTTCCGGCAGTGCCGCAAGTTCCGCGAATGTCATGCGCCGGTCGGTGCCCGCGACCTCGACGCTTCCACCCACCAATTCAATATCGCCCGCATCCGCCTCGAGTGCGTCGGCACCCAGAGAGCGCAGCTTTTCCGCGAGAATGCGCGCGGCCCCCGCCACCGCGGCGCCGCCCACGGGGATCGAACGCGACCCTCCGGTTCCGTGGCCCTCGGCGAGATCGTCGGTGTCGCCCTGGAGCACGTCCACCTGCTCCAATGGCACCTTGAGATGCGCTGCCGCGAGATGGGCATAGGCGGTCCTGTGGCCTTGCCCGGTGGATTGCGAGCCGATCTTGATGCGGATGCGCCCATCCTTCTCAAGCCGCAGGAACGCCGGCTCAGGCAAGCCGCCACCGCACGCCTCGATATAGGTCGCAAACCCGAAGCCGCGCAGCTTGCCTCGCGAAGACGCCTCTTCCGCCCGTGCGGCGAAGCCCGCCTGATCGGCCACCAACAACGCGCGGGTCATGTGCCCGTCGAATTCGCCGCTGTCGTACACGCGCCCGGACCCGGTCTGGTAGGGCATCTGCGCGGGCGTGATGAAGTTGCGGCGGCGCAGTTCGTCCGGTGCAATTCCCAGTTCGCGGGCGGCGGCGTCCACCAGCCGCTCGATGACATAAGCCGCTTCTGGGCGACCGGCGCCGCGATAGGCGTCCACCGGAACGGTATGGGTGTAGATGCCCCTGATGCGCGCATGAAAAGCCGGAATGTCATAGACGCCCGGCAGCATGCGCCCCCCGCCGACCGGCACGAACGGGCCATAAAAATTCAGATACGCCCCCATGTTGGCGAGCGTATCCACCTTCAAAGCCAGGAACCTGCCGTCCGCATCCAGCGCCAGCTCGGCCGTGGTGATGTTGTCGCGCCCGTGGCTGTCCGCCTGGAAATGCTCGTTCCGGTCGCTGATCCACGCCAGCGGTGTCCCGAGCCGGCGCGCCGCCAGCGCGGCGAGGGGATATTCGACGAATGGAAACATCTTCGTGCCGAAGCCACCGCCGACATCCGGGGTGATGACCCGCAGGTCCGCTTGCGGCCAATGGAGAACCTTGTCGGCGATGGCGTCGCGCAGACGGTGGCTGCCCTGGCTGCCGAGGGTGAGCCGAACGCGGCCGGTTTCCTCCACCTCGGCCAGCACGCCGCGCGGTTCCAGATAATTGGTCACGACACGATTGTTGACGAGCTTGATGCGCACGATCTTGGCCGCGCATGCGAAGGCGGCCTCTACCGGAGGCGCGGCGCCAAGTTCGCTGGTGAAGGCGGTGTTGCTCCCGCGATCCTCCCACACCAAGGGCGCGCCATCTTCCAGCGCCGCCTCCATGTCGGACACCACATCGAGCGGCTCCCAATCCACCGCCATCGCCTCGGCGGCGTCACGCGCCAAATCCAGCGTGTCGGCGACGATGAAAGCGATGGCATCTCCCACATGCCGCGCGATGTCCTTGGCGAGAACCGGCCGATGGGGTTGCCAAAGATGGTCCTCGCCGACCACGGGAATCACCGCGCCGATGGGCATGGAGCCGAGATCCGCGATGTCTGGCGCGGTGAGCACGAGGCGCACGCCCGGCATGGACGAAATGGTGTCCGCATTTGCGATGGAGAAGCGCGCATGGGCATACGGCGAGCGCACCACATAGGCGACCTTGGCCCCGACAGCCGCCGCAGCGTCCCCGACATAGCGACCGCCGCCGGTGAGCAAGACCGGATCTTCCAGCCGCGTGAATGGCTGGCCGTGGCCGAACTTCATGGTGTTCATGGCAATGCTCCGGCAGAGGGACGCGCGGCGCGGGCGCGGAAAAGCATCCAGCGCATTTGGTAGGCAATCCGAACCCGCGCAACAGCTGGGCAATGCCGACGATGCATCACCCAACGTCAGCGTGGCTTTTATGCCTCAGCGGCGTGCCACCATCGCGGCCACCGCGTCGCGCACCTCTTCCACCCGCTCACGCGAGCGGGAGCGCACCACGATATTCGTGTTGGGGCCGATATCGTCGATGAAGGGGTAGGAGCCGATGGCGACATCAGGGAACTGCCGGGCGATTTCGCCGAGCGGCGCCGCAATGTCCCCCTCCTTCGCATTGGCGCGGATCGTTTCCGAAAGCATGGGCACGCCGGTCTTGAGCGTGGGGATAATGGCTTCCAGCATGGCGTGCATGATGCGCGGCACACCGGCCATCACATAAACATTACCGATGTTGAACCCAGGCGCCTTCGACACGGTGTTCACCACAAGTTCGGCGCCATCGGGAATGCGCGCCATGCGCAGGCGCGCTTCATTGAGATCCTTCTCCGCGATGTATTCCAGCAGCATGGCGCGGGCGCGGGGATCGACATCAATGGAAACACCGAACGCCTTGGCCACCGCATCCGCGGTTATGTCGTCGTGGGTGGGACCAATTCCCCCTGTTGTGAAGACATAGACGTAGCGCGTGCGCAGCGCATTAAGGGCTGCAACGATCTCTTCCTCGACATCGGGCACCACGCGCACTTCGCGCACATCCACGCCGATTTCGGTGAGCCGTTCGGCGATATGGCCGATGTTTTTATCCTTTGTCCGGCCGGAGAGGATCTCATCCCCAATAACCAGTATGGCGGCCGTGACCGTTTGTGCGCCCTGTGCCCCGTCCATATCGCGTCTCCGTGCTCGGTACGAAGGCACCACCGCCTATCGTGCCCATCATTTTAGCAGTTCCAAGGTCAGCTTAACCTTCGCACCCGCTTGCCAAGCTTTCCTCTTCCTTGGCACGATGTTTGTACATAGGCTGCGGTGAAGCGGAGTGGCAGTCCAGATGCGGCGTATTTTCGACGAGATGTCAGGTGAAGATGGCAAAGTCCGTCAAGCCTATGAGGCACTTCAGGGCTGGCTCAGCAAGGTCCCCCATGACCAGCTTGAGCAGCGCCGTAAGGAAGCCGAATTCATTTTCCGGCGTATCGGAATTACGTTCGCCGTCTATGGGGAGCAGAATTCACAAGAACGCCTGATCCCATTCGATATCGTTCCGCGCATCATCACGAATAAAGAATGGTCCGGCCTCGCCAAGGGGCTGGAACAGCGCGTGAAGGCGCTGAACCTCTATATCAATGACGTTTACGGCAAGCGTGAGCTGCTGAAGGCCGGCATCATCCCGGAAGAGCTGATCTTACAGAATCCGGCTTTCCGCCCCGAGATGAACGGCCAGCGCGTGCCGCACGACCTCTACGTGCACATCGCCGGCATCGACATCGTGCGCACCGACCCCGACACGTTCTACGTGCTCGAAGACAATGCCCGCACCCCCTCCGGCGTGTCCTACATGCTCGAGAATCGCGAGATCATGCTGCGCCTGTTCCCGGAGCTGTTCTCGCTGCACAAGGTGGCGCCGGTCGACAAATATGCCGACGATCTGCTGGCGACGCTGCGCTCGCTCTCCCCGCGCAGCGGCGACGAGCCAAACGTGGCGATCCTCACCCCAGGCATCTACAATTCGGCTTATTACGAGCACTCCTTCCTGGCCGACAAGCTGGGCGTGGACCTCGTGGAAGGACGCGACCTGTTCGTGAAGGACAATGTGGTGTTCATGCGCACCACTGAGGGGCCGAAGCGGGTCGACGTGATCTACCGCCGCCTCGACGACGACTACCTCGATCCCCTCGCCTTCCGGCCGGACAGCATCCTCGGCGTGCCGGGGCTCATGAGCGCCTATCTCGCCGGCAACGTCACCCTCACCAATGCGGTGGGCACCGGCGTCGCGGATGACAAGGCGGTCTATTCCTACATGCCGGAAGTCATCAAGTTCTTCCTTGGTGAGGAGCCGATCCTGCCGAACGTGCCGACCTATCGGTGCCGCGAACCGGACCATCTGAAGTATGTGCTCGAACACCTGCCGGAACTGGTGGTGAAGGAAGTGCACGGTTCGGGCGGTTACGGCATGCTCGTCGGTCCGAAGGCCGACAAGGCGCAGATCGAGGTGTTCCGCGCCAAGCTGAAGCACGATCCCGCAAACTTCATCGCCCAGCCGACCCTTGCCCTGTCCACTTGCCCGACGCTGGTGGCGGAAGGCGTCGCGCCGCGTCACGTTGATCTGCGGCCGTTCATTCTCTCCGGCAGCGACAAGGTGCGGATCGTCCCCGGCGGCCTCACCCGCGTCGCCATGACGGAAGGCTCTCTGGTGGTGAATTCCAGCCAGGGCGGCGGCACCAAGGATACCTGGGTCCTCGACACCTGAATCGACGCCGCCCGGCGTCGCCACCCAGCCATTTTTGCCAGATGGGCCAATCATGCTCTCCCGTACCGCAGACAACATCTACTGGCTCACCCGATACGTAGAGCGCGCCGACTGTCTTGCGCGCATTCTCGACGTGGCCCAGCGCCTTTCCTACATGCCGGTGACCTACGGCGGCTCCACCAACGAGTGGAGTTCCGTGGTTCTCACCGCCGGCTGCGCCGATCAGTTCGTGGAAAAGCACGGGTCCATCGAAAAGGCGACGGAGGAGAACGTTGTCTCCTTCCTCGCGCTCGATCCCGAAAATCCCACCTCGATCCGCAACTGCTTCGAGATGGCGCGCACCAACGCCCGTTCGGTGCGCACCGCGCTGACCTCCGAGATGTGGGACGCCATCAACGGCGCCTGGATCGAACTGCGGGCCTTTCCCGACCGTGCGCTCAGCCGGGATGAACTGACCCGCTTCCTTGCCTTCGTGAAGGAGACATCGCTGCGGTTCGACGGCGCAATGCACCGCACGATGCTTCGGAACGACGCCTATTGGTTCGCCCGCACCGGCACCTATGTGGAGCGTTCCGACAACACCGCGCGCATTCTCGACGTGAAGTACCATGTGCTTCTGCCCGAGAAGGAGCATGTGGGCGGACCGCTGGATTATTTCCAGTGGGCATCGATCCTGCGCTCCGTGTCCGCGCTCACCGCGTTCCACTGGGTCTACCGGGACAGCGTCAAGCCCTGGCTGGTTGCGGACCTTCTCATTCTCAACCGCGCTATGCCACGCTCGCTGGCAAGCTGCTACGAGAATCTGACCCGCTCGCTGGACGATATCGCCGATGCCTATGGCCGCCAGGGTCCGGCCCAGCGGCTGGCCCGCAGTACGCGCGCGCGGCTAAGCAACCAATCCATTGATGACGTGTTTAACACCGGACTGCACGAATTCATCGAGGAGTTCGTGTCGGACAACAACAAGCTGGGCGCTGAAATCGCCGAGCAATACCTTATCTAAGGCGCGGCGCTCCGCGCCGCCCACCAGACGAGGATGCGATGCGCGTACGAGTTCGGCATGAAGTGATTCATCGGCTGGAGCCGGGAACGCGCACCGCCATTGTCCGTCTTCTGATGACGCCACGGGATCACGACGGCCAGTATATTCAGCGCTGGTCGCTGGATGTGCAGACGGACTGCCGGCTGTATCCACACGAGGATTCGTTCGGCAATCTCACGCACACCTTCACACTTGAAGGCCCTGCCGAAGAAATCGTCGTGGTTGCCACCGGCGAGGTCGATACACAGGACTACACTGGCATCGTAAGGGGCACAGTGGAGCGTTTCCCGCCCTCGCTGTTCCTACGCTCGACCGAGCAGACCGAGCCCACCCCTGCGATACGGGCGTTCGCGGACACAATTCGCGGCGAGGCCGGTGATGTGCTCGGTCAGCTTCATGCGCTGATGGGCGAGATCAACGAGACATTCGAGGAAGTGCCGCGTGCGGTCGATGCAGCAGCGGGTTCGGCTGCAGGTATTCTGGCGAAAAAAGCCGGCTGTTCGGGCGGCCTGACCCATGTGTTCACCGCCGCCTCGCACCATCTTGGCATCCCGGCCCGCCACGTCTGCGGCTATGTCGTGGGCGAAGACGGCGAGATGGAAAGTCGGGAATGGGCGGAGGCTCATGTGCCGAAGATCGGCTGGATCGCCTTCGATTGCGGCCGCGCGCTGTGCGCGACGGACGCGTATGTGCGCCGTGCGGTGGGTCTCGATTCGCTCGGCGTTGCCACGCTCAGGGGGCTTGGCCGCAACGTCAGCGAAGCGGTCACGACCGGCAAGGAGCCCGACCGGCAGCGGGGTCGCCAGTCGCAGAGTCAGCTTCAGAAGTAGCCACCGGGACTTGACCCTTCGCTCCGCGCCTGCGATGCGAACGGAAAGGCACCTGGAGGCCACCATGAGCGAAGCGCCCGCCTACGATCCCCAGAACATCTTCGCAAAGATCCTGCGGGGCGAACTGCCCGTTTTCAAGGTGTACGAGGACGATCGGGCGCTTGCCTTCCTCGATATCATGCCGCGCTCTCCCGGCCACACCTTGGTGATCCCCAAGGCACCTGCGCGCAACATTCTCGACATCGAGCCCGCCGACCTCGCCTATGTCGCTCAGGTCGCCCAGAAGGTGGCGAAGGCCGGCAAGGCCGTCTTCAACGCCGATGGCGTCACCGTTCAGCAATTCAACGAGGCGGCCGGCGGACAGGTGGTGTTTCACCTGCACGTCCATGTGATCCCGCGCCATGAGGGCGTTCCCATGAAGCCGGCGGCGAGCATCAAGGAAGACATGGCCGTATTGGCCCAGCATGCTGATTTGCTGAAGGCCGCACTCGCCGGCTGATCCATCCCGAACCGGCGGACGAAGCAGACATGGATATTGCGGTTATTGCCCTGTCCGCCCGGCCGCTTGCGGCCAGCGCCGCTCGTGCCGGGCTCGCAGCATTGGCGCTCGACCTGTTCGCCGGGCTCGACACCTGCGCCCATGCGGCCCGCTGCGTCAGGGTCCACAAGCGAAATGGACTGGCGTTCGACGGCGATGACCTGCTGAAAGCCCTCGCCGAGCTTTCCCCTCCGGGGCTTCCCGTGGTGCTGGGCGGCGGCTTCGAGCACGACACCGCGCTGATGTCGCGGATCGGCGAGCGCAATCCCGTCCTCGGCAACATGGCCGAGACCGTGCGGGTGGTGAAAGACCCCCTCGCCCTGTCGGCGCTCTGTGGCCACCTGGGCATTCCGTTTCCCGCCATCACCCTCGAAGCACCGCAGGATGATTTTCTGGGTGTGCCGCTATTAGAAAAGCGCATTGGCGGGACCGGGGGCCTGCATATCAGCGTGCGCCCGCCGGGCGAGGATGGGCCGCCGGCACCGGATTATTATCTCCAGCGGGATGTGGAGGGAGACTCCTATTCCCTCATCCTCCTGTCCAATGGCCAGGATGTGCGGGTCATCGGCGCGACGCAGCAATGGGCCGACCCGACCCAACGCCGCCCGTTTCGCTATGGCGGCGCCGCCGGACCGGTCGCGCTCCCCCACGGGTTCGGAGGCGAAATCCTCGCCGCCGCGACGCGCATCGCCGGGGTCTGCGGGCTGGTCGGCATCATCTCCTTTGACCTGATGATTTCCCCCCGAGGCTGGTGGCTGCTTGAGGTCAATCCAAGGCCCGGCGTCAGCCTCGAAATCTTCGACACGGAGCCCATGCCGCCTTTGCTGGCGCTGCACCTCGCGGCGTGCGGCGGTAAGCTTCCGGATGCCCTGCCCGCCCCTGCCGGGGTGACAGCGGCGGCGATTCTCTACGCTGACCACCAGATCATGATCCCGGAGGATGCCTGGCCCGCCGACGTGCGCGACCGCACCGCGCCGGGGACGATCATCGCCGAGGGGTTGCCGGTGTGCACGGTGAAGGCGGAGGCAGCCACGCTGGAGGCCGTCCGGTCCATGGTCGCGGAGCGCCTTGTCGAGGTGCGGCAACGCCTCGGCCTGCCGATATAGCCCCCTGCCTGTGAGCAAGCCGGCAAACGGATTAGGCCAGCAACCCTTTCTGAGACAGGATGCAGTGCCAGGGTCGGCATGCCATCCGGCCTCCTTTTTAAACTCCAACTCGACGTGACCTAATGATGGACTCGACCGAACCAGACGACCTCGCCGAGCCAAAAGCGGTCGCGGCCGCAGGTCCACATCGCAGCGACCGCCTGTTCCTGCGCGCGTTGCCGTTCTTCGCGCGCCACGGGGCCAAATCCGCCGAGCAGACCCTGGGCCAGCGTTTCGTTGTGGACGTGGACTGGTGGCAGGACACGCGCCCCGCCGCATGGGCGGACGACGTGAGCCTCACGGTCTCCTACCAGGATGTCTACGATCAGGTGCGCGCGGTGGTGGAGGATGATACGGTCCGCCTGATCGAGACGCTCGCGGAACGCATCGCCATGCGCCTGCTGGACCATTTCAGCCAGATCGAACAGGTGCGGGTGGTGGTCCACAAGCCCGGCGCGCCGATTACCGGCGTCTTCGGGGACGTGGGCGTGGAGATTTTCCGGGGGCGGTGACACACCCTCCCCTCCCTCGACGGGCCGCTCCGCATGGGCCATAACGGCGCCAATCCAGACTGGAGGGGCCTTCGCTCAGTGCCGAGCGGTGAGCCCCTCCGGCGAACCCAACACAAGTGCGGAGAGATCCGGTGAGCGTGACCCTGCAGGCGTATCTTCGCGACTGGGCCGGCGACGTATCCGAAAAGCAGGCGGTTGCCGCCGCTGTGGAGCGCATCGCCGAGGCCGGTGTCACCATCGCGGACCTCATCGCCCAGGGCCCACTCGCCGCGTATTTCGCCAAGGTGCGGGGAGATGAGGCGAATGCCGGCGGCGATACCCAGAAGGAACTCGACGTCATCGCCGAGGAGGCGATCATCGCCGCGCTGAAGACTGCGCCGGTGGCCTTTCTTGGTTCAGAAGAGAGCGAGACCCCGATCCCGCTCAATGCCCAGGGCTCCCTGGTGGTCGCGGTGGACCCGCTGGACGGCTCGTCCAACATCGACACCAACGTCTCTGTCGGCACCATCTATTCCATCCTGCCCTATTCCGCCGCCGCCTTTCCCGATCCGGTCGAAGCCCTGAAGCAGAAGGGCTCCGCCCAGGTCGCCGCCGGCTTCCTGGTCTATGGCCCCTCGACTGTGCTGGTCTCCACCCTCGGCGCCGGCACGCAGGTGTTCGCGCTGGACCGTGCGAGCGGTGAGTTTCTGCTGGCCAACGCTGCGGTGGAAATCCCGGCCGAGACCAAGGAATACGGCGTCAACCAGTCCAATATGCGCCACTGGGACACCCCGATGCGCGGCTATATCGACGATTGCCTCGCCGGCAAGGACGGGCCGCGCGGCAAGGATTTCAACATGCGCTGGGTCGGCTCTATGGTCGCCGACGCCTTCCGCATCTTCACGCGCGGCGGCGTCTATCTCTATACCGGCGACAAGCGCAAGGGCTATGCGGAGGGCCGGCTGCGGCTGATCTATGAGGCGAACCCCGTCGCCTTCATCACCGAGCAAGCCAAGGGCGCCGCCACCGACGGCAAGACCCGCATCCTCGATATCGAGCCGCAGAAGCTGCACCAGCGCATTCCGCTGGTGTTCGGCTCGCGTGAGGAAGTGGCGAAGATCGCCTCCTATTATTGAGACTGGACGCCGCCTCCCCACATAAGGCTGGCCTCCCGGAGTTGACGTCAATGACACTGCCGCTGATCGCCCCGTCCATCCTCGCGTCCGACTTCTCGCGCCTTGGCGAAGAGGTGCGGGATGTGGCCGCGGCGGGGGCGGACTACATCCATCTTGATGTGATGGACGGCCATTTCGTGCCCAACATCACCTTCGGGCCGGACATCATCCGATCGCTGCGGCGCTATACCGACAAGGTGTTCGACGTTCACCTGATGATCTCGCCGGTCGAGCACTATCTCGAAGCCTTTGCGGCGGCGGGCGCGGACATCATCACGGTGCAGGCGGAAGCAACCGACCATCTCGACCGCTGCCTCCAGGTGATCCGGGGCCTCGGCAAAAAGGCCGGCGTCGCGCTGAACCCGGCAACGCCTGAGAGCGCGATCCAATACGTGCTCGACAAGGTCGATCTGGTCTGCGTGATGAGCGTCAATCCCGGCTTCGGCGGGCAGGCGTTCATTCCGGAGGTCATCCCGAAGATCGAGCGCATCCGCGACATGTTGCGCGGGCGCGACATCCGCATCGAGATGGACGGCGGCATCAATCCCAAGACTGGCGCGCTGTGCGTGAAGGCGGGCGCGGACGTTTTGGTTGCCGGCTCCGCCGTCTTCAAGGGCGGCATCGAGGGCTATCGCGCGAATATCTCCGCGATCCGTAACGAGGCGGCGTCCGCTCTGGGGATGGTCGCCTGAGCGGCGCTTGACGAAAAAGAAAAAGAACGTTCGATTGTTTCCTTAAGGCCCGCTAGACGGCCACGGGAGGAAACGGGATGCCGTCTTACGAGGATCTGGTCCGCGAGTTCCGCTGGCGGATTCCCGCGCGCTTCAACATGGGCGTGGCGTGCGCCGATGCCCATGCAACGGGAGCGGGAAAGCCGGCGCTGATCTTCGTGGAGGAAGACGGCGCGGTGGCGCGCTATTCCTTCGAGGATCTCGCCCGCCTGACCAATCGCTTCGCCAATGTGCTGGTCGCCGCTGGGCTTGAGCGGGGCGATCGCGTCGGGGTGTTCCTGCCGCAGGCGCCGGAAACCGCCATCGCCCATATCGCGGCGTTCAAGGCCGGCATGGTCTCGGTGCCGCTGTTCACCTTGTTCGGTGACGAGGCGCTGGAATATCGCCTCTCGGCTTCGGGTGCGAAGGTGTTGGTGACGGACCTTTCCGGCCTCGCCAAACTCTCCGGCGTCCGGCACCGCCTGCCGGACCTGACCCATGTGTTCATCATCGGCCCTGATGGTGGCGCGGAAACCTCTTTCGACGTGGCGCTGTCCCGCGCGTCCGATCATTTCACGGCCGTTGATACCGGGCCGGATGACCCGGCCATCATCATCTTTACCTCGGGCACCACGGGCAATCCCAAGGGCGCGCTGCACGGCCATCGCATTCTGCTAGGGCATCTTCCCTGCATTACTTTCATCCATGAAGGCATGCCGCAGCCCGGCGACCTGCACTGGACACCGGCGGATTGGGCGTGGATCGGCGGACTGTTCGACGTCCTGTTCCCGAGCCTCTATCTCGGCGTGCCCGTGCTGGCCTATCGCGCGAAGAAGTTCGATCCAGATGCGGCTATGGCGCTGATGGCGGACCAGGGCGTTCGTAACGTCTTTCTGCCGCCCACCGCGTTGAAGCTTCTACGGCAGGCAGACGTGCGCCATGGCGGCCTCAAGCTGCGTTCCCTGCTCACCGGCGGTGAATCTCTGGGGGCGGAACTCGGCGCCTTCGTGCGCGAGCGGCTGGGTGTGGAGGCGCGAGAAATCTACGGCCAGACCGAATGCAATCTCGTGGTCGGCTCCAACTCCAGCTTCTTCCCCATCCGTCCAGGCGCCATGGGCAAGCCGATCCCCGGCCATGATGTGCGCATCGTCGATGACGAGGGTGAAGAATTGCCGCCGGGCACCGAAGGCAATGTCGGCATCCGCCGCGGCGACCCGGTGATGATGCTGGAATATTGGCGCAACCCCAGGGCCACGGCCGACAAATATGCCGGCGATTTCCTGCTGACGGGCGATTTGGGCCGGCAGGATGAGGATGGCTATCTCTGGTACGTCAGCCGGTCGGATGATGTCATCACGTCCGCCGGCTACCGCATCGGCCCGGGGGAGATCGAAGACTGCATCCTGCGCCACCCGGCCGTCGCTTTGGTGGCGGTGGTGGGCATACCGGATCCGCTGCGGACGGAAGCGGTCAAGGCATGGATCGTGCTGAAAGCCGGCCACGCGGCGTCCGACGACCTCGCGGCAACGATCCAGCGGCATGTGCGGGACCGCCTGTCGGCCCATGAATACCCGCGCCATGTCGCCTTCACCGATGCGCTGCCCATGACGGCCACGGGCAAAATTCTGCGCCGGGAGCTTCGGGCGCGGGGCTGAGCGGATTTGAACGCGGCGGAGCGAAAAGCAGAATACCAGGGTACGGCATAGTTTCGGAACGGTTCTTGCTTGGCCGATAGCGGGGCGCCTTGACCTGAGGGGCACGGCGCGGGATCGGAAGGCTATGGATCTCAACACCATCACCGCGATCTGCCGTCCGCGTAGCCGGACCGAACTGCCTACGTGGAGCGAGGGGGATGCCTGGCTGAGCGGTGGCACGGTTCTCTATGCCCAGGCCCAGCCGCATCTTCGCCGGCTCGTGGATCTCTCGGCGCTTGGATGGGAGCCACTGATCGTTAGCGAAAGCGGGCTGAAGATCGCGGCCACCTGCACCATCGCCCGGCTCAATTCCGCAACTCTGCCTGCGCCATGGGCAGCCAATCCGCTCATCGCCCAATGCTGCCGCGCCCTGATGGCATCCTTCAAGGTTTGGAACATGGCGACCGTGGGTGGCAACCTGTGCGCCGCCCTGCCCGCCGGCGCCATGATCTCGCTGACGGCGGCGTTGGATGGGGTCTGCCTCATCTGGCATCCCGACGGCACGCACCGGCGGATCAGCGTGTTTGATCTGATCCAGGGGGCGGGCGAAACAAGTCTCACCCCCGGAGACATCCTGCGCAGCATCCACCTGCCCGCCGAGGCCCTGACGCGTCGGGCGGCATTCCGCAAGATATCCCTGACCAGCCTGGGCCGATCCGCCGCCCTCATTATCGGCACGCGCCCGCAGGCTGGCGACGCGATGAGCCTGACCATCAGCGCTTCGACGCCCCGACCGGTGCGCTTGGAGCTTTCCGCACACTTGAGCGCGCACGATCTCGAAACAGCGATCGACACCGTCATTCCACCCGAAGGCTATTTCGACGACATCCACGGGGCGCCCGAATGGCGTCGCGACGTCACGCTGCATCTTGCTGAAGAGGTTCGGCGGGAACTGAGTGGGGCGAGCGCCCCATGAGGTTTCAAGTCAACGGCGCATCCCTCCACGCAGAGCCCCGCCCCGGCCAGTGTCTGCGCACGCTGCTGCGCGAGCTGGGCAATTTCGGCGTGAAGAAGGGGTGCGATACCGGGGATTGCGGCGCCTGCACCGTCCATGTGGACGGAGAGCCGGTGCATAGCTGTCTCTACCCGGCCTTCCGCGCCGAGGATTGCGAGATCACCACCATCGAGGGGCTGGCGCGGGACGGCGCGCTTCACCCGGTGCAGCAGGGCTTTCTCTCCGCCCAGGGCTTCCAGTGCGGCTTTTGCACCGCTGGCATGATCATGACGGCGGCCAGCCTCAACCAGGCCCAACGCACCGATCTGCCCGCCGCGCTGAAGGGCAATATCTGCCGGTGCAGCGGCTATCGCTCCATCGAAGATGCCATCTACGGTGAAACGCACATCGAGACGGCAGAGCCTGGCGCGGCTTGTGGGCGAAGCCTCCCCTCCCCGGCCGGCCCCGCCATCGTCACCGGCACCGCGCGCTACACCATGGATGTGGCGCCGGAGAACCTCGCGCACCTGAAGCTGCTGCGCTCGCCGCATCCCCATGCCCGCATCGTCTCCATCGATACCTCAGCCGCCTTGTGTGTGCCCGGCGTCATCGCCGTGCTGACCCACGCGGATGCGCCCCCGGCGCTGTTTTCCACCGCACGGCACCAGATCGTCACCGACGACGTGGACGACACCCGCGTGCTTGACGATGTGGTGCGCTTCGTCGGCCAGCGGGTGGCGGCGGTGATCGCGGAAAGCGAGGCTGCGGCTGAGGAGGGATGCCGGCTGGTGGTCGTAACCTACGACCCACTGCCGGCGGTCTTCGACCCGGAGGCGGCGATGCAGCCTGGCGCGCCGGTGCTGCATGAAAAAGATGCCGCCGCCAGCCGAATCCGTGCCCCCGCGCGCAACATCCTCGCCGAGCTTCATGGCGACATCGGTGATGTGGAAGCCGGTTTCGCCGAGGCTGCGGTGGTCCACGAAGGCACCTATTCCTCCCAGCGGGTCCAGCACGGCCATCTGGAAACCCACGGCTGCATCGGCTGGCAGGATGCGGACGGGCGCCTCACCATACGCACCTCATCGCAGACGCCGTTCCTGACCCGCGATGCCCTGGCGGCTCTGTTCGATCTCGACCCCAAACAGGTCCGGGTGTTCTGCGAGCGGGTCGGCGGCGGCTTCGGCGGCAAGCAGGAGATGATCACCGAGGACATCGTCGCCCTGGCGGTTCTGAAGACCGGGCGACCGGTGAAATTCGAGATGACGCGGGACGAGCAATTCTCCGCCACCACCTGCCGCCACCCGTTTTCCATCAGGGTGAAGGTTGGCGCGCGGCGTGACGGGACGCTGACAGCCATTCAGATCCACGCACTCGCCAATACCGGTGCCTACGGCAATCACGGCGGCGGCGTGCTGTTCCACGGCTGCAACGAGGCGCTGATCTTCTATCGCTGCGCCAACAAGAAGGTGGATGGATACTCGGTCTACACCAATGTGATGCCCTCCGGCGCGTTTCGCGGCTACGGCCTCAGCCAGACGGTTTTCGCGGTGGAATCCGCCATGGACGAACTGTGCCGGGCGCTGGGTATGGACCCGTTCGACTTCCGCCGGCTCAACATGATCCGGCCCGGCGACGACATGGTGTCCTACGACACCCATCCCCACGACGTGCAGTTCGGCAGCTACGGCCTCGACCAATGCCTGGACATGGTGGAAGCCGCCCTCGACGTCGCCGAAACCCTGCCGCCCCCGGGCGAGGATTGGCTCACCGGGCGGGGGATGGCGACGTGCATGATCGACACCATCCCGCCGCGCGGCCATTTCGCCGACGCGCGCATCACGCTGGCGGCCGACGGGCTTTATGATCTGCACGTCGGCACCGCCGAGTTCGGCAACGGCACGAGTACGGTGCATCTCCAAGTCGCCGCCACCGCGCTCGGGACCCTGCCCTCCCGCATCCGCCTGCACCAATCTGACACCGACCATGTGACCCACGATACCGGGGCTTACGGCAGCACCGGAACCGTGGTTGCCTGCCGCGCCACCGAACGGGCGGCCAAGGCGCTTGCAGCGCGCATTCTCGCGCATGCGGCGGGAGCAGACCCAGCGCATCTCGAAGCCGAATGCGTGGTCGTCGGCGCGACGCGCATCCCACTCGCCGAACTCGCTGGAGATACCGAGCTTTCGGCGGAAGGGCGGGCGGAAGGCACCCCGCGCTCGGTCGCCTTCAATGTCCATGGCTTCAAGGTGGCGGTGCACCCCGTCACGGGAGAGTTGCGCATCCTGAAAAGCATCCAAGCAGCGGATGCGGGGACCGTGATGAACCCACACCAGTGCCGTGGGCAGGTGGAGGGCGGGGTTGCCCAGGCGCTCGGCGCGGCCATGTCCGAGCATCTGCGCATCGGCGCGCAAGGCGAAGTCATCAACCCGACGTTCCGCACCTATCTCATGCCCCGCTTCGCCGACGTCCCCCGGACCGAGGTGCTGTTCGCCCAAACGTCCGACGCGCTCGGGCCGTTCGGCGCGAAATCCATGAGCGAAAGCCCGTACAACCCGGTCACGCCCGCGCTCGCCAACGCCATTCGCGATGCCATCGGGCTGCGGCTCACCACGCCCCCGTTCTCGCCAGACACCATTCACGCCGCCCTTCGCAAGGCCGGACGACGGCACAGGAGTCCCCTCGACGCGTAACCCTCACCCGCCGCCCGAAAGGCCATGAAGATGTTGGAGAAGTATTTCTCTCTGAATGCCAATGGCACGACCGTCCGCACCGAAGTGGTGGCGGGCATCACGACTTTCGTGACGATGGCCTACATCATCTTCATCAATCCCAGTATTCTCGGCGATGCCGGAATGCCCAAGGGCGCGGTGTTCGTTGCCACCTGCCTGGTGGCTGCCATCGGCACCTTCATCATGGGCTTCTATGCCAACTACCCCATCGCCCTCGCGCCGGGCATGGGGCTGAACGCCTACTTCGCTTACGTCGTCGTCCTGCAGATGGGATACACATGGCAGACGGCGCTGGGCGCGGTGTTCATCTCCGGCTGCTGCTTCCTTCTCGTCACCATCTTCGGCATCCGCGACCTCATCGTGCGCGGCATCCCGGAAACGCTGAAGATCGCCATACCCGTGGGTATCGGCCTGTTTCTGGCGATCATCTCCCTGAAGAACGCCGGCATCGTGGTCGCGAATCCCGCCACCTATGTCACCATCGGCAATGTCCATGACCCGAAGGTCATCCTGGCGGTGCTCGGCTTCTTCATGGTGGTCGGGCTGTCGGTGCTGCAGGTGAAGGGCGCGATGCTCATCTCCATCCTCGTCGTCACCGTGCTGAGCTTCTTCTTCGCGGGCAACAGCTTCCACGGCGTCGTGTCCATGCCGCCGTCCCTGGAGCCGACGTTTCTTCAACTCGACATCACCAGCGCCTTGTCCCATGGCTTGCTGAACGTGGTGCTGGTGTTCTTCCTCGTGGAGCTTTTCGACGCCACCGGGACACTGATGGGCGTGGCCCGCAAAGCCAAGCTGTTCAATCCGGAGAAGATGCAGCAGTTCAACCGAGCGCTGATGGCGGATTCCTCGTCCATCTTCATCGGCTCGCTGCTCGGCACGTCGTCCACAACCGCCTATCTGGAAAGCCTGTCCGGCGTGCAGGAGGGCGGGCGTACGGGCCTGACCGCCGTGGTGGTCGGTGTGCTGTTCCTCGCCTGCCTGTTCATCTCGCCGCTGGCCGGCTCGGTGCCGGCCTATGCCACGGCACCGGCCCTGTTCTACGTCGCGTGCCTGATGCTGCGAGAACTGGTGGATCTGCATTGGGACGACATCACGGACGTTATTCCCGGGTGCGTCACGGCCCTGCTAATGCCCTTCACCTATTCGATCGCCAACGGGATCGCCTTCGGCTTCATCTCCTACGCCGGTCTGAAACTCATCACAGGCCGATACAAGCAAGTGACCACCGTCACCTGGATCATCGCGGCCGTCTTCCTGTTCAAGTTCGTCTATGAGGGCTCCGGCGGCTAGCCGGGGGCGCCTTACGCCCGGGTCGAACCCGGGCGTAAGGCTCGGGGATCATTTGCGGGGGCCGACCATGGCGAACATGGCGCCCTGCGGGTCCATGGCCTGGAACACCCAGGCGCCGCCCGGCACTTCCAGGGGGCCGTTGAGGATCTGTCCACCGCCGGCCGTCACCCGGCTCTGGGCAGCGTCGATGTCGTCGCAGGTGAAGTAATACAGCCAGAATGACACCGGCACGCCGGGCGGTCGCGTCATCATCCCGCCCGCCGCTTTCGCGCTCCCGGCGTATTTCCAGAGCTGGTAGATGCCCATTGGGCCCATGTCGATGCCCTGATCCTTCTCCCAGGCAAACTGGCCGGAATAGAAGGTGAAGGCGCTCTCGCGCTCCTGCGTGAGAAGCTCATGCCAGCCCACCACGCCGGAGGTGGTCATGGGGTCGGGCACGGCGCCCATGTCGCCGTCGCCCTTGAACAGGGAGATAATGGCCCCCTGCGGGTCGGCCACGATGGAGAAGCGGCCGATGCCCGGTATATCCGAGGGGTTGCGATAGATGCGTCCCCCGCCGGCAGCGATGGACGCTGTGGCGGTGTCGACATCGTCCACCGCGACATATCCAATCCAGGATGACGGAGCGCCCATCTGCCGGGCCTGGTCCGGCAGTTCCATCATGCCAGCGATGTCGGTGCCGCCCGTGGAAAACAGCGTGTAGGGCATGTCGGACATGCCGGAATCCCGCGCATCCCAGCCGATCACGCTCTTATAGAAAAGTTCGGCTCCCGCCATGTCGGTGGTCATCAGTTCGTACCACACGAACGTGCCGTGCATGGATGTCATCAGGCGCTCTCCCTTGCCTTGCTCCGGGGAGATCATCCTCCGAAACATTGACGGTGCGGTGAATGCCACGAGGCCACCGCGATCGCGCCGTCAGTCTCGCCGCAACTTGCAGAAAATACCAGATGCACGTCAGGCGGCGGGCTCGGTGGGGGTGAGGCGGGTCTGGGCGACAATGTCAGCAAGCACCTGGGCGCGCTTGAATTCCGAGCGGCAGCCGCGCAGCACCTTGGAAAACCGCTCAAGCGCGCCATCCTCGAATGCCGTCACGACGGCGCTGTGCACGTAGCTCTTGCGGCACACCGTGGGTGTGTTCGCCAGTTCCTCCGCGGCCTGGCGGACGGCGGCAAGAACCTGCGCCCGACGCTGCCGAGCGCTTTCTGCGGGAACGGTCGCGGCTAGCGTCTCCAACACGCCAGCCGAGGCGACCAGGGTGCGGAAGTCCTTAAGCGAGATCGGAGCGCCCGAAATCTCTTTGAGATAGGCATTCACGTCGGCGGCACGAACCGCGCGCAACGCGCCGTCATCGCCGCGATATTGGAACAGCCGCCGGCCGGGCAATGCCTTGAGCCGCGCCATCACATCGGCGAACCGCTTCATGCAGACATCGCGTTCCTGCATCTGGCCGCCCTTGGCCTTGAAGCGCAGCGAGACCTTTTCGCCTTCGATCTTGATGTTGCCTTTCGTAAGCGTCGTAGCACCCCGTGTGCCGCGCTCGCGGGCATAGGTTTCCCCACCCGCCCGGATTGAGGTCAGTGCGACCAGTTCCACCACCGCAGCCAGCGTGAACGCGCGGGTCGGCTCAGGCGCGGCAAGATCGCGGGCCACACGGCGCCGAACCTTCGGCAGCGCCTGCGCAAACCGGGCGAGGCGCTTTGCCTTCACCCATTCGCGCACCTTTTCCCAATCGGGATGGTAGCGATATTGCAGCCGCCCGGCGGCATCCCGACCGACCGCCTGGAGATGGGCGCGCGGATCTTCGGCGTAGCGCACATCCTCGTACGCCGGAGGCACCGCAAGCGCGGCCAACCGCTCCAGAAGCACCGAATCGCGAATGGGTTCGCCCTTGCCGTCGCGATAGGAAAACCCTTTCCCGGCCTTGCGCCGGGTAAGTATCAACGCCTCAGGCGAGACCGCGCGAAGCCCTGCCTTGCGGGCCAGTGCGGCAGGGCCGGGCATCCTCGCGATAGGCGTCTTGGCAACAGGCGTCTTGGTGGCGGATTTTTTGGGAGCGGATTTGGGGGGCTTCTGGATCATGCGGGACCTCGGCTCTCAATGCCCGAGACCGCCGCTAAGTTCCGCGCGCGCGAGCGCCGCCTATTGCGCGGCAGCCTCCGGCCGATCCGCAAGATACGCCCGCATCAGGCGGCGGTAGCGCAGGGTCGAAACCGGCAGTACCGCCAGATAGACAACGCTGCACACCGTCAGAACCAGCCAGGGATAGCTGGCGAGCAGGCCGGCGAACAAGGCGACCAGCACGAACAAGGGCAGCACCATGTCCCGCCGCACGCGCTTGCCCAGGGTCTTGCCCGACCACGCCGGCACCTTCGAGATCATGAGGAAGCCGATGACCAGGCAATAGATCAGCGCCAGCGGCGCGTTCGCCGCGCCGTGCGGCACCCCGAGAAGTTCCAGATAGACCGGCAGAAGCACGGTTATGGCGCCTGCGGGTGCCGGAACGCCGGTGAAGAAGTCACCCGCGAACGGCGGCGGGTTCGGGTCGTCCAGCATCACATTGAAGCGCGCCAGCCGCAGCGCCGCACAGATGGCGAAGATGAGCGCAGCGATCCAGCCGATGGAGCCGGCCTGATCGAGCCCCCAGAGATAGAGGATGAGGGCGGGCGCACAGCCGAAATTCACAAAATCGGCAAGGCTGTCCAGTTCGGCGCCGAACTTCGAGGTGCCCTTGAGCGCGCGCGCGAGGCGACCGTCGATGCCGTCAAGCATGGCCGCGAACACGATTGCCGCCAACGCCAGCTCGAAGCGCCCCTCCACCGCCATCCGCACGGCGGTGAGACCGGAGCACAGGGCAAGCAGCGTCACCAGATTGGGAAGCAGCAAGCGCATCGGGATGCGACGAAAGCGGCTGAAGCGCTCCGGCGCGCGATTGGGATCGAAGGGCGGCAGCTCGGTGTCCATGGCGCTCAACCCAGCCGATAGACGGTGTCCCGCCCGCTCGACGCGACAGCGAGATCGGCGATCACCGTCTCACCGGCGGTGGCGATCTGGCCCTCGGCCACCTGCACGCGGGTGCCGACGGGGAGATAAACGTCCACCCGCGAGCCGAAGCGGATCAGCCCGAACCGCTCGCCGGCGCTGAGATCCTCGCCCTCGCGAACGAAGGAGACGATGCGCCTTGCGATCAGGCCGGCGATCTGCACGCAGCCGATGGGCCCGAAGGGGGTGCGGAATATGAGGCCGTTGCGCTCATTGTCCTCGCTCGCCTTGTCGAGATCCGCATTGAGGAAGATGCCCGGCTTGTAGGCGATGCGCGTGATGCGTCCCGAGACCGGCGCACGGTTCACATGGACGTTGAACACATTCATGAAAATCGAGACCCGCAATAGCGGCACCTCGGACAGGCCGAGTTCGGGCGGCGGCAACGCCATGGTGATCTGGGATATCATCCCGTCTGCCGGCGACACCACCAAACCCTCGCGCAGCGGCGTCACGCGCGGCGGATCGCGGAAGAAAAGCACCGTCCAGATGGTCAGACCAAGAGCGATCATGCCCAAGAAGGTCGAGACCAGGAGAAGGCCGACCGTGATCGCCGCCGCGATGGCGATGAACGGATACCCCTCCCGATGGATGGGAACGAGGCTCTTTCGGATCGAGGTGATGACCGACACGCACAACTCCGCACCACAGGGAGCGGCATAGGTAGAGCCACCCCGGCGGGGCGTCAAATCCCGTGCCGATACCCCATCAAATCATTTTTGCCGGCAGCTTGAACTTGGCGTCGATCACCTCGAAGCCCCCGGCGCGATTGTAGGTATGGATCCCCGTGGCGGCACAGCCATCGAACGGCGACACCGCATCCGGCCCGACCTCCAGAACGAAGGTTTCGGCATAGGAAACCGGGGTCAGCGCATCGACGCGGAAGAACCGCAGCGCGCGGCCGTAGGTGCCGGAGCAGTCCTGCGCCACGCGATACAGCACGCCATCCTGGCGGAATAGGTGCCCGGCCGCGCGGGCATCGCGCACATCGCTGGAGATCGGGTTGGCGGGATGCATCTGCCATTTGCCCGTCAGGCTGTCGGCCGTGAACAGGTTGAGCGACATCGCCGTCGTGCCCGGCTCCATCAGGGTGGCGAAGAAATAGAAAACGCCGTCCTCGATCCAGAGCGTCGTGTCGACGACCGGCGCCGTGAACAGCACCCTCTCAAGCACCCACCGGCGCGGGAACGCCTCGGCCCGATAGAGCGCCACATGCCCCGCGTCCATGCTCTCCGGGATCATGTAGGTTTCGCCAGCGTGGGCGAAGACGAAGGGATAGGAGAGATGCGTTTGCGTCTCCAGGCAGGTCTCGGCGGCATCAGGAACGCCGTCCGTAATGTCCATGACGGCGATCACGCCGCGCTTTGTTGCGTAGGAATAATCCTCGACGAACAGATAGGTGCGGCCATCCTGCTCGAACAGGAAGGGGTCGGCGTAGAAATGCCCCTTCGGCGCCTTCAGGAATTTGAAATCGGACAGGTCCGCCGACCCGGCCGCCGGCAACACGCAATGGTCGTCTTGCCGGAGCCTCAAAGCCGTCTGCCAATGCTCCACCCGGCGATGCAGCTTTTCGCGGATTTTGTGGCCAACTGCGGGGAGCAGCCAGCGAAGAACCTCGCGATTGTGCGGCTTGGTATAAAGACGCCGCTGCCCCCGGTATGGCGCGGGAGGCACGCCGCTGGCGACGAGCGCATCATATCCCTGCTCGTAGAGTTGCTTCAGCTTCCAGACGACGAAATGGACGGAGCCCCAATAGGGACCGAGGCGGTTGTCGAACAGCGACAGATTATCGACGGTGGCGAACTGGCCACGCGCCAGCACCACGCCATTGTCCAATTCCTCGCTGAGAATCTGCAGGATCACACCGGACTGGGGCGTCCCCTCCATCATCTCCCACAGGCCGGGCGGCGAGCCACGATAGAGATCATTGTCGCCGTGGTGGAAAGACCAGATGCCGTAGCGCGCGACGGTGAGGATGTCGCCTTTCAGGATGTTGAAACCGAAACGCATCAGTACGTCGATGTCATGCGTCTTGATCAACGCGATGTCGGCATCGACGAGGCGGTGGACATAGCCCTTGCGGGTGGGGTTGACGACCATCTGGTCCACACTGGCGAGGCGCGCCGCGCAGTCGACCGGCGCGATCGGATCGAGCCGCGCATCGTGCGGACGCCGCGCATCCAGCTTCATGTAAAGCGCATAAGCGATGACGTGGCGCAGGTCCGTCCGCTTCAGAAACTTCAACGCACGCTTGAGGATAGAGACCTTCGCCGGTGCCTCCGTGGCCTCGCCGTTGCGGACCACCAGGACGATTTCGGCGAACGACGAGGCCTGGATCTGGTCGATCACAGCCGCGAAAACCGCTTGCAGCTTCAGGTCGTCAACAAGGAGCCCAATACGGAGCTTCGGCGCATCCGAAGCGGATGTAAGAAAAAGATCGCCGATCACGCGCGTAATGCCTTCGGAACAGGGCCGCTTTCACGTCAGCGTTACCATGCCTCCGAGTGCTCCGGCAGGGAAGACTTGATCCCTGCGGCTGTTGGCCCGGAGGAATTTTCCGAAACCTCATCACGTTCCCCAGCGGCACGCAGCTTTTCGCGCGCGTCGTCCGCCTCGCGCTGGCGATGCCAGAGGGCAGCGTAAAGCTCCCCCTTTGCCAGAAGCTCGGCATGGGTGCCGCGCTCCGCGATTTCACCCTTGGAGATCACAAGGATTTCGTCGGCCGAGACGACTGTGGAAAGACGGTGAGCAATGACCAGCGTGGTGCGTCCCTGCGAAACCGCATCAAGCGCGTCCTGGATTTCCTTTTCCGTGTGGCTGTCGAGCGCGGATGTGGCCTCGTCCAGCAATAGGATGGGTGGCGATTTCAGGATGGTGCGGGCGATCGCCACGCGCTGCTTCTCGCCGCCGGACAGCTTCAGGCCACGCTCACCAACCTCGGTCTTGTAGCCGAGCGGTGTCGCACGGATGAAGGCATCGATCTGGGCATGGCGGGCGGCCGCGACCACCTCTTCCTCGCTGGCTTCCTGGCGACCGTAGTGGATGTTGTATTCGATCGTGTCGTTGAACAGCACCGTGTCCTGCGGAACCATGCCGATGGCGGCACGCAGACTCTCCTGCGTAACGTCGCGAATGTCCTGCCCGTCGATGGTAATTCGGCCGGAGGAGACATCGTAAAAGCGGAACATCAGCCGGGAAATCGTGCTCTTGCCCGCGCCGGAGGGACCAACGATGGCGACCGTGCGCCCGGCAGGCACTTCGAAGGAAACACCTTTTAGAATTTCGCGCCCTGGATCATAGGAAAAACGCACATCCTCGAAACGCACCGTGCCGCCACGCACCGCGAGCGCGGGAGCACCCGGCTTGTCCTCAATCTCCGGATCGCGCGACAACACAGCGAACATCGCTTCGATATCGACGATGGCCTGCTTGATCTCACGGTAGATCATGCCGAGGAAGTTCAGCGGCTGGTAAAGCTGGATCATCATGGCGTTGACCATGACGAATGAGCCGACGCTCTGCCGCCCGGCCCGCACGTCGAACGCCGCCAGCACCATGGTGGCGGTCAGGCCCAAGGTAAAAATCACCGCCTGCCCGGCGTTGAGCCATGCGAGCGAGGTGAAGGTGCGCACCGTCGCCGCCTCGTAGCGTGCGACGGAACGGTCATAGCGCGCGCTTTCCCAGTGGTCGGCGCCGAAATATTTCACCGTCTCGTAATTGAGCAGGCTGTCGACCGCCTTGGTATTCGCCTCGGTGTCGCTCTCGTTCATGTCTCGGCGGATCGAGATGCGCCACTCGCTCGCGACATACGTAAACCATGTGTAGAGCACGACAGTCGCCGAGACGGCGGCGACGTAACGCCAGCCGAAAGCAAAGGCCAGCACCACCAGTACAAGCACAAGCTCCACAATGGTGGGCGCCAACTGGAGCACGAGCATGCGCACGATGGTCTCTATGCCTTCGCGTGCCCGCTCCAGAACGCGGGTCAGCCCGCCGGTCTTGCGCTCCAGGTGAAAGCGCAGTGACAGCGCGTGCATGTGATCGAAGGTTTCGCGGGCGAGCTTGCGGACGGCGTGAAGCGCCACTTTCGCGAACATGCCGTCGCGCAGCTGGGTGATCGCCGCCATCACCATGCGCGAGCCCCCATAGGCAACGGTCAGCATCACAGGCGCGGCGAGCAGCCACGCGAAATCCGCATCCCCCTGCCCGTCTGGCATATGGGCGAGCGCATCGGTCGCCCATTTGAAGAAGAAGGGCACCGACATGGTGGCGAATTTGGCGAGAAACAGCAGCGCCAGGGTCGCCACCACGCGCTTGCGCAGATCCACCCGATCCTGCGGCCAGAGATAAGGCCAGAGACCGGCAATCGTGCCGAACAACGCCCCGCGCGCATCCGAGACGGCCTTGAACGACTTCTGAGGCGATTTCGACATCAGAACCTACTTTTGCGGCGCGTTCGCGACGCCAGAAGGGCTCGCGGCCAGGGCCGAAAATAACGCATCGAGATCGCTGCGCAGGGCGCGCAACGCATCATGATCAATGCAATAGCAAGAGCGGGCGCCATTGGCTTCGCCCCTAACGAACCCGGCTTCAAGCAGAACCCTTATATGTTGAGACACGGTGGATTGCGCCAGTGGCAAGCCGGCGACGATCTCACCGCATTGGCAGCCCTCGCTGTGCGCCAGGGTCTCCAGCACCTTGAGCCGGGCCGGGTGGGCCAACGCCTTGAGGCGTGCGGACAAGGTATCGGGATTGAAAGGAATGGTAGCTTCTGGGATCATCGGCCATCGCCGATATACGATCACGTCGGCCTGTGCAAGGTCGTCCCGTCTTACGCTGATGTCATTCTTCCGTTGTCCGCCGCGTGGCCAAATGGGTAAGGGTCGCCAAGCGGCGCCTCCCCTGTGGGGAACGCCCGGCGCCTCGTGACGCAATGCACAAAAGTGGTAAACTCACCTCCATGGCTCGTATCAAAAGCGTCTGTGTCTATTGTGGATCCTCGCGTGGAGCGGACCCCAGGTTCGCGGCTCAAGCGCGGCGACTGGGAGAAATCCTGGCCCGTAACGGTGTTCGCCTGATTTATGGCGGCGGCGGCATCGGCCTCATGGGCGAGGTCGCCGAAGCGGTGGCGACGAACGGCGGGGAGGTGACGGGAATCATTCCTGAATTCCTGCTCTCCCGCGAACGCGCGTTCGGCTACGCCGCCGAAATGATCATCACGCAGGACATGCACGAGCGCAAAAAACTGATGTTCGAGCGTGCCGATGCCTTCGTCGCGCTTCCCGGCGGTGTCGGCACCCTGGAAGAATTGGTGGAGCAACTGACCTGGGCGCAGCTCGGCCGGCATCGCAAGCCGATCCTGGTCGCCAATATCGCCGGTTTCTGGGACCCGCTCCTGGCTCTGATCGACCACATGCGCGATAGCGACTTCATTCGCGAGACCACGCCGGTGGACGTTCTGGTAGCGCAACACATCGAAGATGTGCTGCCCATGCTGCAAGCCGCCGTGTCCGGTATCGATGACACACAAATTCGCGGCAATGCGGCGCGCGTGGCCGTCGAAAAGATGTGAACGGCACCTCTGGACGGGATGCTCCACATCCCGCCTGAACGCCTTACTCAGCTTGTCGGATCGAGCGGCGCCGTCCCCGTCGGCCGCCCGTCGGCATCGCGCGTGATGAGGTCAACGCGCGCTACGGCGTCCTTCAGCAGCGCCTCGCAACGGCCCTTGAGTGCCTCTCCCCGCTCATAGATCGCGATCGACTCCTCCAGCGGTACATCGCCCCGCTCAAGACGCTGCACGATGGCCTCCAATTCCGCCAGCGCCGCCTCGAAGCTCAAAGTCGCAACCGCCGGGCCCTGCACGGGCTTGGCTGCATCCTTGGCTTTGAGTTGTTCAGTTTTGGCGGGCTCGGCCATGGTGGCCTCCTTCGTTCGTGCGGCAGTGCCGATTCCCGCGCACGATAGCGCACTCGGCGCCATTGCGAACCCGGCGGGGTGGTCGTGGGACGCCAGCTTTGCTAGAAGCCGCGCCTAGGCCATCACCCACCCAGATCCTGCGGACGCAATAATGCCCCCGGCGGCACAGAGCCCTCTCCCCCAGCGCGATACGCGCGCCCTGGACGATGCCCTCCTGGGGCGGTTCGAGAATGCGGGGTTCGCCCGCATCGATCCGCCGATCCTCCAGCCGGCGGACGTATTCCTCGAGGTCTCAGGCGAATCGATCCGCCGGCGCCTCTACCTGACCACCGATGCCGAGGGACAGGAATTGTGCCTGCGCCCGGAATTGACCATTCCGGTGGCCCGCGCACTGCTCTCCAGTCGCATGCCGCTCCCCGCATCCGTCAGCTATCTCGGCCCGGTGTTTCGCTATCGCGGCGAGGGGCTGGGCGAATTCCGGCAGGCGGGTGTCGAATCCTTCGGGCGTGCGGACACCGAGGCGGCGGATGCGGATATTCTCGCGCTCGGCCTTGAGACCTGCGCCATCTACAATTTGCCGAACCCGGAAATCCGGCTCGGCGATGTCGGCTTGTTCGGTGCGCTGCTGGAAGCCCTGCCCCTGGCGCCGGCCTGGCGTCGCCGGCTGCTGAAGGATTTCGGCCAGAGCCGGCTCGACGCCGACCTCAACCGTCTGAACACCCGCCGGCCCGGCAACGGGGCTAGCCACGCCGGCGTGCTGAACGCGCTCGCGGGCAGCGACCCCGAAGGCGCGCGGGCACTGGTGGCCGACCTCCTGTCCATCGCCGGCATCTCGACCGTGGGCGGTCGCAGCGTCTCGGAGATCGCCGCGCGCTTCCTCGAGCAGACGGCGCTTGAAGCGGGCAACAATCTCCCAGCGGAAACCAGCCTGCTGCTATCGCGCTATCTCGCGATTTCGGGCGATCCCGACACCTGCTCATCACGGCTGCGCGCCTTGGCGCGGGATGCCGGTATCGACCTTGGCGCCGCGCTCGACCTGTTCGATCGCCGCACCGGCTTTTTAACGACCCAGGGCATCGGCTTGAACGATGTTATCTTCTCCACCGCCTTCGGGCGGCCCCTGGATTATTACAGCGGCATGGTCTTTGAACTTCACGACCCTGAAGGCCGGGTCAGTGGCCCATTGGTGGCGGGCGGGCGTTATGACCCTCTGATGGCCCGCCTCGGCGCGCCGCAGCCGATCCCGGCCGTCGGCCTTGCCGCGTGGCTGGAACGGCTCGCTGTGGTGGAGAGTGCATCGTGAGCGAGACCTTGATCCTCGCCGTCCCCTCGAAGGGACGCCTCCAGGAAAACGTGAGCGCCTTTTTCGGCCGCGCCGGCATGCCACTGGTTCAGGCCCGTGGGGCGCGCGACTATCGCGGCGCCCTCGGCGGCGTCGAAGGTGTCGAGGTTGCCTATCTCTCCGCCTCCGAAATCGCCGCCGCCCTCGCCTCCGGCGCGGTGCATGTGGGCGTGACCGGCGAGGACCTGGTCCGCGAGAACATTCCCCATGCCGACAGCAGGGTTGCCCTGCTGGAAAAGCTGGGCTTCGGGCATGCCAATGTGGTGGTCGCCGTGCCGCAGGCGTGGATCGACGTGCGGACCATGGACGATCTCGACGATGTCGCCGGGCACTTCCACGGCCGCACCGGCCGCCGCATCCGCGTCGCCACGAAATATGTGAACCTGACGCGGGCTTTCTTCGCCAGCCACGGCATCGTCGACTATCGCATCGTCGAGAGCGCCGGCGCGACGGAGGGCACGCCCGCCGCCGGCAGCGCAGAGCTGATCGTCGACATCACCACCACCGGCTCCACCCTTGCGGCAAACGCCCTCAAGGTAGTGGACGATGGCGTGATCCTGCGCTCCGAGGCCAATCTCGTCGCTTCGCTGACCGCGCCATGGACCATTGCGGCCCGTTCGGCGGCGCGCGCGATGTTCGACCGGATGGCGGCCGAGCGACGTGCCAGGACGATGCGCGAGGTGCGGACCCGCTTCACACGGGCGGATGCGGACCTTGTTGAGCGGGCAGTGCGCGAATTTCGCTGCGTGGCGCCGTTTGGTGGGCCGACCTCCTCGGGCATGCTCACCTTGCACTGCCCGCCGGACACGTTGCACGCGCTTGCAACCTTCCTGCGCAGCCAGGGGGCGAGCATGGTGACTGTCGCGCCGATCGAATATGTCTTCGCCTCCGACAATCCTCTCTACGAGGCTCTTGAGGCGCGGCTTTCGGGACGCTGAGACGCTCTGGCCGGCGAAATTTCGCCGGTACCTGATGCAAGCATCGCCATAGCGTCTTATAGGTTTAGGGCGACGCGCCTCGCGTCGGTCCCGCCTCTGGAGCGTTCCATGACACGTCCCGCCAAGCGCATCGCCATTACCGGCGCGGCCGGCCAAATTTCCTACGCTTTGCTGTTCCGCATCGCCAACGGCGACGTTTTCGGCCACGATCAGCCCGTCGTCCTTCAGCTTCTCGACCTGCCCCAGGCGCAGAATGCGGTTGGCGGCGTGGTGATGGAGTTGGACGACTGCGCCTTCCCCCTGCTCGCCGGCACCGTCATCACCGACGACCCGAAGGTCGCGCTGAAAGACGTCGACGCGGCGATCTTCGTCGGCGCCCGCCCGCGCTCGAAGGGCATGGAGCGCCGCGACCTCCTGACCGCCAATGCCGAGATTTTCAAAGTGCAGGGCGCGGCCTTGAACGAGGTCGCCAATCCCGACGCGAAGGTGCTCGTGGTGGGCAACCCCGCCAACACCAACGCAGCCATTCTCTCGCGCTTTGCGCCGAACTTCCCGCGCGAAAACATCACCGCCATGCTGCGCCTCGACCATAACCGGGCGCTCTCGCAGCTCGCGGCCAAGGCCGGCGTCGAGGTCTCCAGCATCGAGAAGATGGTGGTATGGGGCAATCACTCGCCCACCATGTTCGCCGACTGGCGCTTTGCCACCTCCAACGGCAAGAGCCTGCCGGACATGGTCAATGATGAGACCTGGTACCGCGAGACCTACATCCCCACCGTCGCGAAGCGCGGCACGGCGATCATCGACGCGCGCGGCGCCTCCTCCGCCGCCTCGGCGGCGAATGCGGCCATCGACCACATGCACGACTGGCTGCTCGGCACGAATGGCGGCTGGGTCTCCATGGGCCTTCCCTCCGACGGCAGCTACGGCATTCCCGAGGGGCTCCATTCCGGCGTGCCCACGATCTGCGCCAACGGCAGCTATGAGCGTGTCACCGGCCTGCCGATCGACGATTACACCCGCTCGATGATCGCTCGCACGGTCGCCGAGCTTCAGGAAGAGATCGACGCCATCATCGGCTGACAAGACAGCGTCTGCGGCTCCCGCCGCAGACGCTTCCTTTTCCTACGCCTGCCGCGCCCGCGCGGTGGCGAACACCCGCCGCACAGCCTGGCCGCGCTCCATTCGAGCGGCAAGATGATTAAAGGCGCGGCGCGCCGGCTCCTCGATCCTGGAATATGTGAAAGCCGAAATTGCCAGGACCGTGCAGAGCACGGCTGCCAGCAGCATCAGATTCGGCACCGTGCCTCCCAGGTCATAGAGGGTCTTTTCATGCCCCTCTACGCTCAGGCGCTTTTCCACGGCGCCCATGCTCCAGACCGCAATGATGGTCGCCACCAGCACCAATTGGTGCGTCATGTAGATGGAATAGGACCACTTCCCCAGCGCCGCGAGCGGGCGCGCCCGAAGCAGGCGGGACACCGTCCCCTGCTCACGGGCAAACACCAGAACCGCTGCGGCGAACACCAGCGGGGCGGCTAGACTCAGCACGGCGACATTGTCCGGTCCCGATCCCGCATGGGTCACAAAGGCGACCACGAGCGCCACCGCCCCGATCTCCCACAGCGTTGCCGCCGGCAGCGAGATATCGCCCATTCGGCTATGGAGATCGTGTGCGGCGACCCCGAGGAAGAACCCCGCGACACAGCGAAAAAGCCCGAAGTCCGCAGTCGAATTCATATAGGTGGGAGACACCGCCGCAAGCACGGAAATACCCACCAAAGCCAGGGCGAGCGCAGCAAGGGGAAGGCGGCGGGCGGTCAGCACGCACACCGCGCCGAACAGGAGATAGGTGTAGAATTCGGCGCCGATGCTCCAGCTCGGCGCATTCCATGCCATGCCGTGAAGGTTCACCGCATTCAGCAGGAACAGGTGGATCGGGATCGCCATCAGCGAAAACTCGCCGGGAATGCCGGACAAATCGAACCGCTGCGGGTGTGGCACCAGGTTGATCAGGCCGATGAAGACGATGAACGCCCCGAGCATGGCAGCGTGCAAGGGCCACAGCCGGCCGAACCGTCGCACCACGAATGCCGCCCACGCCGCGCCGGAGACAAGCCTGGGCCCATAGGCGTGGGCCACCACAAACCCGCTCAAAACAAAGAAGAAATCGACAAAGAGATAAGCATTCGCGATCAGCCGATCATCCATGAACGGCGTTTGAAACAGAAAACAAAAATGAAACAGCACCACGAGGATCGCACAGATTCCCCGCCAGGCATCCAAGGCTTGAAAACGCTTCATATGCGGCACCTCCAACTGGGGAATGCGGAGGTTGCGTCTCTGGTTCCTTTGTCAGGCGATCTTGCTTTGGAGAATGCGCCAGATGGATCTGAGAGTTCGTTCGACCGCTCTTTCAATGCCCGAGCCGCCCCCTTAATCTGCGGGCATCGGGCTGGCGGGTCCGAATCTTGTCCGGAGTTGTGTGATGCGTGATGCCGAGCCTACGCCCGTGCGACTGGCGGATTACCGCGCGCCCGATTGGCTGGTGGACACTGTCCACCTCGACATTTCGCTTCATCCGACCGCAACCCGCGTCGTCTCGCGCCTAGCCCTGCGCCGCAATCCGGCCGGCACGCCTGATGCCCCTGTGAAGCTTGACGGTGACGGACTGACCCTGTTGCGATTGGCCATCGCGGGCACGCCGATGGCCGGCGGGGCCTATGAGGCGACCCCCGACCACCTGCTCATCCCCCATCCCCCTTCCGACAGCTTTCAGTTGGAAGTGGAGACGCTGGTGGACCCTACCGCGAACACGCAATTGATGGGGCTCTACCGGACCAGTGGCACCTATTGCACCCAGTGCGAGCCGGAGGGTTTCCGCCGCATCACCTATTTCCCCGATCGGTCTGATGTCCTGTCAGTCTACACCACGCGGATCGAAGCCGACCGGGGGGAGGCGCCCATCCTTCTCGGCAACGGCAATCTGGTGCGGAACGGCCCTGTCGAAGGCTCAAGCCGCCATTATGCGGTCTGGCACGACCCCTGGCCGAAGCCGAGCTATCTGTTCGCCTTGGTGGGCGGGCAACTCGCCAAGGTGCCCGGCCATTTCGTCACCGCGTCCGGGCGGCCGGTGGAACTCGGCATCTATGTTGAGATCGGCAAGCAGGACCGCGCGGGATACGCCATGGACGCGCTGAAACGCTCCATGCGCTGGGACGAGACCGCGTTCGGCCGCGAATATGATCTCGACGTGTTCAACATCGTCGCCGTGTCGGATTTCAATATGGGGGCGATGGAGAACAAGGGGCTCAACGTCTTCAACGACAAATACGTCCTGGCGACGCCCGAGACCGCCACGGACGCCGACTATGCCAACATCGAAGCCATCATTGCGCACGAATACTTCCACAACTGGACCGGCAACCGCATCACCTGCCGCGACTGGTTTCAGCTCTGCCTGAAGGAGGGGCTGACGGTCTTCCGCGACCAGGAATTCTCCTCCGACCAACGCTCCCGTCCGGTGAAGCGCATTTCTGACGTGCGCCTGCTCAAGGCGCAGCAGTTCACCGAGGATTCCGGCCCGCTCGCGCACCCCGTCCGCCCGGAAATATATCGCGAGATCAATAACTTCTACACAGCGACCGTGTATGAGAAGGGCGCCGAGGTGGTGCGCATGCTGAAAACCCTGCTCGGGGGCGAGGGCTTCCGGGCCGGCATGGACCTCTACTTCACCCGTCACGACGGGGACGCCGCAACCATCGAGGATTTCCTCGCCTGCTTCAGCGATGCCACAGGGCAGGATCTCTCCCATTTTGCCCTGTGGTACTCGCAATCCGGCACGCCCCGGCTCGAGGCGACCGGCAGCTATGACGCTGAGAACGGTACGTTCCGGCTGGATGTCACGCAATCCACCCCGCCCACGCCCGGCCAAAGCGAAAAGCGGCCGCTGGTGATCCCCCTCGCGCTCGGCCTGGTCGGCCCAAACGGGCACGACATGCCCCTGGTCCTGGAAGATGGGAGCAAGGTGGACCATGGCGTGGTGGAGGTGACGGATACGACACAGAGCTTCGTCTTCACCGGCCTCGGGGCCCGCCCCGTAGCTTCGCTGAACCGGGGCTTCTCGGCGCCCATCAATCTCTCCAGCAATCTGTCCAGCGAGGATCTGGTGTTCCTCGCAGCGCACGACAGCGACCCGTTCAACCGCTTCGACGCGATCCAGGCGCTGGCGCTGGATCTCATGAAGCGGGGCGCGGCCGGAGACGGGCTTCCGCCCGTGGATGCGCTGATCGATGCGGCTCGAAGGGTGTTGGAAGACCCTGCCCTCGACCCCGCCTTCAAAGCTCAAGCGCTGGCCCTGCCGGGGGAAAACGAAGTTGCGCGCGAGATCGGCACGAACGTCGACCCGGACGCCATCTTCGCAACCCGCAAAGCGTTGCGCCGCGCGCTCGCCACGGCGCTGGCGGAGGGTTTCTCACAAACCTATGCAAGCTTTGCCGACCAGGGCCGATATTCCCCTGACGCCGCATCCGCCGGGCGGCGCGCGCTCCGCAACCTGTCATTGGACTATCTGACCCTGCCGGCGACCCGGGAGGCACTGGAGCGTGCTCACGGGCAGTTCAGCACCGCCGACAACATGACCGACCGCTTCGCCGCGCTCGCCGTCCTTGCCCAGCACGATGCGCCCCAACGCACGCAGGCATTCGCGGACTTCTACCGCCGGTTTGAAAGCGATCCGCTGGTCATCGACAAGTGGTTGAGCGTGCAGGCGCAGATCCCCGAAGCCGCGACGCTCGAACGCGTCCAGAACCTGACCCTTCTGCCGGTTTTTTCGATGTCCAATCCAAATCGCGTGCGGGCTCTCATAGGCGCCTTCGCCACCGGCAACCCGACGCAATTCCACCGGACGGACGGAAAAGGCTACGACTTCCTGGCGGAAGTCGTGCTGAGCCTGGATGGAAAGAATCCGCAGCTCGCGTCGCGCATGCTCTCCGCCTTCAGGACATGGCGTCAGTTGGAGCCAGTTCGTGGGGGCCTTGCGGAGCGTGCGTTGCGGAAAGTCGCCGATGCGCCCGGGCTGTCGGATGACGTCGCGGATATCGCACTTAGATCGCTTGCTTGAGGGCATTTTGGCGGGTTCTGGGCACCACTACCCGCAAAAACGGGATAATGAGATGCGGTTTTGGTATATTATCCGGACGGGTGCGTGAGCTTAGGTTGCAGTGCATCAAACGAGCCGGTCCCGCCGGCCCGATGCACAAAGGACCAAGACCATGCGTTACATTGCAATCGCCCCGCTCGCTATCGCCGCTGCGATGAGCTTCTCCTCGTTCGCGATGGCAGACGAGTATACCACTGCCCTGAACAAGGACAGCTACGCCGTCTCCGCCATCTCCGCCGCTCAGGAACGTGCAAGCGCCCCCCTCGGTTATGCCGCTCCCGCATCGTCCCACGCGGCCCAGGTGAACGCGATCTTCCCGGCTTCAAACGTGAGCAATGCGGATCGGCTTGAGCTGCACCTCGGCGACCGTGGCATCGGCAACAACTGAGCCCATATGAAAGCCTAGACCGACGCGGCCGCCCGGGCGAAAGACCGAGGCGGCCGCGCCGTCGTATCATAGGGCCGAGCAGCCATGGCACGCTTTGACGATGTGGAAGTATTTCTGCGCGTGGTGGAACGCGGCAGCTTCAACGGGGCGGCCGAGCAACTCGGACTTCCCTCGACGACCGTCAGCCGCAAGGTGAAGGCGCTTGAGGATCGTCTCGGCGTCCAACTCCTGCACCGCACCACCCGCCGCGTCTGGCCCAGCGAGGCGGGCCACACGTATTATCAGCAATGCGTCGAGGCGATCGCAGCCTTGGAGCGCGCCGATGCCTCTGTCCGCGCCCTGACACAAGAGCCGGAAGGGCCACTGAAGGTGCTCATCACCTATGCGCCCGCCATCCTGATCCTCGAACCTGAACTTGCCGAATTCCGCAGACGCTACCCCAAGGTGCAGCTACACCTCACCCTGGACAGCCACCCGCTCGACCTGATCGAGCATGGCTTCGATGTCGGTGTGCGGTCCAGTCCCATGCGGGATTCCAGCTACCATATCCGCCGCCTGGGGGGGCACATGCTCACCTTGATGGCGAGCCCCTCCTATCTGGACGGCGCGGGCCGCCCAACCCATCCGCGCGACCTCGAACATCATGAATTGATCGCGGTGCGCCACGGGCCGGGACCGCTGAGTTGGGAGCTGGAAGGCCTGGGGGAAACCCACTCTCTCAAGATAACGCCCCGGCTGGTGACGAATGACCCGATCCTCGCGCTGCGTCAGGCGCTTGCCGGTGCGGGCATCCTGATGCTGTCGAAATGCCTCGCGCGCCGGCGCATCCAGGCGGGGGAACTGGAGGACGTTCTGCCGGACTGGCATCGCGCCGAGCCGCTGGATACCTTCGCCCTCTTTCCCGCCCGCGCAACCCTTGACCTTAAGGTCAGGGTGTTCGTGGACTTCATGGTTGAGATCTACAACAGGTGGTCCCGGCCCGACGACAAGGCCGTGGTACCGCTCGGCCAGCAGGCGCAGCTCGAGAGGGCTTTTGAACGCTGATTTTGCCTATTTTTTTACGTCTTGACTCCCGTCGACTCTAGACAGCACCCCCCCGATTCGATTCCAATCGACCTTGATTCGGGGAGATGCGGCACGTCCCTCCAAGTCGAGCGACGACAGGTTAGGTGAAGCGGGGCTGCTTCACCGACCGGGGCACTGGAGGATACCGGCGATGGCACGCGCCAACGCTGCGAGCGCTGGCGTGCGCGGTCAAGCCATAGGTGGATTGGCAAGATCGGTTGCACGCCCTGCCTACCAGCGGCTCGTTGAAGCCGAGCCTTTTCTGCGCCGTATCGTCCCCGCGCTCATCGTCACCTTTCTCGTGGTCATCGGCATCGGCGCCATGGTGCAGGTCCACGGCCACCGGCAATCCGTTCTGGACAATGCCAAGGACGACCTCTCGCTCCTCGCCCTCGCCACCGCCGAGGGACTGTCCCAGCGGCTCGGCGGAAACGCTGCCCGCGTTCAAGCGGCGCTCAATGAGGCTTTACCCCCACGCGCCACGCTCGGCGGACGGCGGATTTATGTGACCGACCCGAACGGGCGCGTTCTGGCGACGGTGCCCGAAGGGCGCAAGCCGGTGGCGAGCCTTGCCGACATACTGGATCCCTCGCAGCCGCTCTCGGTCTTCGCAGAACGGGCCGGCGTGCTGGAAGTGCCGGTGGCGGACGAACCCTCTCTCGCCACAGTGCGCAACCTCAACGCGCCGCTCGGTCAAATCATCTATGTGCAGCCGGTGTCGCGCGCGCTGGCGTCCTGGTCCGACACCACCACGCTCACCGTCACGCTATTCACGACCACCGGCGCGGTGCTCCTGATCCTCGGCTTCTCGTTCCACTGGCAGGCAAGCCGGGCGCGCGAGGCGGACCACATCTACGACACGGTGCGCATGCGCATCGACACCGCGCTCAATCGCGGCCGCTGCGGCATGTGGGATTGGGACATGGCGCGCGGCCGCATGTACTGGTCCGACACCATGTTCGAGATCCTCGGGTTGGAACGACGCGACGAACTGCTCTCGTTCGGCGAGATCGCCAATCTGGTTCATCCGGACGATGGAAACCTATACGAGCTGGCCCAAGAACTGGCCGAGCGTCCCGGTGCCTCTGTGGACCGGGTTTTCCGCATGCGCACGGCGCGCGGCGATTTCGTGTGGCTGCGCATGCGCGCCGAAGTGGTTCAGCAGGCGGGCGAAGACGGCCCGCACCTGATCGGCATCGCCATGGACGTGACCGAGGCCCAGCATCTGGCGGAACGCACCGTCACCGCCGACACCCGCCTGCGCGATGCCATCGAGAGCATCTCGGAGGCGTTCGTGCTGTGGGACAGCCAGAACCGCCTCGTGCTGTGCAACTCCAAATTCCAGACCCTCCACGAACTCCCCGACGATGCCATCACCTCAGGCACGCCGTTCGACACCATCGCGGCGGTCGGCCGACACCCCGTGACCCGCACCCCGCTGAAACCCGAGGACAAGCCCGAGGAGGGCTCGCGCGCATTTGAGGCGCAGCTGTCCAACGGCCGCTGGCTGAAGATCGCCGAGCGCCGCACCAAGGACGGCGGTTACGTCTCGGTGGGCACCGACATCACCCCGCTCAAGCGCCATGAGGAACGCCTCATGGACAATGAGAAGCGCCTGATGGCGCTGGTTGCCGACCTGCGCAAATCCCAGCAGACCCTGGAGCATCAGGCCCAGCAGCTTGCCGAACTGGCGGAAAAATATTCGGAAGAGAAGAACCGCGCCGAGGACGCCAACCGCGCCAAGAGCGAATTCCTCGCCAACATGAGCCACGAGTTGCGCACGCCGCTCAACGCCATCATCGGCTTCTCGGAGATCATGGAGAGCGGCATGTTCGGCCCGCTCGGTTCAGAGAAATACGCCGAATATTGCAACGACATCAAAGGCTCTGGCACCTACCTGCTCGACGTCATCAACGACATCCTCGACATGTCGAAGATCGAGGCGGGGCGCATGCAGCTTGAGCTGGAAAACCTGCGGCTGGACGAGATCGTAGCGGATGCCATGCGCGTCATGGCGCTGAAGGGCGCGGAGAAGAAGCTCGACATGACCGCGGAGGTCAGCGAAGGGCTGGCGCTGCGCGGCGACAGGCGCGCGCTGAAGCAGATCCTCCTGAACCTGCTCTCAAACGCCGTAAAATTCACGCCAGATGACGGTCGCATCTCGGTGCGGGCGCGCGTCAATGGCGGGGCGGCGATCATCGCCATCGAAGACACCGGCATCGGCATTCCCCGGCACGCGCTGGCCAAGATCGGCCGGCCGTTCGAGCAGGTAGAGAGCCAGTTCACCAAGACCTACAAGGGCTCGGGCCTGGGCCTTGCGATCGCGAAATCCCTCACCGAACTGCACGGCGGCGCCATGCGCATCCGCTCCACCGAGGGCGAAGGCACCAGCGTCGTCATCCGCCTTCCGCTGGACGCGGGCGAGGCGAACGCCAATGAGCAGTTCACGCTGACGGCGGTGGTGTGAGGGGCGTCAGTTCGGATCCCGCAGAAAAAAACCGCCCTCATCGGTATAGTCGACCACTTTACCGTCAAATTTTCCGTGGTCCCGCTCGGTGACAAAGTAAATCAGCGGTATGCCGTCCACATACTGCTGCGCCCAGGCAATTTCTGGAAGCTCGGATTCTCCATAGAAACCAAGCATAAGCTGCTCGAAGGGCCGGCCGGAATCAGGGACATATTGAGCCCAGGCGACCGAAAGCACGCCCGGCGGATCGTTGACATTCGCAATCCATATATCTCGCAGAATGCTGATCCCGCGTTTGGCTTCATTGGAAAATCTAAAATTAATTGGAAGGATATCATCCGACATCATCGTCTCCGATTTAGTTGTCGTTCAACAATTGCCCGTGAGAAACACCCGAAGGAAATACGACGTTCTGGCAGCGCGCTTTGTTTGGGCCTGGGACAATAACTAATCCAAACCTAAATCTATAAACGCACCTCCTGTTTCCGTTACTACCAATTTCAGACACGAGTCTCCCAATATCCAATTGCGAAATCCAGTGCTGTGGTTCCGCTTCTCTCGTACTAGGCCCCACGCCCGGCACCCTGGTTTCCGAGCCGCCTACGCCAACCCATTGCCCGCCCCCGCTTGTTCCGGCAGGAGCCCTCGGCTGATCCCGGCTATATTTAAGATTGTGAATGTACTTCAGCAGCTTGATCTCAAACTGCCACGCGGCCAAATTGCTTGCCATCCGCAAGAACATGGTCCGTTCTGACCGGCTGAATGACATCGGCACCTCCAAATTCACGAACACCAAGATATAGGATTTTTTTCCTAAATCAATATCTACCTGCTCCGGCCACGGAAAACCGATCCCATGCCGACCCTCCTGCTGAAGAATGCGCTCGTCGTCACCATGGACCCCGAGCGGCGGGAGCTGGAGGACGCCGGGCTTTATGCCGTCGATGGCGTGATCCGGGCGGTGGGGCCGAGCGATACGCTGCCCGCCACCGCCGATACGGTGCTGGACCTTAAGGATCACATCGTCCTGCCCGGCCTCATCAACGGGCACCATCACCTTGACCAGACCCTCACCCGCAACCTGCCCGCCGCGCAGAACACAAATCTGTTCCGCTGGCTGACGGCGCATTACAGAATCTGGGCGGCGCGCACGCCGGAGGCGAGCCGCACATCGACCTTGGTGGGCTGCGCCGAGCTTGCGCTTTCCGGCTGCACCACCGTGTTCGACCACGCCTATGTCTTCCAGAACGGATGCCGGGTGGACGACCAGATCGCAGCCGCCGCCGAGATCGGCGTGCGCTTTGCAGTCTCGCGCGGGTCCATGTCGCTCGGCCAGTCCAAGGGCGGACTGCCACCGGACGATTGCGTCGAGGACGAGGATGCCATCCTCGCGGATTGCGAGCGCGTCATCTCGCGCTATCACGACGCCAGGCCCGGCTCGATGACGCAGATCGTGCTTGCGCCCTGCTCGCCCTTTTCGGTGACGGCGGAGCTGATGCGCGAGAGCGCGGCGCTGGCCCGCAGGCGCAAGGTGCGCCTCCACACCCACCTCTGCGAAACGCTGGACGAGGAACGCTTCACTCTGGAGTGCTTCGGCAAGCGGCCGGTGGACTACATGGCGAGCCTCGACTGGCTGGCGGACGATGTCTGGTATGCCCACGCCATCCATGTGAACGATGCTGAGATATCCGCCTTTGCCCGCGCCGGTGCCGGCGCCTGCCATTGCCCCTGCTCCAACATGCGCCTCGCCTCGGGCATCGCTCCGGTCATGAAATATCGCAAGGCCGGGGTGAAAGTCGGCATCGGCGTGGACGGGTCCGCCTCCAACGACGGCAACCACATGCTGGGCGAAGTGCGCCAGGCCATGCTGCTGGCGCGTCTTAAAATGGGGCTGCGCCCGCCTGAGGGGCCCGACACCGATCTCTCCACCTCCGACCCATCCCGCGACGCGGAATGGATGACCGCCCGGCAGGCGCTGGAACTGGCGACGCTCGGCAGCGCGTCTCTGCTGGGGCGCGACGACATCGGGTCTCTGGCGGTGGGAAAAATGTGCGATTTCTTCGCCCTGGACCTCAACGCACTGGGCTTTGCCGGTGGGTTGAGCGATCCGGTCGCCGCCGCCCTGTTCTGCGCGCCCCAGTCATCGCGTGTCACGGTGGTGAACGGCCGCGTGATCGTGCGCGACGGGCAGATCGTCACCTTGGACATGCGGCCGGTGATCGCCGAGCATAATCTCCACGCGGCGCGGATGGCGCTGGCGGGAGGCTGAAGCGGCCCTACCACGCCCCTTCGAGAATGCGGATGAAGATTTCCCGCACCTTGGCCTGGGTCTCGGCAAGGTGCGCATCCAGCGTGGGAAAATCGGGAAGCTGACCGGCCCGTGCAAGCAGAGCTTTCAGCGCGGCGCTCACCTCGCCGGATAACGCGTGAGCGTCCAGCGAGAGGCGCAGGACTTGGGTGAGATCCTGATAGAGCTGGCACGCCGCACTCAGCACTTCGATGTCCTCCGCCGGCAGCAGGTTTAGCCAGCCGGCCACAGCCAGGACGCGGGCGGTGGAGGTGTCCACCAGTTCGGGATACTGCGCGCCGCACACCAGCACGAGATATTGCGCCAGGAACTCCACATCCACCTGCCCGCCGGCCGCGTGCTTCAGGTTCCAACGCTTGTCGTCGCCCTTCTCGGCGGCGATGGCATGGCGCATGTCGAGGATGTCGCCCGCGATGCGACGCTGATCGCGCGGGCGGGCCAGAACCTGAGCGATTGCCAGTTCTACGCGCGCGCCGAACGCCTCCCCGGCCGCGACCACGCGGGCACGGGTGAGCGCCATGTGCTCCCAGGTCCAGGCCTCGTTGAGCTGATATGTCTCGAACGACGTCAGGCGGGTCGCCACCGGCCCCGAACGACCCGAGGGACGCAGCCGCAGGTCCACGTCATAGAGCTTGCCCGCATTGGTCAGGCTGGTGAGCGCGGTGACGAGACGCTGGGTCAGCCGCGCGAAATATTGCGCCCCATGCAGCGGGCGAGGCCCGTCAGAAGATGGGTCGGCATCCGGGTCGAAATCATAGAGCACGATGAGGTCGAGGTCGGAGCCCGCCGTCATCTCGCGGCCGCCCAGCTTGCCCATGGCGATGACCGCCGTTTCGGCACCAGCGATCGTGCCGTGCTGCTCGCGGAACCGCGCCCACACCCGGCGGTGGAGCGCGCGGATGATGACCTCCGCAAGCGCCGCATAGGCCTCGCCCGCACGCTCCGCCGGCAGTGTGCCAGAGACGATGCGCACGCCGATCAGCACATGCTGCTCTTGGCGGAAGCGGCGGGCAGCATCGAGCTGGTCCTCGTCGCTGGCGGCCTCATCCAGCAGCGCCTCCAGGCGGCGCTCCAGGGTAGGGCGATCAGGCAGCGTGTCGAAGAACGCGGGGTCGAGCAGTGCGTCCATGAGCGAGGGGCGGCGCGCCAACGTCTCGCCCAGGCGCGGCGCTGCGGTGAGCAGGGTCGTCAGCAGCCGCAACAGGTCGGGATGGCGATGCAGCGCGATGAGAAGCTGCGGCCCGGACAGTTCCGCCATGAACTTGTCCATGGCGATCATCGCGCCGTCAGGATCGCCGCCGCGGGCCACCTGCTCAAGGATCAATGGAACCAGGGCCGCGAGATTTTCGCACGCCGGGCTGAAACGCAGCACGCGATGATTGCCGGAGAGCCAGCCGCGCACGATGGCGCTGGCGCCGGGCGGCTCACGAAAGCCCAGCCGGGCCAATTCCGCGAGCGTCGCCTTGTCGTCGTTGGCGGGCGGGAAAAGCAGCTGGCATTCGAGCGCGGCGGGCCGCGGGGCATCCTCGAACAACTGGGCGTAATGGTGCTGCACCCGCGTCAGGCGCTCCACCAGGGCGGCCGCGAAGGCATCGCGGTTCGCATAGCCCATGAAACGGGCAAACGGCTCCAGCGCCGCCCTGGGCTCCGGCAGAGTATGGGTCTGCGCGTCCGCCACCATCTGGATGCGATGCTCGACCCGGCGCAAGAACAGATAGGCTTCCGCAAGCTCATCCCGCACAGGCGAGGCGATCCAGCCATCGCGCACCAGCGCGTCCAGCGCGCTGAGCGTGCGCGGCGAACGCAGGTTCGGGTCGCGCCCCCCAGCGATGAGTTGCTGGGTCTGGACGAAGAACTCCACCTCGCGGATGCCGCCGCGCCCGAGCTTCACATTGTGGCCTTCCACCGCCACCACGTCGTGACCCCGGAAGGCATGGATCTCGCGCTTCATGGCATGGACATCGGCGATCGCCTGATAGTCCATGACCCGGCGCCAGACGAACGGCAGAAGGTCGGCCAGGAAATCTCTGCCCACGTCCATGTCGCCGGCCACCGGGCGCGCCTTGATATAGGCGGCGCGCTCCCAGGTGGCGCCCTCGCGCTCATAATAAGCGAGCGCGGCGGCGGTGGAGAGCGCGACCTGGGTGGAGCCGGGATCGGGCCGCAGGCGCAGGTCAACGCGCAGCACATAGCCGTCCCCGGTGCGCTCCTGGAGCATGCGCACGAGCGCGCGCGCGATCTTCACGAAGAAGGGGGAGGGTTCAACGTCCGCGGCGAGTGGCGCCACATCGCGGTCGTAGACCAGGATCAGATCCACATCGGAGGAATAGTTCAGTTCCCGCGCGCCATGTTTGCCCATGGCGATCACGGCGAGGCCACAGCCCTTTGCGGGGTCGGCGGCGTCCAGCGTCAGCAGGCGGCCCGCCCTCGCCGCCTCTGCCAGCAGGAAATCAAGCGCGGCTGAGATCGCGGCGTCGGCCAAATCGGTCAGGGCCGCCGTCACCTGCGTCAGATCGAAAGCGCCGCCGATATCGGCAAGCGCGATCACCAGAGCCGCTTCAGCACGCATGCGCCGCAAGGCCGTCATGGCCGCAGCCTCATCCGGCGCGGCGCGCACCTCGGCGCGCCCCTGCGCCACCAGCGCGGCAACCCGATCCGCAGGGGGATCCGACAGCGCACGCAACAGGCGCGAGGGATCGACGCGGATCAGCTCCAGCAGGAAGGGAGACCCCTCCGCCACCCCAAGCAACCCCTGGCGGGCGAGAGGAAAGGCGGAAAGGCTCGCCTCGACCGCCTCGCGGCTTGCCGGATCAAGCCGTTCCAACACCTGAGAGAGTTTCAGTGCAGCCGCATCGGCATCGGCAATAACGGGCGCTTCCCGCATCAGGGATGCGAGGCCGTCACGCGCGAATGAGTCCGGTGGAGTTGAAACAGGCATTGCTCCCCTAAAGGCACAAGGCCGCACTATTGCGCAAGCCCTTCCGGGCCGCGCGCGGGCAGCCGGAGCGAAACCCGAAGGCCCGGCGCGGCGTCCGAAATGTCCAGGCTGCCGCCATGCAGCCGCGCGACGGCGGCCACCAGCGACAGGCCGAGGCCGGACCCGGGCCGGGAGCGGCTGGCATCCAGGCGCACGAAACGCTCCACCACCCGCTCGCGATCCCCGGCGGGGATTCCCGCTCCGGCGTCCGCCACCGCGAGCACCGCCGTATCGCCCTCGCGGCGCAGGGAAACCGTGATGCGGCCGCGCCCGCCATCGGGCGGCAGGCCGTATTTAATGGCGTTGTCCACCAGATTGGACAGTGCCTGCGCCAGCAGTTCGCGCACGCCGTGCACGCTTATCGCTTCGGCCTCCACGGTCAGGTCAAGGCCCTGCTCGTCGGCCAGCGGCTCGTACAGCTCCGCGACATTCTCCGCGATGTCCTTCAGGTCGAGGTCCACCATGGTGTCGCGCGCGTGGCCCGCTTCGGCCCGCGCGATCATCAGCAGCGCATCGAAGGTGCGGATCAAGCCGTCGCTTTCCTCGATCGTGGTCTCCAGCGCGGCGCGCCATTGGGTCTCGCTCGAGGCCCCGCGCAAGGCTTCCTCAGCGCGGTTGCGCAGCCGCGTCAGCGGCGTCTTGAGATCGTGGGCAATGTTGTCGGAGACTTCCTTCAGCCCGACCATGAGCCCCTCGATGCGGTCCAGCATGGTGTTGAGGGAGTGGGCAAGACGATCGAACTCGTCATCGGTGCCATTCACCGCAAGCCGGCCGGAGAGATCGCCGGCCATGATGGTCTCCGACGTTGCGGTCATGGAATCGATACGCTTCAGCACGCGCCGCGTAACGAACACGCCGCCGACCACACCCAGCACCAGGATCAGCACCAGCGCGCCCTGCGCCGGGCGCACCACGAGTTGGCGAACCGTATCGCGCTCCTCGATATCGCGCCCCACCAGCAGCCGGTATCCCCCCGGCAGCAGGAACACCTGCACGAACGCCAGATTTTCCTTAGCCCCAGGCTCGTCGGACCGGCGATAGGGCGTGAGGCGTGTGCCCGAACTGTCCAGCAAGCCGAGCGGCAGGTCCGAGACGTTCGAGGCCAGAACCTCACCGCCGAAATTGACCAGGAGGTAGATGGACGATCCTGGCCGCCGCGTGCGCCGGTCGATGGCGAGCACGAGCCGCTGGATGCCGCCCATGCGGTACTGGTCGGAGAGAAAGCGCACCTCCCCGGCCACGTTCTCCGCCACCTGCACCTCGATCAGCTGCCGCGTATGCCACGCGACATAGCCGATCATGAAAAGCGCGAAGAACGCAAACACCAGCAGATACGCCGCAAGCAGCTTGAACGCGGTGGTGCGGATCAGGCGGGAGATATTGGAGGGGAGGAGTTTCATCGCAGAGTTGCCGCTCCCTCTCCCGCTTGCGGGGGAGGGTTGGGGAGGGGGCAGGCGCAGAAGAGGAGATCGGCGCAATCCATGGCGGTCGCGCTTTCCCCCTCCCTATCCCTCCCCCGCAAGCGGGAGAGGGAATTATGCGCAGTGCCCCTCACCGCAGACCTTCACGCACCATGTAGCCGGCGCCGCGCACGGTGTGCAGCAGAGGCACGTCGAAGCCCTTGTCGATCTTCGAGCGCAGGCGGGAGACGTGGACGTCGATCACATTGGTCTGCGGGTCGAAATGATAGTCCCACACGTTTTCCAGCAGCATGGTGCGTGTCACCACCTGCCCGGCGTGGCGCATGAGATATTCCAGCAGCCGAAACTCGCGCGGCTGGAGCGGAACATCCTTGCCGCCGCGGCTGACGCGATGGGCGAGCCGGTCGAGTTCCAGGTCGCCGACCTTGTAAAGCGTGTCGGCCGACTGAGGCGCGGCACGGCGCGAGAGGGCTTCGACCCGCGCGAGTAGCTCGGTGAAGGCATAGGGCTTGGGGAGATAATCGTCGCCGCCGGCCCGCAGGCCCACCACCCGGTCGTCCACCTGGCCGAGCGCGGAGAGGATCAGCACCGGGGTCGCCTCACCGCGCTTGCGCAATTCCGAGACCACGGAGAGCCCGTCGCGACGCGGCAGCATGCGGTCCACGACCAGCACGTCGTAGCGACCGTCCAGGGCGAGGGCGAGGCCCTCCTCCCCATCGGCGGCGTGGTCCACTACATGGCCGGCCTCGCGGAAGGCCTTTCGCAGATAATCGGCCGCGTCCCGGTCATCTTCGATCAGGAGAAGGCGCATGGCGAATTCGTCACCCGTGCTGAGAAGGTCGCTCATGCTTGTATATCCCAAACCTTTACAGCCCTTTGGGAAAAGAAACGCGGCGCGGAAGGCTTTGCGCCCTCCGCGCCGGAAACACCTTGGCTTTGCATTGGGCGATCATCGCCAGGGCTCTATTGAGCCCGGCGCCTCCGAGGGGAGGTCGCCGGGAAGAAGCGGGCTGTCCCCCAGCCATCCCGCCGGAGCGGGCGGCCGGGACTGTGCTCAGCCCGCCTTGTCGGCCAGCGAGACGGCGACGAAGCGCACGCCCTGCTCACCCTTGATCCGCATCAGCACCGCCTTGCGGTTCTCAGCCTTGGCGGCGGCGAGGCCGTCGCGCACGTCGTTGGCATTGGAGACCGCCTTGCCGCCCACGTCGAGGATGACGTCGCCGGAGCGGATGCCGCGCTGGGCAGCCGCGCCGTTCGGATCGACCTCGGTCACCACCACGCCCTCGGAACCGGCGCCCTGCACCGATTTGGCCGGAGCAAGCTGGAGGCCGAGGCGCGGCACGTCGGTGCCGGGCTTCTGCCCACCGGCCTTGTCTTCAAGGCTCGCCTGCTGATCGGTGGGAAGCTGCTCGAGCTTCACGTCGACATTCATCGGCTTGCCGTCGCGAATCACCACCAGGGCAACGCTGGAGCCGGGCTTCATCATGCCGATGCGGCGCGACAGGTCGCGGGCGTCCTTGACGGTCTCGCCGTTGAGCTTCGACACCACGTCGCCGCTCTTGAGACCAGCCTTGGAGGCCGGGGTATCGGCCTGGACCTGGGCGATCAGAGCGCCCTGGGCATCGGTGAGGCCGAGGCCCGAGGCGAGATCGTCGGTCACCGGCTGGATCTGCACGCCGATGTAGCCGCGCGCCACCTTGCCGGTCTCGCGGAGCTGGTTGACCACCGTCTTCACGGTCTCGGACGGAATGGCGAAGGCGATGCCCACGTTGCCGCCCGAGGGAGAGACGATGGCGGTGTTCATGCCGATGACTTCGCCATTGAGGCCAAAGGTCGGGCCGCCGGAATTGCCCCGGTTCACCGCGGCATCGATCTGGAGGAAATCGTCATAGGGGCCGGCGCCGATGTCGCGGCCGCGGGCCGAGACGATGCCGGCGGTCACGGTGCCGCCGAGGCCGAACGGGTTGCCGACCGCGATCACCCAGTCGCCGACACGCGGCGTGGCGTCCGAGAGCTTGACCCACGGCAGATTGGTCTTGCCCTCGATCTTCAGCAGCGCCACGTCGGTGCGCGGGTCGGTGCCGATGACCTTGGCGGTGTATTCCTTGCCGTCGGTGGTGGTGACATCCACCTCGCTGGCGCCGTCGACCACATGGTTGTTGGTCACGACATAGCCGTCGGCGGAAATGATGAAGCCGGAGCCCTGGCCCACCACGCGGCGGCCGCCCTGCTCACCGCCACGCTGCTGCGGGCGCTGCATCTGGCCGCCCTGCCCGCCTTCAAAGCCGAAACGCTTGAGGAACTTCTCGATCTGGGGCGGGACGTCGCCACCACCGAGCGGGCCGTCCTCGTTCATCGCCATGCCCTTGGCGTCCATGTCCTTCTTGATCTTCACCGACACCACCGCCGGGGACACCTTCTCCACCACGTCCGCGAACGAATTCTGGCTCGCCGACTGGTTGGTGGTGATCTGCGCGTTGGCGGAGGTGGAATAGGGGGGGATGAACTGGCCGGCGACGATGCCGGTCATGGCGAGACCCACCACGCCAGCAAGCAGGGCGGCGCGGCGACGGCGGACATTGGTCGAGGGGGAGGTGAAGCCGGTCATGAGGATCTTCGTCTCTCTGGTTTTATCGCCCCACTGCGGGGCTGCCTTGAGAAACGATCCTAGAGACCACTTTGTTACAGCCGGCTGGCTGCAAGATTACCGATCTGTAAGGCGCGTCACGCCTGCGTGAGAAGTGTAAAAACAACGGTAACAATGGCTCAGAACGCACCCCCGCAGCGACGGGCGGGAGCGCCTGAGACATATCTTTTGCCCGCGTGAAGTTTAGGTCGGCTCGAACTTCACCGCTTCCAGAAGTTCGCTTCCCTTGCTCAGGTAGCTCCGCTGAAAGGCGTCGAACTGCTCGGGAGTTTCGGTCACGGGCTCGATACCGATCTTTGCCAGTTGACCACTTTCCGCCAGCGCCCGCACCGCCTCGTTGATGTCCGCATTCAGCGTCTTTACCAACGCAGGCGGCATGTTGGGTGGTCCCCAGACCCCATACCACGAGGACATGTCGAGGCCGGGCATTCCGCTTTCGGCGGCGGTCGGCACGTCGGGCGCGAGACTGCTGCGCTTCTGTGTGGTGAGCGCGATGCCTTTGACATTCCCGGACTGAACGTAGGGAAGCAGAGCGAGCACGGGATCGATCATGAGCTGCACATTCCCACCGGCCACGTCGGTCAAGCCCGGCGCTGTTCCGCGATAGGGAATGACATCGAGATCGAGTTTCGCGAGCCGGTTGAACTCAAGCGTTGCGAGGTGTCCCGGAGAGCCCATCGCGGAGGCCGCGAAGTTCCAGTCCTCCGGCTTCTTGCGGGCACTGGCGATGATCTCGGTGATCGTGGTTTGCGGCCGTTTCGGCGACATCACCAGCATCATGGGCGCTTCACCGGCCCGGACAATCGGCGTGAAATCTGCGATGGGATCATAGGGCGCGCTCTTCATCATGCGGGCGGCCATCACCTGCGTCCCCGCCGAGAACAGGATGCTATATCCGTCCGGATCGGACTTTTTGACCGCATTGCCCCCGAGCGTCCCATTGGCACCGCTGCGGTTGTCCACGACGATCGTATAGCCCTTGAGATCCCTCAGCTTCTGCCCAATCAGCCGGGCGAAGACATCGACGCCGCCACCGGGCGCGAACGGCACCACAAGTTTGATGGGGCGGTTGGGATAGTCGTTCGGGCCAGCCCACAGCGCAGATGGGGCAAAGGCCGCGCCAATAAACAATGCCGAAGAGATCAGCAAATCTCGCCGCTTGAACATCGCTTCCTCCATTCGCCCCGAATTCTTCCGGATGGCGGTTCATTTTGTTATTGCATCATCATCTGTGCGCTGACCTGTGTGTCCGCGCCGATGCCGGACCGTTTCAGCGGCCGGCGAATTTGAAATGTCCACACCGATCCGTTCAGACGGCATCGCCGCCTGAACGGAAAGATTATTGGTATCCGATCAGGCCGCGAGCGACTCGGCGAGGCCCAAAAGGCCCGACGCCTTCACGGCGGCGCGAATTTCCACGTCGGCGGCATCACCAAGCGGCTTCAGCGGCTCGCGGATGTTGACGTTGTCGATGAGGCCACGGGCGCGCAGGGCGTGCTTGAGAGCAACGGTGCCCTCCATGTGCGAGCCGCGATGATAGACGGCGCGTGTCAGGGGCAGCAATTGGTCATGATACTTGCGGGCGAGCGTATAGTCCTGCGCCTTGCCTGCCTTGAGGAACTCGATCAGAAGCTCGGGCGCCATGTTGCCATAGCCAACCAGCAGGCCGTCCACATCGAACATGGTGGGCAGCAGCCACTCGTCGTGGCAGGACATGATCGCGAGGTTCGGGAAGGCGTTCTTGAGAGCGGGAATTTCGTCATACCAGCGCTTCATGTCGCGCACGCCGTTCTTGGTGGCGGTGACGCCAGGGATCGCGGCGATATCGAGCTGGGTGGCGAGGTCGTAGTTCGCCTTGGTCACAGCCGGATACTGGAACAGGATGCACTCGAGGCCGGACTGTGCGACCGCCTTGTAGCGATCCTGCGGGGCGCCCTTCTGATAGCCGAAGCGAAGCCAGCCGTGGTTCGGATAGACCAGCGCGGCGCTCGCGCCGGCATCGATCTTCTCCCGTGCTTCGATCTCGGCCACCCGCGTGCCCTCGCCCGTGATGCCGGCAACCACCGGCAGGGGCGTTGCGTCCTTGTAGACGCGGATGAGTTCAAGCTGCTCGTCATGGGTCAGGAACGTGCCCTCACCCGCATGGCCCAGGATGACCAGGCTCTTCACGCCGGGGATCGCCGCAAGCCATTTGGCGAGCCGCGCATTGCCGGTGAAATCAACGTCGCCGTTGTCCTTGAACAGCGTAACGGGGGCGGGATTCAGTCCCTTCCAGTCGATGGCCATGTCTCTTCCTTCCTTGGGATCGGTCCGGCCGTTGGTGGCCGGCCCCGCCTCCAGTGATCCTTGATATGGATCGTTAGCGGGAACGTTCCCATAATTGTCCTTGTGCATTCCCTCTGTCAACCGTTTAAGTGTGAGAGGCGGGAATTAGAGAGAGCAAAGCGTGTTGAAGGATGACGAGACACCCGAGCGGCAAGGGCGCATTACGATTCACGATGTTGCCGCAGCAGCAGGGGTTTCCAAATCCACCGTGTCGCGGATTCTTGATGAGCGCCTTCCGCGCTCCGAGAACGAAACCGCGCGGCGCGTCCGGCAGGTTGCCGTCAACCTGGGCTATGTCCGCGACGTCTCGGCAGCAAGCCTGCGGCGGGGACAGACCAACACGATCGGCGTCATTGTCCCGCGCCTCACCGACACCGTGATGGCCATGCTCTATGAAGCACTGGCCCGCGCTTGTGCCTGCTCAGGTCGCTTTGCCATCGTTGCCACGACTGACGATGAGCCAAGGGCCGACCGCATCGCCGCCAAGACGCTGCTGCAAAGGGGGGTGGACGGCCTGGTCCTTTGCACCGCGCGCGACGGGGACGATTTCGCTCAGGAACTCACCGATCGGGGCGTGCCGTTCGTGCTGGCGCTGCGCAGCGACGGAAAGAGCCTGTCCTCAGTGGGAGATGACGCGCTTGGCGGCTATCTCGCCACGCGCCATCTGCTCGATCTTGGGCATCGCCGCATCGGCATCATTGCCGGCCCCAGCTATGCCTCCAGCAGCCGGACACGGCTGGAGGGCTACCGAAAGGCGCTGGCTGAAAGCACCGGCGCCACCGATGCGGAACTGGTGGTCGAATCCACCTTCGGCATCGATTCCGGGGCGGATGCCGCGGAACGGCTGATGCAACTCGCCGCGCCGCCCACAGCCATCTTCGCGGTCAACGACAACACCGCCATCGGAGCGCTTTCGGCGCTGACGCGCATGGGACTGCGGGTGCCGTCGGACGTCTCGCTGGTGGGCTATAATGACATTCCGATCGTCAGCCGCCTGCCGATCGCTCTCACCACCGTGCGGGTGCCGTTCGATCAGATCGCCGCCGCCGCTCTCGACCTGCTGATGCAGGGGGCGACCACCGAAAATTCGCGATTCCGCATGGCCATGCCCACCTTGATTCCGCGCAAATCGACCGCCCCGCCCCAACACAGCCCCCCTCGCGGATGAGGCATCGCGTCGGATGCAGATACAGGGCGTCAGGACGCCTTGAAGTCGACCATCCGCCCCTCGCGGAAGATGCAGGTGACATTCCAGAAGGCCAGCGCGCTTCCCGGCTTCTGAATCTTGAAGGACAGGCTGACGGATTTCGGATCGCTGCCCGATACGTTGTTCGTCGCCAGCCGCTCGATGGGGTAAGGGGGGCTCGCCTTGGCCCGTTCGATGCACAATTGGCTGGCGAGACCGTCCGCCACGTTCGGGGGCGGCTTGACCGGCGCCTGGGCTGCGGGCGCGGGACCATTGCGCTGGGCGTCCAAGGCGGCGAGGCAGTTGAAATAGGCTTGCGTGCCCGGCGATGCGCCCCAGGCGACGCACTTGTCCATGTCGGTCTGAGCCCAGGCAACGGTGGAGGCCAGAAAACCCGCCACGCCGCAGCACAATCCGATTCCAACCGTCCGTTTCATCAGGCCTTGCCCCCCAACTTGGTTTTAATCTTCCCGCGGCTTGCCGGAGAGGAGCGCGGCGACCCGCGCCTCCTCCAGCTTCGTCAGCGGTTCGAGCGCCACGACGTCCCTGCGCCGCCGCACCCCCATCCAGGCGAGCACGCCGCCCAGGATCAGCACCAGAACCGGCGCGCCCCAGAGCAGGGCATTGCGCCAGGAAAACACCGGGCGCATCAGCACGAACTCGCCATAGCGCGCAACTAGGAAATCCAGCACCTGGGTGTCGCTATCGCCCGCCTTCAGTCGGTCGCGCACCAGGATGCGCAGATCGCGGGCCAGCGGGGCGTCGCTATCGTCGATCGACTGGTTCTGGCACACCATGCAGCGCAGTTCCTGCGACAGCACCCGCGCCCGCGCCTCCAGCGCCACATCAGGCAGCACCTCGTCCGGCTGCACCGCAAAGACGGGCAACGCCGTCACGAGCAGACAGGCCGCGAGAAGGGCGGGAAAAAGGGCGCGTGCCGATTTCATTCCGCCGGCACCGCTGCGGGTGCGCGCTTGCGGGCGGGCTTGGGGGCGCCGACGCGCAGGCGGCGGTCGGCAAGCGACAGCGTGCCGCCGACTGCCATCACCAAGGCGCCGAGCCAGATCAGCGTCACCAGCGGCTTCCAGGTGGCGCGCACCGAGACATGGCCGTCCGGCG